>NZ_JBEXGS010000030.1:0-110949 GCF_040607455.1 Sphaerisporangium sp. NPDC005289
CAGCGGCCCGGCCAGCACGAGCAGCACCCCGGCCACCGCCTGCACCGGGCCCTGCGCCACCAGCGCCACCCCGGACGCCACCAGGAGCGGCGGCACCAGGACCGCCACGCCGCCGATCAGCGGGTCGCCGAGCAGCCAGGCGAGATCACGCCAGGTGGCGGGGTCTTTGAACATCCACTCGAAGGTGCGGTTGAAGTTCGGGACCAGGGACGTGCGGTACAGGCTGCGGCCCTCGCGGTACCAGCCGTCGCGCTGCGGCACGGGCGGCGGCGGAGCGGCGCGGTAAGGCGGGACGATCTGCACCTCGGCCCAGGCCAGCGCGAGCCGTCGCGCCTGGACGGCGCGGCGGCGGACCAGGCGGATGGTGGCCGGGAACAGGAACACCAGGCCGAGGCCGAAGCACAGCAGGAAGACGAGCAGCGCCACCGCGGCGAGCGCCGCGTTCACCACGGCCAGGGCGAGCAGCACCAAAGCCCGCCCGAAGCCGACCACCGTCCTGAGAACCATGCCGTCAAGTCTGCGGCATCGGGCACTTAGCTCGCAGTGGCCGTGGCGCCCGTTCGAAGGTGTACCTAGGTACACCTCCGTCCGGGCCGCAGCCGCATTCCGCCGCGACGCCGCGCTTCCTACCGTCGGCGGCATGGAAATCATCGAGATCGCCGGCCTGCGCAAGGTGTACGGCGAGCAGGTGGCGGTCGACGAGGTGTCGTTCACCGTGCACGAGGGCGAGCTGTTCGGCGTCGTCGGCCGCAACGGCGCCGGCAAGACCACGACCGTCGAGTGCGTGTGCGGCCTTCGCGTCCCCGACGGCGGCGCCATCACCGTCACCGGCCTGGACCCGCGCCGCGACCGCGCCGTGCTCCGCCAGAGGGTCGGCGTGCAGCTGCAAGACTGCTCGCTCCCCGACAGGCTGCGGGTCGGGGAGGCCCTCGAGCTGTACGCCTCCTTCTACGATCGCCCTGCCGACTGGCGGGCGCTGCTGGAGGAGGTCGGGCTCGGTCCCAAACGCGACACTCCGTTCGCCAAGCTGTCCGGCGGGCAGCGCCAGCGTCTGTCGATCGCCCTCGCGCTCGTCGGCGACCCTCGCGTGGCCGTCCTGGACGAGCTGACCACCGGCCTCGACCCCATGGCCCGCCGTGAGACCTGGGAGCTCATCGAGAAGGTCAAACGACGCGGCGTCACGATCGTCCTGGTCACCCACTTCATGGAGGAGGCCGAGCGGCTCTGCGACCGCGTCGCGGTGATCGACAGGGGGCGCGTGGCCGCGGTGGACACGCCCGCGGGCCTGATCGCCAGGGTGGACGGCGGCCAGCGCGTCCGGTTCCGCAGCGCTCCTGACGCCGACCAGGTGCTCAGGGCGCTCCCTGAGGTCGCGAGCCTGATCCGTGAAGGCGACTCGGTCACGGTGACCGGGTCCGAGGGTTTGCTGCTCGCCGTGACCAAGGCCCTCGCGGCCTGCCAGGTCGTTCCCGCGGGCCTCCAGATGGACCAGGCCACGCTGGAGGACGCCTTCCTTGCCCTGACAGGCCGCCCGGCCGCCGACGCCTCTTAGGAGCCCCCATGACGACGACCCGCTCGCACCCTCCCCACGTGGCTCCGCCCAGGCCCGGTGCGCTGCGCAAGGTGCTGTTCACCGAGACCAGGCTCTATCTGCGCGACCCTCTGACGGCCTTCTTCACGCTCGTGCTCCCACTGGGCCTGCTGCTGATCCTCGGCAGCGCCATTCCGGGCTTTCGGGAACCCGACCCCTCGCTGGGCGGTCAGCGGGTGGTGGACACCCAGCTGCCCGCGATGATGATCATGCTGGCGGTGGCGACCTCGGCCTTCAGCGTCATCCCCACCGTGCTGGCCACCTATCGCGAGCGCGGCGTGCTGCGCCGGTTGTCCATCACGCCCGCCTCGCCGGCGACCCTGCTGGGCGCCCAACTGGTGCTGAACCTGGCCGTGGCGCTGCTGGCCGCGTTCCTCACCATCCTCTTCGGGCACCTCGTGCTGGACACGCACGTGCCTGCCGCCTTGCCGTGGTTCGTGCTGTCCTTCGTCCTTGGAGTGTGCGCTCTTTTCGCGATCGGCCTGTCGGTCGCCGCCGTGGTGCCCAACGGCCGTGCCGCCGGCGGCGTCGGCGCGGTGGTGATGTTCCCCTTGCTGTTCCTCGGCGGCATGTGGCTTCCTCGCGAGCTGATGCCCGAGACCCTGGTGCGGTTCAGCGACTTCACCCCGACGGGAGCGTTCGGCCAGGTGTTACGCGACGCCTGGGCCGGTGCCGCCCCACAGCCTCTCCACCTCGCCGTCCTCGCCGCCTGGACACTGGCCGCCGGAGCGTTCGCGGTGCGGTTCTTCCGCTGGGAGTGACAGAACACGCTGTGCGCCAGGGACGGTTCGTCGGGGAAACCGTCCGTGGGGACAGACGGGGTGGTCTCAGGGTTGTTTTAGACCAATCGTTCTTGATAGGGTCCCATGCCGTGGCACGCACGAAGGAATTCGATCCCGAGAAGGCGCTCCAGGCGGCGCTCGAGCTGTTCTGGGAGCGCGGTTACGAGGCGACGTCGATGGCCGATCTGGTCGAGACGCTCGGCATCGCCCGCGCCAGCCTCTACTCCACCTTCGGCGGCAAGCACGACCTGTACGTGCTCGCCCTGCGCCGCTACATCGAGACCCGCAACCCGCCGCTCGTCGAGATCCTGTCCCAGCCGGGCCCGGCTCTGCCGGCGGTGCGCGCGCTGGTCGAGTCCTACGCCGCCGACGCCCTCGATGACGGGCGGCGCCGGGGATGCATGGTGGTCAACGCGGCGGCCGAGATGCTCCCGGGCGACCCGGAGGTCACCCGCATCCTGGACGCCAACTGGACCGCCATGGAGACCGCGCTGGCGTCGGCGCTGACCCGGGCGCGGGCCCAGGGCGAACTGCCCGCCGGTCGCGACCCGAGGGCGCTGGCCCGCTTCCTGCTGGTCTTCCTGCAAGGGCTGAGGGTGGTCGGCAAGGGCTTCCCCGACCCGGCACGGGTGCGCGACGCCGCGGCCCAGGCCCTGTCGGTGCTCGGCTGACCACCTCCCGGCCGGCGTCGGCGTGACCACCGGCTCCGCAGTGGGCGGTCACTCAAAACGTCAGCTATTTCAAGAACGAACGATCTAATAAGCGTCGCGACACATGCGGCATCACCATCAGGGGGAGCGATGAGATTCCACGGCCGGACGGTTCTGGTCACCGGTGGCGGCTCGGGCATCGGCCGGGCGGTCGCACGCGGCTTCGCTCGCGAGGGCGCGACGGTGTTCGTGGCCGGCCGCCGCGAGGGGCCGCTCCAGGAGACGGTCCGGCTCATCGAGGCCGAGGGGGGCCGGGCGGCCGCCCTGACCGCCGACGTGACCAGCTCGCCGGAGGTCGCCCGGCTCGTCGCCGAAATCGTGCGAAGGCAGGGGCGACTGGACGTCGCGGTCAACAACGCGGGCGTCTTGGCCCTGGGGCAGGTCGCCGACATCGACGAGGACGACTGGGCGCGCACCATGGCCGGCAACGCCACCGGCGTCTTCCTGTCGATGAAGCACGAGATCGCCGCCATGCGCCGACAGGGCGCCGGCGTGATCGTCAACGTGTCGTCCCAGGTGGGCGCGCACAAGCGGGTCCCCGGCCTGGGCGCCTACGCCGCGTCCAAGGCGGCGGTGACCGCGCTGACCCGCACGGCGGCCCTGGAGTGCATCCGCGAGGGCATCCGAATCAACGCGGTCAGCCCGGGGCCGCACGACACCCCCATGTCCATGCGCCCGGGCGAGAGCGAGGCCGACCGCGCCGACCGCATGAAAGAGCAGCTTCCCATCGGCCGGGTCGGCACGCTGGAGGAGATCACCTCGGCCGTGCTCTGGCTCGCCTCGGACGACGCCGCCTTCACCGTCGGCCACGATCTCGTCGTGGACGGCGGCTCCACCGCCTGAGCCACTCCCTCGCGCGTTGGTTACGTGGCAGGTAATCGCGGGGGCGCGGGGGGACGCATAGGGTCGGGCCATGACGACGACGGCGCTCTCCCGGCGGCCGGTCGGCGAGCTGCTCCGCCAGTGGCGTGAGCACCGCCGGCTCAGCCAGCTCGACCTGGCCATCCAGGCGGACATCTCCACCCGGCACCTGAGCTTCCTGGAGACCGGGCGTTCCAACCCCAGCCGCGAGATGGTGCTGCTCCTGGCCGAGCATCTCGACCTGTCGCTGCGCGAGCGCAACCGCCTGCTGCTGGCGGCCGGGTTCGCGCCGGTCTTCACCGAGACCACGCTGGACGCTCCGGGCATGCGGGCGGTGCGCCGGGCGATCAAGCAGGTCCTCGCCGGGCACGAACCCTACCCCGCCGTCGTGGTGGACGGCCGCTGGAACCTCGTGGACGGCAACACCAGCCTCGGGGTGCTCACGAGCCTGGTGTCGCCCACGCTGCTCGCCGCCCCGGCCAACGTGCTGCGGGCCAGCCTGCACCCGGACGGTCTGGCTCCGCACATCGTCAACCTCGGCGAGTGGCGCGCCCACCTGCTCGGCCGGCTACGCCGCCAGATCGCCCTCACCGCCGACCCGCAGCTCGAAACACTGGATCAAGAACTGCGCGCCTACCCGTGCGACCAGCCGGAACCCGAGGTGGAGCTGCCCGGCCCCGGCGAGATCGTCGTGCCGCTGAAGCTGCGCCACGAGGAAGGCGAACTGACCTTCTTCAGTACGATCGCCACCTTTGGCACGCCTCTGGACATCACGGTCGCCGAGCTGGCGATCGAGTCCTTCTACCCCGCCGACGAGTTCACCGCCGACGCCCTCCGGAAAATCGCCTCCCAACCTGGTGGCTCCTCGTCGTGACGGCCGGTCCGGCCCCGTCCCGGTCAGCGGCGCTCACCGGGGCCAGGCCCGATCGCCGCTTCACCTACCGCCCCGGCGACTCCTCGTCCTGACGGCCGGTCCCGCTCGGTCCCGGTCAGCGGCGCTCGCCGGGGCCAGGCCCGATCTCCGCTCTGCCGGCCGCATCACCTACCGCCCCGACGATTCCTCGTCATGACGGCCGGTCCGGCCCCGTCCCGGTCAGCGGCGCTCGCCGGGGCCAGGCCCGATCTCCGCTCTGCCGGCCGCATCACCTACCGCCCCGACGACTCCCCGTCGTGACGGCCGGTCCGGGTCCACCGGCATTCGCCGGGGCAAGCCCGTCGCGGGGGCTGCCCGTGGTGGCGGTCGGACCGCCCGCGTCAGAAATGCCGGCCGGGCCCGCCGCCGTTCGCGGAGGAGGGGACAGGGCGGGCGGCTGCCGCCTACGGAGGCGTGGGCGGGGATGGGTTGAGACCCTACAAGGGGAGGGTCAGTGAGGCGCCATGTCGACGAAGCGGCTGTAGTGGCCCTGGAAGGCGACGGTCACGGTGGCGGTGGGGCCGTTGCGGTGCTTGGCCACGATCAGGTCGGCCTCGCCGGCACGCGGCGACTCGCGCTCGTAGGCGTCCTCGCGATGGAGCAGGATCACCACGTCGGCATCCTGCTCGATCGAGCCGGACTCGCGCAGGTCGGACACCTGGGGACGCTTGTCGGTGCGCTGTTCGGGGCCGCGGTTGAGCTGGGAGATCGCGATCACCGGCACCTCCAGCTCTTTGGCCAGCAGCTTGAGGGCACGGGAGATCTCGGAGACCTCCTGCTGGCGGCTTTCGGTCTTCTTCGGCGAGCTCATCAGCTGGAGATAGTCGACGATGACGAAGCGCAGGTCGTGGCGCTGCTTGAGACGACGGCACTTGGCGCGGATCTCCATCATCGACATGTTGGGCGAGTCGTCGATGAACAGCGGCGCCTCGGCGACCTCGCTCATGCGGCGCGCGAGGCGCGTCCAGTCTTCGTCGTTCATGGTGCCCGAACGCATGGTGTGCAGCGCCACCCGCGCCTCGGCCGACAACAGGCGCATGGTGATCTCATTGCGCGACATTTCCAGCGAGAACACCACAGTGGCCATATGGTGCTTGATCGCAGCGGATCGTGCGAAATCCAGACCAAGCGTCGACTTGCCGATGGCCGGGCGGGCGGCGACGACGATCATCTGGCCGGGGTGGAGGCCGTTCATCAGGGCGTCGAGGTCTTGGAAGCCGGTGGGCACGCCGACCATCTGGCCGCTGCGGCTGCCGATGGCCTCGATCTCGTCCAGCGCGCCGGGCATGATCTCGGACAGGGGGCGGTAGTCCTCGCTGGTGCGGCGCTCGGTGACCGCGTAGATCTCGGCCTGGGCGCGGTCGACCAGCTCGTCGACCTCCTCGTTCTGCCCGCCGTAGCCGTAGGAGACGATGCGGGTGCCCGCCTCGATGAGCCGCCGCAGGATGGCCTGCTCGCGCACGATCTTGGCGTAGTAGCCGGCGTTGGCGGCCGTGGGGACGATGGCGGTGAGCGTGTGCAGGTAGGTGCCGCCGCCCACCCGGGCCATCTCGCCCCGGCGGGACAGCTCGTTGAAGATCGTCACCGCGTCGGCCGGCTCGCCGCGTCCGTACAGGTCGAGGATGGCGTCGTAGATGACCTGGTGCGCCGGACGGTAGAAGTCGTCGGAACGCAGGACCTCCACCACGTCGGCGATGGCGTCCTTGGACAGCAGCATGCCGCCCAGCACGGACTGCTCGGCCTCGATGTTGCTGGGAGGCGTACGCTCGAATGGTGCGTCGAAGGCCTGCACGACTTCACTGCTCAACTGGCGGCCCTCCCTGACTCCCCCGTGCCACCCCCGAAGTAGCCGGGGTGACAGTTTCGCCGGTTCTCGGGCGAGCGGCAACGCGTCCTGTCGACAACGTTGTGGATAACGTGTGCAGTTCTGGCCTGGAGATGTGGGCACGCTGGGGACAAGTCTGTGGATAACCATGGGGGATAACCACAGACCCCCGACTGAGCAGGGGAAACGGTATCCACGGGCTGTGGAGAAAAGAAAGTCCGCGCGACAGGCCGATGAGCGGCGGGACCGGTGCCGAGCATGCTGAGGTAAGGGGCAATATAGACAAGTGACTCTTACCCCCCGGGTCGGCAGCCGGGAGATCCTCAGGCTCGCCGTTCCGGCCTTCGGCGCGCTCGTGGCCGAGCCGCTGTTCATCCTGGTCGACTACGCCATCGTCGGCCGTCTCGGCACGGCCTCGCTCGGCGCCCTCGGCATCGCCGGAGCCGCGCTCACCACCCTGGTGAACATCTGCGTCTTCCTGGCGTACGGCACGACGGCGGCGGTGGCCCGGCAGGTCGGCGCGGGCAACCTCGTCCGGGCGGTCAAGCAGGGCATCGACGGGCTGTGGCTGGCCACGGCGATCGGGCTGGCGCTGATCGTGGTCTGCTGGCCGCTGTCCCCGTGGATCGTCCAGTGGTTCGGCGCGGCCGCCGAGGTGTCGGGGCCCGCGGTCGCCTACCTGCGCATCAGCCTGTTCGGTGTCCCCGCCATGCTCGTCGTCCTGGCCGGCACTGGCATCCTGCGCGGCCTGCAGGACACCGTGACCCCACTGGCCGTCTCGGTCGGGTCCTTCGCGCTGAACGCCGTGCTCAACGCCGTGTTCGTGCTGGGGTTCCACTGGGGCATCGCGGGCTCGGCGTGGGGCACCGTCACGGCCCAGGGACTCGGCGCCCTGGTCTACCTGGTCGTCGTCGCCCGCGCGGCCCGCAGGCACCGGGTCTCCCTCCGCCCTGACCTGGCCGGGGTACGGGCCTCCGGTACGGCCGGCATCGCCCTGATCATCCGGACGGTGTGCCTGAGGGTCGTGCTGATCGCCGCCACCGCCGTGGCCACCCGCATGGGCGTCGCCCAGCTCGCCGCCCACGCGATCGCCACGCAGATCTGGTCGCTGCTCGCCTACGCCCTCGACGCGATCGCCATCGCCGGCCAGGCCATCACCGGCCGCACCCTCGGCGCGGGGCGCAGCGACCACACGCGGGCGGCCACCCGCACCATGGTGGTCTGGGGCGTCGGCTGCGGGGTGGTCCTGGGGGCCGCCACCCTCGCGCTGCGACCGGTCATCCCGCACCTGTTCGGCGCCGACGCCGCCGTGAGCGCCGAGCTGGTCGCGGTCCTGTGGCCGGTGGCGCTGCTCCAGCCCGTGGCCGGCGTGGTGTTCGTGCTCGACGGCGTGCTCATCGGCGCCGGGGACCGCCGCTATCTGGCCTGGGCCTCGGCGATCACGACGGCCGTCTACCTGCCCGCGGCGTACGCCGTCGTCCACCTGGGCGGCGGCCTGGTGGCGTTGTGGGCGGCGCTGGGCGTGTGGATGGCGGCCCGTCTGGTGACCCTGGGCTCGCGCGCGTACGGGCGCGCCTGGCTGGTCACCGGCGGTTGAGCACCCTGCTCAGGAACTCGCGGGTACGCGGCTCGCGGGGGTCGGTGAAGATCTGCTCCGGAGTCCCCTGCTCCAGCAGCACACCACCGTCCAGGAAGCAGACCTTGTCGGCGATGTCCCGGGCCAGCCCCATCTCGTGGGTGGCCAGGACCATCGTCATCCCCGTGTCCTTCAGCTCGCGGATGATCTCCAGCACCTCGCCGACCAGCGCGGGGTCCAGGGCCGAGGTCACCTCGTCCAGCAGCAGCAGGCGCGGCCGGGTGGCGAGCGCGCGGATGATGGCCACCCGCTGCTGCTGGCCGCCGGACAACCGGTCGGGGTAGGCCTCCGCCTTGTCCGCCAGGCCGAACCTGGCCAGCAGCTCGCGTGCCCGCTCCTCGGCCTCGGCCCTGCCGACGCCGTGCGCCTTGCGCGGCGCCAGCGTGATGTTGGAAAGGACGGTCATGGAGGGGAACAGGTTGTAGGCCTGGAACACCATGCCGATGCGCTTGCGCACGTCGTCGGGGTCGGCCCGCACGTCGGTGATCTCCGCCCCGTCCAGGTGGATGGCGCCGTCGTCGACGGTCTCCAGCAGGTTCACGCAGCGCAGCAGGGTCGACTTGCCCGAGCCGGAGGCTCCGATGAGGCAGACCACCTCGTGGGAGTCCACCGACAGGTCGATGCCGCGCAGCACGCTGTGGCGGTGGTAGAACTTCCACACGCCCTCGATCTGCAGCAGGCTCCGCCCCTGCTCGACCGGCACGGTCACACTCCCCTCCTTCTCTGCGAACGGGCCGCCAGGTAGTCGGTGAAGCGGGCCATCGGGATGGTCAGCACGATGAACAGCAGCGCCGCGGCCAGGTAAGGGGTGTAGTTGAAGGTCTCCGCGGTGTGGATCTGCGCCTGGCGCAGCGCCTCCAGCGGGCCGATGGTGGCCACCAGGGCGGTGTCCTTCTGCAGCGAGACGAAGTCGTTGAGCAGCGGCGGCACGACGCGCCGCACGGCTTGGGGCAGCACGACGAAGCGCATGGCCTGGCCGTGGGTCAGGCCCAGCGACCGCGCGGCGGCGCGCTGGCTCGGGTGCACCGAGTCGATGCCCGACCGGAACACCTCGGCGACGTACCCTCCGTACGACAGCACCAGCGCGATGATCCCGAGCGTCGCCAGGTCGGTGGGCATGCCCTGCAGGCGCAGCGCGGGCAGGCCGAACCCGACCAGGTAGATGACCAGGATCGTCGGCACGCCGCGGAAGACGTCGGTGTACAGCACGGCGAGCGCGCGCAGCGGGTAGAACACCGGAGCGTGCAGGTTGCGCACCAGCGCGACGAGCAGGCCGACGAGCAGGATCAGCGGCTCGGCGATCAGGAAGATCTTGATGTTGAGCAGGAAGCCCCACAGGACGTCGGGCAGGGCGCCGGAGAACTCGCCGAGGTCGAAGAAGGTCTCCTTGACCCGCGGCCAGCCGGGCGAGGTGGTGACCAGCCAGATCGCCAGGACGATGAACACCACGGTGGACGCCGTGGCGATCGAGCCGGACCGCAGGTCCGAGCGGCGGCGCAGTCGCTCGCGTTCGCGCTGCCGTTCGCTCCTGCGCCACGAGCCGTCCTCGCCCGGCCCGCCATCCGAGCCCGGCCCCTCCCGCGAAGCGCGGTCCCGGCCAAGCCCGTGCGTGAAGCCGCGGGCCTGACCCGATCCGTCCATGGAGACGCGGGCCTGACCCGATCCGTCCATGGAGACGCGGGCCTGACCCGATCCGTCCATGGAGACGCGGGCCTGACCCGGCCCGTCCGTAGAGACGGGGGCCTGAGCTCGCCCGTCCATGGGGACGGGGGGCTCACCTGGCGTGTCGCCGGGGACGCGGGGGTCGGCCGGGCTCCCTTCCGGGGCCCGGTCGCTCACTTCAGCTCCGGCGCGCCGGCCGCCGAGCCGAGCCACCGAGTCTCGATCTTCGCCAGCTCGCCGGAGGACCTCAGCTCGCCGATGGCCTGGTCGACGCAGCTCACGAGCGGGTTGCCCTTCTGGAAGACCAGACCGAACTCCTCGGGGGTGCCCGAGCCCGCGCCGAACTGGCCGACGATCTTGGAATGCTCCACCTGTGCCGCCGTGACGTAGAAGGCGGTCGGCAGGTCGACCACCAGGGCGTCCACCTGCTTGTTCTTCAGCGCGGTGATCGCGTCGATCTGCTCGTTGTAGACGTTGGGCTCCGCGCTCGGCTGGATGACGTCCTTCACGGCCTGCAGGGAAGTGGTGCCGATCTGCACGCCGATCTTGGCGTCCTTCAGGGCGGCCAGGGAGGTCGCCGAGGCGAACTTCGAGCCCTCCAGGGCGACCGCCGCCTGCTTGACCGTGTAGTACCCGCTGCTGAAGTCGACGGCCTTCGCGCGGGCCGGAGTGATGGACACCTGGTTGACGTCGAAGTCGAACTGCTTGTCGCCGGGCGCGAACGCCGAGTTGAACGGGATGCTCGCCCAGGACACCTCACTGTCGGCGAAGCCGAGCTTGGCGGCCACGGCGTAGGCGACGGCGCTCTCGAAGCCCTGGCCGTTGGCGGGCTTGTCGTCCTTGAACCACGGCTCGTAGGCGGGCTTGTCGGTCGCGATCGTCAGGGTGCCGGACTTGAGCAGCTTGAGCTGGTCCTTGGCGCAGGAGGCCGACGCCTGCGGAGTGCCGTTCGCGCCGGCGGAGGGGGTCGTCGTGTCGGAGGCCGGAGCGCACGCCACCGCCACCAGCGCGAGGGCGCCGAGCGCCGGCAGCATCGAGGGACGGAGCATACGTGCCTCCAGAAGGCGTCTCACCGAGGGAATTCGTCGCCCAGGATAGCGGGAAGCACGCATTCGTACATATAGCGCCATCTAACAGCAAACAGGGATAACCTGCGGCTTCGCTCCGTAGAGATGACGAAGGCCCCTTTCCCGGAAGGAAAGGGGCCTTCACCGGACCTCGGGCCACGGCGCGACCACCCCGCGAAGGCGGGACGGCGAGCCACGACCGGGACCTCAGGCGCCGGAGACCGTCACAACCCGGAGACCGCCGGCGACCGGAGGCCGTCTGTGCACGGAACCGTCAGGAACCGACGACCTCGACGTCGAGGTTGGCCGACACCTCGGGGTGCAGCCGGACCGAGACGCGGTGGGAGCCGACGCTCTTGATCGCGTTGGTGATCTCGATGCGACGACGGTCGAGGAGCGGACCGCCCGCGGCCTTGACGGCGTCGGCGATGTCACCGGTGGTGACCGAGCCGAACAGGCGGCCGGAGTCGCCGGCGCGCGTCTTCAGCGTGACCCGAAGGGCGCCGAGCCGGCCGGCGACCTCCTTGGCGGTGCCGAGGTCGCGGATCTCGCGGGCGTCGCGCGCCTTCTTGATCGAATCGATCTGCTTCTCGCCGCCGCGCGTCCACCGCATGGCGAACCCGCGGGGGATCAGATAGTTGCGGCCGTAGCCGTCCTTGACCTCGACGATGTCGCCGGGAGCGCCGAGGCCGGAGACCTCATTGGTGAGAATGAGCTTCATATCTCGCAAGCCTCCTGTCAGCGCGCGGTGCTCGTGTACGGCAGCAGCGCCATCTCACGGGCATTCTTGATCGCGGTCGCCACGTCACGCTGGTGCTGGGTGCAGTTGCCCGTCACCCGGCGGGCACGGATCTTGCCGCGGTCGGAGATGAACTTCCGCAGCAGCGCCGTGTCCTTGTAGTCGACGTAAGAGATCTTGTCATGGCAGAACAGGCAAACCTTTTTCTTCGGCTTGCGCAGTGCCGGCTTCGCCATCTTGGTGCTCCTCCTAAGAGAGCCCCGCATGACGCGGGAATGGTCGATCGGTTACTGGAATGGATGAGTGGATCAGAAGGGAGGCTCGTCGCTCAGGTCGCCGCCACCGCCACCGCCGCCGTAGCCGCCCTGGTTGTAGCCGCCACCGCCGCCGCCACCGTAGCCACCGCCGCCGCCTCCGCCGAACCCGCCACCGGCGGGCGCCGGAGTGGCCGAGGCCCACGGGTCGTCGGCGCCGCCGCCGAACCCGCCGCCTCCGCCGCCGCCGCCCTGGCGGGCGGTCTTGTTGACCTTGGTGGTGGCGTTGCGCAAGGACGGGCCGACCTCGTCGACCTCGACCTCGTAGACCGTGCGCTTCTCGCCTTCCTTGGTCTCGTACGAGCGCTGCTTCAGCCGCCCCTGCACGATGACCCGCATCCCACGCTGGAGGCTCTCGGCGACGTTCTCCGCCGCCTGACGCCACACGTTGCAGGTCAGGAAGAGGCTTTCGCCGTCCTTCCACTCGTTGGTCTGGCGGTCCATGAACCGCGGAGTGGACGCGATGCGGAACCGGGCCACGGCCTGCCCCGAAGGGGTGAAACGCAGCTCGGGGTCGTCGACAAGATTGCCGACGATGGTGATCGTTGTGTCGCCTGCTGCCATCGGTCGCTTTCGCCTTCCTGCGTGAGTCTGCGCAGCCTGTCGGGCCTCAGAGTACGGCTCCGGCCCGACAAAAGCCGGGCTTCGGCGGACTCGGAGCCGCTCAGTGCATGTCGGGGCGCAGCACCTTGGTGCGCAGAATGCCTTCGTTCAGGTTGAGCTGGCGGTCGAGCTCCTTGACGGTGGCCGGAGCCGCCGTCAGGTCGATGACGGCGTAGATGCCCTCGGACTTCTTGATGATGTCGTAGGCCAGCCGGCGACGACCCCACACGTCGACCTTCTCCACCGTGCCGCCGTCGTTGCGGACGACCGTGAGGAACTGGTCGAGCGAGGGAGTCACCGTGCGCTCATCGAGGGACGGGTCCAGAATGACCATCACTTCGTAATGACGCATGCGGACTTCCAACCTCCTCTGGACTATCGCGGTCACGACACCATGCCGTGACAGGAGGACGCTGACGTCGTCGCCCCCGCCTTCGGTGGCGGGGCGACCGCGTGCTTCGAGATCGGGTACGCCGAACGGCACGCATAACGAACGCAGCCCACGAAGTCTACCAGGGCGCCGCGACTGACCTGCCGCGATTGCCCGCCGCCACAAGGGGAACGTGGGAGAAGAGGAAGGGGGTGGTCATCATGCGATCTGCCACCGGCTCCGGCAGAGAGCACTTCCACCTGTCGCTGAACACCGACGGCAGGAAGCACACCCTGGAGAACGCCCTGACGCTGGTGGCGCTGGCCTGCGGTGGCGTCGCCTTCATCAGCGGCCTGGTGGTGAGCGCGCACATCGTCGCCTCGTGGGCGGGGGTCGTCGGGTTCGTCGTCGGGATGTACTCGCAATATGTGTCGGCCACGACCGCCGAGCGGTCGGTGAACATCGTCGCCATCGTCATGTCGTTCGTCGGCGTCGCGATGGGCGTCTATCACGGAGGGTTCGTCTGACCGGCCCGGACGGCCGGTCCGTCCGACCCGCGAAGGCCGTCACGCCCGTCCGGTGCGGCACGATGGGGCGCCCCCCGAGGCGCCCCCGCCGTTCACTTCCCGCCGGCGTGGAGATCGGCGCGCCATGTCGCCGCATCTCCCCGCGTCCGTGGAGGTCGCCGCGTCACTGTCCGCCGATGTGGAGGTCGATGCCGAGGAGAATGAGGAACCACAGGACGATGGCGAGCAGGGCTTGCGCGATCTTCCTGAGCAGGCTCGGGGTGATGTAGTCGTGAACCCATGCCACGTAAATGCCGATGAGGATGTAGATCAGGCCTAAGAGGCTGATCCCGCGGCGGTAGTAGGCCACAGTCGTCTCCTATTTTGTCACGGTACGCGGGTATCAGGGCGTACCAGCCTGGCGCCCCTACTGCCCCTGGTGGAGACCTTGAAACGGCTAGGCTCGACCCATGGTGCGTATCGGAGCTCACGTCGACCGAGATGATCCCCTGGCCCACGCGACGGCCCGCGGCGCGCAGGTCGCGCAGTTCTTCCTGGGCGATCCGCAAGGGTGGAAAGGCCCCGTGCTGCCGGAGAACGCCGAGGCGCTGGCGGCCTCGGAGATCGACGTCTACGTCCACGCGCCGTACGTGATCAACGTCGCCACCGCGAACAACCGCATCCGCATCCCGAGCCGCAAGCTGCTGGCCGGCCAACTGGAGGCGGCGGCGTCGATCGGCGCCAAGGGCCTCATCGTGCACGGGGGCCACGTGGGCAAGGACGACGACCCGCAGGTCGGGTTCGACAACTGGCGCAAGGTCTTCGAGCGGCTGGAGACGCCGATCCCCGTCCTGATCGAGAACACCGCCGGAGGCGGCAACGCGATGGCGCGCCGGCTCGAGCGCATCGCCCGGCTGTGGGAGGCGCTGGACGGCTTCGACGTGGGGTTCTGCCTGGACACCTGCCACGCGCACGCCGGCGGCGAGGAGCTCGCCGACGTGGTCGACCGGGTCAAGGCCATCACGGGCCGCATCGACCTGATCCACTGCAACGACTCGCGGGACGCCTTCGACTCCGGCGCCGACCGTCACGCCAACCTGGGCAAGGGACAGATCGACCCCGAGCTGATCCTGTCGGTGTGCCGCGCCGCGGGGGCGCCGATCGTGGTCGAGACGCCCGGCGACGGGCAGGCGGCCGACATCGCCTTCCTTCGTGACCACCTTTAGTCCACAGCCTGTGGATAAATCCCCTGGATTACGGAGCCGGGAAAAGGGGTAAGGCGTTCCCTCGCCCCGGCGGGGGATGACCCGCGGACGGACGCGAATCGGCCCGCCCGGGCACGGACCGCGTTCGCAGCGGACGCGGGGCAGGCCATCCAGCGGGGGCCGGTGACACCGGCGCGGGTCAGCCGGCCCAGGCGCCGCGCATGAAGGTCAAGGTGTTCAGCACCATGAGCGGCCCGGCCACCAGCGCGTACAGCAGCAGCACCCAGCGGCGGCGCACCGACACCCGGCCGAGCATCACCCACAGCGGCCACCACAGCAGGGCCGAACGCGGCACCGACAGGTAGTACGCCGAGAACAGCAGGGCGCTCAGCTGCAGTCCGACGTACACCAGTTCGCTCCACCTGCGGGCGACGAGCAGCCAGATCAGCACGGCCACCCCGAGCAGCGCGCCGGCGACCTCCATGCGGAACGCCCACACGAACTGACCGTCGCCGGCCGCCATCTGCCAGGTGGTCAGGAACGACTGCCACGGCCAGACCATGTCCCGTCCCCAGCCGGCCTGCTGGGCGTGCTGCCAGGCCAGCCAGTCTCCCGTGCGCTGGTGCTGGTAGAACGAATAGGCGACCAGAGGCAGGAAGGGGACCGCCAGCCACCATGCCTGGCGGAGGCTCCCTCGGCGCGTGACGTACTCCACGATCAGCGCGAGCGCGAGGAACAGACCCGTGATGCGCACGCACGACGCCCCGGCGGCCAGCAGCGCCGCCGCCGGCCAGTCGCCGCGCCGCGCGTACAGCCAGGCGGGTATCGCGAACGCCAGGAACAGCGACTCGCTGTAGCCGGCGAACAGGAACACCGCCATGGGGAACAGCAAAATCGCAAGGACCGCCCGCCATCCTGCGCCCGCGGGGCCCTCGAACTCGGCCAGCCGCGCGAGGGCCACCATCGCCACCGCTCCGGCGACGAACGAGATCAGCAGGCCGGCGAGCGACCAGTCGGGGATGATCACGTGGACCAGGCGCAGCGCGATGGGCATGCCGGGGAAGAAGGCGGGCAGCCCGGCATCCGGGTTCTCGGCCGGGTCACCGCCGTAGCCGAACTTCGCGATCTTCACCAGGAGCCCGGCGTCCCAGTGCGTCCAGCGTTCCAGGAACGGGGTGTCCTTCTGTTCGCTGCTGAGCACTCCGGCGCCGACCGTCATGGCGACGATGATCCCGATCCGCGACCCCAGCCACGCGAGGAGCGCCTCGCGGTCGGAGAAGCGTGCGGGCGCCGGGGAAACGGTCTCCTGGGGGGAGGTCTGCACGCATAGGAGAATAGAGGGTCAAGCTGGACTTCTCGATCAGAGAGGACCGGAAAAAGCCCGGCTGCCGGGAAGATCTCGGAGCCGGCTCCCGGGCGGGACGGTCGGAAACCCGCGGAGCCGGCCGGCACGATCGCCGCGTCCCGGCCGGAACGGCCGGAACGGCCGGAAGCTCACAGCGGTTACGCCGAGCGCCGCCTCCTGGACGCAAGGGTCAGGAGGCTTCGGGAGCGGCCTCGCGCACCGCCGTCCGGGACGGCATCCGCAGGACGAAACGGTCCTCGGCGCCGTCGAAGACGCCGCCCACCGGGTCGTCCACGCCGCCCTGCCGGATGACGTCGTGCTCGGGGCGCAGGATGTCCCTGACCACGAACGCCGCCAGGATGGCGATGGTGATCGCCCGGGCCCACACGGCGGCGAAGTAGCCGCCGTCGCCGATGCCGAGCGTCTCATTGCCCGGCTGGACGTGGACCAGGTACAGCCAGATCGCGAAGAAGTACCAGCACTCGGCCACCTGCCACAGCGCCAGCGGCTTCCAGTTCGGCCGCGCCAGCACCGCGAACGGCACCAGCCACAGCACGTACTGCGGCGACCACACCTTGTTGGTGACCATGAACGCGGCCAGCACCAGGAAGCAGAGCTGCATGAGACGCGGCCGGGTGGGCGCGATGAGCGCCAGCACGGCCACGGCCAGGCACAGCAGGCCGAACGACACGATGCCGAGCATGTCCACCCGCCCGGCGTCACCGAGGAAGGGCCACTGCCGGTTCTGGAAGAAGAACCACAGCGACCCCCAGTCGGCTCCGCGCTCGCTGCTGAAGACGTAGAACCGCTTCCAGCCGTCGAACGCGAAGAGCATGAACGGCAGGTTGACCACCACCCAGGTGATCACCGTGCCGCCGACCGCCGACAGCAGGGCGGGCAGCTTGCGCGTCCGCAGTGCCAGCAGCAGCAGCGGGCCGAACAACACGATGGGATAGAACTTCGTGGCGATGGCCAGACCCAGCAGCGCCCCTGCCGTGAAGTGGGCCCGCCGCGACCAGGCGAGGAAGGCGCCCAGGCTCAGCGCCCCGCACATCAGGTCCCAGTTGATGTAGGCGGTGAGGATGAGCGCGGGCGCCAGCGCGTACCAGGCGGCGTCCCACGGCCGGCGCTGCAGTCCGGCCAGCGCCACCATGACCACCACCCCGGCGACCAGCGACGCCGCCATGACGATCACCGTGAGATCGAAGAACCGGACGCCCGGATCGCTGGTGCCCGTCACGAGCTTCTGGATGACCCACATCAGCGAGCCGATGCCGACCGGGTACTCGACCGGGTGACCGAAGTAGGGCGTCAACCCCTGGTCGAGCTTCTCGTTCCACCACAGCGGATAGATGTCGGTGTAGCAGAAGTTGAGGAACTGCTGCGTTCCGTCGTTCCACGCCCCGCCGAACCGGCACGGCGCCTTCCACGCGTACGCGAGG
Organism: Sphaerisporangium sp. NPDC005289; assembly: GCF_040607455.1. Classification (NCBI taxonomy): domain Bacteria; kingdom Bacillati; phylum Actinomycetota; class Actinomycetes; order Streptosporangiales; family Streptosporangiaceae; genus Sphaerisporangium; species Sphaerisporangium sp. NPDC005289. The sequence continues at coordinate 17,572 of NZ_JBEXGS010000030.1, forward strand.
ATCGCCCCCAGGGCCGCGAGCAGCCCGAGAGGGACGAATGGCAGGGCGGCACGCGCCACGGAGCCGGCGGCACCCGGCGTGGACGTGGAACGGGTCATGTCGTCGTCCGATCAGCGAGAGGGCGCGGGCGTCGATCGGCGCCCGCCCGGCGCGGTCGGAGTGGGCGCGGGGGTGGCGGCGTCGGAGGGGGTGCTGCCCTGGTTGAAGGGGTCGCCTCCGCCGTTGCCGCCGTTGTTGCAGCTGTCGTCCCACGGCAGGCAACCGCCGTTGTCGTCGGGGTTGCCGTTGGGGTCGCCATGGCCGTTGGGGTCGCCGTTGTCGTTCGGGAACCCGTTGTCGTCCGGGAACCCGGGGTCGGCCGAGGGAGTCGGCGTCGGGATCGGCTTGGGCACGATGTTCTCCGGCGACCCGCCGTTGACGGGGTCGGGGAACTGCTCCACGGGCTTGCCGTTCATGGCCGCCGCCATGAACGCCCGCCACACCTGGCTCGGGTAGGTCGCGCCCTGGATGTTGCCCAGGGAGACCTCCTTGCCGGTGCTGCCGTTCGGGCAGATCTCCCGCTCGGACAGCACCTTGCCCTTCTTGGTGACGCACTGCTCGCGGTACATGCCGACGGCGGTCGACATCTGCGGGGTGAAGCCGACGAACCAGGCTTCCTTGTTCTCGCTGTTGGTACCGGTCTTGCCGGCCACCGGGCGGTCGGACAGCGCGGCGCCGCGGCCGGTGCCCTCCTTGACCACCGCGCGCAGCGCCTCGATGGCGTCCGCGGCCGCGGACGGGTCGATCACCTGGGTGAAGGACTTCTCCTCGGGGATGACCACGTTCTTGTTGACGTCCTCGACCTGCCGCACCACGTGGGACTTGTAGTGCCTGCCCTGGTTGGCGAAGATCGAGTACCCGCTCGCCTGCTCCAGCGGCGAGACCAGGGCGGTGCCGATCGCCAGCAGGAACTTGTGCTCCTGCTCGTCCCGGTCGAGCTCGTCCCGCGGGATGCCGGCCCCGGCGGCGATGTCCTTCACCTTGTCCAGCCCGACCTGGAAGGCCATGGACGCGTAGGCCGTGTTGATCGAGTGCGCGGTGGCCGAGGTCACGGTGATGCCCGAGGGCATGCGCTCCTCATTGGTGATCTTGGTGGTGCCGGGCAGCACCTTCGGCACGGTCTCGTTGCCGGGCACGTAGCTGTTCAGGCTGTAGCCCGCCTTGAGCCAGGCCGCCAGGACGTACGGCTTGAACGCCGACGCGGCCTGCTTGCGGGCGTAGAACGCGTCGTTGAACTGGTCGGGATGCTTGCCCAGGTAGTTCCTGCCGCCGTAGAAGGCGATGACCCGGCCGTTGCGCGGATCGACCGCGGCGAGCGAGGTGTGGATCTCGGGCGACAGGGGCCGGGTGTTGTTCTGCACGGCCTGCGCGGCGGCGTCCATGAGCTTCTTGTCGAACGTCGTCCTGATCTTGTAGCCGCCGGTCTCGATCTCGGAGCGGGGCAGCCGGTCCTTGAGCTCGTCCATGACAGCGTTGATCATGTAGCCGCGGAAGCCGCTGTTGTAGTTCCGCGCCTTGTACTTCTGGATCTTCGGGAACTTGGCGGTGGCCGGCAGGTTGCCGTACTTCTGCGGCCAGGTCCTCGCCATCTGGCCGATGACGTAGGTGAAGCGCTCCTGCGTGGCCTTGAAGTTGCCCTGGATCTCCTGCGCGTCGAAGTTGCCCGGCTGCTGGATGCGCCCGGCGAGGTAGGCCGCCTGCGCGGGGGTGAGCTCGCTGGTGTGCTTGCCGAAGAACGACCGGGCCGCGGCCTCGATGCCGTAGGTGTTGCGGCCGAACGGCACGATGTTCAGGTAGTACAGCAGCACCTTGTCCTTGGTCCACTCCTTGTCGAGCTTCACCGCGATGAAGATCTCCTTGATCTTCCGGGTGACCGTCCGCTCGGCGGTGAGGTTGTCGAAGTAGCCGCGGGCCATCTGCTGGGTGATGGTCGAGGCGCCCTGCACCTGCTGGCCGCTCGCGGTGCTCCACAGCGAGCGGGCCATGCCCGAGAGCGAGATGCCGGAGTCCTCGCGGAAGCTGGAGTTCTCCGCGCCGATCACCGCGTCCTGGACGTGCTGCGGGACGTCTTTCAGGCTGTCGAGCTTGACGCGCTCGACCCCGAGCTTGGCCAGCACCTCGCCGCTGCCGTAGTAGATCGTGCTCCCCTGCGCGTTGGCGCTCTCCTTGGCGCTCTCCTCGGTGGGCAGCGGGGTGTTGGCGTAGGCCACGGCGATCATGCCGAAGACGCCGGCCGCGATCACGGCGAAGCCCGCCATGACGATCTTCCAGTTCGGGAGGAACCGGGTCCAGCCGCGGCGGCGGGGCGGCTCCTCGCCCTTCGCCCGGCGGGACCGGCGTCCGCCGGGCGGGCCGTCGCCGGGACCCCGGCCACCAGGACCGCCGGGACCACCCGGGCCTTCGGGACCGCCCGGGCCCGCGGGCGCGCCGAACGCGCCCGTCGCGCCGGCGCGGGCGGGACCGCCCTGCGCCCTGCGGGAGCGCCGGGGCCCCGCGTCGCGGCTCACGACCGTCTCGGCGCCGGACGGCTCGCGCCGCGGCGCCGCCGAACCGGCCGCGGCGACCTCCTGCATCGACTGGGTGTCCTCGAAGGCCGCCTCGGAGCGGCGCGACCGCGGGTCGGCGGGACCCCTGCGCGGATCGCCGGCCCGGGCACGCGGGTCCGCGGCGGCCGGGCGGGGACGGGGCGCCGCGCCGGAGCGTCCCGGCGACGACCGGGTGTCCCACCCGGCGTCGGGACTCCGCTGCGGCACCGCGCGCCGAGCCGAGCCCTGGTCGTACGCGGGCGCCGACCGCGGCGCGGGGTGTCCACCGGCGGGCGCGTCCCCTTGCGGAGAGCGACGGCGCCGCCCGGGACGAGCTGATCCACCGGCGCCCTCGGCTTGCTCGGGGCGACCGGTCGGCTCTGGGCCATAGCTGCTGTAACTCACGCGTCCTCGTTGGGTCATCTGGCGATCTGGAGGTCTTCGACGTCTGTCTGCGGCAGGCGGAGAACGTGCCTCCCGGGGGGAACTCGACTGCGCATGGCTACGTCTCCGCGGGGTCCCCGCCTGAGTCGGAGTCGATCTGTCGCATGGTGTCCGAGCTGCCCGGTGGCCCGCCATTGCCCAGGACGAAGGAAACCGTCAGGTGATTCCATGAGCAACCTTGGCAGACCTCGACAACGTAGACCCGGAATTCCTCGTATTCGCGGGCCATCTGAACAAGGTCTGACGTGGCCTTTACGCGCCCTGCGCTGCGACCCAGCGCGTCACCGTACACGTATGTGACATGGGTCACGTTCCGGTGCTCACAGATGGGGCAGACGCGCTCCGTCGGCTCACCGTGGTACCGAGCGGCACGCAAGAGGTAGGGATGCGCATCGCACACATCACGCCTGGCCGTGCGACCGGAGCGAAGCGACAGGATCGTCGCTCGCTTCGCGAGGCCGTAGTCCACGACCCCTCGCTGTGACCACATGAGCGTCAGACTACGACTTTTTTATCTATTCCGCCCAACCGCTTGACGGATTTCTTGATTGCGCAGTATGCCGACGCGACGTATCCTCGGGATGTATCGGCTCGATACATCGACGGGACACATCGCTGCGAGAGGGGGCGGTTCCAGTGGCGGTCGGCAAAGGCGGAGTGCTGGAACTGGCCGTGCTCGGCTCGCTCCACGAGACGCCCTTGCACGGCTACGAGCTGCGCAAACGGCTCAACGCCCTGCTCGGCATGTTCCGTGCGTTCTCCTACGGTTCGCTCTATCCCTGCCTGCGGCAGCTGCTCGCGAACGGGCTGATCGCCGAGGAGACGCCGGAGGAGACCGCCGCCGGCACCGGGTCGCAGACCGCGCTCGACAGCGGCCTGCCGCTCACCGGGCGCCGGTCGAAGATCGTGTACAAGCTGACGGCCGAAGGCAAGGAGCGGCTCCACGAGCTGCTCACCCAGGCGGGCCCGTCCTCCTGGGAGGACGAGAGCTTCGGCGTCCACTTCGCCTTCTTCCGCCACACCGAGGCCGAGGTCCGGCTGCGCATCCTCGAAGGCCGCAGAAGCCGCCTCGAAGAGCGGCTCGACGGGGTGCGCACCGCTCTCGCCCGCACGCGCGAGCGGCTCGACAGCTACACCTTGGAATTACAGCGCCACGGCTTGGAATCGGTCGAGCGCGAGGTGCGCTGGCTGAACGAGTTGATCGATACCGAACGAGCGCAAGCCGTCCGGGCAAGAGCGGACAGGGCACAGGCGCAGGACGCCGAGCCCGTTCCTGATGAGACGAACGAGTAAAGGAGCGAGTGCCATGGGTTCCGTGCGCGTAGCCATCGTCGGTGTCGGCAACTGTGCCGCAGCGCTGGTCCAGGGCGTGCATTACTACCGGGACGCCGATCCCGGCGTCCGGGTGCCCGGTCTGATGCATGTCCAGTTCGGTGACTACCACGTCGGTGACGTCCAGTTCGTGGCCGCCTTCGACGTCGACGCCAAGAAGGTCGGGCGCGACCTGTCCGAGGCGATCGTCGCCTCGGAGAACAACACCATCAAGATCTGCGACGTGCCGCCGACCGGCGTCACCGTGCAGCGTGGCCCCACATATGACGGCCTTGGGGAGTACTACCGCGAGATGATCGAGGAGTCGGACGAGCAGCCGGTCGACGTGGTCGCCGCGCTCAAGGCCGCCAAGGTGGACGTCTTGGTCTCCTATCTCCCCGTGGGCTCGGAGGATGCCGACCGCTACTACGCGCAGTGCGCCATCGACGCGGGCGTCGGCTTCGTCAACGCGCTGCCGGTCTTCATCGCCTCCGACCCGGTCTGGGCGCAGAAGTTCACCGACGCCGGCCTCCCCATCGTCGGCGACGACATCAAGTCCCAGGTCGGCGCCACCATCACCCACCGCGTCATGGCCAAGCTCTTCGAAGACCGCGGGGTCGAGCTGCTGCGCACCTACCAGCTCAACTTCGGCGGCAACATGGACTTCATGAACATGCTGGAGCGCAAGCGCCTCCAGTCCAAGAAGATCTCCAAGACGCAGTCGGTCACCTCGCAGATCCCGCACGAGATGGCGAAGGCCGACGTCCACATCGGCCCCTCCGACCACGTGCCGTGGCTGGACGACCGCAAGTGGGCCTACGTCCGCCTGGAGGGCCGCTCCTTCGGCGACACCCCGCTGAACCTGGAGTACAAGCTCGAGGTGTGGGACTCCCCGAACTCCGCCGGCGTCATCATCGACGCCGTCCGTGCCGCCAAGATCGCCATGGATCGCGGCATCGGCGGCCCCATTCTGTCGGCGTCGTCCTACTTCATGAAGTCGCCGCCGGAGCAGTACTCCGACGACGACGCGCGCGACGCCGTTGAAAAGTTCATCCGCGGCGAAGTCGAGCGCTGACCACGAAGCCGGAACAGAAGACGCCCATGGTTCCACGTGAAACCATGGGCGTTTTCCGCGTCTCGTACGCCTTGGGTGAGCAGGTGCGTCAGGTCCCCGAGGACGGGACGCGGGCGGCGGGCGGCAGGTCGGCGGGGTCGGCGGTGGGCCAGGTATAAGGGTCGGAGCCGAGGGCCGCCAGCAGCGGCACCTGTTCCCCGCACCACGGTGAGATCGCCAGCAGACCGCACATGACGTCGTCGGTGAACTCCTTCCACGGCATCCAGCGGGCGTCGCCGACCTCCTCGGGGTTCGGAGACGGCTCGGCGGACACCACGGCCCGGTAGACCGGGCACATCTCGTTCTCCACCGTTCCGTCCCGCATCACCGCGCGGTAGGCGAAACCGGGGAGCATCAGCTCGACGTCGTCGGCCTTCAGGCCGAGCTCGTGGGACAGCCTGCGCCCGACCGCCTCGGCCAGCGGCTCCCCGGGCAGCGGGTGTCCGCAACAGCTGTTGGTCCACACTCCGGGCCAGGTGCGTTTGTGCGAAGCGCGCCGGGTGAGCAGGACCCGTCCCTCGCCGTCGAACACATAGCACGAGAACGCCAGATGCAGCGGGGTGTCGGCCCCGTGCACGACCGTCTTGGCGGCGGTGCCGACCGCTTCACCCCGCGCGTTCACAAGCACGACATGTTCGTCATGGGTCACGTGACCGAGGGTACGTGATCATGTCGGGTAGACGGACTGCGCTGAAGTGCTCTCACGGCGGCCGGGCCGGAAAACGGTCACACCCAGGTGATGATTCGTCATTCCCGGTGGGCCAAGCATCTACCTGACGCCAAGCGGATCCGCCTGAAAACCGCCCTCCACCTCGCAGGTGGTACCGGAAGCCCGGGCACGGTGGGGCCGCCGGCCGAGGACGCGACGGCACCGGCTCCTGCGGCCGGATCGACCGGGATGGTTCATCACCTGTTGGGGGCGAATCAGGGTTGTTCCCGATGTGTTCCACGACACGTGCCCAGTAGGCTGGCCCGCGTGTCATTCGTCTCCGACCTCCGTGCCGTCCTTCGAGGCCGGGACTTCAGACGTCTCTACGCCACCCGCCTGGTCTCGCAGTTCTCGGACGGCGTCTTCCAGTTCGCCGTGGCCGGCTATGCCTTCTTCACCCCGGAGAAGCAGACGAGCGCCGCCGAGGCCGCCATCGCGTTCGCGGTGCTGCTGCTGCCCTACTCCGTGCTCGGGCCCTTCGCCGGGGTCTTCATCGACCGCTGGTCACGGCGGCAGATCCTGGTCATCGCCCCGATCGTCCGCGGCGTGCTCCTCCTGGGGGCCGCGCTGCTCGTGGCGCTGGGCACCCCCGACTGGTGCTTCTACGCGGCGGCCCTCGCGGTGCTCGGCGTCAACCGCTTCTTCCTGTCCGCGCTGAGCGCGTCGCTTCCGCACGTGGTCGAGGAGGAGCGCCTGCTGCTGGCCAACGCCGTCACTCCGACGTCGGGCACGGTCGCCACGTTCGTCGGCGCGGGCGCGGGCTATCTGCTCCGGCTGGCCTTCGGCCCCGAGCACAGCGGCACCGCCGGACTGCTGATCGTCTCGGGCGTGGTGTTCGGAATGAGCGCCCTCATCGCCTCCACCATGCACAGGAATCTGCTCGGCCCCTCGTTCGACCCGAACCTGCCGCAGACCCGCCAGGCGGTGCGTCACGTCATGAGCGGCCTGATCGACGGTGCGCGCCACGTGGTGCATCTGCGGGCTCCGGCGGCCGCGCTGGGCAGCATGGCCGCCCACCGGTTCCTGTACGGCCTGACGATCGTGATGACCGTGATGCTCTACCGGTACTACTTCACCTCCGACGTCGAGGCCGGCCTGAACGAGGTCACCGGCGTGCTGGCGAGCTCCGGCGCCGGCTTCTTCATGGCCGCGCTCATCACGCCGTGGGCCACCGAGCGCTTCCGCCCCGAGGCATGGATTCCGATCATGCTGGCCACCGGAGGAGTGCTGATGCTGGCGCTCTGCCTGCCGTTCCAGGAGATCGGCTTCGTGGCCATGGGCTTCGTCCTCGGCGTGACGGGGCAGAGCGTGAAGATCTGCACCGACACGATCGTGCAGCGCGACGTCGAGGACGCCTATCTCGGGCGGGTCTTCTCCATCTACGACATGCTCTTCAACGGCATGCTGGTCGCCGCCGCCGCGGCCGCCGCGCTCTTCCTGCCGGCCAACGGCAAGTCGTACACGGTCCTGCTGATCGCCTCCGTCGGGTACGTCGCCAGCGCCGTGGTCTACCGGCTGGTCGTCGGCGTCACCACCCGCCCCGCCCAGCCGCAGCAGGCCGCCCGCTGAACCTCCGTCGCACGCCGGTGCCACCCGGCCCCGTTCGGCCGAGCGTGGATCAGGGGCTCAGCGTGGCCACGGCGGCCGTCATCGCCCCTGTGATCGCGGCGAGGTCGACGGGGCCGGTGCAGTAGGGCGGCATGGTGTAGAGGAGGCGGCCGAAGGGGCGCAGCCAGACGCCGTGCGCCATCACGACATTCTGCATCTTCTCCACGTCCACCGGCTCGGCCGTCTCGACCACGCCGATCGCCCCCAGGACGCGGACGTCCCGGACGCCGGGTGCGCCCACGGCGGGGGCCAGGCCCTCGGCGAGCGCGGCCTCGATGCGCTTGACCTCCTCCTGCCAGGGCCGTTCGCCCAGCAGGGTGAGGGAGGCGTCGGCGACCGCCGCGGCCAGCGGGTTGGCCATGAAGGTGGGACCGTGCATGAGCACCCCGATGAGCTCGGCCACCTCCTCGGTGCACAGGGCGGCGGCCATGGTCAGGTAGCCGCCGGTCAGGGCCTTGCCCACGCACATGATGTCCGGCCGGACGCCCGCGTGGTCGCAGCCGAACATCTCGCCCGTGCGCCCGAAGGCGGTCGCGATCTCGTCGGCGATGAGCAGGATGCCGTGCTCGTCGGCCAGTTCCCGCAGCCTGCGCAGGTAGGCGGGATGGTAGAACCGCATGCCGCCCGCGCCCTGCACCACCGGCTCGACGATGATCGCCGCCAGCTCACCGGCGTGCCGTGCGACCATCACGTCGAGATGGCGCAGATAGGCCTCGTCGGGGGTCGCCGGTTCGGCCGAGACGCCGGGGATCGCCGGCTCCGACGATCCGCCGGAGATCTCCGGTCCGGCCGGCCGGCGGCCAGGCGCCGAGGGCGAGGAGGCTCCGGGGCGCAGACCATAGTCGGCGGGGGGACGATCGGCGAAGACGTGGGCGGGAAGGACACCGCCGAACAGGTGGTGCATGCCGTTCACCGGATCGCAGACCGACATCGCCCCGAAGGTGTCGCCGTGGTACCCGCCCTTCACGGTGAACAGGCGGCTTTTACCGGTGGCCTGCACGGCCATCTTGATCGCGACCTCGACGGCCACCGACCCGGAGTCGGCGAGGAAGACCTTGGGGAGGCCGGTCATCTCGGCCAGGCGCCGCGCCAGGCGGACGGCCGGCTCGTGGGTGAGGCCGCCGAACATCACATGCGCCATATCACCGAGCTGGTCGCGTACCGCCGCGTCCAGCCGAGGGTGCCCGTACCCGTGGATCGCCGACCACCAGGACGACATCCCGTCGATGAGCTCACGGCCGTCGGCGAGCGTCAGCCGGACGCCCTCGGCCCTGGTCACCGGGTGCGCCGCCACCGCCGCGGCCGCGGCGGTGTACGGGTGCCACAGGTGCCTGCGGTCGAGCTCGCGCAGCTTCTCGGCGTCCATCCCGCCACCCTAATCGGGGCCCGCCTCCGCCTCGGCAACCCGTCCACCGAGATCAGCGAGCAGGCCCTCCCAGGACGGTCAGGCGGAGCCGGGGAGGAGGTCCTGGTCGCGGGCCCAGGTCAGGAGGGCTTCGCGGGCGGCGTCCTTGCCGACGATCCCCTGGTCGAGGCGCATGTCCAGCAGGAACTTGTACGCCTTGCCGACCACGGGGCCCGGGCCGACGCCGAGGACCTGCTGGATCTCGTTGCCGTCCAGCTCGGGCCGCATCTTGGCCAGCTCCTCCTCGTCGGCGAGGCGGGCTATGCGCACTTCCAGGTCGTCGTAGGTGCGCGACAGGGCTTGCGCCTTGCGCTTGTTGCGGGTGGTGCAGTCGGCGCGGGTGAGCTTGTGCAGCCGCTCCAGCAGGTGGCCGGCGTCGCGGACGTACCGGCGCACGGCGGAGTCGGTCCACTCGCCGGTGCCGTAGCCGTGGAAGCGCAGGTGCAGTTCGACCAGCTGGGAGACGTCGGCGACGACGTCCTTGGGGAAGCGCAGCTCGCCGAGGCGCTTCTTGACCATCTGCGCGCCCACGACCTCGTGGTGGTGGAAGGAGACCCGTCCGGCCTCCTCGTACCGCCGCGTTTTGGGCTTGCCGATGTCGTGCAGCAGGGCCGCCCACCGCAGGACGCGGTCGGGCCCGGCGGTCTCCAGGGCGATGGCCTGCTCGAGGACGATGAGGGTGTGCTCGTAGACGTCCTTGTGGCGGTGGTGCTCGTCGATCTCGAGCCGCAGCTTGGGCAGCTCGGGCAGGACGTGGGCGGCCAGGCCGGTGTCGACCAGGAGCCCGAGGCCGGATCGCGGGTCGTCGCCGCAGAGCAGCTTGTCGAGCTCGTCGCGGATGCGCTCGGCGGACACGATTTCGATGCGGTCGGCCATCGAGGTCATGGCGGCGACCACGGCGGGGTCGACGGTGAAGCCGAGCTGGGAGGCGAAGCGGGCGGCCCTGAGCATCCTCAGCGGATCGTCGTCGAAGGACTGCTCGGGCGTGCCCGGGGTGCGCATCACCTTGGCGGACAGGTCGGACAGGCCGCCGTACGGGTCGACGAACTCGTGCCCGGGGAGCCGCACGGCCATGGCGTTGACCGCGAAGTCACGGCGCTCCAGGTCGGCTTCGAGGGTGTCGCCGTAGACGACCTCGGGCTTGCGCGACTTGGGGTCGTAGGACTCGCTGCGGTAGGTCGTGATCTCCAGGACCCAGTTGCCCTTGCGGACGCCGACCGTGCCGAAGTCGATGCCGATGGTCCAGATGGAGTCGGCCCAGTCTTTGACGATTTCCAGCACCCGCTCTGGGCGCGCGTCGGTGGTCAGGTCGAGGTCGTTGCCGATGCGGCCGAGGAAGACGTCGCGAACCGAGCCGCCGACGACGGCGAGCTCGTGCCGGTGCGCGGCGAACAGGTCGCCGAGCTCATCGGCGATCGGGGCGATCCGCCGAAATAGGTCGATCACGGCCCTCTGCTGACTAACGCTCAGATTTGAGACGGACAAGCTGGGTAGGTCCTTCGGTTACGGAAGCAGATCTCCGAGCTAGCCCTGGTGTAACCCACCCGGGGATACACCCCGAGCGATCACCAGGTTACGGTCGGTCGTAGGTCTGTCGGGGGCACCCGGACAAGACAAGGAGCACGAGAGATGAAAGACGCCCTCGCGATCCACCGCCGGCTCCTGTCCCACCAGATCCACCATGAGATCGTACGGCTTCCCCGCGCCTTGACATGCGCCGACGACCTCCCCGCCATTCTCCACGTCGACCCCGCTTCGTGCATTCGGGTGACGGTCTACGAGGTCACCACCCGCAACCAGCGCGAGCCCGTGGCCGTGGTCACCACGGTCGCCTCGCCTCCGCGGCCGGGAGCCGTCGGGGCCCTGCTCGGCGCCCGCCGGGTGCGTCCCGCGCCCGCCTTCCTGGTGAACTCCGCCACCGACTACGCCGCCACAAGCGTGTCACCCCTTCTGCTCCCGGACGACCTCACCGTGCTGATCGACGAGCGCCTGGCCGAGCACGGCGACCCCGACGCCCTGGTCTACACCCCGACCGGCGAACGGCGCACGGCACTGCGTCTGAGGGCCCTCGACCTGCTGTCTCTCACCCGCGGCAAGCACGTCGACCTGGAGTCCCCCCGGCACAGGACGGTGCGCATGCCGGGCACGCGCGAGGTGCGGCCGGTGAGGGGCGCCCCCCGCTGCGAATCGCCGCCCGCTCTGCTTTAGGCCATACCATTCTGGGCGTGCGCCCAACTCCACCCCTGGCCGGCACGTGACCCGCGGAGCCGCCCTGATCGTCGCGCTGACCGCCGCGTTCCTCACGCCGGCGGCCGTCGCCGGTGCCTCGGCCGGTCCGGCCGGGGCGGGAGCCGCACAGGTCGCCGCCGCGCCCCAGGCACGCCCCGCTCACGCCGCGACCGCGCCCCGGGGCCTTGCGGCCGACGCGCAGACCACGGCCCGGGTCCGCCAGGCTGACGCCTCGACGTCGGGCCGGCAGGAGACCCAGATCGTGGTCAACTCGATCACGCCCCAGGCGCCCCGCGATCCCACCACCGAACTGAAGATCTCCGGGGCCGTCGCCAACACCGGCGGCACCACCCTCAACTCCCTCACGCTCCAACTGCGCTTCTCCCGCCAGCCGTTCGCCACCCGCGCCGAGATGCAGGCGTTCGCCGACGGCGGCCCCATGCTGGACTCCACCCGCGAGTCCCTGGTGGTCGGCCAGCTGGTGGCCTCGCAGAAGGTCCCCTTCGAGTTCGCCACCACCCCGGCGAAGCTCGGCATATTCCGCTTCGGCGTCTATCCCCTCACCATCCAGATCATCGACGCGGCCGGGCGGCCGCTCGCCGCGCAGCGCACGTTCCTGCCCTACGCCCCCGCCGGCCAGCAGGTCGCCCGCACGAAGATCTCCTGGGCGCTCCCCCTCGCCGACCAGCCCCACCGCGGCGACGACGCCACCTTCGTGGACGACGCCCTGCACGACGCCGTGGCCGACGCCGGCCGCCTCGGCAAGATCCTCAAGCTGGCCGAGACCTCCGCCAAGGGCGTGACCTGGTTCGTCGACCCGGCGGTGCTCGACGACGCCCAGGCCATGGCCAAGGGGTACACCCTCAAGTCCGGCGACAAGGCCGAGAGCCGGCCGGGCGACCAGACCACATCGCAATGGCTCCAGCGGCTGCGCACCGCCTTGCAGGACGTCCCCGTGTCCGCCCTTCCCTACGCCGATCCGGACATCACCGCGGTCAACCACCACGGAATGGACACCGTCACCGGCACCGCGCTCAAGCAGGGCGCCGCCGTCGCCACCGAGGCGCTCGGCAAGGACGTCACCACCGCCGTGAACTGGCCGGCCGCCGGGGTGATCGACCGCGACGCGCTGGACGTCCTGGCCGTCGGCGACGTGCGCACGGTGCTGCTGAACGCCTCGGCGCTCCCCCCGAGCACCCCCGTCACCTACACCCCCGACTCCGCCGCCACGGTGGACACCGTCAAGCGGCCGGTGCGCGTGCTGCTGGCCGACCCCGTGCTGAGCGAGCTGGTCGCGACGACCGGCACCTCCGGGCCGGGCGTGACGGCCCTCACCACCCAGCGCTTCCTCGCCGAGACCGCGATGATCAGCGCCGAGCGCCCCACCGAGTCGCGCGCGGTCGTCGCGGCGCCGCCGCGCCGGTGGAACCCCGACCCGGCTTTCGTCACCGCGCTGCTCAAGACGGCGGCCTCGGCGCCCTGGCTCAAGCCCGTCTCCCTGGGCTCGGTGAAGCCCTCGGCCGACACCGCGATCCCCCGCACCGACCTCGTCTACACCGACAAGGACCGCCAGGCCGAGCTGAGCCGGGCCTACATCGGCGGCGTCAGGAAGCTCAGCAGGCGGGCCGAGCTGACCGCCACGGTCAGCGCCGACCACCGCAGGGTCTTCGACACCGCTGTGCTCCGCGCCGCCTCGACGGCCTGGCGCGGCCGCGCCGGCGCGGCCGGGCCGTTGCTCAAGCAGCTCGACGCGGCCGTGACCACCCGCACCGACGCCGTCTCGATCACCGGCCGCGAAGGGCGCACGCTCGCCGGCAAGAACGGCACCGTGCCGATCAGCATCCGCAACGACCTCGGCGACCAGGAGGTCACCGTCGGCGTGCGGATCACCTCCGGCGACCGCAAGCTGCTCACCATCGGCGCCTACGAGTCGCCGGTGACGATCAGTCCCGGCAAGACGCGCCCGATCGACATCCCGATGACCGTCAACGGCAACGGCGGCGACACGACGGTGAAGGTGCAGCTCACCACCGCCGACGGCATCCGCTACGGCGCTCCGGTCGAGGTCTCGGTGCGCACCACGGGGTACGCCGCCATCGCGCTGGTGATCGTGGGCGCGGCCGTGGCCGTGATGCTCGCCGCGGTGCTGCTGCGCGTCCTGCGGCGCCGCTCACGCAAGGCGGCCAGGACGCGGGGCGCCATACGCGGCCGGCCCCAGTCCGTACCCGAACCGGCACAGCAGCGAGAGGGGCCTTCATGAGCCGGATGTTGCGCGCCAGCGCGATCATGGCCGCGGGCACCATGGTGTCCCGCCTGACCGGCTTCGTGCGCACGGCGGTGCTCGCCTCGGCCATCGGCGTCGCCGCCCTGGGCGACGCCTACAACATCGCGTACACGATCCCGTTCATCCTGTTCGACCTGCTCATCGGCGGCGTGCTCAGCAGCGTCATCGTCCCCATGATCGTCAAGGCGCAGAAGCACGACGCCGACGGCGGGCGCGCCTACGAGCAGCGGCTGATGACCGTGGCCACGCTCGCCCTGGTGGTGATCGCGGTGGTGGGCGTGCTGTGCGCGCCGCTGCTGATCGGGCTGCTGACCACCGACCTGCCGGCGCTCGACGCCGAGGTCGCCACCACGCTGGCGCGCTACATCCTGCCGCAGATCGCCTTCTTCGGCATCGGCGCGATCGCCGGCGCCATCCTGAACACCCGCGACCGGTTCGCGGCGCCCATGTGGGCGCCCGTGCTGAACAACGTCGTGGTCATCGGGGTCGGCCTGCTCTACCACTTCGTGAGCCGAGCGGGCGGGAACCTCCACGCGGTGACCGGCTCCGACCTGGCCCTTCTCGGGCTCGGCACCACGGCGGGCATCGTCATCCAGTCGATCGTCCTGGTGATCTCGGTGCACCGCGCCGGGTTCAGGTTCGTGCCCCGGTTCGACCTGCGCAACGCCAGGCTGGGCGAGATGGGCCGGGCCGGCGTGTGGACGCTCGCGTTCGTCCTGCTCAACCAGGTCTCCTACATCGTCACGACCAACCTGGCGACCGGCGCCACGGCCAAGGCCGGGGCCGAGCACGTCGCCGGCATCGCCTCCTACAGCTACGCCTTCCAGCTCTTCCAGCTGCCCTACGGCATCATCGCGGTCTCGGTGATCACCGCGATGCTCCCGCGCATGAGCCGGTACGTGCACGAGGGCGAGTACGGCGCCATCCGCGAGGAGTTCGCCTCGGGCGTGCGCCTGGTGTCGTGCGTGATCGTGCCGTGCGGGCTGCTGCTGATGGTCCTCGGCCCGGCGGTGACGGTGCTGATCTTCGGGCACGGCAGCACCTCGGTCGACGACGCGGTGAACATGGGCAACGTCCTGCAGGTCTTCGGGCTCGCGCTGGTGCCGTTCTCGATCTACCAGCTGCTGCTGCGGGTGTTCTACAGCTTCGGCGACACCCGCACCCCGGCGCTCGTCGCCGCCGGCAACCTCGCGGTCAACGCGACGGTGAGCTACATCCTGTACCTCACGCTGCCGCCGCGGCTGATCGTCATGGGGCTCGCCGCCTCCTTCACCGCGGCGTACGTGGTCGGCGGGACGGTCGCCTGGACGCTCGCGAGCCGGAAGGTCGGCGGCGGGCTGGGCGGGCGCCTCGTCGCCTCCGGGCTCTCGCGGATGTACACCGCCGCCATCCCCGCGGCGGTCGTCGCGCTGGCCGCGTTGTGGGCGATCACGGAGTTCGCCGGCGTCACGCCGCTCAGCTCGGCCATCATGCTGGTGGCGGGGGGTGGGCTCGGCGGGGCGCTCTACCTGGTGACGTCGCACCGCATGCGCATCGCCGAGATCAGCTCGATCATTGGACTTGTGGCGGGGCGGGTAGGCCGCTAGTCATAGGTAACCCGGAAGTCCGGTTCGCCCGTGTTCAAAGGGCAACACGGACGAGACCCGCGCCGGACTACGATGGTGCCCGGCGCACGGTGACGATCGTGCGCCGCCGGCTGACGAGGAGCAGGAGGGGCGTGGGGGCATTCGCACGGACATCGCCCGCGACCAGGGAGAGGATCACCTCATGAGCGCCCCGGCCGTGGAGCCCGGCGGCCGACTGGCCGACCGGTTCCGCCTGGAAGACCGCGTCAGCGAGTCGGGTGGCGCCACGTTGTGGAAGGCCATCGACGAGGTGCTCGCGCGGCCCGTCTGCGTCCTCACGCTGGACCCCGACTTCGACCGCGTGTCCGAGGTCGTCACCGCCGCCCGCAGGGCCAGCCGCCTGACCGACCCCCGGCTGACGCAGGTCTTCGACGCCGCCGAGGAGAACGGCCAGGCGTACGTGGTGAGCGAGTGGGTCACCGGCGAGTCCCTGACCGACATGGTCTCCTCCGGGCCCATGGCGCCCGAGCGGGCCGCCGCGCTGGTGGCCGAGGCCGCCGAGGCGGTGGCGCACGCCCACGAGGCGGGCCTGGCCCACCTGTGCCTGACCCCCGACCGTCTCATCTGGACGGCCGGCAGCACGGTCAAGCTGCTCGGACTGGCCGTCGACGCCTCCCTCAGCGACATCGAGAGCGACAGCGCCGCCCGTGAGGACGCCCAGGGGCTCGGCCGCCTGCTGTACACCGCGCTGACGGGAACCTGGCCGGGTGACGGCGACGTCGACCTGCCGCCCGCGCCGATGGACGACGGCAAGGTCTGCACGCCGCGCCAGGTCACGGCCGGCGTCCCCGGCTTCCTCGACGCGATCACCTGCCGCGCCCTGATGCAGGAGCCGCGGCGGGGGCTGCCCGCGCTGGCGACCCCGGCCCAGGTGGCCGAGGCGCTCGCCGAGGTGCCGCGGCCCGCGCCCGTGCCGGTCTCGGCGACGCCTCCCGCGGTGACCCTGCGCTCGGAGGCCCCGCCCGACACCGAGCCGCCCCGCCAGTCGCACACCACCGCGCACCAGCGCCCGCCCATGGCGCCCATGCCGCGCCGTTCCGGCGGGGTCGCGGGGCGCGTCGTGATCACGGTCGTGGTCCTGCTGGTCATCGTGGCCGTCGGCGTCGGCGCGTGGACCTTGGGGCAGAGCCTCGGCAAGCGCCCTACAGCGCCCTCCGCGTCCGCCTCTCCTTCGCAGGCGTCCCAGCCCAAGATCACAACAGTGCGGCCGGCGAGCGCCAACGGGTTCGACCCGCTGGGCAGCGACCGTTCCGAGCATCCCGAGTGGGCCCCCCTGGCCATCGACGGCAAACCGTCGACCGAGTGGCACACCGACAAGTACAACAGCGCCGACCTCGGCGGGCTGAAGAAGGGCGTCGGCCTGCTCGTCGAGCTGGGCAAGCCGACGCCGATCGCCGATGTGGTGGTCTCACTGGGCGACACGCCCGGGTCCAGCATCGAGCTGCGGGTCGGCGACTCGGCCGATCTCGGGGCGCTGAAAACAGCCGCCAAGCAGGAGAACGTCTCCGGCACGGTGACCCTCACACCGGAGAAGGCGGCGACCGGCCGGTACGTTTTGATCTGGTTTACGCGCCTTCCGGCCTTTGAGGGGAAGTTTCGTGGCACCATCTATGACGTAGTGGTGCACTCTCCCGGATCGGCATAACAGGACACGCGTTGTGAACCCTCCTCCCGATAGCCCGCCGGCGGCTACTCAGCACGCCGCACGGTCCGCGTTGTCCGACGCCGACCTGCTGACGAGCCATATCGGCGGCGATCCACACGCCTTCAGCGAAATCGTCCGGCGCCATCGCGACCGCATGTGGGCGGTGGCCCTGCGTACGCTCGGTGACCCCGACGAGGCCGCCGACGCCGTGCAGGACGCCTTCGTCTCCGCCTACCGCAAGGCCGACAGCTTCCGCGGCGAAGCGGCCGTGACCACCTGGCTCCACCGCATCGTCGTGAACGCCTGCCTCGACCGCATGCGCCGCAAGTCCATCCGGCCGGTCGCCGACGACGAGCTCGTCGAGGCGGCCGAGCGGGACACTCCGATGCCCGACCAGACAGGGGACCGCGACGTCTCCATGGAGGTCACGGCCGCGCTCAAGCTCCTGCCGGCCGACCAGCGCGCGGCGCTGGTGCTGGTCGACATGATGGGATATTCGGTCGAGGACGCAGCCCAGGTGCTGGGCGTGCCGACCGGCACCGTCAAGAGCCGCTGCGCGCGGGGCCGCGCCAAACTTGCCCCGATTCTTTCCCATCTGCGGAACCGATCGGACCTAACCCGCGTCTCATCCGCGAAGGGAGCACAACTTCGTGACGGGTGATACGCACTACGATATGGAGATCCTCGCCGAGCTGGCAGAAGGTCTTCTCGACGGCGCCACGGCCGTGCAGGTCCGCGAGCATCTCGCGGTGTGCGATCCCTGCGGGGAAAGCCTTGCCGACCTGGCGGCGGTCCGCGAAATGCTCGCGGGAGTGCCGGTGCCCGCGATGCCCATGGGCGTCGCGCTCCGCATCGACAAGGCACTAGGCGCCGAGGCCGAGACCAGGCGGTCCGGTGGCGGGCTCAAGCTCGACGAGGCGCCCGACTGGGATCGCATCATGGCCGACTCCCCCTGGGAGGCCATGCCGGATTCCCCATGGGAGACCGCGCCGGAGCCGCCCTCGACGGTCGGTGAGCCGCCGTTGCGGGCCGTGCCCGTGGTGGCCGCCGTGGAGGAGCCGCCAAGGCCCTCGGCGCCGCAGGTCCCAGAGCCGCAGGAGGTCGTGCGCCTCGGCGTCGTGGCCGATGACGGCACGGTCGTCCCCGCCAGGCGCCGCAGGGCGTCCCGGCGGCGTTCCTGGCAACTGCCCGCGATGGCGAGCGCGGCGGCCGCGGTGGTCATCGGCGTCGCCGGGGTGTCGGCGGGCCTGCTGTCGGCCACGGGCACCGACGGAGGGGCCGGCAACGGTTCCATCGCCCTGCCGGTTCCCACGACCGCCGCGCCCAGCGCGGAGCCGTCGAAGAACGTCTCGACCACGGGCCCGACCCATCCCGGCCGGAAGTACGTGATCGCCAGCAGCGACTTCAACTACTCCGACACGGTGCTCAGGGGGCCGCTGAACACCTACGTCGGCGCCTACGGCCCCGGCTCGACCGGCGACGAGTCGAGCGATCCCGCGGTGATGCGGTGCATCACCCGCATCTCCGAGCAGGTGGGCGACCAGCTCGGCCTGCGCAAGAATCCCAACCCGATCGGCGTCGACCAGGCCTTCTACGAGGGCAGCGAGGCCACGGTGATGGCTTTCTGGAAGAACCGCCTGCACAACGCCGTCTGGGTGTACGTCGTGGACGACAACTGCCGCAACATGCGGCCGCCGTCGGTGAGCCGCTGGCAGTAGGGCCGCTCGCGAGCGGGCGCCCGCCTGTTCGCGATCCGGAGTCGTGAGAAGTCCTCCGCGGGTTCCGCGGAGGACTTCTTCTTGTGGAAGGCGCGGCTTTCCTGGGACGGGAATCCCGGACGCCTAGGATCTGTTGACGCCACTGCATCCACCAACGGGTAACCAGAGCCGGGCAGCGTGCGGCGACGCACACCGGCGACGCGCCGGGACCACCATGCGCAGAAAGGCGAGAGGCGTGAGCGACGTCCGTAACGTCATCATCATCGGGTCGGGCCCGGCCGGCTACACGGCCGCGGTCTACGCGGCACGCGCGGATCTCAACCCCCTCGTGTTCGAGGGCTCGGTCACCGCTGGTGGCGCGCTCATGAACACCACCGACGTGGAGAACTTCCCCGGCTTCCCGGACGGCATCCTCGGCCCGGACCTGATGGACAACTTCCGCAAGCAGGCCGAGCGCTTCGGCGCCGAGTTGGTCGCGGACGACGTCGTCGAGGTCGATCTGACCCAGACGCCCAAGGTGGTCAAGACGCCCACCGAGACCTATCTGGCCAAGACCGTCATCGTCGCCACCGGTTCGGGGTACCGCGAGCTGGGCCTGCCCAACGAGAAGCGGCTGTCCGGGCGCGGCGTCTCCTGGTGTGCCACCTGTGACGGCTTCTTCTTCCGCGACCAGGACATCGTGGTCGTGGGCGGCGGCGACACCGCCATGGAGGAGGCCACCTTCCTCAGCCGGTTCGCCCGGACGGTCACGGTGATCCACCGCCGTTCCGAGCTGCGCGCCAGCAAGATCATGCAGGACCGCGCCTTCGCGAACGAGAAGATCCGCTTCCTCTGGGACAGCCAGGTCGTCGACATCATCGGCGAGAACCGGGTCAGCGGCGTCGTCGTCCGCAACGTGAACACCGGCGAGCAGACCGAGCTGGCCGTCGGCGGCCTGTTCGTCGCCATCGGGCACGACCCGCGCAGCGCCCTGTTCAAGGGCCAGCTCAAACTGGACGACGAGGGCTACATCAAGGTCGAGGGGCAGAGCACCAGGACCAACCTGGACGGCGTCTTCGCCTGCGGCGACGTCGTCGACCACACCTACCGCCAGGCCATCACCGCCGCGGGCACCGGCTGTTCGGCGGCGATCGACGCCGAACGCTGGCTCGCGGACAACGCAACCGCCACCGCCACCGCCACCGCCACCAGTTAAGGGGAGAACACCGTGGGCGACATCAAGTCCGTAACCGACGCCACCTTCGAGGCCGAGGTGCTCAAGAGCGACAAGCCGGTGCTCGTGGACTTCTGGGCCGAATGGTGTGCCCCGTGCCGCCAGGTCGCGCCCGTCCTTCAGGAGATCGCCGCCGAGCACGCCGACAAGCTGACCATCGTCAAGATCAACATTGACGAGAACCCGGCGACTCCCCGCGACTACGGCGTACTCCAGATCCCGACGCTGAACGTCTACAAGGGTGGAGAGGTCGTGAAGCAGATCATCGGCGCCAAGCCGAAGGCCATGCTGCTCCGCGAGCTCGACGGCGTCATCTAGGCGCTCCTGCGGCTCGTGCCGTCCGCAACCGTGCGAGCCGTACCACCCCGCCGCCTCCTTCCGGGCGGCACCCCACCCAGCAGAGCCCTCCTCGCCCATCGGCGCGGGGGGCTCTGTTCGTACCGGAAGCTCCGTATGGTTTTGGGGTCCGTCCATGCGGGTGGCTCTTGTTGTGCGCAGGGGCCGGGGTGCGGTCGGGCCGGTGGTGCGCAGGGAGCTGTGGTGCGCAGGGAGCTGTGGTGCACAGGGAGCTGCTGTGCACAGGGAGCTGCTGTGCACAGGGAGCTGTGATGCATGGGGCGGTGGTGCGTTGGAGCCGTGGTGCGTGGGAGGCATGGGAGCCGTGGGAGGCGTGGTGCGTAGGGCAGCGCGGGGCTCAGATCGCCTCAGACGGGGCGTAGCGCCCGTTCAGGAGTCATGGACCCCAGGAGACGCTCCAGTGCCACCTCGACGTCCTCACGCCACGACGCCGCGGTCTTGAGCTCCAGCCGCAGCCGCGGGAAGCGCAGATGCGGCCGGACGGTCTTGAACCCGACCGCGAGCAGGTAATCGGCGGGCATGACGCAGCCGGGCTGCTCCCATTTGAGGTCGCCGAAGGCTTCGATCGCCCGGACGCCGCGCCGCGTCAGGTCCTTGGCCACGCCCTGGATCAGCATGCGGCCGAGCCCACCCCCGGAGAACTCGGGGATGATGTGCGCGGTCATCAGCAGGACGGCGTCCGCGCTGACCGGCGAGGTGGGGAAGGCCACCGAGCGAGGGACGTAGAGCGGGGGCGCGTAGAGCACGAAACCGGCCGGCACACCGTCGACATAGCAGATCTTGCCGCAGCTGCCCCACTCGAGCAGGGTCGCGGAGATCCACGCCTCCTTCTCCAGCCCCGGATCGCCGGTTAGCTGGGCCCGCTCGCCGCTGACCGGGTCGAGCTCCCAGAAGACGCACCGTCGGCAGCGGCGCGGCAGATCATCAAGGTTGTCCAGCGTGACGTTCACCAGCCGACGCGACACCTCGAGGCCCCCAATCGTTGCGAGACGACGCGAGTGTGGGCGGAAATGCGCACGAATTTACGGCGTCTCCAAAGTGGCATGGTAGCCGAGTGAAAGCGGGATACGCCGGTCCTGCGAGCCGGGCCCGCGCGGCCTGTCGCCGCCGCGGGCGCCGAGCAGGGCGGACGCCGTCCCCGGGCGCCGCGAAAGCTCCGCGGACCGCCGCGCGCGTTTCCTCCGGCCCCTCGGCGGAGGACTCCAGGGGTGTGCGGGGCGACGACGAGGCGACCTACTCCGCGGCCTCAATGTCCACCCCAGAAATCGGCGGAGAAATGTCCCTAGTGCCGGTGAAGTGAAGAAATACGGAAGGGTTTCGAGGATGCCTGCCGTAGGCTGGTCACTCCGCAATGAACCTAGCTCGGCTATGCCCTAGGAGGTGGACCGTGACGGAAGAGCAGGATCACGGTCGGAGGACCGCGGCCCACGGGTCGCGCATCGACGCCTACATCGATCGGTACGCCGCACGGGCTACCGGCATGGTGGCCTCCGAGATCCGAGCTCTTTTCGCCGTCGCATCGAGGCCCGAGGTGGTCTCGCTGGCCGGCGGCATGCCGTACGTCACGGCCCTCCCCCTCGACACCGTCGGCGAGATCGTCGCCGACCTGGTGGCCCACCGCGGCACCGTGGCCCTGCAGTACGGCTCCGCCCAGGGCGACCCGCACCTGCGTGAGCAGATCTGCGAGGTCATGCGCCTGGAGGGCATCGAGGCCGGCCCGGACGACGTCGTCGTCACCGTCGGCTCCCAGCAGGCCCTCGACCTGATCACCCGTATCTTCATCGACCCCGGCGACGTGGTCCTCGCCGAGGGCCCCTCCTACGTAGGCGCCCTGGGCACGTTCGCGGCCTACCAGGCGTCGGTGGTCCACGTGACCATGGACGACGAGGGCCTCGACCCCGCCGCGCTCGCCGAGACGATCGACGCACTGTCTCGGCAGGGCCGTCGCATCAAGTTCCTCTACACCGTGCCGACCTTCCAGAACCCGGCCGGTGTCACGCTCAGCGCGTCGCGCCGCCGCCAGGTGCTGGAGATCTGCCGGCGGGCCGGTGTGCTGGTCGTCGAGGACAACCCGTACGGCCTGCTGGGCTTCGACGGCGAGCCGATGCGCGCATTGCGCGCGGACGATCCCGAAGGCGTGGTCTATCTCGGGTCGTTCTCCAAGACGCTCGCCCCCGGCTTCCGCGTCGGCTGGGCCCTGGCCCCGCACGCCGTGCGCGACAAGCTGGTGCTCGCCCTGGAGTCGGCCGTGCTGTCGCACTCCACCTTCACCCAGCTCACCGTGGGGCAGTACCTCGCGACCCAGCCATGGCGCGAGCAGATCAAAGCATTCCGCGAGCTCTACCGCGAGCGGCGCGACGCCCTGCTCGGCGCGATGGACGCCCTGATGCCCCCCGGCTGCGTGTGGACGCGGCCCGCCGGCGGGTTCTTCGTCTGGATGACCCTTCCCGAAGGGCTCGACTCCAAGGCCATCCTGCCCCGCGCCGTCGC
The DNA here is from genome assembly GCF_040607455.1 of Sphaerisporangium sp. NPDC005289. Lineage (NCBI taxonomy): Bacteria > Bacillati > Actinomycetota > Actinomycetes > Streptosporangiales > Streptosporangiaceae > Sphaerisporangium > Sphaerisporangium sp. NPDC005289. The sequence continues at coordinate 40,288 of NZ_JBEXGS010000030.1, forward strand.
CGAGCGCGTGGCGTTCGTGCCCGGCACGGGGTTCTACTCCGACGGCTCAGGCGCGCGGCACATGCGCCTGTCGTACTGCTACCCCGAGCCCGACCGCATCCGCGAGGGCGTCCGCAGGCTCACAGGGGTGATCCAGCAGGAACTGCTCATGCGCGACACGTTCGGCACCGGCTCCGCTCCCGTCCACGGTGGGGTCGACACCCCCGGGCCGGACCTAGCCTGAAGATGACGTGCGGCAGGCGCCCGCTCCCCCGGCGGCGCCTGCCCCTGGAAAGTGCGAGCGGTAAGAAAGGTCCTTGATGAGCGATCTCGGCCATGTGCTGGTGCTGGCAGGCGGACTGTCCTACGAGCGCGAGGTCTCGCTGCGCTCGGGCCGCCGCGTGAGCGAGGTGCTTCGTGCGGCCGGGGTCGACGTCGAGACACGGGACACCGACGCGAGCCTGGTGCCCTCCGTCCTGGCCGATCCGCCCGACGTGGTCTTCGTGACGCTCCACGGCGGGAGCGGTGAGGACGGCGCCATCCGGTCGGTGCTCGAACTGCTCGACCTGCCCTACGTCGGCGCCGGGCCGCAGGCCTGTCGCATCGCCTTCGACAAGCCCACGGCCAAGACGATGGTCCGCTCGGTCGGTGTCCGCACACCCGACGCGGTCGTGCTCCCCAAGGAGACCTTCCACGACCTGGGCGCCTCGGCCGTGCTCGGGCGCATCATCGAACGGCTCGGGCTGCCGCTGTTCGTCAAGCCGTCGCACGGCGGGTCGGCGCTGGGCGGCTCCATCGTCCGCAAGGCCGACGAGCTGCCCGCGGCCATGGTCGGCTGCTTCGCCTACGGCGACACCGCGCTCATCGAGCAGTACATCGAGGGGGTCGAGGTCGCGGTCTCGGTGGTCGACCTCGGCGACGGGCCCACCGCCCTGCCGCCGGTGGAGATCGTCGCCGACGAGGGCGTGTACGACTACTCGGCGCGTTACACGGCCGGCCGCACCGAGTTCTTCGCCCCCGCGCGGCTCCGGCCGGAGGTCGCCGAAGCGTGCGCCCAACTGGCCGTCACCGCGCACACCGCCCTCGGGCTGCGCGACCTGTCCCGCACCGACCTCATCGTCGACGCCACCGGGCAGCCGCACTTCCTCGAGGTCAACGTCGCCCCCGGGATGACCGAGACGTCCCTGCTGCCGATGGCCGTGGAAGCCGCCGGCCAGGACCTCAGCGCCATCTGCCACGGTCTCCTCCAGGCAGCCATCCGACGATCCCGCTGAGCGGGTCCCGATGGGCTCTACCGGTCCGCAGACGAGCGGAGCGGGAGCGTACAGGCGGCGATGACGACCCCGCCGAGCTTGTCCTGGTGGCGTACCCGCCGCAGGTGATCGGAGCGGTGGCGTTCAGACAGCCATGACGAACCCGCCGAGCGCGTTCTGGTGGCGTACCGGTCCGCAGGTCAGCGGGGCGCGGGCGTACAGGCGGCCATGACGAAGCCGCCGAGCGCGTTTCGGTGGCGTACCTGCCACAGGTGATCGGAGCGGTGGCGCACAGGCGGCCATGACGAGCCCGTCGAGTTCGTTCTGGTGGCGTACCGGTCCGCAGGTCAGCGGGGCGCGGGCGTAGCCTTGCGGTCGTGATCGAACAGCTTCACTCCAAGAGCTTCGCGAGCGACAACCACGCCGGGGCGCACCCGGCCGTCCTCGCGGCCGTGGCCGCCGCCAACACCGGCGACGCCCCCGCGTACGGCGACGACGACTGGACCGCCTCCCTGGCCGGGCAGGTGCGCTCCGAATTCGGCGAGCAGGCCACCAGCCTCGTCGTGCTGAACGGCACCGGGGCCAACATGCTGTCGCTGAGCATGATGCTGGGACGCCGGTACGAGGCGATCGTCTGCCCCGAGACCGCGCACATCGCCACCCACGAGACGGGGGCGAGCGAGCGGGTGCTCGGGGTGAAGCTCGTCACCGTCCCGACACGCGACGGGAAGCTGACTCCGGGGGACATCACCGCCCGGCTCGGCGGCCGGGGCAACATCAGCGAGGTCCAGCCGAGCGTGGTGTCCATCTCCCAGGTGACCGAGCTCGGCACCTGCTACACCACCGACGAGGTCGCGGCGATCGCCGCGACGGCTCACGACAACGGCATGCTGCTCCACATGGACGGCGCCCGCCTGGCCAACGCCGCCGCCCACCTCGGCTGTTCACTGCGGGCGCTCACCACCGACGCCGGGGTGGACGTCGTCAGCTTCGGCGCCAGCAAGAACGGCGCCCTCGTGGGCGAAGCCGTGATCGTCCTGCGTCCCGACCTCGCGGAGGCAGGGCCGTACCTGCGGCGGCAGACGCTCCAGCTCGCCTCCAAGATGCGCTTCGTCTCCGCCCAGGTCTCCGCGCTGCTGACCGAGGAGCTGTGGCGGCGCAACGCCGAGCACGCCAACGCGATGGCGCGCCGGTTGGCCGATGGTGTCGCCGGCCTCCCCGGCCTGGACATCACGTGGCCGGTCGAGTCCAACGCCGTCTTCGCCGCCCTGCCGACCGAGGCCATCGCCGAACTCCAGGCGCGATACCTGTTCCACGTGTGGGACGCCTCGCTCGGAATCGTGCGCTGGATGACGGCCTTCGACACCTCCGCCGAAGATGTCGACACCTTCGTGGCCGACATCCGGCAGACCCTCAAGTCCATGACCTCCTGATCCCTGTCCTCCTGACCCCCTTCCTCCCGTTCCACTCCCCTGCCGCCGCCCGCGCCGTTTCACGTGAAACATGGCCCAGCGGAGCGTGTGACGAGCCGACCCGCCACCGCAAATTTCCAGCTCTTCCCTCTCTCGCGTATCGGTGACTGATGAGTCCAGCGGGCGGGCGTGCTGGACGCCTGCCCGCTTCCCCTGGGGACTCCGTTATGGCCGGGTGCCGTGAGAGGGCGGGCGAAGTGGGGGACCGCAGGAAGATCCGCGCCGAGACGTACGTCGCCACCCCACGGGGCCGTTGACACCGAAGGGCCGACGGAGACGAAGCCACCGCAAACCGACTGAGCCGTCACCTGAGCATTTGATGGGTCCACCTCACCAGCCGGTGGGCGAGCCGGACATCGCTGCCCTGTCGTACGTCACCGGCACACCGGGTGGTGGTGGGCGATCGTGCGAAGGGCCATGGCGTGGTCCATCTCGGCATGCGTGCGGGTTGGTGGACCGGCACGGCTGCCCACCAGGTCGACCCACCGACAATGGGTGACGACTGGGCGTGTGGAGCGCGGGCCGGCCGTCCACCACCGACATGGGGTGGCGACGGGGAGGTTGCACCGAAGTCCGCGCCTGACGTGAGTGCTGCAAGGACGGCTGCGGGGGCAGCCAGGCCCGAACGGAACGAACCCCACGCGGCGATCACTCGATTCGGCTGAGCCGCGCCCGCAGAGTCGCTAGACCCACCCCGCAAGCTGGCAGGTGGACCGACATGGGTACCCACCCGGTCTACGTCACCAACTTGGGGCGGTGGAGGACCGTACGGAGAACCGTGGGTGGCACATCCCGGCAAGCGGCTTGATGAGAAGCCAGCAGGCTGCGCCGGCCCACCCACCCGCATGCCGAGTGAGTGGGGCCGGTCGCTCCTGCGGTCGCGGGGCGGTTCCTGACTTGATAAGCCCTCAGCAGGAACAAGTGGGATGGAAGCAGGGGACGTCGGCTAGGTAGAGGTCCTGGTCGGCCGCAGGGCGGACACCATCGGCGCCGAGCCGACCAGAGTCACGCCGCATCGGCGCCAACAGGCGAGTTCGCGCAGCCATATCACCGCGAACGTTCCGCGTCAGAGGAGTCCGGCACCCATCGTCCCCACGGCCGACGAGGATGGGAATCCCGCCCGGACGATACGCGGTTTCACGTGAAACACCGGTCGGACACGGATAGGCACTGAACGAGGAACGCGCGAGCCAGGCGAAGAGATCCCGCCGTTTCACGTGAAACCACGCCCACCGAAATAGACTGCGCCTCCTGGCGGCATCCAGGAGGGCAGGCAGGATCACTCGAGCCGGTTCGGGATGCATGGTCATGGGTGGGAGCCAAGCGCGGGACGGGTTACCCCAGAAGGGTCAGTCTTCGGCGGCGTGGATGGCGGTGGCGGCTTCCGGGACCATGGCGCCGATGATGCGTTCGAGGTCGTCCATGGTGGCGAACTCGACGACGATGCGCCCCTTGTGCCGGCCGAGGTCGACCTTGACGCGGGTCTCGAAGTGGTCGGAGAGCCGGTGGGCGAGGTTGGTGAGGACGGGCTCGGGGGCGTCCTTGACACGGCGGGCACGGGGAGCGGGAGCGGCGGTCGCCTCCCCCATCGAGACGATCTCCTCCACGGTGCGCACGGAGAGCCCTTCGGCGACGATGCGGCCGGCCAGGTGCTCCTGCGCCGCCGGATCGCTGAGGGTGAGCAGCGCCCGCGCGTGCCCCGCGCTGATCGTCCCGGCGGCCACCCGCTTCTGGACGTTGGCGGGCAGGTTCATCAGACGCAGGGTGTTGGTGATGTGCGATCGAGAGCGCCCGACCCGCTGTGCGAGCTGCTCGTGGGTGGCGCCGAAGTCGTCCAGCAACTGGCGGTACGCGGCGGCCTCCTCCAGCGCGTTGAGCTGCTCCCGCTGGAGGTTCTCGATGAGCGCCTCGCGGAGCATCTCGTCGTCCTGGGTGCTTCGGACGATCGCCGGGATCTCCGTCATCCCCAGCAGCTTGGAGGCGCGCCACCGTCGCTCGCCCATGATGAGCTCGTAACGATCGTCATCCGCCGCGCGCACCACGATGGGCTGGAGCAGCCCGACCTCGCCGATGGAGTCGGCCAGCTCGCGCAGAGCATCGTCGTCGAAGATGTCCCTCGGCTGCCGGGCGTTCGGGATGATCGACTTGACCGGGATCTCTAGGAAGTACGCGCCCGCGACCGGCTTCGGCCCGTCATCGGCCGGCCGGGGCTCCGCGGGCGCCACCGTCGGCCGGCTCGGCGCCTCGACGATCGGCCCGGTGGGGATCAGGGCCCCGAGTCCCTTCCCCAGTCCACCACGCTTCTGCTGAGCCACGAATCCTCCTCGCCCAACGCCACGCCCGCGCGGAGACGGTCACCACCGGCACCGCCTCTGTCGCCGCGTATTCCACTCGATCTCGGCCGAACCACCGGAACCCGGCGCAGGACACTCCACAGGAGGGTACCGCTGCCGGACGGGGTCAGCTTCCCGCTAGCGCCGCGGCGCGGAAGGCGATCTCCCGTGCCGCTTCCATATACGCCATGGCACCGCTGGAGCCGGCGTCGTAGGTGAGCACGGACTGGCCGTAGCTGGGCGCCTCGGACACCCGGACGCTCCGGGGGATGACCGTGCTGAGCACCGTGTCCCCGAAATGGGAACGCACCTCGTCGGCCACCTGGGACGCCAGCCGCGTACGGCCGTCGTACATCGTGAGCAGGATGGTGGAGACCTTGAGCTTCTGGTTCAGGTGCACCCGGACGAGTTCGACGTTCTGCAGCAGCTGGCTGACGCCTTCCAGCGCGTAGTACTCACACTGGATGGGGATCATGACCTCCTCTGCGGCCACCATGGCGTTCACGGTGAGCAGGCCGAGGGACGGCGGGCAGTCGATGAAGATGTAGTCCAGGTCGACGGCGTCGAACGCCTCCAGCGCGCGCTTGAGCCGCGCCTCCCGGGCGACCAGCGAGACCAGCTCGATCTCGGCGCCGGCCAAGCCGATGGTGGCCGGCGCGCAGTACAGGTTGGGCATGTCGGGCACCGGGCTGACGATCTCGGCCAGCGGCAGATCCTCGACCAGCACCTGGTAGACCGACGGAATGTCGCCGCGGTGCTCGACGGACAGCGCGGTGGAGGCGTTGCCCTGGGGGTCGAGGTCGACGACGAGCACGCGCTGGCCGTGCATCGACAGCCCGGCCGCCAGGTTGACGGCGGTCGTGGTCTTACCGACGCCGCCCTTCTGGTTGGCGATGGTGATGATCCGCGGCTTCGGGGGTCGGGGCCAGTCGCCCTCCTGCAAGGAGGACGAGTAGCCGATCGAAGCGGCGGCCACCGGAGCGGATGGTGCTGTTTCACGTGAAACCACTGAGCTGAGCGCCTCTCGGACCAGCGGCGAATCGCCGGGGTTAAGGGGGGGCTGAGACACGGTCGTCGTCCTTTCAACCGGCATGGCGGCATCAGGGGAAGTCGGCCAGCCGAGCCCCGTGGGCCTTCCGCCCGTGGCGGAGACATGACCAGCGGGCCATCCAAGGCCGCCTGCCGTATCCGGCATAACCGTCACCTCTTCCGTCGGCGCCGCGCACCCTGTGCACTTCGTGCTGGCGAGCGTCCGGCGACCACCCGGACAAGAGTCGCGGGCGGATCGACCTTACCGCGCCCGACTGTGACAAGCTCGGCGGAATGCACGCCATAGGCCTGCAATTGCTGTGCCGCGGCGTCGAGTTCCTCGGCGGCCCGCTCCCCCTTCATCGCCAGGAGCTGTCCGCCCTCGCGCAGCAGGGGCAGCGACCAGGCGAGCAGGCGGTCGAGCGGCGCGACGGCGCGGGCGGAGGCCACGTCGAAGTCCCGCTTGCCCGCGAGTTCCTCGGCACGCCCGCGCACTACTTCCACATTGTCCAGGGTCAGCCCCTCCACGCACTCCTCCAGGAACGTCGTCCTGCGCAGGAGCGGTTCCAGGAGCGTCACCGTCACGTCGGGACGCACGATCGCCAGCACGATGCCGGGCAGCCCGGCGCCGGAGCCGATGTCGACCAGGCGGGCGTCCTCGGGCACGGCCTCGGCCACCACGGCGCAGTTGAGCAGGTGCCGGTCCCAGATGCGCGGGACCTCTCTGGGGCCGAGCAGCCCTCGCACGACGCCGGGGCCGGCCAGCATCTCCGCGAACGCCCGGGCCCGGGGCCACGCTTCACCGGTGAAGACCGCGCGCGCAGCATCGGGCGCGTCGGGCAGTTCTTCGCTTTCCGCCATCACTCACTCAACTAGAACGGTCACCATATCTTCGCGTAAGGGTAGCCGTCCCCGACGTCCCCGACGGCTCGACGCGTCCGATCGGCGGGTTCGCGGGCCCGATCGGCGGAGCCGGACAGGACGGGGAAAAGCTCCGGGCGGCCGCGGTACAAGTTCGCGTATGGATTCGGCAGGCGGGCCGGGCGGGGGAGCGGCGCGACCGCCGCCGGCGATACAACTTGAGCGACGCATCGGGTTGCCCGGCTCCCGCGGGCAAGCGGGGTCCGGACAACCCAAGGGCCGCCGATCCGCAAGATCGGCGGCCCTCTTCCGGGATGCCCCGGTCGGTCCGCTGCGCCCGCTCAGGCGCGGGCGCCCTCCGCCGTCAGGCGGGCAGGACGACGACGTAGCGCTCGGGCTCCTCGCCCTCGGACTCGCTCCGCAGGCCGGCCGCGGCGACGGCGTCGTGCACGATCTTGCGCTCGAAGGGCGTCATCGGCTGCAGGGACTTGGCCTCGCCGGAGCGCTTGACGTCCTCGGCGGCCTTGGCGCCCAGCTTGGTCAGCTCGGCGCGCTTGCCCTGCCGATAGCCGGCGACATCGAGCATCAGGCGCGAGCGCTCGCCCGTGCGGCGGTGCACCGCGAGACGGGTGAGCTCCTGCAGCGCTTCCAGCACCTCGCCGTTGGCGCCGACGAGGTCGTTGCCCTTGATGTCAACGATCGACACGAGGGCACGGTCGCCTTCGACGTCCATGTCGATGTCGCCGTCGAGGTCGGCGATGTCCAGCAGACCTTCGAGGTAGTCGGCCGCGATCTCGCCCTCCTGCTCGAGGGCGGCGATGTCGGGCGCGGCCTTCGGGGCCTGCTCCTCGTTGACTTCGGTCACGTCCGGACTCTCCTTCAACACAACCGGCTACGGCTTCTTGCTACCTGTGCGCTTGCTGCGCGGCTGCCGCGTGGGCTGCTGGCGAATGACCTTCTGTTCGGGAGCGGGCGGCGGCGCGTCGGCGGGCTCCTTGGCGTCGGCCTTCCCCGGAAGGATCTTACTCAGCAGGCCCGGCTTGGGCTCGGGTGTCACCATGTTGCCCTTGGCGTCCACCACCGGCATCGGGTGCCGGCTGTAGAACCAGTGTTGCTGACCGAGCGTCCACAGGTTGGTGGTGACCCAGTAAAGGATAAGGCCGAGAGCGAAGTTGAGGCTGAAGATCGCGAACAGCGGCGAGATGTACATCAGGATCTTCTGCTGCTGCGCCATGGGGTTGTCGGGCATCTGCGCCATGGACCGCGTGACGCTCTGCCGCACCGTGAGGAAGGTCGTGGTGGAGCTGATCGCGACGAAGATACCCAGAATGATCTTCGTGATGATCGGGTCGGCGCCCAGGGCGTGGATCTCCGCGCCGCTGGTGAAGAAGGTCGCCGGGATGGGCGCGCCGAAGATGTGGGCCGATCGGGCGGAGTCGACCATCTGCTGCGACATGCCGTGGGCGGCCTTGTCCTCCGCGATCGACCGCAGCACGGTGAACACCGAGATGAAGATCGGGAACTGGGCCACCACGGGCAGGCAGCCGCCCAGCGGGTTGGCGCCGCCCTCCTGGTAGACCTTCATGACCTCCTGGTTCATGCGCTGCTTGTCGTTCTTGTACCGCTTGCGCAGCTCTTGCACCTTGGGGGCAAGTTCCTGCATCTTCTTCGACGAGCGCATCTGCTTGAGGAAGAGCGGGAAGATCAGCAGACGCATCAGCACGGTGAGCGTGATGATGGTCAGTGCCCAGTTCAGCCCGTTGTCGGGGGGAATGATGACGCTGTACGCCGCGTGAATCCACGCGATCACCGTCGCTACGGCGGTGTACAGCGGTTCCAGGAATGTCAGCTCCACCGAGCTAGCTCCCTTGCGTTTCGTCGTGGGACCGGACCGGGCGCGGGGGCACCGGGTCGTAACCTCCCGGGTGGAAGGGGTGGCAACGCCCGATTCGCCTGGCGGTCAGCCACAGCCCGCGCAACGCGCCGTGTACGGCGATCGCCTCGAGGCCATAGGCACTGCAGGACGGTTCGAAGCGGCATCGCGGCCCAAGGAGGGGGCTTATGAAGGCTCGATAGAACCGGATCGGGGCGATGAGGACACGGGCGCCCGCCGAGATCGCGGGAGGACGTCCCGCGTCCACGGTCGCGGTCGGCGCGGGGATCGCCTGCACGCCCGCGTCCCGCTCTCTCGCCTCTGGATCTCCGTTGGTCATGCCTGTCCATCCGTCGCGGCCGGGCGATCGGACCGTCGCCCCGACGCCCGCCGTCCGATCAACCTGTCCAGCGCGACGTCGAGCTCGGCGGCGAGGTGCTCACTTCGCGCGGACGCCGCCTGTGGATTGGCGCGTACAACAAGCAGGCTACCTCGCGGCAGCGTGTGCAGGCGGTCGCGCATCAGGTGCCTCAGCCGGCGCTTGACCTGGTTGCGGACCACCGCGCCACCGACGGCCTTGCTGACCACGAAGCCGACCAGGGGAGGATCGCGGGGATCGCCCCGGTCGCTGAAGTGGGCGACCAGGGTGGGGCGCCCGGCGCGCCTGCCCTTCCGGATGGCGCTCGCGAACTCCTCGCCCCGGCGCATTCGGGAAGCGGACGGCAACACGGATGGACCTGCTCTCAGACCGACAAGTGCCCGGGCACGGCTATCGCCCGCCGGTCAGTTCCGACGGGCGAGACGAGCACGCACCGGGCGCTCCGCGCTGTCAGGCGGACAGCTCCGCGCGGCCCTTGCGACGGCGGGCGGCGAGGATGGCGCGACCGGCCCGCGTGCGCATGCGCAGCCGGAAGCCGTGGGTCTTCGCGCGGCGACGGTTGTTCGGCTGGAAAGTACGCTTGCTCACGAGTGGGCTCCAGGCTTGAGTTCACCCGCACACGGTGCGAGCGATTGACACACAGGGCTTGGGCTTGCCGAATGCGTGGGCACGCCAAAGTGCCGTCGCGCGACAAGCCGACCGTCGTACGTTACGGGCCCGGGAGCCCGGAGGTCAAACCGGAACGGCGCGCGCGTGTCTCACGAAGCGGACGGCCGGCCCGGCCGGAGGACCCCGCGCCGGAGGACCCGTCCCAGGTTATCCACTATTCCACAGGGCGGTTTTCCACCGCCGCCGCGTCATCCACAGTATGTGCACCATCTCGCCCCCAGCCTGCCACTAGGCTGTGGACAACGTCTTGAACAGGGATGTGCACAACGCTACTGTCGGCCCTCCGGACCTTCCCTCCAACTCACCGATGTGCGCGGAAGCGCACCTGGAAGGTTGTGGACCACGAGTGACCCCTGTGGACACTCTGTGGACTGCATGTGGACCCGTTGTGGACCACCGGAGGCAGCCTGCGGACAACGCTGTGGGGACAGCCGCGAGGCCCGGCGCCGACGGAGCGTGCTCCGGCAGGCGTCCATGTGGAAAACAGATCGCGGCGAGCGTGCGGGGGCCGCGTTAGGGAGGAGGGGCCGGACAATGGATGGCGTCGACCTCGGCCCATTGTGGGCCCGGGCGCTGGAGAGCTTCGCCGAGGGCAGCGTTCCGCCCCAGCAGCGCGCGTGGCTGAACATGACCCGGCCGTTCGGGCTGGTGAACGACACGATCATCCTCGCCGCCCCCAACGACTTCGCCAAGGACGTCCTTGAGACCAAGCTGCGGCCGCTGATCGCGCAGGCGCTCTCACAGGAGTTCGGCCGGCCGATGCGGGTGGCCGTCATGGTCGACCCCGTGGCCGTCGCCGGCGACCCGCAGGGCCCCGGGCCCGAGGGATATCCCCAGGCTCCCTCGCAGGGTTATCCCCATGGTGGACAACCTCAGCAGGGGTACGGACAGCCTGGCAGGCCGGGTTCCATGGGCCAGCAGTCCTTCCCCGACCAGGGCTCGTCCACCGACTATCCACAGGGCCGGCCACAGGCGCAGCCGTACTCCTATCCCTATGGGGGAAACTCCGACGAGCCTTACGGAGGCGGCCCGTTGGGGTCGTCCCAGGCTTACCGCCAGGACGGCTACCAGGGTCCGGCCGAGGGCTTCCCCGGCCGGCCGGCCAAGCCCGGGCAGCCGGGCCAGGAGAAGGGGCATCCCTCCCAGCAGGAGGCCCCCGCCTCCCAGCCGTATCCTCGCGGCGACGGGGCGCAGCCCTTCCAGCACGGCGAGCCCGGGCAGTCCTACCCCGGCGCCGACGGCCAGCAGGCGTTCCCGCGCGGCGAGTCGCCCCAGCCCTACACCTCGCACAACGACGGCCAGCAGCCTTACACGCAGGGCGAGGCCGCACAGCCCTACCCGCGCGGCGACGGCGCGCAGCCGTTCCCCCGGGGCGAGGGCAACCAGCCGTTCCCGCGCGCGGAGGGCGCGCAGCCGTACTCCCGCGGCGAGTCGCCGCAGGCGTATCCCCAGCAGGGCGACGGCGCCCAGCCGTACGCGCAGGGCGACGCGTCGCGTCCTTATCCTCCGCATTCTCCACAGGCGGGCGGCTACGGTGGACAACCTCCGTTCGCGGGCGGCTCCGACAGCCGGCCGCCCCGCCCGCGCCAGGAGCCCGAGACCTATGACCGCCCTGTGCAGAACCGCTGGGACGGCCGGGGCGGCAAGCCGGGGGAGCCGGGCCGGCTGAACCCGAAGTACACCTTCGAGACCTTCGTCATCGGCGCGTCCAACCGCTTCGCGCACGCGGCCGCCGTCGCGGTCGCCGAGGCCCCGGCCAAGGCGTACAACCCGCTGTTCATCTACGGCGACTCCGGCCTCGGCAAGACCCACCTGCTGCACGCCATCGGCCACTACGCGCAGCGGCTGTACGACGGCGCCCGGGTGCGGTACGTGAGCTCGGAGGAGTTCACCAACGACTTCATCAACTCCATCCGCGACCACAAGGCCGACGGATTCCGGGCGCGCTACCGGGCTGTGGACATCCTGCTCGTGGACGACATCCAGTTCCTGGAGGGCAAGGAGCAGACGCAGGAGGAGTTCTTCCACACCTTCAACACCCTGCACAACGCCAACAAGCAGATCGTCATCTCCAGCGACCGGGCGCCCAAGCAGCTGGTGACGCTGGAGGACCGGCTCCGCAACCGCTTCGAGTGGGGCCTGATCACCGACGTCCAGCCTCCGGAGCTGGAGACGCGCATCGCCATCCTCCGCAAGAAGGCGATACAGGAGGGGCTCGCGGCCCCCGGCGACGTGCTCGAGTACATCGCCAGCAAGATCTCCACCAACATCCGCGAGCTGGAAGGCGCGCTCATCCGGGTGACGGCGTTCGCCAGCCTCAACCGGCAGTCCGTCGACCTGCAGCTCGCCGAGGTCGTGCTCAAGGACCTCATCACCGAGGACTCCAGCACCGAGATCACCATAGCGACGATCATGGCGCAGACGGCGGCCTACTTCGGGCTGTCGATCGACGACCTGTGCGGGAGCTCGCGCTCGCGCGTGCTGGTGACCGCCCGGCAGATCGCCATGTACCTCGCACGCGAGCTCACCGACCTGTCGCTGCCCAAGATCGGCCAGCAGTTCGGCGGCCGTGACCACACGACGGTCATGCACGCCGAACGCAAGATCCGGTCGCTGATGGCCGAGCGGCGGTCGATGTACAACCAGGTCACAGAGCTCACAAACCGCATCAAGCAGAATTCACGCAACGCGTGATGATCCACAGCCTGTGGATATCTCTGTGGATCAGCGCAAGGTGTCATTGAATGGCCGGAATGCCCGCTCTCGACGGCGAACAAGCAAGCGTCCGGTCGGGAAACTCGAATTCAGAGCCTGGGGACAACTCTGGGGACAACCTGGGGAAGACCTGGGGACTACTCGTGGACGAGCTGGGGACGCCCTGTGGGCGGAGCTCGAAGGCAGGTCCGAGAAGGTCTCTTACCCCGTGGATAACCGGTGGAAACCTCGTGGATGACCGGTGGATGAAGACCCCGAAAACTGGGGACGGCCTGTGTGCAACCTGCGGTCATCCCCAGGCCGGGCGTGACAATGCACCGCCCACCCACAGGCGCGGTGGACAAAAAAGCGGCCCTGAGCTGGGAGGACACCCATCTTCCACAGTATCCACGGCCCCTAAGGTGATTACCTGTATCTCTCTCTACTAAGAACTCAAGACCCATAGAAGGGTTCTCGCGGTCCTCCCGTGCGGGAGGGTGAACACTTGCATCAACGGCGCGGAGCGCTCGAGCCGGGATCAAGACCGCGATCAAGACACAGCCGAGAACGACAGGAGGCGGTTCGACGTGATGTTCCGTGTCGACCGAGACGTACTCGCAGAGGCGGTCGCGTGGACCGCCCGAAGCCTTCCCGCCCGGCCCTCGGTGCCGGTGCTGGCGGGCATGAGGCTGGAGGTCACCGAGGAGCAGCAGCTCAAGCTCTCCGGCTTCGATTACGAAGTCTCCGCCGAGGTGACCCTCGAGCTGCAGACCGGCGACCCCGGCCTGGTGCTCGTCTCCGGCCGCCTGCTCGCCGAGATCACCCGCGCGCTTCCCTCACAGCCTGTGGACTTCGTGGTGGAGGGCGCCAAGGCGGTCGTCACCTGTGGAAGCGCCCGCTTCACCCTGCTGACGATGCCCGCCGAGGACTACCCCTCGCTCCCGGCGATGCCGCCGGCGGCCGGGCGGGTCGGCAGCGACATCTTCTCCTCGGCCGTCGCCCAGGTCGCCGTGGCGGCCGGCAAGGACGACACGCTGCCCATGCTCACCGGCGTGCGCATGGAGATCGAGGGCGATATCGTGACCCTCGCGGCGACCGACCGCTACCGCCTGGCCGTCCGCGAGCTGAAGTGGCAGCCCGACCAGCCCGACTTCTCGGCCATCGCGATGATCCCGGGCAGGACGCTCGCCGACACCGCCAAGTCGCTGACCACGGGCGCCGAGGTCGAGATCGCCCTCAGCTCCTCCGGCGGCACCGGCGAGGGCATGATCGGCTTCTCCAGCGCCGGCCGGCGCACCACGACCCGGCTCCTGGACCCGGAGTTCCCGAAGTACCGCTCGCTGCTGCCGACGGAGTTCTCCGCCCACGCCGACCTCGCCACCTCCGCGTTCGTCGAGGCGGTCAAGCGCGTCGCGCTGGTCGCCGAGCGCAACACCCCGGTGCGTCTGGCCTTCCACAGCGGCGAGGTCGTGCTGGAGGCCGGCAGCGGCGACGAGGCCCAGGCGGTCGAGGTGCTCCCGGTCGACTTCGACGGCGACGAGATCAACATCGCGTTCAACCACCAGTTCCTGCTCGAGGGCCTGGGCGCGATCGACTCCGACGTGGCGCGGCTGCAGTTCACCACCTCCACCAAGCCCGCCATCCTCACTGGTGGCAAGCCTGTGGACGACGGTGCCACCCCCGACTACAGGTACCTCATCATGCCCATCAGACTGTCCAGTTAGGATCCCCCTGGTCCACATCGAATGGACGGGGCGGGGCAGGGTACGGCGCGTGGGACACGTCGTCGATGACGGAGATCTTGGCAAGGGGTGGCTGCGATGCAGATCGGCATGATCGGGCTGGGCAAGATGGGCGGCAACATGGCCGAGCGGCTGCGCCGTGCCGGGCATGACGTGGTCGGCTACGACCGCAACCCCGAGTCCAGCGACGTCGCAAGCCTCGACGAGCTCGTCCAGCGGCTGCAGGCGCCCCGCGTGGTGTGGGTCATGGTCCCGGCCGGCGCGCCCACCAGGGCCACGATCGACCAGCTCTGCGAGGCGCTGTCGCCGGGCGACATCGTGGTGGACGGGGGCAACTCCCACTACCTCGACGACAAGAAGCACGCCGACCAGCTCGGCGGCCGCGACATCGGCTTCGTCGACGTGGGCGTCAGCGGCGGGGTGTGGGGCCTGCAGAACGGCTACGCCCTGATGGTCGGCGGCGACGCCGACGCCGTCGGCCGCCTCATGCCGATCTTCGAGTCGCTCAAGCCCGAGGGCGAGGACGGCTTCGTCCACGCCGGCACGGTGGGCGCCGGCCACTTCGCCAAGATGGTCCACAACGGCATCGAATACGGCATCATGCAGGCGTTCGCCGAGGGCTGGGAGCTGCTGGAGGCCACCGACATCGTCACCGACGTGCCGGGCGCCTTCAAGAGCTGGCGCACCGGCACGGTGATCCGCTCCTGGCTGCTCGACCTGCTGGTGCGCGCCCTGGACCAGGATCCCGACCTGTCGGAGCTCAAGGGCTACGCCGAGGACTCCGGGGAGGGCCGCTGGACGGTCCAGGCCGCCGTCGACCACGCCGTGCCGCTCCCGGCCATCACGGCGGCCCTGTACGCGCGCTTCTCCTCGCGCCAGGAGGACTCCCCGGCCATGAAGATGGTCGCGGCCCTGCGCAACCAGTTCGGTGGCCACGCGGTGGCCTCCGTCGAAGGCCAGCACACCAAGGGCGCCGACGCCCCCGGCGCGGACGTCACCCCCCCGATCGACTGAGTCGTTCGGCCTCGCTCCGCTCGGCTGCTCGGTGCGCCTTTGAGGCGGCGCTCTTCGTCGTCGTTCACGAGCGCTCGTTCCTCGCACTCGCTCTCTCCTCCTCAGAACACCGCCGCGCCCCGAGCGGGTCCTTGTGGCCGATCCGCTGGGATGGCTTGGCGGCTCAGGGCGCCCTTGAGGGGGCGTGCGGTGCCGTCGTGGTGGTGGCGGTGTGAACGGTGTCGGAGGTTGTACTGATGTTGTCGTAGGGGCCCAGTAACCTTCGTGGGGTGCATGTCGCCCACCTGTCGCTGACCGACTTCCGGTCCTACTCCTCCGTGGAGCTGGCCCTGGAGCCGGGGGTGACGGCGTTCGTCGGCCCGAACGGCCAGGGCAAGACCAACCTCGTCGAGGCCCTGGGGTACGTCGCGACACTCGGCAGCTTCCGGGTGGCGACCGACGCGCCGCTGGTCCGTCAGGGCGCCACCCGGGCGATCGTCCGTGCCGTGGTGGTCCGCGACGACCGCCGCGCCCTGGTCGAGCTGGAGATCAACCCAGGCCGGGCCAACCGTGCCCGCCTCAACCGCGCCCCGGTCGCGCGGCCGCGCGAGATCCTCGGCCTGCTGCGCACGGTCCTGTTCGCCCCCGAAGACCTCGCGCTGGTGAAGGGCGACCCGGCCGACCGGCGCAGGTTCCTGGACGACCTGCTGGTCTCCCGGGCGCCCCGCTTCGCCGGGGTGCGGGCCGACTACGAGCGGGTGCTGAAGCAGCGGGGCGCCCTGCTCCGCAGCGCCATGCAGGCGCGTCCGGGCCGCAGGCAGAGCTCGCGCCGGCAGGAGGCCGAGGCGGGGTTCGCGGCGGCCGGCGCCGGGGACGCGCTCGGCACGCTGGAGGTCTGGGACGCCCACCTCGCCCGCCACGGCGCCGAGCTGCTCGCCGCCCGCCTCCAGCTCGTGGCGGCGCTGCGCCCGCTGGTGGCCAAGGCCTACGCGCTGCTCGCCCCGTCGTCCGCCCCCGCCGGCATGGAGTACCGCCACACGTTGTCCACAGCGGTGGACGGCCTGCCGCCGTCTCCGCCCGGCGAGGGCCACATGGCCCCAGGGCCGTCTACAACGCCCGAAGCGGCACTCCCAGACACCCCGGGCACCCTGGGCCCGGAGGAGGCCCTGCCGGACCGTTCCGCCCTGGAAGAGGCGCTGCGGGCGAGTCTGCTCGCCGTCAGGCAGGCCGAGCTCGAACGCGGCGTCACCCTCGTCGGCCCGCACCGCGACGACCTGCTGCTGCGGCTGGGCGACCTGCCTGCGCGCGGCTACGCCAGCCACGGCGAGTCCTGGTCGTTCGCGCTGGCGCTGCGCCTGGCCGCCTACGACCTGCTCAGGGCCGAGGGCGGCGACCCTGTGCTGATCCTCGATGACGTCTTCGCCGAGCTGGACGCGCGCAGGCGGCGCAGCCTGGCCGAGATCGTCGCCTCCGCCGAGCAGGTCCTGATCACCGCGGCGGTGCCCGAGGACGTCCCCGCGCAGCTGTCCGGTGCCCGGTTCGACGTCGCGGAAGGGAGCGTCGCCCGTGTCAGGTGAGACCTCCGGAGTCCAGTCGCCCGACATCGTCGCGGCGCGCGGCGCGGCGCTCGCGCGCGAGAAGCTCGCCCAGGCCAAGGCCGACGCCGCCAAGCGCGGGCAGCTTCCCCGGCGCGAGCCCCGCCGCCGCTCGGCCGCCCGCCGGGACGCCGGCGATCCGCAGCTCTTCGGCCGGGCCATCCGCGATCTGCTGGCCGACCGGGGGTGGGAGGAGCCGCTCGCGGTCGGCGGGGTGTTCGGGCGCTGGCACGAGATCGTCGGGCCCGATCTCGCCGCGCACACCAAGCCGGAGACCTTCTCCGAGGGCGAGGTGCTGGTCGTCGCCGACTCCACCGCCTGGGCCACGCAGGTGCGGCTGCTCGCTTCCACCCTGGTCAGACGGCTGAACGAGGAGCTCGGCGACGGCACCGTCCAGCGGGTGAAGGTCCGCGGGCCGCAGAACGGACCGAAGCCCTCGGGCGGGCTGCGCGTTACCGGCAGCAGGGGCCCCCGTGACACGTATGGTTGACAAAGGGCTCACAGCGTCGCCCGACCGGCGACGGAGGGGGCCCTTCCCCGGGGAAACCGATCAGAATCACGGTGGCGGCGGTGACCCCCCTCCCCCGTGGGGGGATGCTCAGTAAGGCATCCAACGCCCGACAGGCCACCACAGCGGCCGTCAATGCCACCTGATGCGCTTCTGACCGGTAGAATGAACTCGGATTCCGGACACGTCCGCATGCGAGTCACCCCCGGCCGCGCGCCGATCTCCCACGGGTGGTCGCATCGAGGCACTCACGACGGTGACGGGCACGGCAGGAGCAGCCGCATCACGGCCTCTCCTGTCGCGTGTCCGCGGCAGGAGGATTTGGCACTTGTCCTACGACGCTAGCTCAATCACCGTTCTCGAAGGGCTTGAGGCGGTTCGTAAGCGCCCTGGCATGTACATCGGCTCGACCGGAGAGCGTGGTCTCCACCACCTGGTCCAGGAGGTTGTGGACAACTCCGTCGACGAGGCACTCGCCGGCTACGCCGACCACATCGAGATCACTCTCCTCGCGGACAACGGCGTCCGGGTAGTGGACAACGGCCGCGGCATCCCGGTGGGAATCGTCCCCGGCGAGCAGCGGCCCGCCGTCGAGGTCGTCCTCACCGTCCTGCACGCGGGCGGCAAGTTCGACAGCAAGTCCTACGCCGTCTCCGGCGGCCTGCACGGCGTCGGCGTGTCGGTGGTCAACGCCCTCTCCACCCGCCTGGAGGTGGAGATCAAGACGGAGGGCCACTACTGGCGGCAGTCGTACGTCGAGAGCAAGCCCACCGGTCCCCTGGTCAAGGGCGAGCCCACCGAGGAGACCGGCACCTCGATCACCTTCTGGGCCGACGACACCATCTTCGAGACCACCACGTGGAACTTCGAGACCCTGTCGCGCCGCTTCCAGGAGATGGCCTTCCTGAACAAGGGCCTGACGATCGTCATCCGCGACGAGCGGCCCGACCACGTTAACGGCGAGCCTCATGTGGTGACCTACCACTACGAGGGCGGTCTGTCCGACTTCGTCACGCACATCAACTCCA
Source organism: Sphaerisporangium sp. NPDC005289 (assembly GCF_040607455.1). Lineage (NCBI taxonomy): Bacteria > Bacillati > Actinomycetota > Actinomycetes > Streptosporangiales > Streptosporangiaceae > Sphaerisporangium > Sphaerisporangium sp. NPDC005289. The sequence continues at coordinate 58,696 of NZ_JBEXGS010000030.1, forward strand.
AGAAGGAACCGGTCCACAACTCGGTCATCGACTTCGAGTCCGAGGGCGAGGGCATCTCCGTCGAGATCGCCATGCAGTGGAACGGGTCCTACAGCGAGTCGGTCTACACCTTCGCCAACACCATCAACACCGCCGAAGGCGGCACCCATGAGGAAGGCTTCCGCGCGGCGCTGACGACGATCGTCAACCGTTACGCCCGCGAGCAGAAGTTCCTCAAGGAGGGCAAGGACGACAACCTCACCGGTGACGACATCCGTGAGGGCCTCACGGCGATCATCTCGGTGAAGCTCGCCGACCCGCAGTTCGAGGGCCAGACCAAGACCAAGCTCGGCAACACCGAGGCCAAGTCGTTCGTGCAGAAGGCCTGCAACGACTTCCTGCGCGACTGGTTCGAGCGCAACCCGGGCGAGGCCAAGGAGATCATCAACAAGTCGCTGCAGGCGTCCCGCGCCCGCATCGCGGCCCGCCAGGCCCGCGACCTCACCCGGCGCAAGTCGCTGCTGGAGGCCGGTTCGGGGCTGCCGGGCAAGCTCGCCGACTGCCAGTGGACCGAGCCCGAGAAGTGCGAGCTGTACATCGTCGAGGGCGACTCCGCGGGCGGCTCCGCCAAGGGCGGCCGCGACCCGAAGTTCCAGGCCATCCTGCCCATCCGCGGCAAGATCCTGAACGTCGAGAAGGCCCGCATCGACCGCGTGCTCAAGAACAACGAGGTGCAGGCGCTGATCACCGCGCTCGGCACCGGCGTGCACGCCGAGTTCGACATCGCCAAGCTCCGCTACCACAAGCTCATCCTGATGGCGGACGCCGACGTCGACGGTCAGCACATCACCACCCTGCTGCTGACGCTGCTGTTCCGCTTCATGAGGCCGCTCATCGAGGCCGGGCACGTCTACCTCTCCCAGCCCCCGCTCTACAAGATCAAGTGGGACCGGAAGGGCGAGGACGCCAGCTACGCCTACTCCGACCGCGAGCGCGACTCCATCATCGAGGCCGGCATCGCCAACGGCCGGCGCGACCCGCGCATGCACGACGGCGTTCAGCGCTTCAAGGGTCTGGGCGAGATGAACGCCGCCCAGCTCTGGGACACCACGATGAACCCGGCGACCCGGGTCCTCCTTCAGGTCACCCTCGACGACGCCGCCCAGGCCGATGAGATGTTCACCGTGCTGATGGGCGAGGACGTCGAGGCGCGCAGGTCGTTCATCATCAGGAACGCGAGGGATGTCCGGTTCCTTGACGTGTAACGGCTGCCGTACAGACTCATCTCCGAAAAGGACGTACCACCCGTGACGGAAGTCAACACCCCGCCTGGGCCGCCCGCCGACCGCATCGAACCGGTCGACATCCAGTCCGAGATGCAGCGCAGCTACATGGACTACGCGATGTCGGTCATCGTGTCCAGGGCGCTGCCGGACGTGCGGGACGGCCTCAAGCCGGTGCACCGGCGCGTGCTCTACGCCATGTACGACGGCGGATACCGGCCCGACCGCGGATACTTCAAGTGCTCCCGCGTCGTCGGCGACGTGATGGGCTCCTACCACCCGCACGGCGACGCCTCGATCTACGACACGGTCGTGCGGCTCGCGCAGCCGTGGGCGCTGCGGTACACGCTGGTCGACGGCCAGGGCAACTTCGGCTCCCCCGGCAACGACCCGGCCGCCGCCATGCGGTACACCGAGTGCCGTCTCGCGCCGATCGCCATGGAGATGCTCCGTGACATCGACAAGGAGACCGTCGACTTCCAGCCCAACTACGACGGCCGTTCGCAGGAGCCGATGGTCCTGCCGTCCAGGTTCCCCAACCTCCTGGTCAACGGCTCGGCCGGCATCGCGGTCGGCATGGCGACCAACATCCCGCCGCACAACCTGCGCGAGGTCGCCTCCGGCGTCCAGTGGTGCCTGGAGAACCCCGAGGCCTCCGAGGAGGAACTGCTCGAGGCGCTCATCGCGCGCGTCAAGGGCCCCGACTTCCCCACCGGCGCGCTCATCGTCGGCCGGCGCGGCATCGACGACGCCTACCGCACCGGGCGCGGCTCGATCACCATGCGGGCCATCGTCGAGGTCGAGGAGGACCCCAAGGGCCGCCAGTGCCTGGTCGTCACCGAGCTGCCCTACCAGGTCAACCCGGACAACCTCGCGCTGACCATCGCCGAGCTGGTCAAGGACGGCAGGGTCAACGGCATCGCCGACGTGCGCGACGAGACCTCCTCGCGCACCGGCCAGCGCCTGGTGATCGTCCTCAAGCGCGACGCGGTCGCCAAGGTCGTGCTGAACAACCTCTACAAGCACACCCAGCTCCAGACGACCTTCGGCGCCAACATGCTGGCCCTGGTCGACGGCGTGCCGAGGACGCTGCGCATCGACCAGTTCGTCAAGCACTACGTCGAGCACCAGATCGAGGTCGTCGTCCGGCGCACGCGCTACCTGCTGCGCAAGGCCGAGGAGCGCGCCCACATCCTGCGCGGTCTGCTCAAGGCGATGGACCGCATGGACGAGGTCATCGCCCTGATCCGCCGCTCCCCCTCGGCGGCGCAGGCGTCCGGCGGCCTGATGGAGCTGCTGGAGATCGACGAGATCCAGGCCCAGGCCATCCTGGACATGCAGCTGCGCAAGCTGGCCGCCCTCGAACGCCAGCAGATCACCGACGAGTACAACGGGCTGATGACGCAGATCGCCGACTACCAGGAGATCCTGGCGTCGCCGAGCCGCCAGCGACAGATCGTCGGCGACGAGCTCGGCGAGATCGTCAATCGGTACGGCGACGAGCGCAAGACCGAGATCATCGCCTACGACGGCGACATGTCCATCGAGGACCTCATCGCCGAAGAGGACATGGTCGTCACGATCACCCGCGGCGGCTACGCCAAGCGCACCAAGACCGACCTCTACCGCGCCCAGAAGCGCGGCGGCAAGGGCGTGCGCGGCGCGCAGCTGCGCCAGGACGACATCGTCGAGCACTTCTTCGTCACCACCACGCACCACTGGCTGCTGTTCTTCACCAACAAGGGCCGCGTCTACCGCATCAAGGCCTACGAGCTGCCCGACGCCGGCCGCGACGCGCGCGGCCAGCACCTGGCGAACCTTCTGGCCATGCAGCCCGACGAGCACGTCATGGAGGTCCTGGACCTGCGCGACTACCAGGTCTCCCCGTACCTGGTGCTCGCCACCCGCAGCGGCCTGGTGAAGAAGACCCGCCTGTCGGAGTACGACTCCCCCAGGTCCGGCGGCCTGATCGCCATCAACCTCCGCGACGACGACGAGGTGATCGCGGCCCGGCTGGTCTCCGAGGAGGACGACGTACTGCTGGTCTCGCGCGGCGCCAAGTCCATCCGCTTCACCGCCTCCGACGAGGCCCTGCGCCCCATGGGGCGGGCCACGAGCGGCGTCATCGGCATGCGCTTCCTCGACGGCGACGAACTGCTGGCCATGAACGTGGTCAGCGACGGCGCCGACGTGCTTATCGCCACCGTAGGTGGGTATGCGAAGCGGACACCCGCGGATCAATATCCTGTTCAAGGAAGAGGCGGGCAAGGTGTACTGACTGCGAAGATTGTGAGTGCCCGTGGCAAGCTGGTCGGAGCAGTCATGGTGAGCCCCGAGGACGAGGTGTTCGCGATCACCTCTGCCGGTGGGGTGATCCGGACCAGTGCGGGTGAGATCAAGCAGTCCGGCCGCCAGACCATGGGAGTGCGCCTGATGAACCTCTCAGAGGGAGACAGCGTGGTTGCCCTCGCCCGCAACGCCGAAGCGCTGGACTCCGAGGACAACGGGGGAGATGACGAGGAATGAGCCCTCAGGCCAACTCCGGTGGTTCCGGCGGGCCCGGTAAACCGACCGGCACCTCGGCGAACCGCAAACGCGCCACGCCAAAGGCCGCCCGTCCGGCGTCCTCGGTGAACTCCTCGACGCGCAATCAGGTGACGGAGAGCGTGAACACCTCGGAAAGTACGGGCAAGGTCCGTTCCCCGGCCGACCAGAGTGATGACAGGGTTGTCGTCGTGTCCAACGACGACGACGCGGCGGCTCCCGCCGCAGGTGGCGAGGGAGCGGACGCGACGCTGCACATCCGCTCCTCCTCGGTGCCCGACAACTCCTGGTCGCCCGCCGCCGACGGCCAGGGCGCCGGCCCCACCAGGCCCTCGCCTAAGCCGCAGGCGCCTCCGGCGCCCGGGCCGAACGCCGGGCCGAACGCCGGTCCGAGCGCGCGTCCCGCGCCTGCGGCCACCCCGCGTCCCGCGCCCGCCGCCCCGCGCACCGGCTCGCCGGCCCCTGGCACACCGGGCTCCGGCCCGGGACGCCCCGGCTCGCCCGGTACCGCCCCTGGAGGTCCCGGTTCGTCGGGTGCCGTTCCCGGCGGTCCCGGAGCGCCCGGCTCCGGTCGTGGGGGCCCTGGTACGCCCGGCTCCGGCCCCGGGGCCCGTCCGGGCAACGCGGGCAGCCGGCAGGGGTTCGGCGCCGTGTCGGCCCTGTCCACGCCCGACCCCATCGCCAACGCCCGTCCCGAGCCCCGCGACAAGCCGGCGGCCCCCAAGGCGCCCCGCAAGGCCCACCTGGTGCTGCGCAGGGTCGAGCCCTGGTCGGCGATGAAGTTCAGCTTCGTCGTCTCGCTGGTGTGCTTCGTGGTGCTCTTCGTGGCGGTCGCGGTCCTGTACGGGGTGCTGTCGGCGCTCGGCGTCTTCGACTCCATCGTCAACACCGTGACGCAGCTCACGGTGCCCGACGGCAAGACCAGCGCCGGCATCGACATCAAGTCCTGGTTCGAGCCGGTGCGCATCCTCGGCTACACCGCCCTGCTCGGCGCGGTGAACGTCGTCCTCATCACCGCCCTGTCCACGCTGGGGGCCGTCATCTACAACGTCGCCTCCGACCTGGTCGGCGGCGTCGAGGTGACCTTCAGCGAGGCTGAGTGACCCCACCCGTGGCCCGCGGCCGGGCACACGCCGTCGACGCCCCCGATCGCCCGCGGCTCCACCAGCGCGGGCGATCACCGGCGAAATCCATGGCGCGGACGGGCCCCGGAGCACGGTAAGCTTTTCCCTGTCGGTGAGACCGTTCGCTTCCGCGCCACGGAGGCGATAGTCTTCTCTCCGCCAGCGGGGCTATAGCTCAGACGGTTAGAGCGCTTCCCTGATAAGGAAGAGGTCCCAGGTTCAAGTCCTGGTAGCCCCACCACAAAATAACAGCTCAAAGGCCAGTTCCCAAGATCCGGGGCCTGGCCTTTTGATCGTTTGACCGTCATCTGGCCGTCGCATCGTCCGTCACGAGCGGGCACCGGTGAGTTCAAGTAAGTTCGCAATCAACACCCTGACCGAGCAGATCCTGCCCACGTTGCTCGCCCGCGCCCAGGTGCTTCACCAGTGCGGTCGTGACTGGATCGGCCATCTCACCGAGGTCGCCGCCAACCTTCCTGCCGAGATCGGTGAGCGTTACCACCCCACCGCGTATGTCGGCGAGGAACTGTCCGATGTGTATGCCGCCGCGGACGTCGTCGTCTCCCGCAGCGGTGCGGGAACCGTGGCCGAGCTGGTCGCGGTTGGGAAGCCGTCCGTCCTCATCCCCCTGGTCCCCGCTGCGGGAGACGAGCAGCGCAACAATGCCCGCTACCTTGTCCAGGCCGGAGCCGCTCGCGCCCTACTCGAACCCAACCCGACCCCTCAGCAGCTCCTGGCCGAGCTTGACGAACTCCTCCTCGCCCCTGGCCTTCGAGCGCGCATGACCGATGCAGCCCAAAGCCCTAGGCCGGCCCGACGCTGCCGACGCCCTCGCTCAGGTCATCCTCGATCAAGCGAAGTAGGCACATAGCAATCGAACGTGTTAGGCCATGCTGCGTAATGGCACTTCTCGACCACCAGCCACTACACGCTGCCCCTGCATATCGCCGGGAAGACCGGGACCGCTGCGACCAGCCCGGTGGCACCAGCACCAGGAACGAACGCTGCGGCAAATATCGATTTCATCACATGCCATGATTTCCGCGGACCCCCGCAGGGCGACGCGTCACGGTGTTGGCGGGAAGCACCGCGGCGGAGGATATTCATGCAATGGTGGCAATGTGCCGTGTGCGGCGCCATAGGAGGAGCCCTAGTCGAGGCCCTCAACGTCTTCCGCTGGCTCAGCGCCTGGCAGGAGGCCCGCCGCGCGGCGACCGGAAGGATTAAGGGCAGGCCGCCGGCGATGCGTGCGTACCTGGACCTTCCGGCGCATGCCTGGCTGTTCGTGCTCCGTGCCACGCTGGGGGCTGCGGCCGCGATGTTGTTCGGTATGACCGGGCAGATCAGCGGGCAGTACGTGGCCATCGTCCTCGGCTTCTCCGCGCCCTCGGTCCTGGCCCAGCTCGGCGCGAGCTCGAAGGTCTCGGCCGCCGTCGCCGGAGCTGATCCAGGCTCGGCGCCCGCTCCGGCCAGAGAGGGCCTCATCAATGAGGCGTGACACTCTGTCCCAGCGGGTTCTGGCTGGTTTGCTGCGGTCCGGGACCGTGCTCCCCGCCGCCGGACCGCCCAGCATCGCCGGTCATTCCCTGGCGCGGCGCGTGCTCGCCGGTCTGTTCGGCGTGACGCTGCCCGCGCGGGACGCAACCGCCGACCCGGCCGTCACACCACCACGCCTGGAGTCGGACGCCGATCCTGACGGGCTCGTCGTCATCTTCAAGCGCCTGCAGCCCTCCGCCGCGCACACCGCTGACGAGCCCCGCCCGATGCAGGCGGCCTGGGACCTTGGCAACGGCACCACGGTTCGCTGCCACAACCGCCCCGGCATGGATCAGGTCGAGATCTCCCTTGTCACCACCCGGCCCGACTGGCGGGACACGCTGCTGCCGGTCCGCGTCACGGGAACCGACTACCTGATGCTGATCGGCGCTACGGAGGGGGCAGCGGAGGGCCGCGTCATCGCCCGCACCCGCGCCGTCGACGTGCGGATCGAGTTCCGCCCGCCTGCCCGGCCTCCGTCGTCGCTGAAGACCGCCGACATCGAGGTAGTGCGCCGATCCGTGCGCGGGTCGTCCCAGGCGGGCATGAACCTCTGGCGGCGGATCGCCAGGAAGCGAGTCGAAGGCGACCCGCTGCGGACTGCGATCACTGAAGCGCTCCCGTGACCCTCGACACGCCGGGCCGCCCGCCGGGGGAGCCCGCGTACCGGACGGCGACGTCCGAGATGCTCCGGGAGCGGTTCGTCGGCCGCGGACAGGAGTGGGTCGCCGAGGTTGCCGCCTGCCTGCGCGACAGTCCGGACGAGCTGCCCTCCCTCCTGCCGCGTCCGGGGGACGAGCACTGGCGGGCCTTGGAGGCGGAGAGCGGCGTTCGGTGGCAAGACGAAGACCCCCTGGAGCCCCCGCGGGGTGTCCACCCCTGGTGCTCGGCCGCCTACGCCGTCGTGGGCGTCGCCCGCGCGCTGGCGGAGCCCGTCCGGCACCTCAAGCTGCTTGAAGAGGCGCTCGCGCACTGGGAACGAGCTGGCTGCATGAGCGTGAGCAGCACAGGGGTCCTTGTCACCCGACAGGACGAGCTGCCCGGATCCACACGAGACCTGCTGCTGCGGCTCCAGGCCGCCGGTCCCCACCCGAGCGCTCCCTTCGCCGCCCTCATGGCCGTGCGGTTGTCGGAGGTGCAGGTGCGCCACGAGGAGTCCGTTCGGGTTCCCGTCCTGGTGGACCGCGGGGGCGAGGGAGCGCGCCTCGTCCTATGGCTTCGTGCCCGTCCCGGCCCTCCTGGACTGCATCCCGACCCGGACTCCATGGCGTTCACGGTCACTGACCCGGCCTTCATGGAGGCACTCCGCAACGCGTGGAACCTGTCACCCATTGCCGGCACGGCCCGCTGCGTCACCTGGGCGGTGCTGGACGACGAGCAGCCATGTAATGACATCCATGGAAACTCGATCGGGGCGGCGGCCGGGGTCGCCCTGCACGAGCTGGCCGCACTGCGCGGCCGCCGCCTGCTGGCTCCGAGACGGCTGCGCGGGCTCGACCCGCGCTGCGCAGTGACAGGCGCGCTCGACCACAAGGGCACGATGGAAGCGGTCGGCGGTTACTCCCGCAAGCTCGAGGCCGCCCGCGACGCCCGGCTGCGGGTGGTCCTGCCCGCCGCGTCGCAGCAGGACCACGAACACCTGGCGTCGGAGCTTGGGGTGCCCGCCGTCTGGGCAGCCGACCTCGACGAGGCTATCGCGCTCTCCCGGACCGGCCTGGTCAAGCCGCTGGTATGGAGCGGCGCCCTCGTCGCCATGCTCACGGCGTTCGCTGCGGCCGCCGCGATCGCGATCCGAGCTGGCGGGGACGCCGACCGGGAGCGCGCCCTAGCGCTCGCCCGCGTGGCCCAGAACCAGTCCCGCCAAGTCGCCGCCGACAGTGAGGTCCCATTTCAGCACCCCGCGATCTCGGCTCGGCTAGCTGCCGCGGCCTGGGCCGTCGCGCCCACCGGAGAGGCCCGCGCAGCCCTGGCCGAGGTCGCTGGCCTTCCCGGGCGCGCCGTCCTGACCGGCCACGACGGAGTAGTGGTCGACGTGGCCTTCAGCCCGGACGGCACACGGATCGCCACCGCTGGGGACGATGGCACGGTGCGGCTGTGGGATGCGGGCGCCCGCAAGCAAATCGGCGCCCCGTTGAATGAGCCCGACAACGACGAGTCGGCCGTGGCCTTGGGCGCCGTGGCCTTCAGCCCGGACGGCGCGCGGCTGGCCACCGCCGGGGACGACGGAGCGGTGCACCTGTGGGACGTGACCAACCACCAGGAGATCGGCACTCCGAGGGATGGCCACGACGGAACGGTGGACGACGTGGCCTTCAGCCCGGACGGCACACGGATCGCCACCGCTGGGGAGGACGGCACGGTGCGGCTCTGGGACGCCACCACCCGTCGACAGCTCGGCACCCCCCTGAAGGGGCACGGCGAATCGGTGGAGGAGGTGGAGTTCAGTCCGGATGGCCGCCGGCTCGCCACTGCCGGGCAGGACATGACGGTGCGGCTGTGGGACGCCTCTACCCACGAGCAGCTCGGCCCGCCGTTGCCCTACAAGGAAGACGTGTTGTCGGTCGCGTTCAGCCCCGGCGGTGCCCAGCTGGCCACCCTCGGGCTGGACGATACGGTACGCGTATGGGACCTGACCGGCCGCAAACAAGTGGGCGTCCCGCTGAAGGGCAACAACGCGACGGACGTGGCGTTCAGCCCCGACGGTTCCCGGCTGGCCACCGCTGGGGCGGACGGGACGATCCGGCTGTGGGACGCGGGCAACCACAGGCAGCTCGGCGCCCCACTGGCCGGGCACACCGGCTCGGTGCTCGCGCTGGCCTTTAGCCCGGACGGCGCACGGCTGGCGTCCACCGGATGGGACGGAACGGCGCGCCTGTGGGACGCCTCCATCTACCGGCAGCTCGGCGCCCCGCTCGCCCGCGCCAACCGCCGCTTTTCGGCCGTGGCCGTGAGTCCGGATGGCGCGCGCTTGGCCACCGGCGGGGCTGACGGCACCGTGTGCATTTGGGACGCGCGCACCGGCAGGAAGCTGGGCGTCCCGCTGATCGGCCACCACGAGCTGGTGTACGCGGTCGTCTTCAGCCCCGACGGCTCCCGCCTGGCCAGTGCCGGGCAGGACTGGACGGTGCGGCTATGGGGGATCGCCGGCCATGAGCCGCTCGGCGTGCTGCGTACCAGCCACGTCGATCCGGTACTCAAGGGCAGTTCGGACAGCGTCGAGACGCTCGCCTTCAGCGCGGACGGCGCCCGCCTGGTAACTGCGATGCTGGACGAGACGCTCAGATGGTGGGACGTGGGCGCCCGCAAGCAGGACGGTCCTTTGCTGACCAGCCACGTCGACGCGGTGCAGTCGGTGGCCGTCGCGCGGGACGGTTCCCGGCTGGCTTCCGGCGGGACGGACGGGACGGTGCGCGTTTGGGACGTGGCCACCCACCGGCAGCTCGGCGCTCCGCTAACCGGCCACAACGGCCCGGTGCCAGAGGTGGCCTTCAGCCCGGACGGCACCCGCCTGGCCTCGGCGGGCGAGGACGGGAGCGTGCGCATCTGGGACGTGACGGCCGGTCGCCAGGTCGGCGCCCCACTGCTCGGGCATGAGGGCGAGGTGTCGTCGGTCTCCTTCAGCCCGGACGGTGCGCGCCTGGCCTCCGCCGGACACGACGGGACGGTGCGCGTTTGGGACGTGGCCACCCACCGGCAGCTCGGCGCTCCGCTAACCGGCCACAACGGCCCGGTGCTCGACGCGGTCTTCTTCCCGGACGGCACGCGCTTGGTCACCGTCGGATATGACGGAACGGTGCGCTTTTGGGATGTGACCTCGCCGCGCGATCTTCTCGGCGCAGTCTGCGGTATCGCCGGGCGGGGATTTACGCCAGAGGAATGGCGGCAGCGCATCCATGGCGTGGCGTACCGGCCGAGCTGCCCCGGAGATAAGCCCGGGTGACGGGTCCTGCCGCGACTCCAACGTAGCCTGGGGGGGTGAAGCCGCCGCCTTGGGCATAGCTTGCACCAACGCCGAGCAGCTCTACCAGGAGATCACGGCCGTGGGCTTCGCGGCACACGCAGGTCCGTGCGCGAGTACGTCCAGCCCTGGAGGTCCAAGACCACCATCGCCCTGCCGCCGCCATCCCCGCCTACCGTCCGCCAGGCCACCGGCTGGTTCCTCCGCCACCCCGACAGCCTCGACGCCGACGAACACCAGCACCTGCAGGCCTTGACCGCGGCCTTCCCGGCCCTGGCCGCGCTCGGCGAGCACGTCCGCGCCTTCGCCCGGCGCCTGGTGGCCGAGGCGTATCCCCGCGAGGTCCGTCTGACGCGTGATGCGGCGCTCAGGCTGTCGGGAGCCGCTTCCGGGACGCTCGTCGGGCGTGAGCTCCCCGGCGAGGACGTCGAGGCCGCGATCGGCTGGGCGGAGCGCGTGTGGGTGGTCAGCCGCTCCTACCCCAAGGAGAGCGACCTGGCGTCGCCGCGGGACGAGGCGAAGCGCCGTCTGCTCAAGGACCACTACCGGCAGGCCGAGGTCACCCGCGTCCTCGGTTACGCGGTGCGGCTGTACCTGCGCCGCGACTGAGCGCGGCGGGTCCGAGGAAGTGGGCGCGCGGCGCGGGTGGCCGCCCGCGCCGCGCACTGCGTGCTTGTTGCCCCAGGTACGCCGGCGGGTGTCAGGCGTAGAGGAAGTACCGGTAGTCGCTGGGGCCGACGCTCTGATAGGAGCAGTAGTAGGAGGTCCACCAGCCCCACTGGATGCCGAGCTGCCCGCCGTTCACGCAGTCCGAGTACAGGAAGTAGACGTACCGGATGCTGTCGGCTTGGGCGGGCGCCGTGCCCAGCGACAGCGACAGGCCGGCGGCCAGGGCGGCCGAGACGAGTAGGGCTCTGATTTTGCGCATGCGATCCTCCTGCGGCCGGATAAGGGGGACCGCTCGCCCTGTACGCGGAGGCTCGCGTCCGGGAGGCGAGTGGCACCCGCACTATCGCATCGCGGATGGCGCCCGGCCAGGTCGCGCCCGCCCGGGCGGATCCGGGCGCGCGTGACCTGGATCGTGGTGCAGAGAAGGGGGAGCGGGCGTGAAAGGTTCACCACGCCCGGGCGCCGGGGTCGGGGAAACGGCTCCGAGCATGATCCACCGAGAACGAGGCGTTCACGCGGGGGCGGAGGCACCCTGGGGATAACTCCGTTGCTCCAGGCAGGCGGCGCGAGAGATGATCCGGAGTCACGGCGCGAGAGCCGATCACGTGGCCAGAGGTGATCGGCGGTCACGTAGCGAGAGAGAGGTGGCGTCCGTTGAGCTGGACCAAGCACTCCACCCCCGAGCACGAGGCCATCGCGGGCGCGATGACCATCCTGCGCTGCCAGGTGGGCTCCGGCGTGCACGGTACGGCCATCGTCGGCACCGACGACCGCGACGAGATGGGCATCTGCCTGGAACCGCCGGACTACGTCATCGGCCTGCGCCATTTCGACAAGTACGTCTACCGCACCCAGCCCGAAGGCGTCCGCTCCGGCCCGGGTGATCTCGACCTGACCGTGTACTCGTTGCGTAAGTGGATGCGCCTGGCCGTGGGCGGCAACCCCACCGTGCTGCTGCCGCTGTTCGTCCCCTAGTCCGAGATCGTGTCGGTCACCGACCTCGGGCGCGACCTGCGCGCGGACCCGGGCCTGGTGCTGTCCCGGCAGGCAGGCCACCGGTTCCTCGGCTACCTGCGCTCGCAGCGCGACCGCATGGTGGACCACCCGCAGGGCAAGCGCACCAACCGGCCCGAACTCATCGCGCGGTACGGATACGACACGAAATACGCCGGGCACATGGTTCGCCTCGGCGTCCAGGGCGTCGAACTGCTCGAGACGGGCAGCATCACCCTGCCCATGCCGGAGCCCTGGCGGTCGCTCATCGTCGGCATGCGGCAGGGCGCGCACACCAGGGAGGAGGCCCTGGCCCTCGCCGCCGACCTGGAGGACAGGCTCGAGCGGCTCATCCCGGTCTGTGACCTGCCCGAGCACCCCGACATGGACCGCGTCGACCGGTGGCTCGTCGCGGCCTACCGCGAGACGTGGGCGTCGGGCGTGCCGTTGTCCTGACCGGTCAATGGACGTCCGGGCGGGTGCGCCGAGGCCGGCCTCTCCCTAGTCGTCGCGACGGAGGAGGCTGTACGGGCAGGAGTGGTAGACTTTCTCCCTGTACAAGGCCGCTTTCCCGGTTCCGGGGGCGGCCATCCTGCTTTTCAGGTGTCCATCGGCGCGCACGCGCCGGTCGCACGGCCGCCGTCGCGCGTCCTGCCCTGAGAGCGGAACGCGGTGCGGTGGCCGGCGTCTCGACGAAGGAGAAGCATGGCCATTTCCCCCGCATCCCCGGTCCCGGCGTCACCCCCACCCGCCGCGTCACCCCCGAACGCCGCATCATCGCCGTCCGCCGCGTCACCGCCGTCCCCGCCGATCTCGCTGCCGCGGCAGCTCGCCCGCACCCGGCGGTTCTCGCTCGGCGTGCCCCGCCATTTCACGGTGTCGCCCGACGGCGGCACGGTCTTCTTCCTGCGCACCAGGGCGGGGGACGACCCGGTCTCCTGCCTGTGGGCGCTGGACGTCGCGACCGGGCGGGAGCGGCTGCTGGTGGACCCGCTGACGCTGCTGCGCGGCGAGGAGGAACGGCTGTCACCCGAGGAGCGCATCCGCCGCGAACGCGCCCGCGAGCTGTCGTCCGGCATCGTCGCCTACGCCGCCGACGGCGCCTGCGAGGTGCTGGCCTTCGCGCTGTCCGGCGCCCTGTGGACCTGCCGCACGTCGGACGGGGCGGTGCGCCGCCTGCCGGCCGCCGAACCGGTCGTCGACCCGCGCCCGGACCCGGCGGGGCGGCGCGTCGCCTACGTCGGCGACGGCGCGCTGCGCGTGGTGGACGCCGACGGCGGCCGGGACTGGGTGGTCGCCGCGCCGGACGGCCCCGAGGTCGTCTTCGGCCTTCCCGAGCACGTGGCCGCCGAGTCGATGGGCCGCCACCGCGGGTACTGGTGGGCGCCGGACGGGCGGAGGGTGCTGGTGGCCAGGGTGGACACCGCCCGGGTCCAGCGCTGGCACATCGCCGACCCCGCCGACCCTTCCCGCCCGCCGGTCTCCTTCCCGTACCCCGCCGCCGGCACGGCCAACGCCGAGGTGAGCCTGTGGATCGCCGACGCGGACGGCGCGGAGGGCGCGAGTCCCACGGCGGTGGACTGGGACGCCGAGGCGCTCGAGTACCTGACCGGGGCCGGGTGGGACGCCTGCGGACCTTACGCGGCCGTGCAGAGCCGCGACCAGCGCCGGGTGCTGGTTCTCGGCGTCGACCCCGCCACCGGCGCGACCGAGGTGCTGGCCGAACAGCGCGATGAGGCCTGGGTGGAGCTGGTGCCGGGCCTGCCGGCGCGCACGGCGCGGGGCGTCCTGCTGACCAGCGCGGACCTGGACGACACGCGCAGGCTGCTCGCGGACGGCCACCCGGTCACTCCCCCGGGACTCCAGCTCGACGCGGTGCTGGCGGTGGACGGCGAGACGGTGCTGTTCGCCGCCGCCCAGGACCCGACGTGCGTTGATCTGTGGGTGTACGACCCGGTTTCGGGGTCGCGGCGGGTCAGCCGGGAGCCGGGCGTGCACACCGGCACGCACCGCGCGGGCACGACCGTGCTGGTCTCCCGCACCCTCGACCGCTCGGGCACCCGCGCGGTCGTGCTCCGCGACGCCGCGTCCAGCGCGGACGGGGGACCGTCCGCGCGGGCCACGCAGGCACGCGAGGCGGTCCAGGGGTCGGGCGAGCAGGCCACTCAGGTACGCCAGGTGGTCCAGGGGTCGGGCGAGCAGGCCGTGCAGGTACGCGAGGCGGTCCAGGGGTCGGCGGAGCAGGCCACGCAGGCGCGTGAGGCGGTCGGGGTGGAGATCGCTTCGGCGGCCGAGCGACCGGTGCTGGAGCCGCGGGTCGAGATGCTGGTGCTCGGCCCTCGCGAGCTGCGCGCCGCGCTGTTCCTGCCCTCCTGGCACCGCGACGGCCCGCTGCCGGTGCTCATGGACCCCTACGGCGGGCCCGCGATGCGGAAGGTGACCGCCGAGCGGGCCTGGTGGGCCTACGTGTCGCAGTGGTTCGCCGAACAGGGGTTCGCGGTGCTCGCGGTGGACGGGCGCGGCACGCCCGGGCGGGGCCCGGCGTGGGAGCGGGCCGTCCACCTCGACCTCGCGGGCCCGGTGCTGGAGGACCAGGTCACGGCGCTGCGGGAGGCGGCGCGGCTGCGTCCGGCGCTGGACCTGAGCCGGGTCGCCGTCCGGGGCTGGTCTTTCGGCGGGTACCTCGCGGCCCTGGCGGTGCTGCGGCGCCCGGACGTCTTCCACGCCGCCGTCGCCGGCGCCCCGGTCACCGACCAGCGGTTGTACGACACGCACTGGCGGGAGCGGCACCTCGGCCACCCCGCCGAGCACCCGGAGGCCTACGACCGCTGCTCGCCGATCCTTGAGGCGTCCGCACTGAGCCGTCCATTGCTGATGGTGCACGGGCTGGCGGACGACAACGTGGTGGCGGCGCACACCCTGCGGTTCTCGGCCGCGCTGCTGGCGGCGGGACGGCCGCACGAGGTGCTGCCGCTCCCCCGCGCGACGCATCTGCCCTCCGACGAGTCGGTGCAGGAGAACCTGCTGCTCCACCAGCTGGACTTCCTGCGGCGCGCGCTGAACCTGTCATCGGGCTGATCGAGACGAGGCGGGTCCCGCCGGCCGTCCCGGTGGCGCCGCGTCGCGGGGGAACGGGGCCGGGCGGCGGGAGGTCACAGCAGCTCCTCGGCCACCGCGAGCAGCTTCAGGGCGGTCGGGTGGGTCGTCCCGGCTCCCCGGGGCACCCGCGCCGAGATGCGCTGGAGCAGCACGTGCACGTCGTCGCCGGGGGAGGCGGCGGCGCTCGCGGACCGCAGCCGCAGCAGCAGCTCCAGCCCGTACGCCGCCTGGGTCGCGAGCAGGCCGAGGAGGTTCACCTCGGCCAGCTCACCCCGTGACCCGCCGCTCGCCCGGTCGAGCACCTCAAGGACGCCGATGCAGCGTTCGTACCGGACGAGCGGCGCGGCCATGATGCTGCTGGGGACGTATCCGGTCGACTCGGCCGCGTCCTTGGCGAACTGCGGCGTCTCGGCCACGTCGTCGGCGATCATCGGCTGGCCGCTCGCCGCGACCCAGCCCGCGATGCCCGTGCCCGCCGGGAACCGCGTCCCCAGCAGGTGCTCCTCCCCTTCGCCCGACACCGCCTCGAAGACCAGCTCGCCGGTGTCGGGGTCCACGAGGAACACCGACGACGCCGCCGCGTCGAACACCTCGCGAGCCACCTCCACGATGGACTGCAGCAGCCTGCGCTCGGTGATCTCGGCGTCACCGGCGGACGGGTGGTCATAGAGGTACATGGGCGTCTCCGTTGCGTGCGACGACGTTGGCAGAGGCCAGGTAGAGCACCGACTTGAGCTGGAAGGGCGTCATCCACGGATGCTTGCCGAGGATGAGCGCGCAGATGCCGGTGATGTGCGGCGCGGCGAAGCTGTTGCCGCTGCTGCGGATCATCCGGCCGCCCGGCCAGGCCACCGGGACGCGCACGCCGCGTGCGTAGAACTCGGCCGGAGGGGTGGGGTTGTAGTAGTAGGTCATCGGGTTCGGCTCGTCGTGGCTGGCCACCGAGATGACCGAGGAGAAGGTCCACGGGAAGCTCAGCACCGGCATGTTGTGCGCGGCGGCGACGAGCAGGCACCGCCGGAAGTAGGCGCGGTCGGCCAGGTCGTGCAGCGTCGGCAGGAACTCGCTCCTGGTGGTCGACAGGCTGAGGTTGATGAGGTCGTACCCCTCGTCGACGGCCCAGCGGAGCCCGGCCAGCAGGGCGGCGCCGCTGCCGGAGCGCCCGTCGGTCAGCACCCGCACCGACGTGAGGCTCACCGCGGGGGCGATCGACCGGATCACCCCCGCGCACGCCGTGCCGTGGCCGGCCGGGTCGACCGGCGCGCAGTCGGCGATGGTCAGCTCGTCGCCGTCGTGGGCGACCATGAGCGATCGTTCGAGCGCGCCGACCATCGGGTGCGCGCCGTCCACGCCGGTGTCCAGCACGCAGACGCGCACCCCGGCGCCCAGGCCGCCGCCCCATGCCCACTGCTGGGTGACCTCCTCGTGGCGGATGACCCCGAAGTCGTCCAGGGCCAGCCGGGAGGTGGCGGCGCTCCAGGCGGGCAGGCCGGGGAAGTGCGCGCGGCGTTCGCGGCGCCAGGGCGGCTGGGTCACCGGGGTCCCTCCTGTTCGGCGATCCAGGCGCGCACCCGCCCCGCGGGCAGGCCGGCGCCTTTGGCCAGGTAGCTGTGCACGGCGCGCTCCGCGGCGTCGCCCGCCTCGGCGGCGTGTCCGGCCGCGCTGTAGGCGCGGGCGAGCTCGGTCAGCACGTCGCCGCGCAGGCACGGGTCGTCGGTGCGGTCCAGCGCCTCCCGTGCCCGGGCGGCGAAGGCGAGCGCGGCGCCGTGGTCGCCGCCGAGGGAGGCGATCCGGGCGCGCGCGGCGAGCACGACCAGCTCGCCGCGGACCTGCGGGCGCCCGGCCTCGGCCTCCAGCCGGTCCAGCGCCTCCCCTGCTTCGGAGACCAGCCCTTGGCGCAGCAGCTCGCGCGCCGCGTACGCCTCCAGCGTCCTGCCCGGCGAGGTGTGACCGGCGCGGCGCAGGGCCGACGCGCACCGCCGGAACAGGGTCTCGGCCTCCGCGTGCCGGCCGACGAGCGACTCGACCAGCCCGCGGACCTGGTTCACGGCGGTCGCCGCCATGGCCAGGTGCAGGTCGCCGGCGTGCCGCGCGGCGGTGGCCAGCACGGCCCGGGCGGCGGTGACCTCGCCGGACAGGGCCAGCAGGCGCGCCCTGGTGAGCAGCACGGGGACCAGCAGGGCACGGTCGCCGCCGAACCTGGCCGACAGCTCGTCGCACAGCGCGAGGCTCTCCCGCAGCGGCGTGGGGGACCACTGCGCCAGCTCGCACAGCCCGCTGAGCAGCCGGTCCTCCTCGTACCGGTCGCCGAGCGACCGCGCGCGGACCAGGCCCTCGCGCAGGGCGTCCTCGGCGGCTCCGGAGCGCCCCTCGACGGTGCGGGCGAGCGCTTCGAGCTGGTGGAACCGGCACCAGCCCAGGTCATCGCCGGGGTCGGCCGCCAGCATCTCGCGCAGCGCTCCGTGGTCCACGGGGCGGGTTCCGAAGCGCACCGCGAGCGTCTCGCGCTGGATCGCGCAGGTGAGCCGGGTGCGCCGGTCGTCGGGCAGCATCCGCTCGGCGGTGTCCAGCGCGGCGAAGGCCCGGTCGCCGTCGCCGCGGGCCACCCCGGCGTCGCAGATGCGCACCGCGAGGGGACGGTGCTCGGGATCGCCCGCGGGCAGCAGGTCGCGTCCGCGTTCGAGCAGGCCGACGGCGGCGGGCAGATCGTTGCGGTGCAGCGCCTGGGTGCCCTCGTCGATGAGGGCGCGGGCGGCCCGTTCGGTGAGCGCCGGCAGGGACGGGTCGTCGGGGCGGACGTCGCGGGTGAGGTGGCAGGCGGCCTCCAGGTGGTGGGTCAGGTCACTGTGGGAGGACTCCTCGTAAAAGCCGCCGGGGTGCGGCCGGCCGGCCCCGGTCAGCCGGTCGGCCAGGGCCAGATGCCAGCTCGCCCGCAGTTCCTTGCGGGTCATGGCGTAGACGGTGTCCCGGGTGAGGGTCTGAGTGAACTGGAAGGAGCCGGGCGCCTCCCGCCGCCGGATCATGCGGTGCCGCAGCAGGCGCCGCAGCGACTCGCCCATGTCCTGCTCCTCCAGGCCATCGCGGCACAGCAGGTCGAGCTGGTCGGCGGTGAAGACGTGGCCGATCGCCGCGGCCCGCTCCAGCACCTCGCGCTCCCCCTCGCCGAGCCGGTCCAGGCGGGCGCCGAGCAGGGCCTGGATCGTGGGCGGCAGAGGCGCGTCCTCCCCGTCCTCGACCAGCGTCTCCAGCATCAGCTCGGCGAACAGCGGGTTTCCGTCGGAGCCGTCGGCGACCCGCACGCACAGGGCGTCCACGCCGTGGGCGACCACCTCGGGCTCCGGCGCCCGCCCGGCCGAGAGCGCGGCGACCAGCAGCCGCATCTGGTCCTGGTCGAGCGCGCCGAGCTCCAGCGAGGACGAGCACGCCATGCCCCCGCCCCAGGTCGGGCGCGCGTCCAGCAGCTCGGGCCTGGCCACGCAGACCAGCAGGACCGCCACGTCCAGCAGCCACGTCGCCACGTCGTCGATCAGATCGAGTAGCGTCGGCTCGGCCCAGTGGAGGTCCTCCCAGACCACCACGAGCGGCCGGTGCCGCGCGAGCGCCTCGAACAGGGTGCGCACCGCCCGCGAGATCTCCTCCACGCCGGCCTCCTCGCCGCCGCGCGGGGAGCGGGAGGCGTCGGCGGTCACCAGGCCGCGCAGCGCGGGCGTACTCGACGGCTCCATCAGGGGGGCGATGTCGGTCCAGGAGCCGTTGAGGGCTTCCAGCATCTCGGCCACCGGGCGGTAGGTGATGCCCGCCCCGTACGAGCGGCACCGTCCGACGAGCACCGTCACCTCCTCCGGCAGCGTGTGGACGAAGTCGCGCACGAGCCGCGACTTGCCGATGCCGGGGGTGCCGAGCAGCGTGACCACGCAGCACCGCCGGCCCCGGGAGGAGCGCCGGTACGCCTGGCGCAGCTGGTCCATCTCGTCGTCGCGGCCGACGAGCGGGACGGTGCCCTCGTCGCGTCCCCCGGTCTCCGGTTCCAGCGACTCCACCCGCCACGCCCGCACGGGGTTGCTCTTGCCCTTCAGCGTGAGCGGCGGCATCGAGACCAGCCGCGCCTGCGCGCGGACCATGCGCCCGACCTCGTCTCCGACGAGGATCTCCCCGGCGCCCGCGGCCGACTGCAGCCGGGCCGCGGTGTTGACGGTGTCGCCGATGACGCGCAGGTCCGAGCCGGGCGTGTCGATGACCACCGCCTCGCCCGCGGAGACGCCGCAGTGCACCTCCAGCCGGATCCCGTGGGTGGGCGCGAGCCCGTCGCTCAGTTCTCGCACCCGCGCGAGGGCGGTGTGCGCGGCGCGGACGGCGCGCAGGGCGTCGTCCTCGCTGCTGATGGGGATGCCGAACACGGCCATGATGGCGTCGCCGATGAACTTCTCGACCACGCCGCCGTGTTCGCCGATGCCCGAGGTGCACGCCTGGTAGTACCGGTCCAGGATGTGCCGGAGCAGCTCGGGGTCGAGCCGTTCCGCGAGCTCGGTGGAACCGACCAGGTCGATGAACAGGACGACGACGTTGCGGCGCGCGGGGCGGGGCGCCCGGTCCGTCATACGAGCTTGACTTCGTGACCCTCGACCTCGCCCGCCACGGCGTCGAGGCGGGTCTTGATGGAGTTCAGCAGCTCGACCTCCGGCCGGCTCAACTCCGCGAACACCTGCCGCTGCCGCTCGCTGAGCAAGTCGATCGGATGACCGGCCTCGCGCAGGGTCCCCAACGCGTCGAACGTCGTCGGCCCGGTCCGAATCTCGCGGCTGTCCATCGGCCACCTCCTGGTCGCGCCCGCCGCGGCCTGCCGGCCACTGCTGATCCACACGCTAGTGAGGCAGGGTTTGGCGGCAGTATGGCGCCGCCATGCCACCGCCATACTGTTCCCGAACTGGGCCGTAACTGGCCGTGTGGGTCACCACCCGGACGAGGCGGGCTCCGTAGGCGGCTCAGCGTCCATGGTGGCGGCGCAGTTCGGTCGCGAAACGGTGGGCGAGCGGTGACATGGTGTAGGCCATCGAGTGGGCCACCACCTCGGCCTCGTCGGCCGCCTTCTGGGGCACCGACAGGATGTTGGCCTCCAGCAGCGACTCGATGGCCCGCTCCGCCGAGGTCACGATGCCCTCCAGCGCGGCGACCAGCTCGTCGTGGCCGAACGGCGGCCCAGGTAGTGCGCCGAGGGCCAGGAACGCCGGCCGGTGCGCCCAGGAGGGCCGGTTGTAGCATTCCTCGAACCGGTCGCGCAGCGAGGTCTCCCCCGCGACGAACTCGTCCAGGATGTTCTCCGAGCGGTACAGCCGCTCCGCGAGATGAGCCAGGGGCACGTGACGCAGCCCGGACAGCCTGCCGCCGAGCAGGCGCAGCGCCAGGGGGGACACCCCGTACTGCTCGAAGATCGCCGTGACGGCGGGCAGGTCGCCGAACACCCGGTCGTGGCCGATCAGCCTGCCCATGAACTCCAGGCCCTCGGCCGCCGACAGCTCCTCCAGGCCGACCCGGGTCACCGACTCCAGCCCGCTGAGCCTGCTGCGGCTGGTCACCAGCACCTTGCTCGCCGTGGTGCCGGGGAGCAGCATGCGGACGCTGGACTCGTCGGGGGAGTCGTCCAGTACCAGCAGGATCTTGCGGTTGGCGAGCCAGGACCGCCAGACCGAGGCCAGCACGTCGTCGTCGCGGATGCCCGCGACGTTCAGCCCGACGCCCTCCAAAAGCTCCCGCTGGAGGTCCACGGTGCCGCGGGTGTCGCCGCAGTGACGGCCCAGCGCGACGACGAGCGCGCCGTCCGGGAAGCCGGGGGCCAGCATGTGCGCGACGTGCACGGCCAGGGCGGTCTTGCCGATGCCCGGCCCGCCGGTGATGAGGGTGACGGCGGCCGCCTCGTCGACGATGCGCCGCACCTCCCGCTCCCGGCCGACGAAGTCGGAGATGTCGCGCGGTAGCTGGTTGGCCAGGGTCTGGATGGGGCGCGGGCGACCGGCTCCGGCGTGGCCCGCCCCGTCCGCCGTCCGCCGTCCCTCGCCGCGCAGGATCTCCTGGTAGAGGTTCCTGAGCACGGGGCTCGGGTCCAGGCCGATCTCGGCGGCCAGGTGGCGGCGCAGGCCCTCGAAGTGCGACAGGGCCTCCGAGGCGCGCCCGCAGCGGTACAGAGCGGTCATCCGCGCCGCGGCGATGCGCTCGCGCGCGGGGAAGCGCGATGCGAGGAGGTCCAGGGAGGCCAGGGCCTCGACGTGGTGGCTCAGTTCGATCTCCAGCTCCACCCAGTCCTCGTACACCGACAGGAACAGGTCGGTGGAGCGTGCCAGCTCCCCGGCGACCAGGGGCACGTGGGAGAACTCGGCCAGCGGGGGATCGTGCCACATGCGCACGGCCTCCCCCAGCAGCTCGGCCGCGACCGCGAGGTCCCCGGCGCGGACGGCGGCGCGGCCCGATCTGGCCAGCTCCACGAACCGCAGCAGGTCCAGCTCTTCGCGCCCGGCGAACAGCCGGTAGCCCCAGCCTTCGAAGCTGAGCCGGTCACCGAAGATCTTCCGCAGTCCCGAGACGTAGACCTGCAGGTTCTTGCGGGCGGTCCGGGGCGGGCGCTCCCCCCACAGCGCGTCGATGAGCTGGTCGGACGGGATGACGGCGTTGGCGTGGCAGAGCAGGATCGCCAGCAGCAGCCGCTGCTTGGGCGCGCCGATGACCGCCGTGTAGTCGTCCACCCGGACCTCGAGCGGGCCGAGTATCGAGCAGTGAAGGCGAAAAGCCGCGTTACCCATAGCTGTCCTTGATTTCGCGCCGTCGCTGTGACGGTCACCGCGCCCCACCGGCCATCGGCGTGCCCAGGAGCAGGAAGTCGACGATCTCGATCGGAGGGGGAGCGCCGGCGCTCCGCAGCGCGTCCAGATGGCGCTTTCTGATCATGAGGGCGACGGCGTTCGAGACGGCGGTCCCGCCGGCTCTGGACTCGAACCAGCGCCAGTCGCCGTCCACGTTGACCTCCAGGAACACCACCTCCGTCCCGGCCAGGAGCAGATCGAAGGCGCCGTAGGCCAGCCCCCACAGCCGGGCGAGCCGGCGGACGGCCGCGGCCGCCGCCGGGGGGACGGCCGCCGGCGTGACCGGCACCCGCGCTTCCTCGCGCCACGGCGAGTCGGGCGAAGGCTTGTCGACCGCGTAGGCGTGGACGGCGCCGTCCAGGTAGTAGACCCGCAGCTCCGCGTCGTGCTCGACGTGCTCCTGCACCATCACGGGGAAGTCCGGCGCCGGCAGGCGCGCCAGCTCCTCGCGCTCCAGGACCTGCGGGAACACCCCGAGCAGCAGCCCCGGCGCCGTCTCGAGGAAGTGCTCGTCCACCACCTTGACCACGAACCGGCGGGCCGCCGAGCGCGCGGGGACCGCCGCGGGGTCGGTGGTGACGACCGTCTCGGGAACGCGGACGCCGGCCCGCGCGGCGCCGGCGAGCTGTTCGAGGTGGCCGGGACTCCCTCCGGGAAGGCTCGATGGCGCCAGCGAGGCGAGCTGCCGCACCAGGGCCGTCCACGAGTCGGCGCGCACCATGGCCGCGGCCGGGCCGCCCGTGCGCGGCATCGCCCGCGGTGAGAAGTGCCGCGCCCAGACGACGGTCGGGGCGACGCGGCGGCCGTCCAGGGTGAGGGAGCCGTCGTCCAGGGTGAGGGAGCCGCCGCCGAGCCGGAACGACAGGTCCAACGCCGACACGCCCTCGGCGTCGATCCGCACGCTCGGCACGCCGAGACGGCACAACAGGGTCTGCAGGAGGGGGAACTCGCCGCACCCGGCCCGGTCGGCCAGGACGACGCACGGAGTCGCGGTCAGGGGGTCGTACGGCTCCGGTGGCGACCATGTCACGACGCCGCGCGACGAGCACAGGTCCACGGTGACCGGGGGCATGGGCACGCGGCCGGAAAGATCATATGCCGAACCACCGACAGGCCCTAACAATGTCCATCCGCGGCCGTGCGTGGGCGGAAAGCGTCATCCACCGACGCTTCACGCGAAATCACCATGCTGTTCACGAACGCACCTCCATCAGTCAGGATGTCGGCTGTTTATCGACAAGATGAGGCGTAGATGCATAAAGGACGGCTTTGACCTGCTATGTGGGGAGTTCGTGACTCAATAAGAGCACGAGTCAGCATGCTCTGCAAGCGGTGTTTCCGCAGGTAGACAAATCCGGTAGGGGAGGCTCCGCGCGCTTCTCCCTCGAGCGCCGATGCGGAGGCCGCCCTATTTTGGGACGGCGCGTCATGACCGAAAACAAGGCGCCGCACCATGTCATTCGCCGGCTCGTGCGCATTTCACCATTGAGGCCACTGAAGGGTGATACGCCTGGCCGATCATCCACAAGATCTGAAACTGAATCATGTTCGTGCAGGCAGCGCCGGACGGGCGCGCGCGTTCGCCGGCCGTCTCGCGTGGCGTCGGCCGCGGTCCCTCGCGGGCGGGCGCGGACGCCGGTGGCGGCGACCTCCGCCGCGCGGCGACCGCCCCGGAAGGCGGGTCCGAAAGCCTTCCGGCATTTCGGACTCCATCCCGGAAGAGGGCCGCGAAAGTTTCACGCCCGCGCCCCTCGGATCGCTCCACCGGTCTCCGTCCGCGCCCCGCCCGTTGACGATCGCCTGCGTTAGATCTACGTTGCAGGGCACCGCACGAAACATCTCGGGAATGGTCCGAAACTTTCGGAACGCCGGGACCATGACCTGCCGTCGGGGGCTACGAAGTCGTCATCGAACATCACGAGCGAGGATCTATGAAACGTCTCATGCTGGGACTGATCGCCATCGCGCTCGCGCTGGCCGTACCCTCGCCGGCGAGCGCCGGCACGGGCGGCGGCAGGGCGCCGGACGACCTGCGCGAGCTGGCGCACAAGCTGAAGGTGTACATCGGCTCGGCCGTCGACGTCACCGCCCTGGCCGACGAGGCCGACTACCGCCAACTGCTCAACCGCGAGTTCACCCACGTCACCGCCGAGAACGCGATGAAGTGGGAGTCGGTGGAGCCCCAGCGCGGCGTCTACACCTGGGAGGGCGCCGACGCGCTGGTCAGGAACGCCCAGCGCAACGGCCAGCACGTGCGCGGGCACAACCTCATCTGGCACAACCAGATTCCCGCCTGGCTCACCGAAGGCGTCGCCGACGGCAGCATCGACGCCAAGGAGCTGCGCAGGATCCTCCGCGACCACATCTTCACCGAGGTCGGCCGCTACCGCGGCAGGATCCGCGCCTGGGACGTGGTGAACGAGGTGGTGGACGACGAGGGCAACCTGCGCCAGAGCATCTGGCTGACCACCCTCGGCCCCGGCTACATCGCCGACGCCTTCCGCTGGGCGCACCAGGCCGATCCGCACGCCAAGCTCTACATCAACGACTACAACCTCGAGTGGAACACCGCCAAGATCGCCCAGACGCTGAACATCGTCAAGGACCTCAAGTCCAAGCACGTGCAGATCGACGGCATCGGCTTCCAGGGGCACCTGGGCATCCAGTACGACTACCCCGGCGACTTCCCCGCCGTCATGCGCCAGTTCACCGACCTCGGCCTGGAGGCCGCGATCACCGAGGCGGACGTGCGCATGGTCCTGCCGGTCACGCCGGAGAAGCTCGCCACCCAGGCCGACTACTACCGGCGCATGCTGTCCACCTGCGCCGCCAACCGGCGCTGCGTCGAGTTCACCGTCTGGGGCTTCACCGACCGCCACTCGTGGGTCCCCGGCGTCTTCACCGGTGAGGGCGCCGCCTGCATCACGGACGAGAACCTGGCGCACAAGCCCGCCTACGACGCCCTCCTCGGCGTCCGCAGGGCCTGAGCCCGAAGACCGGTTCCGGCGGCCGTCCAACGGCCGGCCGCCGGCGCCGGGCCCGGCGAAGGTTCACTCGGACGGCGCGGGCGCGGGACGCACCGGGACGTCCGCCGCGTCCCGCAGCAGAGCGGCCAGTTGCCCGGCGTTGGTCTGGGCGTAGTCGCGGTAGCAGTTGTTCATCAGGACGTGCGTGGTGTCGGCCTCGCCCGCCAGTTCGCGCAGCCGCGGCGACCACTCCCGCAGTTCCTCCGGCGAGTACAGGTAGCCGAACTTCTCGTGGATGTCATGGCTGGTCCACTTCGCGCTGTGGCCGTGGAACCGCACCACCGCGAGGCCGGAGGTCGCCGCGACCACCGGCGGCACCGAGCACGGGTGCCCCTGCGGCATGTCCACGCACACGTACGGGATGGCGTACGAACGCAGGAAGTCCAGCGTCTCGGCGCGGTTCTCCGCGGACATCCACGTCCGGTTGCGGAACTCCACCGAGATGGGCAGCGGTTCGCAGCGGCGCTTGCATTCCAGGATGTACCGCTTGTTGCGCTCGCCGATGGGGAACCAGCGGGGGAACTGGAACAGCACCGCCCCGAGCCTGCCCGCCTCCTGGAGCGGCAGCAGCGCGGACACGAACGCCTCCCACACCTGGTCCACGACGCCCGGCGGAAGGTCGGCCGCGTACAGGTTCTTCTTCCCCGCGCCGTCCCCGTCGGCCGCCGGTCCCGCGTCGCCGCCCGGCCGCAGCCGCCGCGGCAGCGCCGCCGGACGGGTGGGATGGCCGGTGAGCAGCGAGAACGCCTTGACGTCGAAGACGAACCCCGGCCGGGTCCGCTCGGCCCACAACCGCGCGGTTTCCTGCGAGGGCGGCGCGTAGTAGGTCGAGTCGACCTCGACGAGCGGGAAGTGGCCCGCGTAGAACCGCAGCCGCTCCTCGGCCGTCGTGACCCGCGGCGGGTACCACCCCGACGCCAGCAGCGTCTTGTCCGTCCACGACGCCGTGCCGACGAGGACCTCGCCCATCGCGTCAGTGGCTCTCGCGCCCGGCCCGCCCGGCTCGTCCGGTCCTGCGGCCGAGGACGTGGTAGGTCTCGCCGCGGGCGACATAGTGCACCCGGTCCGCGAGCCCGAGGCGGTTGACGTGCCGGCGGAAGTCGTCCAGCCCCGAGCTGAAGGCCTCGTAGTCGTCGTAGTGGACGGGCACGGTGTGGTCGGCGCCGATCAGCTCGACCCACTGGGCGCCCTGCATCCCGTCCATGGTGACCAGCAGAGTGCCGAGCAGCTTAGTGCCGCCCAGGTGCACGATGGCGACGTCGATGTCGGGGAAACGCCGGGGGATCGCGTTCAGGCGATCGTCCAGCAGCGTGTCCCCGCTGATGTGCAGGCGCAGGTCGACCTTGCCGTCCTCCCCGCCGAACTCCAGCATGCCGCCCATGACCGGCGGCAGCAGACGCTCGGCCGGTCCGGGCGCGTGACGCGCCGGCAGCGCGGTGATCTTCAGGCGGCGGCCGTCCCGCAGCATCACCCGGTCCTGCCAGGTCGAAAGGCCGATCGCGTTGCCGAACCCCTGACGCCTGAGCCGCTCGGCGGCGTGCGGGGTGGTGAAGATCGGCAGACGCCTGTCCAGGCCCTGCCGGGCGACCCGGTCCCAGTGGTCGCCGTGCATGTGGGACAGCACGACGGCGTCGATGGCCGGCAGCCGCCCGATCTCCATCGCCGGATCGGTGCGGCGGCGCGTGCTGATGCCCCAGCCGAGGTACGCGCGCTGCCCCCGGTGCAGGAAGTTCGGATCGGTCAGCAGTGTGAAGCCCTGGCAGCGGATCAGCGTCGTGGCGTTGCCGATGAAGTACACGCTCGCTTCGGTCGGATCAGACATTTCGACCCCCCGTTCCCTGATATTTCAGGTTATGCAAAGTGGTCGGGAGGGAGCCCTCCGGGGGTCGGGGACTGCTCGAAGGGCAGCCCCACGTAGTTCTCCGCCAGCGTCGCCGCCGCCGCCTCCGACGAGGTCACGTAGTCCAGGTAGGACAGCTGGAGCCGCCGGCCGTAGGGGTCCTCGGAGTCGAAGGTGTGCAGCAGCGTCGTCATCCACCAGGAGAAGTGCTGGGCCCGCCACACCCTGCTCAGGCACGTCCGCGAGTAGCCGTCCAGCGCGTCGCGCGATCCGGTCGCGTACCACAGGGCCAGCGCCTCGGTCAGCACGCGCACGTCCGCCACCGCCAGGTTGAGGCCCTTGGCGCCGGTCGGCGGGACGATGTGCGCGGCGTCCCCGGCCAGGAACAGCCGCCCGTACTGCATGGGCTCGGCCACGAAGCTCCGCATGGGCGTCACGCTCTTCTCCAGGATCTCCCCGGTGGCCAGGACGAAGCCGGGGACCGTCTCCAGGCGGGCCTTCAGCTCCGCCCACACGCGCTCGTCGGGCCAGGCCGCGACATCCTCGTCCGGCGCCACCTGCAGGTAGAAGCGGCTGACCTCCGGGGAGCGCATGCTGTGCAGGGCGAAGCCCCGGTCCGTGCGCGCGTAGATCAGCTCCTCCGCCGACGGCCGCACCCTGGCCAGGATGCCGAGCCAGGCGAAGGGGTACTCCCGCTCGTACTCCGTCAGCGCGCCCGCCGGGATCGATGGGCGCGAAACCCCGTGGAAGCCGTCGCACCCGGCGACGAAGTCGCAGTCGAGCCGCTCACCGCCGAAGGTGAGATACGGCCGGTCGGTGTCGAGATCGTGCGGGATCACGTCGTCGACCTCGAACCGGACGTCCCCGCCGTCGGCGAGTCGCGCCGCGATCAGGTCCTTGACGACCTCCTGCTGACCGTAGACGGTGATCGACCGCCCCGGGACGAGCTTCTCGAACGCGACGCGGTGCCCCGCGCCGCCGTACCTCAGCTCGATGCCCTGGTGCGGCAGGCCCTCGCGGCGGAGCCGGTCGCCCACGCCGGCGGCCACGAGGGTGTCGACCGTGCCCTGCTCCAGGACGCCGGCCCGCACCCGGCGTTCCACGTGGTCGCGGCTGTGACGCTCCAGCACCACCGAGGAGATGCCCCTGAGGTGGAGGAGATGGGAAAGCAGGAGGCCCGCGGGGCCCGCTCCGATGATGCCGACCTGAGTGCGCATACGACGAAGCATCCTGCGCCGTGGGGCGGGGACACGAGCGGGCGCTTCCACTCAGCGGAAAGGTGGCACAATATCCACAGCCTGTGGACGATCAGGGGAGGGTGGATGGCCGGAGGATCCCGCGAACCCGGCCGATCGGTGACCTCCCGCGTGCTGGCCGTCCTCGGCGCCTTCGACGCCGACCACAGCGCGCTCACCCTCACCGACATCGCGCGGCGCAGTGGCGTGGCCCTGACCACCGTCCACCGGCTCGCCCGCGAGCTGGAGGCCGCCCGGATGCTCGGCCGCGACGACCGCGGGTGCTACCACATCGGGCACCGGCTCTGGGAGCTCGGCCAGCTCGCTCCGCGCCGCCTGCTGGAGGTGGCCCACCCCTGGATCCAGGACCTGTACGCCGAGACCGGCGAGAACGTCCATCTGGCGGTGCGTGACGGAATGGAGGTGCTCTACGTCCACAAGGTGTACGGGCGCCGCGCCGTGCCGATCGTCTCCCGCACGGGCGGGCGCCTGCCCATGCACCCCACCGGCGTCGGCAAGGTGCTCCTCGCCTACGAGTCCGAGTGGTTCGTCACGTCCTATCTCGCCCGCACGCTCGAAAGGCCCACCCCGCACACCGTCACCGAACCGGGACGGCTCGCGCGCGAGCTGGCCTCCGTGCGCACCCAGGGGTACGCCTTCACCTACGAGGAGATGACGCCCGGCTCCTGCTCGGTCGCGGCCCCGATCCACCGGGACCGCGGTGGTGGTGAGGGTGGTGGCGGCGACGGTGTGCCCATCGCCGCCCTCGGCGTCGTCGTCTCCTCCCGCAGGGCCCGGGAGCTGCCCCGGCTGGTCGAGCCGCTGCTGGCCACGGCGCGCGAGATCGCCCGCGCGTACGCGGCGTCTCCGCCGGCGAGCTGAGCCGGGCGGCGACCCGGCCCGCCTCGCGGAGAGGGTCCTGCGTCAGCCGATGGAGAAGAGCTCCCGCAGGTAGCGCAGCTGCTCGTCGCGCTGCCGGCTGCCCCCGCCCTCGTGGCCGTTCCACGGGTACACCGAGATGTCCTTGCGCCCCGCCCAGTGGTTGTAGGCGCCGAAGACCGTGGACGGCGGGCAGATGAGGTCCATCAGCGCCACCGAGTACAGGGCCGGCACCCGGCCGCGGGCGGCGAAGTTCAGCCCGTCGAAGTACGACAGCGTGCGGAACACCCGTTCCTCGCTGTCGCGCAGGGACGACATGAACTGCACGAGCTCCTGGTACGGGAAGCTGTCGGTGATCTCCACCGCCCTGCGGAAGTGCGTCAGGAACGGCACGTCGATCAGCGCGGCCTTGACCTTCGGCTGCAACGCCGCGGTGGCCTGCGCGATGCCGCCGCCCTGGCTGATGCCGGCCACCGCGATGCGCTCGGGGTCCACGGCGGGGTGGGAGGCGGCCACGTCCACCGCGCGCACGGCGTCGGTGAAGACGCGGCGGTAGTAGTACTGCTCGGGGTCGAGCACACCCCTGGTCATCATGCCGGGCGCCTGGGGGTGGTCGCCGCCGTGCGGGTCGCCGGTCGAACCGGGGTGGTAGATGTTGGCGCCGCCCTGGCCGCGCGTGTCCACCACCAGCACCGCGAGGCCGGCGGCCGGCCACACCGTGTGGTCGACGGGCAGCCCCCGCCCGCCGGAGTAACCGATGTACTGGACGACGCACGGCACCCGGCCGGCGCCCTCCGGCACCAGAATCCACGCCTTGATCGGGTCGCCGCCCCAACCGGCGAAGGTGGTGTCCTGCACCCGCACCCCGGTGAGCGGGGCGTCGAAGTCGGCGAAGTCGGGCGCGAGGTCGTGGCCGGCGGCCTCGTCGAGGGTCTTCTTCCAGAACGCGTCGAAGTCCGCGGGCTCGTCGCGCTCCGGACGGTACTCGCGCAGTTCCGACAACGGCAGGTCGAACAGGGCCATATACCTCTCCCAGGGTGAATGAGGTCACCGACCGCTCGATGGCGCCCCGGTGACGTGCGCGCGCCGCGGTTCGCATGCTATCGGCGGGGTGATGTGCCGGTCGATGTCCGGAGATATGCGTATTCGGGCGATTCGATGGGCGGACGGAAACCTGCCAGGAGCTGACAGCCATGCGCGGCAGAGTTACCCCATCACCACCGCATCACCATCACGAGCAGGGAGGCCACTGTGCCACGAGCGAACGGCGCGTTCGACATCGAAGGCTGGGAGCCCGAGACCTACGACGAGCGCGAGGGCGCGACGCTGTCGCGCGTCCACATCACCAAGACCTTCCGCGGCGACCTGGAGGGCGGCAGCACCACCGACATCCTCACCGCCATGACCCAGGTCGAGGGCTCGGCCGCCTACGTGGGCCTCGAACGCTTCACCGGCACCCTCCACGGCCGCAAGGGCACCTTCGTCCTGCACCACAGCGCCACAGGATCCGCCGGCGAACAGTCGCTGAGCTGGACCGTCGTCCCCGACTCCGGCACCGGCGAACTCCTCGGCATCCGCGGCGGAGGCCAGATCGCCAACGACGACGGCGCCCACACCTACACCCTCGACTACGACCTGGCCTGACCCGGTCGAAAACGGGCCTGGACACCGGGCGCGCACCGGAGCATCCTGACCTTGTACGGAGTAGCCCCTGATCAAGCCGTTGGTCGGCTCTTACCTGAAGGGCCGATACTCGTAACGGATGCCGCGAAGCGGGTTCCGTATCAGAAGATTGTGGACAACCGCTTCTCCGCCGAACAAGGGAGGAAGCCGATCCCTTGCTAGGCTGCAAGCATCTGTTAGGAACCCGGCGTCGTCCCATCCCTGGCTGATGGGACCGTTGAGAAGTGGGGTCACACCGTGAAGAAGCTGCTCGTTCTCGCGCTCGTCGCCCTTGGGGGGCTGCTGGTCTGGCGCAAGGTTCAGGCCGATCGCGCCGAGCTCGACCTGTGGACTGAGGCCACCGGCAGCGAGAACTGACCACCCGGGCAGCCGAGCGGGTGCGTGATGGCTCTGGATCAAGGCGGAGGTGACGGCATGACCGACGCCTCACCCATCAAGCTCGCCTGCCTCGATCTGGCCGGCACCACGATCGGTGACATCGCCATGGTGGAGCGGGCGTTCGCCGAGGCGATCGCGACGCAGGGCATAGTCCCCGGGACCGGGGCATATGCGCGCGCCATGGTGCACGTGCATCGGTCCCGGGGATGCCCCAAGATCGAGGTCTTCCGCGGCATCTTCCCCACCAACGAGGCGCAGGCCCAGGCGGCCAACCTCACCTTCGAGCGCTCCTACGAGGACGCCATCGACCGCGCCGGCCTGTTCCCCGTCCCCGGCACCGTCGAGGCCCTGGAGAAGCTCCGCGCCGCCGACGTGAAGATCTGCGTCATCACCGGTTTCAGCCGCCGCACCCTCGGCCGCGTCCTCGGAGTCGTCGGCTGGATGGACAAGATCGACCTCGCCCTCTGCCCCGAGGACGCCGGCCGCGGCCGCCCCTGGCCCGACATGGTCCTCACGGCCCTGCTGCGCCTGCGCGTCGACGACGTCCGCCAGGTCGCCGTCGTGGGCGACTCCGAGAGCGACATGCTCTGCGGCAGCCGAGCGGGCGCCTCCGTCGTGGCCGGGGTCCTGTCCGGCGTCCACAGCCGCGAACGCCTCCTCCGCGGCGGCGCCACCACGGTCATCGACTCCATCGCCGACTTCCCCGCCCTCGTCCTCGACGGCGACCCCGCCAACGCACCAGTAGCCACCTCCTCCCGGTAAGCTGTCCACCGACAAGGGGCCTTAGCTCAGTTGGCAGAGCGCCTGCTTTGCAAGCAGGATGTCAGGAGTTCGAATCTCCTAGGCTCCACCCACACGAAAGCCCAGGCCAGGGATCGTTTTCCCCGGCTGGGCTTTGATCGTTATTCGGCCTTGTCGCTCTTGCTTGCGTTGCGTGCCCGATTCACT
Source organism: Sphaerisporangium sp. NPDC005289 (assembly GCF_040607455.1). Classification (NCBI taxonomy): domain Bacteria; kingdom Bacillati; phylum Actinomycetota; class Actinomycetes; order Streptosporangiales; family Streptosporangiaceae; genus Sphaerisporangium; species Sphaerisporangium sp. NPDC005289. Next base: position 90,721 of record NZ_JBEXGS010000030.1, read on the forward strand.
CTTGAGTTGTCCTCGTGCGAGGCTGTCAAGGGCGGCCCTCGCGGCCCTGCGCCCGCTCGGCGGCCGGGCATGCGGCCTGGGGCCGATCCCGGCCGCCAGCAACTCGGGCCGTCATCATGTCTGTGCCACAGCACCTATGAGCTCACCGATCAAACGACACGGCGGGGCTCAGGGAAACAGACTTGGTTGCGACGCCGGTACCACGTCCTGAGCCGACCGCACAGAACCAGACGTCGAGAGCAAAGTCGACCCGGTCCCGGGACACTACGGTGGGTATGTGCCCTTACATCCAGATATCGAAGACCCCGCCGACTCGTTGCTGTCTGCCGACGACGGCACCGTGCTCGCCCGACTGCGGATACGCGACGATGATGGAGAACGCGTCGCGGGCCAGGTCCGCCCGCTGCCCAGGGCAGCCCTGAATCACGTTGCCACGCAAGCCCGTCGTGATCTCGCCGGCCTACGCCTGGACACGCCTGATGACGGTCTGGCGGACGCCTTGGTGGCCACCGGTCTCAAACTTCGTCGGGCCGCGACCGACATGCGTCACGACCTGGTCGACATACCGGCGCCGGTGGCATTGCCAACCGGGTGGTCGCTGGGCGTCCCGGGCTGGGACGACGACCTAGCCGAAGGGCTCGCGGCGGCGTACGGACCGGACCATCCGGACGGCGCTTGGCAGACCAGGGACACCGAGCAGATTCGGGCCATGTTCGACGACGGTCAACCGGTATCACCCCTGCTCCCGGCCTCGGCCCGGCTGGTGGGTCCTGATGGACGCAGCACGGGCCACGTCCTGTGTGCGGGCCCGGTGCCGTGGACCGACGATGTCTGCGCATGGGTCCTCAACCTCGCGCTGGCGCCTCGGGCGCAGGGCCGTGGACTTGGCCAGGCCCTTCTCACACACGCACTACATGGCGCTCGCGAGGCAGGGCTGCCGGCAGTCGGTCTATCGGTGGCTGACGGCAATCCCGCCCGCCGCATGTACGACAACGCCGGTTTCCAACCACTCACCCGAGTGCTCTCGGTGCTTCTGCCTCCGCCATCCGATCCGTGGTGATCGCCGGGCGATCAGCGGGCCATTAAGGGCGGCCAACAGGGGGCGCTCACGGTCACTCTCGGACTGCTTCTCGCCCAGGTTGGAGCCGTTTCCCCGGTGAGGCACGCCTTCTTCGGAGACAACGGCCAAGGGATGATGACGTTCATCCTCGATGAGGAGACCCGCGTCTTGCGCATCATCGACCTCCTCTGGGCCGGCTGACGTCTGGTTCGTAGGTCGACGAACACGCCTGTGGCATGCAAGTGGCTGGATTACCTCACGAAGTACCTGACTAGAGTCTGGCCGACCCTCTCGACCACGACCGAGAGTACGCGGTCGCCTGTTGAGGCCCTGCATGTCGAGCCGTGTGATCCTCGGTCCGTTCCACTGCCAGGTGATCCAGCGTGGTGCCGGCGAGGGGCGTATCGACAAGGTCGATCTTCAGGTGCCACCCAGGGTTGTCCAGGGTGTCGATCGTCACGCCGTAGCTGTGTTCCCAGTCGTCGTTGCAGCAGGAGGCGTACCACGACTGAAGGAAGGCGAACGCATCGGCGACCATGCGGCGAGTCTGTCAGGCGTGCCCGTTGCGTGCCCGATGGGGCGGAGAACGAGGGGGAACGGCGGGGAGTCGGGGAACGTGATCAGCGCCTTGATCTGCGTCTTCGCAGGCCGAGGAAGATCGGCATGCGTCTTTGCAAGCAGGATGTCAGGAGTTCGAAACTCCTAGGCTCCACCCCAGCTTAAAGGCCACCTCCCATGATCGGGATGTGGCCTTTTTGGTGCGTACAGCGGTGAAGTTTGGTGCGTACAGCGGTGACAGATCAGCTCGGCCAGGCCGCACCCATGACGCGCTCGACCATGCTGATGTGACGGAAACCGGGAATGAAGTGCATCAATACGTCCGCACTAATGGTGCCGAAGGTGGTGTCCGGGCGGTCTCTGGTTCCTTCGAGAAGGGCCTGCAGGAACCCGTTCTTGAAGTCGCCGCGCGGATGAACAGTATTGATCTCGTCCACCAGGCCACGATCCAGCTTGTCCAAGCCCACGCCCTGCACGTCGGTCAGTACGCCGTGGTACGTGGCGGCGATCTCCGGGCCCATCCGGCCGGGAATCCTCGGCGTGCTGTGCAGCGCGATCGCTTCCCAGACCACGTCGGCGGCCGTGGCCGGAAAACCGCGGTCGAGCAGGAACCTGCGTGCGTGGTCGGCGCCATCGAGCTCGAAGCGCTGCTCCATGTCGGAGAAGGGCGTCCGCAGGCCGAGGTCGTGGAAGATGGCGGACAGGTAGAGCAGCTCCGGGTCCGGCTGCAGACCGGCCTCGCGAGCGTGAAGCGTGGCGAAGAAGAAGGTGCGCCGTGAGTGATGGAAGATGAGGGGGCTGGTCATCTCCCGGATGTGGCGGGTGGCTTCGGCGACCGCCGCCGTCTCGGGAACCTCCACCCCTGCAATGGCTTCGGTCATGAGCTGGGCCCTTTCTGATCTCGGCGTTGCGAGTGGGCGGTGCATCCATCTGCATCAGAAGGTCGTGGGTTCGGGTCCTCTCGGCCGCGCACATGTATAGAGCCCACCACCAGCGAAAACTTGGTGTTCGCCCGCCTGTTGTCCGAGCACTGATACGGCCTCAGGTCGTGGATTCGACTCGGATGGGGTGGGACAGCACCGGGTGGAAGCAGTAGCCCAGGTCATTCCATGGGACGGTGTCGGGCTGCGTATGGCCCTGGTCGTCGGTGGCGCGTACCCGGATGGTGTGATCGCCGGGTTCGGGATCCCAGCCGAACTGCCAGCGTACCCACGCCCCCGGTATCTCCGGCGGAGCCAGGGACGCCTCCTGCCAGGGACCCCCGTCTATGCGGTATTCGACCGCCGTGACCCGGTTTTCTCCCGCGAACGCACGCCCACGGATGATCTGCGGTACCGGCTGCAGCAGTGCCGGCCAAGGCAGTTCCACCAGGCTCGCCACCGGCATGCCGGTGATCGGCATACCGAGTGATGGTTCCTGCGGAGGGTAGTCCGCACCGATCAGTACGTAGTCTTCGGTGTTCCACGGAACGTGGAGCGGATGTTCGGAGACTTCGATCCGGCCCACCCACTTGATGCTTGCGGCACCGAGCCATCCGGACACCACGACCCGAGCCGGGTACCCATGATCGAGCGGCAGCGTCTCGCCGTTCATGGCCAGCGCGAGCAGGGTGTCGTCGGCAAGCGCCTTGGCCAGCGGCATGGGCCGGCGGGTCTGGATCTCGTCGAGCGCTTCCGGCATGACCTCGCGGGCTCCAGGGGTGATCCCCACCGGTTCGAGCAGGTCGCGCAGCCGGACGCCGGTCCATTCGGCGGTGCCGATCGCGCCGCGGCCCCACTGGGTACCCTCGAACTTGCGTCCGTACTCCTCGCCGAACAGCACACGGCGGTTACCTGCGCACTCGATCGTTCGGACCATTGAGATCAGCGGGAAGCGATTCCAAAGATCGGCGTAGGTGTAGGTGATCGGTTCGCGTATCCCACTTCCTTCGATCCGGAGCGACCATCTCGCCGCGTCCAGATGGGGGGTCGGTGCATGGCTGCGAAGGAAGAAGCGGTCGATCGGGGTGAGGTAGCCAGGCATGCGGTCCGGCCGAATTCCGTAGTCCAAACCGGTCCCGGCGTCCTCCATGAGCTCGGGAGGAGTCGGCTTGACGACTCTTCGTTCTCTGACCCCCTCAGGCGAGGGATGTACAGGCTCGCTTCCGCGTAGGGGACCACTCATGGTGTGTCGCCTCCCACGACTGGCTTGAGCCTCTTCTCGAGGCCCCCACCTGGCACAACCTCTTGTATCATCGTGTCACAGCGGGTTACGGCTTACCCTCTACGCGTCGCAAAGAGGACCCAATCGGTCGGACGGGAGTGCCTGATCGGTGAACGAGTCGTCCATCGCAGCCGGCGATCTCCGGGTTCGCGAGCACCTGGCCAACGAGCGCACTTATCTCGCCTGGCTGCGGACGAGCTTGGCCATGATGGCCTTCGGTCTGGGAGCGGCGAAGTTCGGCTCACACAATGAGGTCTACGCGTTTGCCGCAGGCGGCGTGCTCGTATGCGCGGCAATCGTCGGCTTTGGCTACGCAACCGTCCGTTACCGTGTGTTGAATCAGGAAATCACGCGGGGCCGCGTCGTCATCGGAGCCAGCACCCATGGCCCAATCGCCGCGGCCACGGCCCTCGTGCTCGCGGCCTTCATCGCATTGGCACTGCTCGTTCGCTGATACATCATCCAGCACTGTCCGTGGCAGTCGGTTTCGACGGTGTGAATGACGGCGGCGACCACCACCGCAGCCACACGTAGGGCACTGTCAGCACCCCTCCAGTCACAGCTCCCGGCGGGTGAGCAGGGCGATTGCCACGCCTGAAAAGCGGACGCTCGTTCTCGTCTCAACGAGGGCTCAGCGATACAGCAATTGGTTTGCTTCCACCTGCTCCATGGTGAGCGCCGGGGGCTTCCCCTTGCCGCTCGCCGGGACGTGACTGCGTGGTGGACCGGATCGCCGGCCGATCCACCGTGCCGCAGACGCCGTCACGCTTGAGGGACTACCCCGAATGAGCGTCGCGTGTGTGGTCGGTGACCTGGAGAAGTCCTCGACCGCAGAGTGCCTGCCGAGCAGGTGACGGTCGAGGAAGGCGGCCAGGTAGGCGCGGGTGATGCGCAGCGCCCGCTCGCCGCCCAACTCCTGCGCGGGCAGGCCGAGCTGGGGTCTGAGCACGGCGTAGTCGACGAATGCCGAGTGGTCCGTCCTCGCCACCGTGATCCACTGCTTCCAGCCCTTCAGGCCGGGCCAGGAGTCCGGCCACGAGCCGTCCTTTCCGCTGGGCGTGTGCAGCGCCGCCTCGCCCGAGCGGGGAGGCGGTTGCGTGGTTCAGCGCATGAAGGGTTTGAAGATGGAAACCACCTTCGTGGCAGCACGGTCCCCGTCCCCGTCCGCGATCGCCTCGACCAGCTCGTGGTGGTAGCGGTGTGCCGCGTCGTCGTCCTCGCCCTTCTCGTCGCGCATGTGGGCAGCGAAGATGTCGAGCATGCTGGAGTACAGCTTGACGTAGAGAGGGTTGTGCGTCGCCGCCACGATCGCGTGGTGCAGGGCGAGGTCCGCGCTCGCTCGCAGGTCGAGATCATCGGTCGACCAGCTCGCTTCTCGACGGTCACGCAGCTCGCGCAGCAGCTCGACGTCGGCATCTGAGCGGTTCAACGCGGCCAGTGACGCTGCAGCGCTGTCAAGGGCAAGGCGTAGTTCCAGGTAGTGGCGACGGGTGCCACCGGCGAGCTGACGTTCGAGAGTGCCTGTCAGCTCAGAGTTGGAGATGACGAAGGTGCCGCGGCCCTGCTCACGGCGCAGTAGACCTGCGTGCACCAGCGACTGCAGCGCCTCGCGCACCGTGTTCCGGCCGATCCCGAACTCCGACACCAGTGCGGCCTCGGTAGGTATCCGCCCACCGACCGGCCAGCGTCCAGAGACCACCTCCTCGCGGAAGCGCTCGGCAGCCTGGTCGATGAGTCCCACTCGACGCATGGGCTGTCGCGTGCCAGAATCTTCGGAACTCATCCCATAATCCCATCATCTGCTGACCTTGCACCGGAGTATAACGTGACATCGCTCTCCTCATCGCTCGTTCCCTTGCACCGTGGGCGCCTGATCTTGTGGGCCTGGCTCGCCATCGCTTTGACGGCGGTCAACCTGCGAACGGCCGTGACCGGGTTCACCCCGCTCCTGGAGATCATTGGATCCGATCTCGGCTTCGGGGTGACGCTGTCCGGCCTGCTCGGCACTGTGCCGGCGGCGTCCTTCGGCATCTTCGGGTTTCTCGCCCCGGCGGTGACGAGGAAGTTCGGACTCGAGCGCACGGCCACTGTGGCGCTGGGCCTGACGGCTCTGTCGCTCCTGATGCGCGCCTTGTCTCCGACGCCCTCGTTGCTGGTGCTTTCGACCGTGCTGGCCCTGGCCGGAATCGGAGCCGCGAACGTCGTCATCGTCCCGTTGGTGAAGGTCTGGTTCGCCGATCGACTGGCCCTGGGGACCTCGCTTTACCTGATCCTCCTGCAGACGGGTCAGTTCATCGCACCGCTCCTCGCGGTCCCGGTAGCGGAAGCGGCGACGTGGCGGCTGTCGGTAGGTATCTGGGCGGGACCGGCTGCTGTGGCCGGTGTGGTCTGGCTCGTCCTGGCGGTCAGGCTGCCCGCCGATCACCACGCGCCCGCGGCCGTGACGGCGACCGATGCGAGCCCGAGGATCAGCCGATCATCGACCGTCTGGGGCCTGGTGATCCTCTTCGCGATGCTGTCGCTGTCCAACTACGGGATCATCACCTGGGTCCCGGCAGTGCTCACCGACGCAGGAGGCGACGCGGCACTGGGCGGCTCCATGGTCGCGCTCTACTCGGCATGGGGCATGCTCGCGGCCTTGGTGGTTCCGCACCTGGCCACGCGCATGGTGAATCCGTTCATCGTGGTCGTCGGGTGCGCGATCTTCCTGATAGCGGGATATCTGGGCCTGCTCCTGTCCCCGCTCGACGGCACGCTGGTGTGGATGTGCGCGCTGGGAATCGGGGTGAGCACCTTCCCGCTCTGCATGACCCTCATCAACCGTCGCACCAAGAGCCCGCAGACGGCTTCTGCCGTGTCGGGCTTCGTTCAAGGCATCGGCTACGGGCTGGCGTGCTTCGGCCCGATCGGGTTGGGCGTTCTGCGCGAAGCGACCGGATCATGGTCGATCCCGCTCCTGGTGCTCGCCGTGACCGCCATCCCAGGGGTGATCGCCGGCTGGTTCGCTTGCCGTCCTCGCTTCGTGGAGGACTCTGCGCCACAGCCGACGAAGCGCGACGCTGACGAGCAGCGCCCCTGACCGCCAGGCCAGCCCACGACGCGTGCCCGTCGCCGCCCCTATGCCGGCGACGGGCAGTGCGTGTTCTGTACGGCCCGGACCGGCCGGACTCACTCGTCGCCAACCGTCCATGACGGTCCTGAGCCGGAGTACTCTGCTGCTGATCTGACACGTGATGGCGTTGCCAGGGCGGGGGCGGCGATGAACGCCGAAGACCGGGTCGAACGAGCCAAGACGCTCTATGAACGGGCGGTTTTCAGCGGCGACGTCAGCGTGCTGACCAGTGCCGAACGAGGCTTGGACGCCGTGGAGGCCGACGTCGCGCTGGCCCGTGGGCGGATCCTGCATGCGCGGTTTCTCAACGAGCGCGCCAGCGCCGGCTCGCCACCCGTCGAGGACCCGGCTGAGCTGCCGTTGTTCGAGCGCGCGATCGAGTCATACCGGGCGCTGGGCGACACGCGCGGTGAGGCCGAGGCGTTGTTCTGGATCGGCTGTCTACATCAGGTCATCAGGCGTGACAACGTGACCGCGGTTCCCTACCTGGAGCAGTCCTGTCGGATGGCGGCGCAGATCGGCGACAAGCCGACCCAGTCCGAGGCCCTGCGGCACTTGGGCATCGCGGCGCACATGGCCGGTCGGCTTGATGAAGCACGCGAGCGACTGGAGGAGTCGTCGCGGCTGGGCCGGGAGATCGGGGCCCTGCCGGTCGTCGCCGCCAACATGGTCGGGCTGGCCTACGTCGCCGCCGCCCAGGGCCGCCGGGCGGACGCGCTCACGGCACTCGACGAGGCGCACGCCATCGCACAGGCGCATGGTGCCCATGCCATCGTGCGGCAGACCGAGCAGGCGAGAACGAAGATCTAGGCGTGGCGGCCTTCGTCCGCCTCCCAGAAGACCGGCCATGACGTCCAGCGGGTCAACGAAACGCCTGTCCAAGGTGTGCCGACGGTGGTGCGGTCTACAGCGGCGACGAGGATGCCGCGGCTGACCAGGCATTTGAGCTTGGAGCGGTTCTTCTCGGTGTTCTTCGACGCGATGGACAGGTCCAGAGACTCATGCAGGTCACGAGTGCGCAGGGGCGGCCGACATGTCGACGCGGTCACCCGCTTTCTCGCCCGCCGTGTGGACGATCCGCACACTGTTGCCGGGACACTACCTCGATGTGCGGTCGGCTCTTCCTCGGAGGTGAGCTGGTGCTCCTTATGTCCAGGCGGTCAGCAGACCTTGTAGTCGACTCGTGTGGAGTTATACGAGCAGGAGTCGACCAGCGTCCCCGAGGCGTTGCGCAGGTAGGCGGTGTCCTTGCCCTGGTTCCAGATGTAGGCGAGAGTTCCCCCGCTCCTGCCCCAGTAGCGGGTGGTGGTGGTGTTCCTGCCCTTGCCGGTCCGCACGGTGACCGTCTTCCCCGTACCGAGCGTGAACGTGCCGAACGTGTAGACGTGGTCCGCCCGGCTCGTCTCGTCTCGGAGCGTCCACCCCTTGAGGCTGATCGCCTTCCGGGTCGTGTTCCTGATCTGGACGTACTCGCCGTTCAGGCTGCTGTTCGCGCCGAAGTCCGGTGAACCGGGCGAGTCGTAATAGACCTTGGTGATCTGAACGGCCGGGCTCGCCGCGTGAGCAGGCTGGGAGACGACAACCACACCGGCGGCCAGCGCAGCACCTATCAGCAGAGAACGGGTACGCACAGTGGTGCTCCATGGGCGGGGGATATGGGCGTGAGGCGATCATAGTAGTGATAATAGATACAGATAGACCGTTCTAGCCTCGGTTTGATATCTCTGGGGCTTTTGGGGGGCGGGAGGGCCGGGGACTACGGTGCTCTGGTCGGGGTCGACGTCCTCGCCTCGTATCTCGGCCGGCCGGACTCAACGGCTCGCGTCACCGTCGCGTCGATTCGCTCACCCCTACCCGCGTGCTCAGCGCATCGGCGATCTTCTGATCGGCGTCGCGCCTGGCGTGCTGGTAGGTCGGCGCCGCCCGGTGGCTGTCGGCACCGCTTCGCGCCTTGAGGTCGGCGAGGCTCGTTCCGACTGCGCGGCGAGCGTGGTGCCCGTGTGGTGAAGGTACTCAAAGCCCCTCTGACATGGTCACCAACGTTGCCTGATTTGGACGGGTTACGTCGTGAGGGTTGGGTGGAACGTCTGGAGTGTCTCGTTCGTCGCCTGAAGTGTGACGGGCTCACCAGAACTCGACGAGCGGCTGCGTGTCGCGGCCACCCGAAAGCACCGCGCTGACCACCTGCGGCGGCTGCGGAAAGCCACCGAAGAGCAGATCCGGGAAGCGCAGCACACCCTGGCGGGCCTGGAGCTGAAGTTGTCCCAGGAGGAGAACGACGTCACCCGCTTGGAAAGCGGGGTGTCCGCCGTCCCGGCTCGCCTGCTGGGCGTCCGCGAGGAGCATCTGGCTCGCGAGCGCGCCGAGGTGGCCGTCGCCAGGCAGCGCGTCGATGGCCATCGGGCCCGACTGGCCCAGCTTGAGGCGGATGCGCGTGTGGCCGAGGCGGAGCTGGCCGGGCTCGCGACGGCTCGACATGAATACGCCGAGTTGCTGGCCGAGAAGGAACGACAGCTCATCGGCAGTGGTGATGCCCGCGCCAGAGAGTTGGCCGACCTCGGCGCCGCCCTGGACCGCGTGACGGCGCAAGAGCGTGAGCACGAGCAGGCCCACTACGCCGGGCAGACCGCACACGACGCCATCGGTGAGGTGCTGCACCATCTGAACTCGGCCAGGCGCGCGTCCACCTGGGATGTTCTCGGCGGCGGTCTGATCGCCGATGCCTTCGAGCACAACCGGCTGCGCACCGCCGACCAGGTGGCCTGGCGAGCCCAGCGGGCGCTGGACGTCTTCTCCCGTGAACTGGCGGACGTCGGCATCTCCGCACACGCTCGCATGCCCAAGGTGGACACGCGGTGGTTCGCTGACGTCTTCTTCGACAACATCATCACCGATGTGATCAAGCACAATCGGATTGAGAACACCCGCGCTGAGGTCATGAAGACGGCCGGATGGGTCCGGAACATGAACGCGCGTGTGCAGGCCCGCCACAGCGCCCTGTCCGCTGAGCGTGCGCGGCTGCTGGCCAGGCGAGAGAAGCTACTGCGCGATAGATGACCGGGCCGGCCGGATGTCGCGGCCCGGTGCTGGAAATAGGCGTCCTACCCGTTTCATCGGCCCGCCCACTGCGTGCCCGTTTGCTTGGTGAGCCGGTCACGGGCGGTACAGGCAAAGGGTCCGGGGAGACCGAGGATCAGAGCAAGGTGTCCTTGATCGCGATTTGGCCGTTGTTGATGACGAACTTCTGGTTGGTGTTGCCGCTGCCGCACTGCCACAGGTACACCTGGGTGCCGTTGCCGCGGTTGTTGGTGGCGTCCAGGCATAGAGGGTTGCCGGAGGACAGGGTGGATTTGAGGATGATCGCGCCTCTCTGGACGACCCAGAGCTGGTTGGGGTTACCCAGGCACTGCCACTGGTAGACCCGGGTGCCGTTGGTGCGGCCGTTGGAGGAGTCAAGACACATCACCTGGCCCGTGCCGATGGTGTCCTCCACCTTGATGAGGCCGTTGTCGATGACGAACCTCTGGTTGGCGTTGTTGCCGTCGCACTGCCACTGGTACATCAGGGTGCCGTTGCCCCGGTTGTTGCTGACGTCGACGCACATGGGAGGCCAGGCCTGGGCGGTGTGACCGGCGGGCCGGCGAGTGGAGGCGGTGGCGGGCAGAGTGGTCACCCCTCCCACGCTGGTGGAGATGACGACGACGGCGAGCAGACGGCGAGCGAGCATGATGGGCCCCCATGAGAGTCGGTCAGGACTCGAGCACCATGTCATAACCGAAAGTCCTTGATCAATTACTGTCCGTGCGAGTATTTCGCGTGTCGAGGGCCGGACAGGACCGGAGCCGGGTGTCCGGTCGTTCGCCGGGTCCTGTCGGCTCATGTGATCGGCGCGATCCGGGCGGCGGACAACGGGTGTCGCGGGGTTAGGCTCGGGCCATGCCCTTGACCGTGGAGGATGTCGACCGGTTCGAGGCCGCCAGGCCGCGGCTGGAGGCCATCGCATACCGTCTTCTCGGTTCCGCCGGGGAGGCCGAGGACGCCGTGCAGGAGACGTTCCTGCGCTGGCAGGCCGCCGATGTCCGCCGCGTCGAGGTTCCCGAGGCCTGGCTGACGAAGGTGCTCACCAACTTGTGCCTCAACCAGCTCACCTCCGCGCGGGCGCGCCGCGAGACCTACGTGGGCCAGTGGCTTCCCGAGCCGCTGCTCGCCGGAGACCCGATGCTCGGCCCGGCCGACACCGCCGAGCAGCGCGAATCGGTCTCGTACGCGGTCCTCACCCTCATGGAGCGCCTGTCTCCCAACGAGCGGGCCGTGTACGTGCTGCGTGAGGCGTTCGACTACTCGCACCGCGAGATCGCCGCGATCCTCGACCTCACCGAGGCCGCCAGCCAGCAGATCTTCCACCGTGCCAAGAAGCACGTCGCGGACGGCAAGGTCCGCGGCGAGGTCGACGAGGCCGCCGCCCGGCGGATCGTCGAGGAGTTCCTGGCGGCCGCCTGCAGCGGCCGGACCGAGCCGCTCGTGCGCCTGCTCACCGCGGACGCCATCGCGATCGGCGACGGTGGCGGGAAGATCCCGGCTCGCGTCAAGGCGTTCGAGGGTGCCGTCGCGGTCGCGAAGTTCCTGCGGGGCCTGTTCCGCCCGGGCGAGGCCAAGCGCTCCATCGCCGGCGGCACGGCCGGGCTGTACACCTCGATCGTCAACGGCGATCCCTCGGTCGTGGCCGTCGTGGACGGCCGGGTGGTCGGCGTCATGTGCCTGGAGGTGACCGCGGACGGCATCGTCGCGGTCCGCAACCAGGTCAACCCCGACAAGCTCGAACGCGCCACCGAGCGGTGGGCAGCCGGCGACCACGGGGAGCCGCTGTTCACCGCCTTCTGAGCCCTATGTGAGGTGCTTCACATCGCGTTCCTGTCAGGAAACGGCGAGCCATCCGGTTCAAGGGGCAAAACCGCGCAAGACAGGAGCATGGAGATGCAGCACCGCATCATCGTCCTCGGAGCCGGATACACCGGAGCGATCGCCGCCGGCCGCCTCGCCAAGCGGCTCCGCCGCGAGGATGTCACCATCACCCTCGTCAACGCCGAGCCCGACTTCGTCGAACGCGTCCGCATGCACCAACTGGCGACCGGTCAGGACCTCAAGCCCCGGCCGTTCAGTGAGATGCTTGCGGGCACCGGCGTCGAACTGAGGCTCGCGAAGGTCACCGGCGTCGACGTCGGCCGCAGGACCGTCACCGTCGCCGACGCGAACGGCGCGAACGGCGCGAACGGCGCCGCGGAACTCTCCTACGACACGCTCGTCTACGCCCTCGGCAGCGGCTGGAACGCCCAGGGCGTCCCCGGGACCGCCGAGCACGCCTACGAGATCGCCGGCCGCCCCGGAGCACTGCGGCTGCGCGAGCGCCTGGCCCGCCTCGACGCCGGACAGACCGTGGTCGTCGTCGGCGGCGGCCTCACCGGCGTGGAGGCCGCAACCGAGATCGCCGAGTCCCGCCCGGACCTCGACGTCGCCCTCGCCGCCCGAGGCGGCCTCGGTGACTGGCTCTCCCCGAAGGGCCGTGCGCACCTGCGGAAGGTCTTCGCCAAGCTCGGGATCACCGTGCATGAGCACGCCGCCGTCACCGGCGTCGAGGCGGACCGGATCGTCACCGCGGGCGGCACGGTCATCCCGGCCGCGGTCACCGTGTGGACCGCCGGCTTCGCGGTCCACCCGATCGCTGAGGCGACCGACCTTGAGGTCGCCGGCACCGGCCAGATCGTGGTCGACGGGACCATGCGCTCGGTTTCGCACCCGGATGTGTACGCGATCGGAGACGCGGCCATGGCGATGGGGCATGGGAACAAGCCGCTGCGGATGTCGTGCGCCTCGGGGACTCCGGCCGCGTGGCAGGCCGCCGACGCGATTGCGGCGCGCCTGACCGGCGGCAAGCTCTCGAACGCGCCGATCCGCTACTTCAACCAGTGCATCTCCCTGGGTCGCAAGGAGGGGTTGATCCAGTACGTCACCGCCGACGACCGCGCTGTGAGCGCGGTGCTGACCGGACGGCTCGCGGCCCTGTACAAGGAACTGGTCTGCAAGGGCGCGGCCTGGGGCGTCGCCAACCCGACCCTCGGACTGCCGACCCGGCGCCGCCCTGTCACGCGGGAGCAGGTCGCGGACAGCTCGACCGTCCAGGCGACGGCGTAGACCACGGAGCGAGGCGGGCGCCCTCGTTCGGAGGGAGCCCGCTCTTAAGGGGGCGGGGAGGCGGGACGCTCCCGCTCCCCGTGCGCGCCGCCCGGAATCCCGCACTCGCCACCGCGGGAGACGACCCGGCCGGCGCGCGATCACTGGGCCGGAGCCCTCGGTTCTGCGTGCAGCGCTGCTCCTCGCTCTGGCTCATCGTGGCGCCCGATGGTTCGGTCGTTCGCCGTGGAGCCTCACTCGGGGGTCTCGGCGAATGCCAGCATCTCCTCGGGGGACCACGCCAGGGCGCCGCTGCGCAGGTCGTCGGACACTGAGCGGAGCCACTGCAGTTCGGCCGCGATGACGACGCGCATGTACTCGGCCTCGAGCATGGCGATGCGAGGGATGCCGTATCCGGTTTCGGCGCCGAGGTCGGTGTCCAGCGCGGCCAGCGTCTCGTCGAGCGTTCGCACGCGCCGATCGAGGGCGTCGCGTATCTCCTGGGGGGCGAGCATCAGCAGGTGGGACAGCGCCGCGGGGAACTCGGGGAACTCCGCTTTGGGCGTGGCCAGCATGTCGAGCAGCCATTCGCGGGCCACGGCGCGTCCCGCGTCGGTGATCCCGTAGACCGTCCTCTCGGGATACGCCTGGTCGCGCCCGGTCTCTCGCACCTCGATCAGGCCGGCCGCGGTGAGGCGGTCGATGGTCCGGTAGAGGCTCGTCCGCTGGCCGACGTTGACGACCTTGTCCTTGCCCCACTGCTTGATCAGCCGCTGGATGCCGTACGGGTGCAGCGGCTTGTACTGCAGCAGAGCCATGACGGTCAGAGCGAGCGGTGAGCGGGTCATGCCTCGATATTAGCGCCAGTGCCACTAGTTGACGAGATACTAGTTTCTCTGACACTATTCGAATGTCGATCAAACGGCGCACCAAAGGACATGGCGATGACCACTCATGAACTGCCTCGGACCGCTGACCTCACCACCGATTTCGTCATCTCGGACGACGGCACCCGCATCGCCTACCACTCGATCGGCCATGGCCCCGGCATCGTGCTGCTGCACGGCTCCATGGAGACGGCCGGCAGCCACCTGGCCATGGCCGAAGCGCTGGCCGACGCCTTCACCGTCCACCTGCCCGACCGGCGCGGCCGCGGCCAGAGCGGGCCGTACGGGGACGACTACAGCGTGCGGAAGGAGGTCGAAGACCTTGACGCGGTACTGCGGAAGACGAGTGCCCACTGTGTCTTCGGTGTCAGCGCGAGCGGGGTGGCGGTGCTCGAGGCGGCGCGTACCCTGCCGGCGATCCACAAGGTCGCCGTCTACGAGCCGGCCCTGCTTCTGGAGGACGTCCCCCGGCTGACCGGGTGGATCGGCCGCTTCGACCGGGAGATGGCCGAGGGCAAGGTGGCGGCCGCGCTGGTGACGAGCATGCTCGGGCTCCGGCTCGGGCCGCCGATCATGAACGTCATGCCGCGAGGTCTGCTGACCTGGATGACCGGCCTGCTGATGAAGAGCGAGGACAAGCACGCCAAGCCGGGTGACGCGACCATGCGTACCCTCGCCCCGACTCTGCATTACGAGGGCGTGCTGCTGGCCGAGATGGCCGACACCCTGGACCGTTTCGCCGACGTACGCGCCGACGTGCTCCTCCTCGGCGGAAGCAAGGGGCTGCCCTTTCTCAAGCCCGCGCTGTCCGGGCTGGAGAAGACCGTGCCCAACGTCGAGCGGGTCGAGTTCCCCGGCCTCGACCACGACGCGTCCGGAGATGTCGGCAAGCGGAACCCGGCCGGCCGCCCGGATGTCGTGGCCGCCGAACTCAGGCGGTTCTTCACCGCCTGACCGGGGCATACGGTCGTCGTCGCCATGGCGGGACCCTCGACCGTGGTGCCGGACGCGCCGGTTGTGGTCCCACGCCGCACGGGAACCCCTCGGTACCGTCTGTCGTGAAGGTCGGCGACCTGTCGTGAAGGTCGGCGACATTCTCTCTGGAAATGAGGGACTGACGGGGTGAACGGCGCGATCGGTCCCGAAGACGATTTCCAGGCTCGGCTTCGGGAGCACTGGGAGGCCTCCGAACGTGGGGACGTCGCCGCTGAGCACGCGATCTACGCCGCGGACGCGATCCTGGACTACCCGCAGTCGGGGGAGCGCTTCACAGGGCGGTCAAAAATCCAGGCGCAACGCGGCGGGCACCCGGCCGAACGCCACTTCGCCGTCCGCCGGATCTTTGGGGGCGGCGACCTCTGGGTGAGCGAGTGCGTGATCACCTATGACGGTGTGCCCACATACTCGCTCAGCGTCATGGAGATCACCGATGGTCTCGTCACGCACGAGACCCAGTACTTCGCCGACCCCTTCCCCGCGCCTCCCGGGCGCGCCGCGCTGGCCGAGCCGATTCCGGCCCGCGACCAACAAGCCGATTGAGCCCCTGCCGATCGAAGCCGCAGGTCTATTCGGGATGCGATGACGATCCAGCTCGGGAGAAGTGAGGCCCCTGTACCCCGGTGCCGGATGCAAGCCCCTGGCTCCATGTCTCACGGCGAATGGTCCGGCGGTTCGATGGGTGTAAGGGGCGGGATGTCCGGGTCGGTGGCGGTGCGGCCGTACAGGAGGGAGGTCCAGGCGTTGATGAGGACGTCGATGAGCACCTCCTCGTCGTCAAAGGGAGGGACTCCGGCCGCGGCGAGGTAGTAGAGCCGCTCCCCGAGCCAGGTGAGCGAGGCGGCGACGGTGCGGATGTCCTGGCCGGCGAGTCGCCGGCGGGCGTGCGGGTCGGATTCGACGCGTGCCGCGGCGGCGTCGGTGAACAGGTCCATCTGTTCGAGCCACAGGGTTCGCAGGTCCTCGTCCGAGGCCCAGTTCTCCACGATCGCCATGAGGACGCCCGCGTTGGCGCGCCACAGGCGGGCGCCGTCCGTCACCCCCGCCCGGAGGGCGGTCACCGGATCTTGCTGCCCGTCGATCCAGGGTTGTGCCGCCTGTTGCCCCTGCGTCACGGCTTGGCGCACCAGCTCGGCGAGCACGGCCTGTTTGCTCGGGAAGTAGAAGTAGAAGCTCGCCCGGGAGACCTCGGCGGCGGTCAGGATGTCGGCCACGCTGAGGGCGTCGAAGCGGTGTTGCCGCAGAAGCTCGCGCGTCGCGGACAGGATGCGCTCTCGCAGCTCGGCGGAAGCGGGCGCCGTGCCGGATCGGCGGGCGGAGGGCGCCGTGCGCTTGGAGGGCATGCCGCCAGTATACGACAGCATGTACGGACAGGAAGTCTGTACGTATTGTCCATACGATGTGTATGGTCAGGTTCATGACGCGAATCGCGATCCACTTGGTGGTCGGCGACCCCGACCACGCCGCCCGTTGGTACGCCGAAGCCCTGGGCGCCCAGGAGACAGGCCGTATCACCCTTCCCGACGGCCGCACGCTGACCGTGGAGCTCCTGCTCGGCGGCACCGTGCTGGCGGTGGCCGGCGAGATGCCCGCGCTGGGCATGCGCTCACCGGCGAGCCTCGGCGGCACTTCCGCCGCCCTGCACGTGCCGGTCCCGGACGTCGACGCGGCCTGGGAACGGGCGATGAGGGCGGGGGGCACGGTCTTCGAGCCGGTGCACGACGCCTTCTGGGGCGACCGCACCGGTCAGCTGCTGGACCCGTTCGGGCATCGCTGGGCGTTGGACGAGCACGTGCGAGACGTGCCGCACGACGAGATCGTCTCGCGGGCCGCGGAGCTGTTCAGCGGATCGGCGACCGCATGAGGTACCGCACGTTGGGCGCGAGCGGGCTGCGCGTCTCCGAGCTGATCCTGGGCGCGATGACCTTCGGCGAGCAGGGCGGGGTCGGCGCGCCGCTGCCGGAGTGCCGGCTGATGCTCGATCTGTACGCCGAGGCCGGCGGCAACATGATCGACACCGCCGTCAACTACCGCGACGGGGCCAGCGAGGAGTTCCTCGGCGAGCTGCTGAAGGGCCGGCGGGAGTCGTTCGTGCTCGGCACGAAGTACACCGTGTCGCGGGCCCGCACCGATCCGAACGCCGCCGGGAACCATCGCAAGAACCTGCGGGCGTCGCTGGAGACCAGCCTGCGCCGGCTGCGCACCGACTATCTGGACCTGTACTGGGTGCACATGTGGGACCGGCACACGCCGATCGAGGAGACCATGCGCGCGCTGGACGATGCGGTCCAGGCGGGCAAGGTGCTGTACGTGGGGATCTCCGACGCCCCCGCCTGGGTCGTGTCCCGTGCCAACACGCTGGCGCAATGGCACGGCTGGAGCCCGTTCATCGGCCTGCAGGTGCCCTACAGCCTGCTGCAGCGCGACATCGAACGTGAGCTGCTGCCGATGGCCGAGTCCCTCAACCTGGGCGTCACCGCGTGGAGCCCGCTGGCCGGCGGGGTGCTGTCCGGCAAGTACACCCGCCCGGACGGCCCCGCGGCCGGCGTCAGGCTGGCCGCCGAGTCGCTCTCGGACCGGGACCACGCCGTCGCCCGGGTCGTCCAGGAGGTGGCCGACGACCTGGGGGCCACGCCCTCACAGGTGGCGATCGCCTGGACGATGAGCCGCTCCCGCGCCGTCCACCCGGTCATCGGGGCGCGCCGCGCCGACCAGCTCCGCGACAATCTCGCCGCGATCGACCTCGTCCTGCCGCCCGAGAGCGACGCCCGCCTGGAAGCGGCGTCCGGGTTCACGCTCGGATTCCCAGGGGACTTCATCGCCGAGACCTCGCCGTGGGTCTTCGGCTCGGCGCTCATCGACCCGCATCCGGCCACGACCACGCGGTGACGGCCACGCGGTGACGACCGTGTACCTGAACGACTCCACACCTGCCT
Organism: Sphaerisporangium sp. NPDC005289; assembly: GCF_040607455.1. Classification (NCBI taxonomy): domain Bacteria; kingdom Bacillati; phylum Actinomycetota; class Actinomycetes; order Streptosporangiales; family Streptosporangiaceae; genus Sphaerisporangium; species Sphaerisporangium sp. NPDC005289. The sequence goes on from NZ_JBEXGS010000030.1 coordinate 108,640, forward strand.
CAACGGCCTACCCGCGGTCGATGCTCGACCGAGCATCGACCGCGGGTGAGACCTGCGGCTCCGGCGCTAACCGGACCCATCCGGTGGTGAGGACGTATCCCGTTATGTCATCGGATCCGAGACGCTCCCCGGGATCCGGCCGTCCTCAGGGTGCTCGTGGTCATGGAGAGGCAGGGCGGTGACTGGAAGGTCACGCCGTCCAGGAAGTTGCCGGCCGTCGGGGTGCCGCCCGCGGCGGACACCGACTCGAAGGCGAATCGTGTGGTGGTCTGTCCCGGAGGCACCACGTACACACCGGTGTAGTAGCGCCAGGCGGTGTTGTCGTCGGAGATGTCCGGCGAGGAGGCCCCGGACGGGATCTGGGCCACGGTCGCGCCCGGAGCGCCGATGAGCACCCGCATCACGTCGGTGCCGAGACGGCCTCGGTGGTACACCCCCCAGGTCATCGGCGTTCCGGGGACGGTCGGCAGGTCCTGGTAGAGCGTGGAGACCTGATTGGCGTTGAGTTCGGCGAACTGCTGCCCGTCGGCCGCCGGGAACCCGGCCGCGCTTCCCCGCCAGAACTCCAGCTTGTTGTCGGTGGCGGTGGTGTGCCAGCCGGCGGCCGGGTTGGTGGAGGCGTCGGGGATGGACCAGTCGACCGTGGCCACGGCCGGCGCTTCGAAGCTGCCGTTGACCAGGTTGACCGGTTTGTAGGCACAGGTGACGACGACGGTGACCGTGGCGGTGCTGGTCCCGCAGGGGGTGGCGATGGTGTAGGTGAAGGTGTCGGTGCCGCTGAGGCCTGCGGCGGGCGTGTAGACCACGTTGCCGCCGGAGATGGTCGCGGTGCCGTTGGCCGGCTTGGTGACGCTGGTGATCGTCGGTGAGGTGGCGGTGTCGTTGGCCAGGACGGGGACGCTGACGGCCGTGTCCTGCTTGGTGGTGATGGTGTCGTCGGTGGCCTTGGTGGGCGATATGGACTGCCCGCCGACGATCTGAATCGGGGGCGCCGGGGTGTTGTTGCCGAGCTCGCCCGGAGCGGCGATGATGCTGCTGATCCCGGTCGGCCGGATGGTCATGCTGCGCCCGATGGTCCCCTGCTTCACCTGGAAGGTGATGACCTTCGGGGGCGGGTCGGTCTTGGTGCCCGGCGAGGTGATGGTCAGGGTGGTGCCGTTGATGGCGCCGGTCCCCGACTGGCCGACGACATCGGCGTTCGCCAGCAGCGACGACAGGTCCCACATGGTGGTGTAGGTCCTCACCAGCAGCGGCCACTGGCTCGTGCGGTGCGTCAGCGAGAGGGTGAAGGTGCTGCCCGGTGCGATCTGCCCGCCCCACAGGGACGGCGAGGTGTCGACCGAGACCGACCCGGCGCCCAGCCTCATGCCGAGCGCGTTCTTCCAGTAGTAGCCGACGGGGTAGGTCGCCTGGCCCTGCCGGACACACGGCGTGGTGGCGACCCGCGGGACCGGCTGCCGTACGCCGGCGGCGGCATGCGCGGCGGTACCGGCCGCCGCCTGCGTCCCCGAGGCGGCCAGCAGCGCCAGCAGCACGCCGGCCAGTGCGGTGCGCGCGGACCTGGGATGTTGTGACTTCAACGCCGAACTCCACTCCGTCGTGAGGTACTCCTAGATCGACTTCACGGCGGACGTTACTCTATGTGATCAAGAAGTCGCGCGAGGTGTCAGAGGCGTGCGATCTCCGTGTCGCACTCGGGCCGCGCCGTCGATCCGCACCTGTGTCCGGCGCCGGCCTGCCCGGTGCCGGGGAACCTCGCCCTCCTCGCGTACCCGCACGACCAGGACGACAGGCGGGACGGGTGGTTCGGCTATCCGATGCCGACATGACGAGAGCGGGCGCTCCGTGGGGAGCGCCCGCTCACTTGTCTTCCGCCTCCGGTCACCCTGACCGGGTATCCGCAGGAGTCCTTCCGGGCGGCGGTATCGGGTCGTTTAGAAGAAGTTGCGGTACTGGCCCCAGTCGTAGTGGCCGCGGTAGCCCTCGCCGACGCGGATGCGGAAGTCGTCGAAGCTTCCCTTGCGGAATTTGCCGGTGAAGTGGGAGGCGCCGTAGCGGCTGCCGCGGTAGATGCGCGAGTGCCAGCCGTTGTCGTCGTGCCACTGGAAGTCGATGTAGGAGTAGTCGCGGTCACGGTGGTAGTTGTACAGGTCGCCCTTGAAGTAGTAGTAGCCGTTCTGGGAGTACCAGTAGCCGGAGAAGTAGGAGCGGTCGCGGCTGGACTCGCCGCGGCTGTAGCCGGACCAGATGCGGCCGAATCCGTGCCGGTCGAAGCCGTTGGCGGTGCTGGTGCTCGCGGTGGTGGTGGCG
>NZ_JBEXGS010000031.1:0-110546 GCF_040607455.1 Sphaerisporangium sp. NPDC005289
ATCTTCGGATGTCATCACAAACACCGATGATCACGCGGTGGCCGTACCCATGTCCCCACAACCAGCGAGATCACGAACGGTCACTGGAGTACTAGAGCCGGCCGGCGAGACAGGCGCTCTTCCCAGGGTTCGGGCCTGGCGAGGGGCCCGCCTCCTGTCTCGTCGCGCCGTTCCAATTCGATCTACCGCTGATCGGCCATGCTCCATGGGGTGGGCTGGGACGATTCCTGTTTGCGTGACAGGCGAACGGGTGCGGGTTACGCTCAGCTTGGTAAAACAACCTGTCGGGTGATGGACGGTCGTGATGTCGCTAGAATCCGTGCCGCCGAAGTACGCACAAGTCGTGCAGACGCTTCAACGGCGCATCGATGCGGGAACTTACCCGCCCGGGTCACTGCTGCCCAGTGAGAACCAACTGATCCAGGAGTTCGGCGTCTCGCGCCCCACGATCGTGGCCGCGCTGAGGATGCTGCGGGAACAGGGGTGGATCGACTCCCAGCAAGGCAAGGGCCGTTACGTACGGGGCCGGCCGATGCTGTCGACGGTCGAGCAACCCCGGCCGGGACAGGCGTACATGGCCAACCCGGAGACCGGCTCGCCCGGTGAGGTGCTGGATGTCGGCGCGGTGGCGGCACCCAACCGGGTGGCGGTCCTGCTCGGCGTCAAGCCCAAGACCAAGGTGTTCCTGCGTCGTCGCGTTGTCTCCCATGAGGGTGAGCCGTCGGAGATCGTCTCGGTCTGGCTGCCCTTGGAGTTGTCGGAGGGAACCGATCTGACCAGCGCTGAGCCCCTGCCCCAAGGGCTCCGTGAGCACATCGAGGCGCGCAAGGGCGTCCGGTTCGATCACGCGGTGGAGCAGATCCTTGCCCGGATGCCCACTGCCACGGAAGCGCGCCAGCTCGGCATGCCCAAGAACGTGCCGTTGCTGGTGGTGTTCGCCTCCTTGCGGGATGCGGCCGGCCGCACTCTGGCCGTGATGGACGTGCTGCTTCCCGGTGATCGTCATGAGTTGGAGGACGCCTATCCGATCAGTTGACCCGGTTTGCTCGGAGAAAGCCCGCTTAGGCACTTGACCTATCAAGCGGGCTTTCTTTATGCTCTAGTCAGTTGACAGGTTAAGTGCCTGTCATCCAAGACAAGGAGTAACGGCCATGGCCCTGCAAGGCCCCATCCCCGTCACCTTCGACATGGTCTTCCCGCACGGCTGCTACGTCGTCGGAGAGGTCGAGAAGGTCAAGGACTTCGACGCATCCACCAACGGCCGGTTCGTCCAGGCGCGGGACAAGCAGACCAGCGAACTGGTCTGGCAGGTCGCGGTCATGGACGCCGACCCGACCCTCAAGCCCGCTCAGAAGACCGTCGCCGTGAAGATCCTGGCGCCCGAGGAGGAATCACCGGAGCGACCAACGCTGACCATGGAACAGGTCTTCGTGTTGGCCGGTGCGATCGATCCGCGGTTCCGGGCGCTGGTGCTGGTGGCGACATTCGGCAGTCTGCGTTGGGGTGAACTGGCGGCGCTCCGGCGCAAGCATGTCGACCTGGAGGTCCGGACGGTGCGGGTCGTGGCCTCGACCACCGAACTCAAGGACGGATCGGTCACCGTTGGGCCGCCCAAGTCCGCAGCCGGCCTGCGTACGGTCACGTTGCCCGTGGTGGTGAACTCGGAGCTTCGGGCGCACCTGGATGCCTACACCGGTTCGGATGATGAGGCGTTCGTCTTCGTGGGTGCGAAAGGGGCGGTGCTTCGCCGGCCGACGTTCAGCCGTACATGGGCCAAGGCTCTCAAGGCGGCAGAGCTTTCCGGCTTCCATTTCCACGATCTTCGTCATACAGGGAACAAGTTCGCCTCACAGTCGGGCGCGACGCTCCGGGAGTTGATGAACCGCATGGGGCACTCGACCACGCGGGCCGCGTTGATCTATCTGCACGCGGAGGGTGAGCGGGACCGGATGATCGCGGACAGCATGGGGAAGCTCGTCGCAGAGGCGTTCCCGAGCGAAGATCACGGCGCATCGGGCACGTAACGGGCACGGAAGATCGAAAACGGCCGCAGAAACGATCAAAGCCAGGTCGGGAAACTATCCCTGACCTGGCTTTTCGTGAGGAGAGCGGGTGACGGGAATCGAACCCGCGCTGTCAGCTTGGGAAGCTGATGTTCTGCCATTGAACTACACCCGCGTCGATCAGTAGCTGACGACGGACCTAACTCTAGCGGAACTTGGGGCGTGCCACCTCCCCTCGTGTGGGGTGAGTTGGTGTGGAGGGGCCTTGGGGGTGGCGGGCGGGTTGGTAGGTTGCTGAGGTGCTGCTATCCGATCGTGATATCCGGGGCGAGATCGAGTCAGGGCGGGTCAAGATCGATCCGCTGGACATGGTGATGATCCAGCCGTCGAGCATCGACGTGCGCCTCGATCGGTACTTCCGAGTGTTCGAGAACCACCGTTATCCCCATATCGATCCCGCGGTCGAGCAGCCGGAGCTGACGCGGCTCGTGGAGCCGGACGGGGAGGAGCCGTTCATCCTGCATCCGGGGGAGTTCGTCCTGGCGTCGACCTACGAGGTGATCGGCCTGCCGGACGACATCGCGAGCCGGCTGGAGGGGAAGTCGAGTCTGGGGCGCCTTGGGCTGTTGACGCACTCGACGGCGGGGTTCATCGACCCGGGGTTCGAGGGGCATGTCACCTTGGAGCTGTCGAACGTGGCCACGCTGCCGATCAAGCTGTGGCCGGGGATGAAGATCGGTCAGCTGTGCATGTTCCGGCTCAGCTCCCCGGCGGAGCACCCGTACGGCAGTGCCAAGTACGGGTCGCGCTATCAGGGGCAGCGGGGTCCGACACCGAGCAGGTCGTTCATGAACTTCCACCGGACGAGGGTGTGATCGGACCCTTCCCGGTGAGCGGGGGTCTGATCGGACCCTTCCCGGTGGGCGGGGTCTGATCGGACCCTTCCCAGTAGGCGGAGGTCTGATGGGATCTTCCGCCGGACCCGGACGGAAGGTGTGATCGATCTTTCGCGGAGAAGGGGCGATCGGTCTTTCGCGGAGGGGAAGGCGGGGGCCGGTGGAACGTTCTGGGGGGAAGTTGCGATCTATCGGTGTGAACGGGCGAACGGAGGGCAACGCCCAGGGGAAGGGAAGGTTACAACGGGGAGTGCATGTCACGAACTTCGCATTTCAGCCGGTACCCCTTACTCTTCTCTGCGGACCGTCCCCGCACATCTGGAGAACGACGTGCGCCTGCGTCTCACGCCTCGTGAGGACAGCTACTACGACTTGTTCGCCGACTCGGCGAACAATCTCGTCACCGCATCCCGTCTGCTGGTGGAGATCATCAGCGACGGCTCGGACCGGGAGACCCTGGCCGAGAAGATGCGTGCCTGCGAGCACGCGGGCGACGAGCGTACTCACGCGATCATGAACCGTCTCAACGAGAGCTTCATCACGCCGTTCGACCGCGAGGACATCTATCGTCTCGCGTCGAATCTCGACGACGTGATGGACTACATGGAGGCCGCCGCCGATCTGATCGGCCTCTACCAGATCGACCACCTGCCCAAGGAGGTCGTCCGCCAGGTCGAGGTGCTCGAACGCGCGGCCGAGCTCACCGCCGAGGCCATGCCCCGCCTGCGCGGCATGAACAACCTCAACGAGTACTGGATCGAGATCAACCGGCTGGAGAACCAGGCGGACCAGGTCTATCGACGCCTGCTCGCCAAGCTCTTCGGCGGTGAGTACGACGCGCTCACCGTCATGAAGATGAAGGAGGTCATCGACCAGTTGGAAATGGCCGCCGACGCCTTCGAGCACGTGGCGAACACGATCGAGTCGATCGCGGTCAAGGAAAGCTAAGTGGAGCTAGCACTTGTCATCGGCGTCATCGTCATCGCGCTGGTGTTCGACTACACCAACGGGTTCCATGACGCCGCGAACGCGATCGCGACCTCGGTCTCGACCCGCGCTCTGACCCCCCGGGCCGCGCTGTTCATGGCCGCCGCCATGAACTTCGTCGGCGCCCACATCAGTACGGAAGTGGCGAGAACCGTCGGGACGGGCATCATCGAGCCGCCGTCGGGGACGCACGGTCTGGTCGTCGTCGGCGCCGGTCTGATCGGCGCGATCACCTGGAACCTCATCACCTGGTACTTCGGCCTGCCCTCGTCGAGCAGCCACGGCCTGATCGGCGGGCTGGTGGGCTCGGCGCTGGCGGCCTCCAGCGTGGTCCACTGGGACGGCGTGGTGCAGAAGGTCGTCATCCCGATGATCCTGTCGCCGTTCGTCGGGTTCCTCCTGGGCGCGATCATCATGATCGCCATCCTGTGGATCTTCCGCCGGTCGAACCCGCACCGGACGAGCAAGGGGTTCCGGTACGCCCAGACTGTCTCGGCGGCCGCCATGGCGCTCGGCCACGGCCTTCAGGACGCGCAGAAGACGATGGGCGTCATCTTCCTCGCCCTCTACACCGGCGGTTTCCTGGCGATCAACGACCCGATTCCGCAGTGGGTGATCCTGGCCGCCGCCGCCGCGATCTCGCTCGGCACCTACTCGGGCGGCTGGCGCATCATGCGGACGCTGGGCCGCCGCATCATCCACCTGACCCCGGCGCAGGGGTTCGCGGCCGAGTCCGCGGCCTCGGTCGTGCTCTACACGATGGCCATCGCCGCCAAGGCGCCCATCTCCACCACCCACACGATCACCAGCGCCATCATGGGCGTCGGCGCGACCAAGCGCCTGTCGGCCGTGCGGTGGGGCGTCGCCGGCAACATCGTCACGGCGTGGGTGCTCACGATCCCCGCCGCCGCGTTCGTGGCCGCGTTGTCGTACTTCCTCCTCCACTGGGTCATCGAGTAGCGCGGGCGGGCGTGGATCACGCGCCGCCGAGCCAGCGCTGGATGTTCTGGATGCGCTGGTCGCACTCCTCCACCTCGCGGACGTTGCCGATGGCCTGGTGGGACAGGCGCAGCGCGCGCAGGGCCTCCACCTGGCCCGAGTGGTTGCCGGTCTCGCGGTGCAGGCGCAGGTTCTCCGCGAGGTCGCGCAGCGCCTCGGCGTGGTCGCCGCGGCGCTGCGCGACCAGTCCGAGGGTGTGCCGGCAGGCGGCCTGTTCCCACAGGTCTCCCACCTCCTTGACGATGTCGAGCGCCTGCCTGGCGTAGGTCTCGGCCTCGTCGGCCCGGCCGAGGGCGAGGAAGACGCGCGCCAGGTTGTTGACCGCGGCCCCCTCGTACTGCCGGTCGCCGGTCTCGCGGATCTCCCTGATGGCCCGCACGGCCTTGTCCAGGGCCTGCTCGGGCTGGCCGGTGCGCAGCAGGACGCGGGCCATGGTGTCCAGACCGAGCCCCGTGCCGTTCCCGTCGCGCTGGCGGATGGACAGCGACGCCTCGGCGGTCCGCAGCGCCTCCTGGGAGCGGCCGAGCCGGACGTAGGTGCGCGCCAGGCCGCCGAGCGCGCGCGCCTCGCCGGTGCGGACGTCGAGCTCGCGCCACAGGTGCAGCGCGTGCAGGCCGTTCTGCACGGCGTCCTCGTACCGGGCCAGCCTGCGCAGGGTGCGGTTGAGGTTCTCCAGGTCCTGCGCCTCCCCGGCGCGGTCGGCGATCTCCCTGCGGATCTCCAGGGCGAGGTTGAGGTGCTCGCGCGACTCGGCGTAGCGGCCGAGCTTGAAGTACACCAGCCCGATGGCGGCCCGGGCCTCGGCCTCGCCGCGCCGGTGGCCGATCTCCTGGGCGAGCCGCACGGCGTACCAGAGGCGCGACAGCGCCTCGGCGTGGGCGCCCTCGTCGCGCAGGAGCTTGCCCAGGACGATGAGCGCCTCGCCCTCGCCGTGACGGTCGCCGCTGGCCCGGCAGATGCGCAGAGCCTGGGCGGCGTCGTGGCGGGCGATGCCGCGCAGGCCGAGCTGGCGGTGGATGCGGGCCAGCTCGCGGTAGGCGTCGGCGCACTGCGGCTCGTCGCCCAGGTCGACGCGCAGGGCCAGGGACTCAAGGCCGTGGAGGGCGGCCTGGCGCGGCGCGCCCCAGTAGTAGTACAGGCGGGCCAGGTTGAGCAGCGTCTCGGCCTCGCCGGCCCGGTCCTCGATGGCCTTCCTGATGGCCAGGGCGCGAAGCGCGTACTCCTCGGCGCCGGCGTACTCGCCGAGCCGGCGCAGGTTCTGCGAGATGGTGTCCAGCGCCTCGGCCTCGCCGCCGCTGTTGTCGGCGACGCGGTGCAGGCGCAGGGCTTCCTCGGAGTGCTCGATGGCCAGGCGGTAGCGGCCGAGCACGCCGCGCACGTCGGCGAGGTTGTCCAGGGCGTTCGCCTCGCCGAGGCTGTCGCCGAGCCGTTTGAACCCCCACCGCGCGTCCTCGCCGTAGCTGAGCGCCTTGACGTTCTGGCCGATGGTGCGGTGGGCGATGGCCAGGTGGTGGAGCATCTGGGCGGTCGCGGGCCACTCGTCCACGGCCTGGGCCGAGGCGAACCCGGCCTTGTGCACGTCGATGAGGTCGCGGACGTAGCCGCGCGAGGTCATGAAGTCGAACACCGCGTCGGCGAGGTTGAAGGCGTAGGAGTGCAGGCCGTGCTTGACGGCCTGGTGGACGGCGGCGACGAGGTTGGAGCGTTCGATCTCGAACCAGCGCAGGTGCGGCTCGCGTTCGGTGTCGGAGGTGGCCGGGGGCGGGACGGCGCGGTCGTGCAGGACGCGCCGCGGCCGGCCGAGCGCGTCTCCGGCGCGCATGGCGGAGGCGAGGTAGTGGGTGAGCAGCCGCCGGACGGCGCCGGCGCGTTCGGTCTCGCCGTCCTCCAGCAGGACGCGTTCCCTCGCGAAGGCCCGCAGCAGCTCGTGGACGACGAACCGCTCGCCGCCCGGGCGCTCGGCGCCGGTCGCGGTGATCAGGTGGAGGCGGGTGAGAGCCCTCAGGCGGCGCCGGGTGTCGGGCACCGCGTCGTCCAGCAGGGAGGCGCAGGCCTCGGCGCCGACGTCCGGGCCGGTCATGAGGCCCAGGTAGCGGAAGGTGCGCCGCAGTTCGGGGGAGAGCGCCCGGTAGGACACCTCGAACGCCGGCCGCACGGCGGCGCGCGGCTCGTCCTCGCGGGCCAGCTTGGACAGCCGGTCCTGCCCGTCCAGGTCGCGGACGGTGTCGGCGATCTGCTCCCGGGGGTTCTCCACCAGCTTGGCGGCGGTGATGCGCAGCGCGAGGGGGAGCATGGCGCACTGCCGGACGAGCCGGGTGGCGTCGGAGGGGTTCTCGCGGACCCGGGAGTCGCCGGGGCCGAGGACGGCGGCGACGAGCTGGATCGCCTCGTCCTCGGGCAGGACGTCCAGTTGGAGCGGCTCGACGCCGTCGGCGGGGGTGAGGCCGGGACGGCCGGCGAGCCCGGCCTGGGTGGTGACGAGCATGAGGCAGCGGTTGGAGGGCGGGATGAGCGCGCGGACCACCTCGGGGTCCTCGCCGGCGTTGTCCAGGACGATCAGCAGCCGCCGGTCGGCCAGGCGCCGGTGGTAGGCGGCCAGGAGCTCGGTCTCCTCTACGGGCATCTGGCGGCCGCCGAGGCCGAGGCCGCGCAGGAGCTGCCCGGCGGCCTCGGCGACGGTGAGCGGCCGCGTGGCGGTGCCGTGCAGGTCCAGGTACAGCTGCCCGCCGCTGAAGTGCTCGTCTTTGACCGAGTGGCCCCACGAGGTGGCCAGGGCGGACTTGCCGACCCCGGCCATGCCCTCGACGATGACCGCCCGCGGGCGGTTGGCCTCGGCGACCAGCGTGTGGAGGAACTTCAGCGCGGTCTCCCTGCCGGTGAAGCAGGGCACCTCCGGCGGGAGCTGCGCGGGGCCGCTGCCGGTCGCCGGGATGCGCAGCGCGGGAAGCTGCCGCTTGGACGCCGCGCGGCCGGTGAGGCCGCCGGGAGAGGCCAGGGGGGAGTCCCACTCGGCGGCCCAGGCGCCGGCCGCGCCGCGCAGGGCGTCCATGTCCTTGACGGTGATCGTGGACCCGTGCTGTTCGATGATGTCGGCGTGCGGGTGGGCGCAGGTGGCGCGGGCGCCCTTGGGCCGCCACACGTGGAAGGCGCGGGCGACGGCGATGCGGTCGACGCCGGCGAAGCTGGCCAGGTCGGACTGGGTGAGCGGCGGCCCGATGGCGAGGCCCGCTCCGACCGGCCGCCCGAAGCGCAGCGCCAGCTCGATGAGGTGCAGGGCGATCTTGGCGGGCGCGCGCACGGCGGCGCCGGGGGCCCGGCGCCGGGCGGCCAGGACGCGGCGGTGGCCGAGGCTCTTCATCAGCGCCGCCCCCGCGGACAGCTCCTCGGCCAGGAAGTTGACGAACTTGTCCTTGGGCACGTGCAGCGCGCGCACGGCGGTCAGGGTCTCGATGCGGCCGCGGTGGGGCCAGTCCCACAGGGCCAGCTCGCCCTCCAGGTGGCCGGGGCCGAAGATCTCGATGATGGCCTCGTCGCCGTCGGCGGAGCCGTACAGCTCCTTGGCGTAGCCGTCGAGCAGGACGGTGACGCTGTCGGGCAGGGCGTCGCGGTCGCCGAGGGTCTCGCGGGGGGCCAGTTCCCTGACCCAGCCGATGGCGTGGAGGGATTCGCGCTCGATGCGGCCGAGCAGGGACCAGAACGTGCCGGGCCCTCCGGAGCTGAGACTGTTCACGTCGTTGCCTCGCTGTGCTTGTCGGCGGCGGGGCGGGCACGCGCCGGGGGTGTGCGCGCGCCTTCAAGCGTGACTGTCGGCTCGGCCGCGAGGTGTGTCAAATGACACCTCACGGGATGTTCCGCGGGCCGGTGACCACGTTCGGACATGCCACCGGCCCGGCGGAGGTCAGATGTGGCGGTACATGACGTCGACGTCCCACCGGGTGAAGCCGAGGGACTCGTACAGGCGGATGGCGGAGGTGTTGTCCTCGTCGACGTAGAGCATCACCTGGGGGAGCCCGCGCGAGCGCAGGTGGGCGAGGCCGGCGAGGGTGAGCGTGCGGCCGAGGCCGCCGCCCTGCTCGGAGGGGTCGACTCCGACGACGTACACCTCGCCGATGGCGTTGTGGCCGTGCGGCGCGTCGTGGTCGTCGTCGCCGTGCACCTTGGTCCAGTGGAACCCGACCAGCCGCGATCCGTCCCCCGTCACGGGCGCGCCGTCCCCCGCGTCCTGCCGGTCGTCCGCCGCGTCGCGCACGGCGAGGAAGAAGCCGGCCGGGTCGAACCACGGCTCCTGCTCGCGGCGCCGCAAATCCTCGATCGTCCACGACCCCTGCTCGGGGTGGTGGGCGAAGGCGCGCGCGTTGATCTCCAGCCACGCCTTCTCGTCCGAGCCGGGCTCGAACGTGCGCAGCCGCACCCCCGGGGGCAGGTCGGCGCCGGGGAGCGGCGCGAACAGCGAACGGCGCATCTGCCACAGCGAACGCACCCGGGTGAAGCCGAGGGAGGTGGCCAGCCGTTCGGCCTCGGGCTGGTCGCCGTGGGCCCACAGGCGCAGCCGGCCGTCGCTCTGGGCCAGGGCGACCTCGGTCAGCCGCCGTCCGAGGCCCTTGCGCCGGTGGGCGGGGTGGACGACCAGCTCGCCGCTCGGCCCCTCGACGGGGTCGGTCGGGTCGATGTGGGCGAAGCCGGCCAGCGTGTCCCCGTCGTACAGGAGCACCACCTTGGCGCCCGGATCACCGCCGTAGCGCAGGTGGAGCATGACGTGTTCGTTGAGAGGACGGACGGAGTCGGCGTCGGTGGCGGCGTCGACCAGGGCGACCACCGCGGCCACCTCCTGCTCGCCGAGCCGCTCCCGGATGTCCACGCGCGCATTCATGTACCGACTTTAAACGGGGGGGACATGTCACGAAGTCGTAGGGTGAATCGTTACCTCGGCGTCGTTTCGCGCTGAGGTTGCCTCTCTAACCTCGTGACTTATGAGCTCACGATCGTTCACGCGGATCGCGGTCGCCGGCATCGTCGCGGCCACCGGTCTCGCGTTCGCCGCCGGCCCCGCCTCGGCGCACCCCAAGCCCCCGAAGCCCCCGGTCACGGTTCCCGTCCGGCTCATTTCGATCAACGACTTCCACGGCAACATGGAGCCCCCGACCGGCTCCGGCGGCGCCATCGTCAACGAGAGCGGGGTCTCGGTCCCGGCGGGTGGCGCCGCCTACCTGGCGACCCACCTCAAGTCGCTGGTCAACGACCACTCCACGGTCGTCGCCGCCGGCGACCTGATCGGCGCCTCGCCGCTGATCTCCGCCGCCTACCACGACGAGCCGACCGTCGAACTGCTCGGCAAGCTCGGGCTGAAGGTCTCCTCCGTCGGCAACCACGAGTTCGACGAGGGCATCACCGAGCTCAAGCGCATCCAGAACGGCGGCTGCCACCCCACCGACGGCTGCTCCCCGGCCGGCAGGTGGAAGGGCGCCAAGTACGAGTACCTCGCGGCCAACGTCCTGAAGCAGGCCAACGACCGGTACGCCCTGCCGCCGGTCGCCGTCAAGAAGATCAACGGCGTCAAGGTCGGCTTCATCGGCCTGGTCACCCAGACCACGCCGTCGATCGTCACCGCTTCGGGCATCGCGGGCCTGAAGTTCGACGAGGAGGTCGCCTCCGGCAACCGCGCGGCCGCGCTGCTCAAGCGGGCCGGCGTGAAGGCCATCGTGGCGCTGGTCCACGAGGGCGACTCGATCGCCCCGAACCAGAGCCCGGACTCCTGCCCGGTCACCCCGGGCGCCGGCACCCGCATCGCCCAGGGCCTCAGCGCGGACGTCGACCTGGTGGTCATGGGCCACTCGCACCAGGCGTACATCTGCAAGACCAAGGACCCGGCCGGCAACGACCGCTTCTACACCCAGGGCTCGTCGTTCGGCCGTGTGCTGACCACGATCGACTTCAGTGTGGACAAGAAGACCGGCGACGTCGTGCGCTCCTCCGTGGTCGCCGACAACCACGTCGTCACCCGGGACGTCACCGCCGACCCCGAGATCTCGCAGTTCGTGCAGACCTGGAAGGACCGGGTCTCCACGGTCGCGAACAAGGCGATCGGCGGCATCACCGCCGACCTCACCCGGGCCGCCGGCCCGTCCGGTGAGACCGCGCTCGGCGACGTCATCGCCGACGCCCAGCTCGAGGCGACCAAGACGGGCGGCAACGCCGAGATCGCGCTGATGAACCCGGGCGGCGTGCGCGCCGACCTGACCTATGCCCAGAGCGGGTCCGAGGGCAACGGCGTGGTGACCTACGGCGAGGCGTTCACCGTGCAGCCGTTCAACAACCTCATGCAGGTCGTGACGCTGACCGGGGCCAAGCTGGACGCGCTGCTGGAGCAGCAGTGGCAGAGCGGCGGGGCGACGGTGCGCATCCTGCAGCCGTCGGCGTCCCTGACCTACACGATGAACCTCTCGCAGCCGATCGGCTCGCGGGTGTCGGACATCAAGATCAACGGTACGCCGGTGACGGACACCCAGACGATCAGGGTCGCGGCCAACAACTTCCTGGTCGGCGGCGGTGACGGGTTCTCGGTCTTCAAGGACGGCACCGACCTGTGGAGCGGCCCGCTGGACATCGACGCGTTCGTGGCCTACCTGGGCGCGCACTCGCCGATCGCCCCGCCGGCGCTCAACCGCATCACGGTCGCCGGCTGAGCCTCTGGTGACCGGGCACTGACCGGGCACTTACAGGGCACGTCCCCGCGGGTCCGCCCCCGGGGACGTGCCCTTGGGCGTGAAAGGACGGACCAGGCGTGACACCCCGCTGGCCAGGCGTCACCCGAGGCTCAGCGTCACGTCATGGATCAGGCGCCAGGCCGGTGGACGGCGTGACGAACACGGGCGGCGGCGCGTGCCGGCGCGGGGCCGGCGTCGTCGGCGGCCCGTCGCGGGAGCGGCGTCAGTGGTGCGCGGGCGCGGGCTCGCGGTCGTCGGCCTGCTCGCCGCCGCGGTCGGGCACGAAGCGGTAGCCGACGTTGCGGACGGTGCCGATCAGCGACTCGTACTCGGCGCCGAGCTTGGCGCGCAGGCGCCGGACGTGGACGTCCACCGTGCGGGTGCCGCCGAAGTAGTCGTACCCCCAGACCTCCTGCAGCAGTTGGGCGCGGGTGAACACCCGGCCGGGGTGCTGGGCGAGGTACTTCAGGAGCTCGAACTCCTTGAAGGTGAGGTCCAGCGCGCGGCTGCGCAGCCGCGCGGTGTAGGTGGCCTCGTCGATCGACAGGTCGCCGCTGCGGATCTCGTCGGGCACCTCGTCGGTGGCGGCGATCGAGAGCCGGCCGACGGCCAGCCTGAGGCGGGCCTCGACCTCCGCGGGACCGGCCGTGTCGAGCAGGACGTCGTCGGCGCCCCATTCGGCGGTCATCGCGGCCAGGCCGCCCTCGGTGACGATCACCATGAGCGGGCAGTCGATGCCGGTCGTGCGCAGGAGGCGGCACAGGCTCTTGGCGTGCACGAGTTCCCTGCGCGCGTCGACCAGTACGGCGTCGGCGGGCGGGGCGTCGATCAGGGCGGACGCCTCTGCGGGGGCGACCCGCACCGAGTGGAGCAGCAACCCCAGCGCGGGCAGGACCTCCGCTGAGGGTTCCAGAGCGTTCGTGAGCAGGAGCAGGTTACTCACAGCACCTCCTAATCCAGAGGCTGATCGGGGGCCGGGCGGCACGGCTTCGCTCACTCACCGCGTTCGCCTCCTCCCCGCGTTGTAACGGCGGTAGCCGTACAAACACGTAAAGGACCCGGGGGCTACGTCGCCCAGGTCCCGTCAGTACGTGAGGATAGCCCACAGGAAAGGAGCGTCCATAGGGCGGTCCATCTGGTGAACGATCCATCACGCGGGAAATAACCGTAACCATTCCCTCGCGGTGAGTGATCGAAGCATCGGCGGTGCGAAGTGGTGAGCAGGGAGAGGGCGCTAATGGCACGAGGATTGGTGCGCTACTGGGCCGCGGCGAAGGAGGCCGCCGGGGTGGCGGAGGAGCCGTTCGAGGCGGTGACGCTTGGCGACTTGGTGGTGCAAATCACATCAAAACATGAAAATCCCGACCTAACGCGCGTGCTCGGCCGCTCGTCGTTCCTCGTCGACGGCGCTCCGGCGGGCACCCGCGACCCGCACGTGGTCGAGCTCCCCGACGGCGCGACCGTGGAGGTCCTGCCGCCGTTCGCCGGCGGGTAGCCGCGAGAGCGGCCCCGGGCCGATTCCGGGGTTCGCGCGCGGATGGCCGCCCGGCCGGTCACCCACCGTCACCGACGCCCGCCGACGGCGACCGGCCTCATGCGGCCGAGCTGTGGGGGGCGGGCGGTCGTGGTGGTAGGCCGTTTCGCCGGTGAAGGCGGGGGAATGAGGGCGGCGCGCAGATAGTCTGGTGCAGATTGACCCCGAAGGAGCCGGATGCGCAAGCTGATCGTTTTCCTCATCTTCCTGGGGGTCCTGCTCGCCGTGCTCGACCGTGTCGCGGTCGCCGGCGTCGAGAGTGAGGTGGCCCGCCAGGTGGCGGCGAAGTACGACCTCGCCCAGCCCCCGGCCGTAAAGGTGAACGGCATCCCCTTCCTCACCCAGGCCGTCGCCGGCCGGTACGAGGAGGTCACCGTCTCGATCGGCAAGATGACCCTGCCCGACGGGGCGCGCATCGCGCGCATCGACGCCGTTCTGCACGACGTCCGCGCCCCCCTGATGGACCTCATCCAGAACTCCGCCACCGCGAGCGTGACGGCCGACAAGGTCACAGGCACCGTGGTGATCGCCCGGCAGACCCTGGACGAGCGGGCGCCGCGCGGGCTGCGCGTGGCCGGCAACGGCGACGACAGCCTCCAGGTCACCGGCAAGGTCACCGTCGCGGGCATCGCCATCCCGGTCACGGCCAAGATGAAGATCGAGGTGGTCCAGGGCGGCGTCCGGCTCACCCCGGAGAACGTCAACGGCATCCAGGTGCCGAACGCCAGCCGCCTGCTCAGCTTCACCGTGCCCGTCAAGAACCTGCCGCTCAACCTGAAGATCGAGAAGGTGCGCTCGACGCCCGAGGGTCTCGCGGTCGAGGGCACGGCGACGGACGTGCCGTTGCGTGGCTGAACCACAGCGGGCCGCCGTACGTCATGAGGATGTGAGTCCCGCCGGAACCGCCGACGAGCAGCTGATTCGAACGCTTTTCGACGAGCACGCCGGGTCACTCTACGGTTACGTGTTGCGGCTGACGGGCGATCCGGGCAAGGCGGAGGACGTGGTACAGGAGACGCTTTTGCGGGCGTGGAAGCACCCTGACGTGCTGGCCGACCGCCCCGTACGGGCGTGGCTGTTCACCGTCGCCCGCAACCTGGTCGTCGACCACGCGCGCGCCCGCCGGTCCCGGCCGCAGGAGACCGGCGACGAGGCCCTCGCCGTCCTGCCGGCCGACGACGAGCTCGAACGCGCCGTGGAGTCGTGGGGGGTGGCCGACGCCATCGCGACCCTGCGGCCCGAGCACCGCGAGGTGCTGCTGGAGACCTACTACCGCGGGCGGTCGGTCAAGGAGGCCGCCGAGGCGCTGGGCATCCCGCCCGGCACCGTCAAGTCGCGCACGTACTACGCGCTGCGCGCCCTGAAGCTCGCGCTCGAAGAACGGGGGCTCGCGCCATGAGCGCCTGTGAGGACGTGAGGATGTCGCTGGCCGCCCACATGCTGGGCGGGCTGGAGCCGAACGAGGCCGTGCTCGTCGAGGCCCATCTGGTGACATGCCCCGAATGTCGTGCGGAGTTCGACGAGCTGAGTGGGGTCACCGCGATGCTCGCCCGCGTCTCGGAGCAGGACATCGAGCAGGCGGCCAGCCCGCCGCAGGCCGTCCTCGACCGCCTGGTCGCCGCCTCCGCCCGTCGCCGCCGCGCCCACCGGCTGCTGCTCGGCCTGGCCGCGTCGCTGGTCGCGGTCGTCGTCGGCGGCACGGCCTGGGTCGTCGTCGGCCGGCCCCACGAAGGGACCGTGACCGCCGCGAGCGCCCCCAGTGTGAGCCGGCCGGCCCCGGACCCCGCCAGGCGCGGGCAGCAGGACGGCGCCGGTCGCATGTTCGCCGCCACGCCCGTCCCCTCCGCGTCCGGGCAACCCATGCTCAAGGACGCCCCGGCCACCCCCGCCGTCCCGAACACGGAGAGCGCGCGCGTCGGCGTCCCCATGGAGGGCGGCACGGACCAGGTGCACGCGAAGATCCTGATGATCCCCGGGAGCGAGGGGACGACGGTCGAGGTGTCCATCACCGGCGTGCCGGACGGCACCTCCTGCCGGGTCAGCGCCCTCGGGTCCGACGGCACCGTCTCCCCGGCGGGGAGCTGGACGATCGGCCAGGCCGACTATCAGGGCGGGCCGGCCACCTTCACCGGCCACACCGAGCTGACCGTGGACCGCATCCGCGGCTTCGAGATCCGCGAGTCCAGCGGCAGGCGCCTGCTGTCGCTTCCCTAGCCTCCCGCTCGGATGCGGGCCGGTCGAGACCGGGTTTGGGGGCGTCCATTACTCCTGCGGACAGGGCGCCGTCCATCCCGTACGGCCCCCTGAGGTGGGGTGCCGCCCCCTGCCCCGGAGCGCGGCGCCCCGACCGGCGGCACCTCCACCCCCTGCGCCGCCCACCCGCGTCCCCCCTGATCGCAGCGCCGGCCGCACGGTCCCGGCACGGGCGGCCGACCGCGGGGAAGGCGGGCCGCTGGGGCGGGAATGGCGCACCGAGGGCCGATGTTGGCACCGTCGATGACAGGTCTGCTGGTGCTGTGCGCGACGCTCGCCGCCGGTCTCATCGTCGGGGTGACGATGCGGCGGCGCGGTGGCGCGGTGCGCGCCGTGAGGAGCGACATGGACGTGGTGGCGGCGGGTGACCTCGGCGCCGAGCTGGGCGAACGCGCCACGCTCGTGCAGTTCTCCAGCGCCTTCTGCCAGCCCTGCCGGGCCACCCGGCGCGTGCTGTCGGAGGTCTGCGGCATGGTGCCCGGGGTGCGGCACGTCGAGATCGACGCCGAGTCCCGGCTGGACCTGGTGCGCCGGTTCGACGTCATGCGCACCCCCACGGTGCTCGTCCTCGATCACGAGGGCAGGGTGGTCAAGAAGGCGTCGGGTCAACCCCGCAAGGTGGACGTGATCGCCGCCCTCGGTTTCACCGCGTCTCATGAAACGGACGCGACGTGACAGATGGCGAGACGGCGAGTACTGTCGTGCACATGACACCCACGACAGAGCTGCTGACGAAGCGGCGCGCGGTTGATTTCTGCCGCGTCGCCACCGCGCTCTGTCGCATGGCCTGAGGGCGATCTCGCGGCCTTCCGCCGCACCGATCTGAACAGTGCCCGATCTTAGCGTCTCCGGCACGATCCTTCAGGAGCGTCTCGCCATGCAGGTGGATCCCAGAAGCACGCGGTTCTCCGCGGCCGTCACGACGGTCGTTCTGGCTCTGGTCCTGCTCACGGGCAACGCGTGGCTGCTGCTGGTCCAGGGCCTGCTGTTCGCTCTCGGTCTGGCCGGGGTGTCGCCGTACGGGCTGATCTTCAGACGGTTGGTGCGGCCGAGGCTCGGTCCGCCGGCGGAGATGGAAGATGCCGCCCCGCCCCGCTTCGCGCAAGGGGTCGGGCTGGTCTTCGCGCTCGCCGCGCTGGCCGGGTTCGCCGCGCAGGTCCCGGCGCTCGCGCTCGGCGCGACCGCCGCGGCGCTGCTCGCCGCCTTCCTCAACGCCGCCTTCGGCTTCTGTCTGGGCTGCGAAATGTACTTGATCATCCGCCGTCTAATGCCCGCCGCAACCCGATAAACGGGAGGTTCCCTAATGAGCCGCTCCGCCGTACTGGTGGACGCCGACTGGGTCGAGGCCAACCTCGACACTCCTGGCGTCGTGCTCGTCGAAGTCGACGAGGACGCCAGCGCCTATGACAAGGGCCACATCCGTGGCGCCGTGAAGATCGACTGGAAGAACGACCTGCAGGACCCGGTCCGCCGCGACTTCGTGGACCGTGAGGGCTTCCAGGCCCTTCTGTCGGCTCGCGGCATCGGCAACGACGACACCGTGGTCCTCTACGGTGGCAACAACAACTGGTTCGCCGCGTACGCCTATTGGTACTTCAAGCTCTACGGTCACCAGAACGTCCGCCTGCTCGACGGCGGCCGCAAGAAGTGGGAGCTGGACTCCCGCGAGCTGGTCAAGGACGTGCCCGCGCGTCCCGCGACGCAGTACACCGCCCAGGACCAGGACCTCACGCTGCGCGCCTTCCGCGACGACGTCGTCGCCGCGATCGGCAAGCTCAACCTGGTCGACGTGCGCTCGCCCGACGAGTTCACCGGCAAGCTCCTGGCTCCGGCCCACCTGCCGCAGGAGGCCGCGCAGCGAGGTGGCCACATCCCGACCGCGCGCAACATCCCGTGGTCAAAGGCGGCCAACGACGACGGCACCTTCCGCTCCGACGACGAGCTGCGCACGCTCTACGGCGAGGCCGGCGTCGACTTCGACAAGGACACCATCGCCTACTGCCGCATCGGTGAGCGCTCCGCGCACACCTGGTTCGTGCTGCACGAGATCCTCGGGCAGCCGAACGTGAAGAACTACGACGGTTCGTGGACCGAGTACGGCTCGCTCGTGGGCGTGCCGATCGAGCTAGGGGAGGCCCGATGACCACCGTCCAGGGGTGCGCCGCACCCGAACAGACCATCGCGCTGCCGGCGGGCATCGACCTGTCGACGCAGGCCGTCATCCAGGGTGTGGTCACCGGCACGGGCACCGCGTACGCCCGCCTGCTGGACCACTCCGGCGAGTTCACCGGTGAGGTGGTCGTGTCCGACGAGGGCGTCTTCCGCTTCTTCGCCGCTCCCGGCTCCTGGACCGTCCGCATCATCGCGGGCGGCGGCGTCACCAAGGACATCGCGGTGGAGGCCCGCCTCGGCGAGGTCTCCCAGCTCCAGGTCACCGTCTGACACTCGCGCTCCGCGCATCCAGGGCCGGCGTTCCCCGCGAGGGGGCGCCGGCCCTCGCGGGTTCCAGGGGGTGTGCGCGGGGCGTCGGCGCCGCGGCGGGCTTCGCGGGGTCGCCGGGCGCGTCCTCCCGGGGCATGGCGCTGGCGGTGAAACGGGCGATGCCGCTGCGGCGAATGGGGCCGCGTCGATAGGATGCACCGGATGTCCGAATCCATCCGTACTCCGTCGGTCTGGTCCCTCCCGCTGCACGCGCTGCGGCTGGCGGGGCGGTGCGTTCTGCCGCTGGTCATGTGGTACTCGGCCGGGCAGCTCGTGCGGTTCGGGCTGATGGTCGGCGGCACCGAGCTCGGCCACGGCTCGATGAAGGACCTGCGGTACGCGCTGACCATGCTGGTGTTCATCGTCATGGTCATGGCGGGCCTGGTGGTCAGCGTGGGCATGTTCTCCTCGCTGCGCGGCGCGCTGTGGGAGATGCGGGCCAGGCGGGCCGACGGGGACCAGGACGAGGGGTTCGTCTCCACCCAGAGCAGGGTGATCATCCCGTTCGTCGCGCTGTACCTGGCGTGGGGATGGCATCTGGACGACGTCCGCGACTACCTGTCCATGGACATCCTGCGCCAGAGCGACGACAAGGGGGCCCTGGGCGCCTTCTACGACCTGGCGACCGGGGAGCAGCCGGACACCGCGCGGATCTTGATCGGCCTGAACTTCACCGCCACGCTGGTGATCATGGCCGTGGCCTTCCTCGCCCGTTACTTCTTCACCCTCTGGTACGAGCGCGACCAGGCCCGCACGGCGGCGCTCGCGGTGGCCTTCTGCGAGCTGTCCTTCTTCTACTACGGCGCGCAGGTCGTCGCCTCCCGGGGCGAGGTGGTGGGCGGCTGGCTGGGCAGCCGGGTGGCCGCGTCCTGGATGGGGAATCTTTTCGACGGGTTGCAGGTGCACATTCCGGGCCTGGCCGCGCTCGGCGAACTCCTGGACGCCGTCAAGCCGTACGCGTGGGACGCGCTGGTGCTGCCCGCCGCGTGGCTGACGGTCGCGATCCTGATGTACGGCGCCTACGCCGAAGACGCCCGTGGGGTGATCAGGGGCACCCGGCTGGAGGGCGTGGCCACCCAGGCGGGCACCATGCTCACCGCGCGCACGCACTCGCTGACCCGCCGCACCCTGGTGCGACTCTTCGGCCGGTGGGCCGACTGGGTGCCGCTGATGAACACCCTGCGCCTGACGATCCGAGGTGGCGCGCCGTTGTTCGGGTACTTCGCCCTGTGCTTCGTCGGGCTGCGCGTGGGGGCGGACTACGCCTCGCGCGGCATCGTGTACCTGCTCGGCAGCGACCATCCGATGCTCTACCTGAATGTGCTGCTCGTGCCGGTGGACTTCGCCGTCGACCTGGTGGTCACCGTTCTGACGATCTGCCTGCTGGCCGCGACGTTCGACATCGCCGCCGGCGCCGAGCGTCGCCGCCGGGCCGTCGCCGGCGTCAGCGGGCGAAGCGCAGAGCGGGCCCCCACTCCCGCTCTCCAACATACGAGTTAGGCCACAGCAGCAGCTCGACCTGGCCGGCCACGTCCTTCGGGACCGAGCTGATCAGGGTGAAGCGGCCGGGCACGCCCGGGGTCAGCCGCTCGGGAGCCTTCCACGACAGCGCCATCCAGGTGCGGCCCGCCGCGTCTCCCGTGTAGTAGTACGGCGGCGTGGTGGTGAAGCGGGTGCCGTCCTGGTTCAGCGCGGTGCCTTCGAGGTCGATCTGCAGCATGACGGTGCCGGGCGCGAGGTTGTCCGGCTGCTGCGCCATGGGCGCGATCTTGAGCAGCCGCCAGCGGGCGTCGGCCAGGTCGGCCGCCTGGCCGGAGGCGACGTGGCGCACCTGGGCCGCGGGGTTGTCCCGTTCGAACCGGGTCAGCTCGTCGTATCCCTTGACGCCGAGGAGGGCGGCCGTGAGCGCGACGGCGCCGAGAAGCTGCAGGCCGATCTTGGCCGGCCTCGGCATCCGGCGGCGGCCCGAGGGCGCGGCCGCGGAGGCGGCGCGATCGGCGGGCGGCGGCGCGGTGGGCGCGGGCGGCGCGGCGGACGGAGAGGACGAGAGGGACATCGGGGGCGCGGGGGCCGGGGCGGACGCGGCGCGCTCCGCCGAGGCTTCACCAGGGAACGGCGACGCGGCGGGGCCGGGGGACGGTGATGCGGCGGGGGCGGGGGACGGTGACGCGGCGGGGACCGGGGGCGGCGGCGGCCAGGTCCGGCGGCCGGGAGCCTGTCCGTCCTGCACGGCCGGCATCGGAACCGTCGAGGACCCGCGCGGCTCCTCCTGCTCCGGCGCGGGCGGGGGCCAGACCCGGGCGTCGGGCCGGGGCAGGCGCGGGGCGGGGGTGAACCACGACGGCTCGGCGGCGGGCGGCCGCCACACGCCGGTGTCGTTGGGATTCTGGCTCATATGCCGCTCACCTCGTAGCCGTCCTTGGCGGCGCTCATCGCCTCGCGGGCCTTCGCCTCGTCCAGGCCGAGGTCCATGGAGACCTCGGGGATGTACTGGTCGCCGTACAGGGAGTTGACCGGCTCGGACACCACCACGCGGGCGCCGGCGACCTCGTCGGGCGGGATCTCGAAGAAGCACAGCCCCGAGCGCCACCATCCCGGCTGGATCCACTTGGCGGTGATCGTCGCGTTCTCGTCCACCTTGTCGGTGGCCGCGAAGCGCAGGCCGCCCGCCGTGACCAGGTGGGGGACGAGCTTGGTCGGCCGGCGCGGCGAGGTGGCGCCGACCTTGACGACCAGGAAGATCTGGTCGGTCGTCGCCTCGTCGGTGCTGTAGGCCTTCTTCACCCGGATCGAACGGGCGAACTCGATGCGTTCCAGCCGGGCGGAGAAGTGGTCGGTCCGCAGTTCCTCGCGCATGCCGCCCGACACGGTGAGCGGGGCGGTCTTGTCGTTGACGGTCATCACGTAGGTCTGCGCGTACACCGCGCCGATCGCCAGGGCGACGCCGGCCACGGCGGAGACGATCACGCGCCAGGCGGGCCGTCGCGGAGGCGGCGGCTGCGTGGGGGACGGCGACGCCGACGCCGGATGGGGTACGAAGTCGGACGAGACGGCCATCACGAGGTCTCCACTCGGACCGGGAGATCGACCTGGGCGGCCACCACGGGCGGAATGCGGGTCTTCGGCTCCGCCAGGCCGAGCCGCGGGGCGTCCGTGCCGGACGGCGAGGAGGCCTGCGTCGCGCTCGCCGCGGGCGACGGCGTCTCCGCGGTGTCCTGGAAGATCTGCGACCACTCGCGCCGCCGGCTGAAGAAGTCCTCGTGCAACTCGAAGGCGCCCAGGTCGATGCTCAGCCTCTTGGGCATGGGCCGGCCCGGCTCCAGCTCGAACGACATGATCACGGTCGTGGGCACGCCCGGATGCAGTTGCGCGTACGAGTGCCCCTGGGAGATGGACCTGATGTAGGGGCCGAGGTCGCCGGGCTTCGGCTTGATCGTGGTCGAGTCGGCGCGCACGGTGGGAAGCGCGTGGTCCATCTCCTGCGCCTGGATGGTGCGGTCGGTCTCGTTGGTGACCTTGAGGACGATCTGGAGGTAGCGCTTGCCGGGGACGCCCATCTCGAACTTGCCGCCGGAGCGCACCACGGCGTCCTGGACGACCGTGAGCATCTTCCCCTGGTTGATTTCGGCGCCCTTGCCCAGCTTCTCGACGGAGGTGTCAGGCGCCTGCGCCAGCCCGCCGAGCGCGGCGCTCACTCCCACGGTCGCGGCCGCCAGGACGGCGACGGCCGGGATGAGCACCGGCCGTCTGCGTCGGGCGCCGCGAGGAGGGGTGGACGTCATGGCACAGGATGGTAGTCGCTACGTGATCCCCATCCGTCTCCTTAGTCTCATAGATACACACCAGACACCTGTAGAGGGCCACATAAGCCGCAAATCCCCGGAGGGTGACCGGGCCGCCACCGCACGCGTTCGGCGAGGCCGGGCGACACGCGGCTCCGGCACGTCGTTCTGACACCGCATTATGGCGATGCCCTGCGAGGGTTGTGGCGCCGTGGATACCATGCCCAGGATGTCCGATTCGTTGACCTTGGGGGCTGGGTCACGGCCCGTGTCCGACGCCGTCCGCTGGTGGCGGCGCTCGCCGTACGGGCTGCCACTGCACGCGCTGGCGCTGTGGGCGCGGTGCCTGGTGCCGATGACGCTGTGGTTCGGCGCCGGCGAGCTGGGCCGGTTCGGCCTGCTGGTGGCCGGGTCGGAGTTCTCCCACGGCTCCCACCGCGAGTGGCGCCTGGCCGGCACCATGTTCCTGTTCGTCGTCATGGTCATGCTCGGCATGATCGTGACCGTCGGCATGCTGCACACCGTCCGCGGGGCGCTGACCGAGACCGCCGCCAGGCGCGCCGAGGGGCAGGCGGACGAGCCGCTGTTCACCGCGCTCGGCCGGGCGATCATCGCCTACGTCGCCATCTACCTCGCCTGGGGGTGGCAGGTCGCCGACTGGCGCCAGTTCGCCGACGCGGACATGGAGCGTTACGCCAAGCAGTACGACGATTTCGTGGCCGCGGAGCTCTCGGGCGCCCTCGGCACGACCGGCGGCGCCCAACCGGCGAAGCCCGTGCCGCCCGACGCCGGCACCAACCTCCTGCTCGACATCAAGATCGCACTGATCTTCACCGGCGTGGCGATCGTGGTGCGTTACATCCTGGCGGCCCTGCACGAGCGCCGGGGCGGGTCGCGGCTCGCCTTCGGCGTCGCCTTCTCCGAGCTGGCCTACACCTTCTACGGAGCGGCCCTGGTGGTGGCGCTGGTCGGCGAGCGGTCGCAGTGGCTGGGCCGGCGCGTCGTGGTGTCCTGGTGGAACGAGCACTGGGCCGCGCTGGAGCGGGCGGTGCCCGGCTGGCGCGCCGCGATGGAGTGGCTCGCCGGAATCCGCCCGGACCTCGGCGGCGCGATCCTCACCCCCCTCATCCTGCTGACCCTGGCCGTCCTGGTGTACGGCGCGTACGCGGAGAGCGGGCGGGAGGCGGTCAGGGGCACCCCGCTGGAGGAGGCCGCCACCCGCGCGGGACGGCGCGCCCACCGGATCACCCGGCGCGGCGCAGGCCTGGTCGCGGTGCGGGCCGGGCTGGACCGGTGGCCGCCCGTGCTGCACGCGCTGCGCCTCACGCTGCGGGGCGGCGCGCCGCTGTTCACGCTCATGTGCCTGTGCTACGTGCTGCTCGCCGTGGCCATGGACTACGCCGAACGCGGCGCGTACTACCTGATCGGCACGGCGCACCGGCAGCTCGACTGGGAGGTCTACCAGATCCCGGTGCACTTCGCCCGCGGGCTGGTCTTCACCACGCTGACGCTGTGCCTGTTCGCCGCCACCTTCGACATCGCGGCGACCCGTCAGCGGGCGAAGCGCAGCGCCTCGGTGTCGTAGTTCAGCACGAACTCGGCGGTGTCGCGCAGCCGTTCGGGCACGACCGCCACCACCTTCATGCGCACAGGCCGCCCGACCTTGAGATCGTCGCGGATCAGCGTCTGCTCGGCCTGGGCGAGCCACCTGTGCCCGGCCCGGTCACGCATGCTGAAGTCCGGCGGGAAGGACTTCTGGATCTCCGCGGCCGAGGTGGGCGTCACCAGCACGTCCGCCACCAGGGACGCCGTGCCCGCGTCCTGGCCGGAGGCCGGAGGGCCGGAGGTCACGCTGACCTGCCAGCTCACGCCGTGCAGGGTGGCCTCTTGGCCGTGCCCCACCTCCTTGGCGGTCTCGGGCCTGTACCGCTCGGCCACCCACGCCGACTTGTCCCACCACTGCACGCCCACGGTGGCCGCGGCCAGCGCCGCCGCCGCGACGAGCAGGCCGGCGCCCCGCGCCGCCCGGACGAGCCGGCCGCGCTCCTGGCGGGCGGAACGTGTGCTGCCGCGAGGGACCGCCGCCGTCTCCGGCGCGGCCTCCGGCGCGCCGGCCGCGGGGATGACCGGCGCGGGGTCCACCGGCCCGGTGGCGGTCCCCGAGTAGCCGAGTGCCGAGGCGGGTACGGCGCCCGCCGTGCTCGGCCTCGATGCCGGTGTGGCGCCGGCCGTGCTCGGCCCCGCACCTGGCGTGGCGAAAGCCGCGTTCGGCCCCGCTCCTGGCGTGGCGCCCGCCGTGCTCAGCCCTACGCCTGGCGTGCTCAGCCCTACGCCTGGCGTGCCCGGCGCCGCCGCCGGTGTGGCGTCCGCGGTGCCCGGTCCCGCTCCTGGCGCGGCCCCCGCCGGATTGGGGGTGCTCCCGCCCGGATGCTGCGGTGCTTCGCCTGGACGCGGTTTCTTGCCCGGATGCGGCGCCTTCCCCGGCGTGCGGCGCGGGAGCGGCGACGGAGGCGGGTCGTCCGGCGAGACCACCGGGATCGGGAAGGTGGTGGGGAACGCCTCCCAGGAGCCGGTCGAGGTGACCGCGCTCTCTCCCGGCGGCGGGCTGTTGCGCGGGTTCGGCGCGAAGGCGTCGAACGGCTCCTCCTCCGGCTCGGGCTCCGGGCCGCGCCCGCGGGGCCGGCTCACAGCCGCGCCATCAGTCGCACCGATTCGGCCATCTCGGAGATCAGGCGCCGCGTCGCGGCGTCGTCGGCGGTGAGGGACAGGGAGACCTCCGGGAGGAGCTGGTCGTACCGGCCGGGGTAGATGTCGTCGTTGATGCCGTTGGAGGAGGGCGCGGTGACCATGATGGACGCCCCGGGCAGCGCCTCCTTCGGCACCTCGAAGACGTAGTCGAGCTCGGACCACCAGCCGTGCTGGATGGGGTGGTCGGCGCGCCGGTAGATGCCGTAGACCCGGTCGCTGACGGCGTAGTCCAGCCCGTCGCGGGTGTGCAGCCAGGCCTCCTTCAGCCACAGCGGGTCGCCGGCGGAGGTGGCCTGGACCGTGGCGACCACGAACACGTCGCCGGTGCCCACGCGCCCGGTCTCCTTGATCACCTGCGCCCCGGTCTCCGGATCGTTCGACGGGGTGGCCAGCCTGATCGTCCGGGTGACGGCGACGCGTTCCAGCCGCATGCCGAACCGCCCGTTCGCGGCCACCGCGCCGGCGGCCGCGTGCGTGGTCAGCGGGGCGTCCAGGTCGTCCTTGTCCATGACGTACGTGTGCGCGTACACGGCCCCGGCGGCGATGGCCAGCGCGACCGTCCCGTTGGCCAGGCGCCGCCCCGCCCGCCGGGCGCGCGACGCGGCGGGGGCCGGTTCGGCGGCGCGGCGCCCGGTCCGGTGGTCGGTGCCGTCCGGGGGCGGCGCGACGGCCGGCCGGACCATCACGCCTCCTCGCGCACGGGGACGGTGACCCGCGCGGCGACCACGGGCTTGAGATCGTCGCCGGTCACCAGTTGGGCCCGGTGGCGTCCGGTGAAGGCGTCCTCGTGGTTCTCGTAGCGGCCGAGCTCGACGGTCAGCGAGCCGGGGAAGGCGGGGGGTCGCTCGTCGGCGCCGACGTTCGAGTGGAACCGCATGACCACCAGAGAGGTCCGCTTCGGGGGAAGTGTCCTTCCGGGCAGCCCCTCGCCGGGGATCGAGTCGCCGAACCGCCACTTACCGACGTCCCGGCCGCCCTGGGGGCTTTTCAGCGGGTCGCCCTCGGGCGGCGCGATGAGCAGCAGCGACTCGTCGAGGGCCTCCAGCGGCACGCTGCTGCGGGCGTCGTTGTAGACCCGCAGGCTGAGCTCCAGTACCCGCTCCTTCGGTGCGCCGGGAGCGTCCGTGCCGGTGGGCGCCGACCGCACGACCGCGTTCTCGATCTTCGTGCGGAACAGGTGCTGGTCGACCTCCTCGCCCGCCCCGCGCCGCGGGGGCTGCTCGGCGGGGGCCTCGCGCAGCCCGCCGAGGGCCGCGGTGGCGCCGAGGCCGGCGGCGGCGAGCAGGACCACGGCCGGCACCAGCATCGGGCGTCGACGACGGCGGCCGCGACGAACGGGGGACGACGTCATGCCACACGATCGTAATCGCTCCCTCTGTCCCGTCCGCCTCGTTCGTACCAATGTGTAGGGGCAGAGGGCAGATATCTGGTCCGAATGGCGAGAACCGTGCCCGAATGCGGGCCCCACCTCTTACGCTGTCACAGTCGGAGAGCGGACCACGAGAGCGCCGGCGAGCTTTCCGGCAGGCACGACCCTTGATCAGGTGGAGGTCCGGTGGCGGACGTGCACCCCGAGCATGCGCAGCTGCAGGCTGACCGGATCTACCTCGGCTGGCAGTACGCGATGCTGTTCCCCGACCCCGGCCCGCCTCCCAGGCGCCCCTCGCCGGCCGAGGCCCCCGCCGAGCCCGCCGCCGTCGACCCCACCTGGGTCCGCAGGGAACGCCTCCAGGAAGACCTGCTCAACCGCCCCGTGAAGATCGTCGGTGTCTTCATGTCGCTGCTGGCGGTGCTCATCCTCGCCCTCGGCCTCACCGAGATCATGGGCTGGCCGTTCGTCGTCATCGGGCTGGTCGCCACCGGCGGCATCGCCGCCATCTGCGGGTACGCCGTCCACCAGGGCGAGCGCGCCCTGCGCTCACGCATCCGCGAGCAGGAGACGCGGGCGGGCAAGCAGCGCGAGCAGCGCGAACACGAGTTGTTCCTGGCCCAGGAGGAGCACGCCGCCCGCTACCGCGAGTGGGCCGCCAAGAAGGAGCAGTACGACAAGCAGCTCACCTGGTACGCCGTCGCCGTGCCCGACGAGATCGACCGCATCGACGTGGCCGGCGGCACCCTGCCCGGCTGGTCGGCGCTGATCACCCTGCTCGGCGCCACCCGCCTCTACAGCGGCGGCCACCTCACCGTGCTCGACCTGTCCGAGGGCGCCATCGCCAAGGACCTCATCGAGCTGGCCAGGCGCGGCGGCGACGACCCGCTGGTGTGGGTGCTGCCCACCGACCTGCCCCGGCTCGACCTCGGCGCCACGCTGCCGCCCGAGGCCTTCGCCGACGTGCTCGCCCACGTCGTCAGCGTCAGCGAGGAGCACCGCACCACCCGCGACCTGAGCTTCGACAACGCGATCCTCGAACGGGTGCTGGAGGTGCTGGGCGAGAACGCCACGATCAACCAGGTCACCGCCGCGCTGCGCGCCCTGGCCCAAGTGGGCGACCCGCGCGACGACCTGCGGTTCGGCCTGCTCACCGCCACCCAGCTCGAACGCATCGGCACCCTGTTCGGCCGCGGCGTCACCGACCGGGTGGTCATCGAGCGCGCCTGGGCCCTTGAGTCCCAGCTCCGCAAGCTCGAGACGCTCGGCTCCGAGGCGGTGCGGCTGCCGCCGGCGCGCCTGCGCGTGGTCTCCATGGACCGCCAGGCCGGCGTGTTCGGCAACCGCGTGCTCGGCACCTACGTCGCCACGGCGCTGACCCACATCCTGCGCCAGTCCCCGGCCTCCGAGCGGCCCTGGTACCACACGATCATCGTCGCGGGCGCGGACAAGCTGCGCGGGGACGTGCTCGACCGGCTGATGGACGCCTGCGAGACCTCGCAGACCGGCCTGGTGCTCACCTACCGCGCGCTCACCCCGACGGTCAGGGAGCGCCTGGGCCGCGGCCACGCCGCCGTCGCGTTCATGCGGCTCGGCAACGCCGAGGACGCCCGCGTGGCCAGCGAGCACATGGGCACCGAGCACCGTCTGGAGCTGGCGCAGCTCACCGAGACCATCGGCACCAGCGTGGACGGCCTGAACGGCTCCTACACCTCGACGGTCGGCGACGGGGCCGGCCGGGCCGGGCCCGAGGGGGAGGACAAGGCCGAGGGGGACCTCAAGGAAGGCATCACCGAGTCCACCGAGTGGGGCCGCAGGGCCAGCAAGGCGATGGGGGAGGAGCGCGTGCTGCACCGCAGCCGCGAGTTCCTGGTCGAGCCGCACCAGCTCCAGCAGCTCCCCACCACCTCGGTGATCGTCACCCACGCGACGGCCGAGGGACGCCAGGTGCGGCTCGCCGACGCCAACCCGGCCATCCTCACCTTCCCCAAGACCACTCTGGGGGAGTTCGAGGAGGTCCGCCGGGTCATGCTCACCCCCGCAGAACCCGAAGGCGAGCCCGAACCCGACCCGTTCCCGCCCAACCTCGGCCCCCCGCCGGAGCGGCTCGACTGGCGGAGAGGCCAGTGATCCGCGCCCGGACGGGAGGAGAAGGCATTGAAGAGGTAATCCCCTGGCAAACGCCGGTGGCGATAAGGATCCGAGCTTGATATGCAGGCAAGCGTGTCCTCCGCAGCGCCTAGCGCGCCGTTCCCGCTGAGTGGTCCGTGGTATCGCATCCAGGCGATCACCGCCCCCTCGCGTAGCTCGTCGGCAGAGTGGGACTTCGTCACCGTCCTGCCCGCCGTGCTCTCCGCCGCCCAGCGCAACCGGCCGTTCGTCATCGGCTGGCTGTCGCGCGGGTCGGGCGCGCCGCTCGAACTCATCACCAACGCCGGGCCGCTCACCCCGCCGCGCCCGCCGCGCCGCGCGTCCAGCGCCACCGTGGAGGAGCCGCCGCACGGCCCCCAGCCGCTGCTGTTCCCCGGCGGCGCGCGGGGCGTCGAGATCGGCGACGACTGGCTCGCCGACCTGGCCGACCTCGCCTGGACGCCCTGCCCCGGCCGCCAGGCGCCGCCGCTCAACGGCCGCAGGGAGCCCGGCCCCGACGACCTGCTGCGTCCCACCCTGTTCGAGTCCACGCTGGTCACGCTCATGTCGCGCCCGTTCGCCTGGCTGGTGGTGGCCGAGCCCACCGACCTGCTCGACGCCGAGGTGGCCCACCTGCGCACCCAGCTCAATGTGCTGCGCCAGTACGGCGACGCCTCCGAGCGCAGCCGGTTCGACGCCGAGCGCGCCGAGCGGCGCATGCAGGAGCTGGACGCCTTCCGCGAGGCCGGGCTGTGGAACGTCCGCGTGCTGGCCGGGGCGGCGGGGCCGGACGAGCTGCGCCAGATCGCCCCGGTGCTCGTCGGGTCGGTCGAGATGAGCCACCACCCTTACCGGCTGCGCAGCGCCCTGTCGCTGCCCATCCTGGCCGGGTTCGGCCGCTCCACCTCCGGTGAGCCGCTGTACGGGTTCGCCGAGGCGCTCGGGGTCACTCTGCAGGACCCGGCCGACGGCGCGGCGGCGCCGTTCGCCGCCACCGCCGGGGCGCTGGCCGCGCTGGCCGGGCTGCCCCGCCGCGAGGTGCCGGGCGTGCGCGTGCTGGACGCCGGGTTCTTCGACGTCACCAGCGAGGCCGACGTGCGCAACACCGGCGAGCCGGTGCTCGACCTGGGCGCCATCATCGACGGCCAGGACCGCGCGGTCGGCTCGTTCCGGGTGCCGCTCGCCACGCTCAACCGGCACGCCTTCGTCACCGGGGCCACCGGCTCGGGCAAGTCGCAGACCGTCCGCCACCTGCTGGAGCAGCTCACCGAGGCCGGCATCCCGTGGCTGGCCATCGAGCCCGCCAAGTCCGAGTACGCGGCCATGGCGGGCCGGGTCGAGCGCCTGTCCCCGCTGACCGTGATCAACCCCTCGGCGCCCGACAACGTGCCGTTCAGCGTCAACCCGCTGGCCCCCGAGCCCGGCTATCCGGTGCAGGCGCACATCGACATGGTCCGCGCGCTGTTCATGGCGGCCTTCGACGCCGAGGAGCCCTTCCCGCAGATCATGTCGCTGGCCTTGCAGCGGGTCTACGAGGCCAACGGCTGGGACGTCGTCACCGGCGGCGGCATCCCCGGCGCCGCGGTCCAGCCGGCCGTGCCGACGCTGGAGCAGTTACAGGCGCAGGCGCTCGAGGTCATCCAGGAGATCGGGTACGGCAACGAGGTGCAGGCCGACGTCGAGGGCTTCATCAGCCTGCGGCTGCGCAGCCTGCGCGTCGGCTCCGCCGGCCGGTTCTTCGAGGGCGGCCACCCGGCCGACATCGGCGGCCTGCTGCAGCGCAACGTCGTGTTCGCGATCGAGGACGTCGCCAACGACGAGGACAAGGCGTTCCTCATGGGCACGTTGATCATCCGCATCGTCGAGCACCTGCGCATGCGCGCCCGCCAGGAGAAGTCCAAGGGGCTCCAGCACGTCATCGTGATCGAGGAGGCGCACCGGCTGCTGCGCGACCGCGGCTCCCAGCGCGCCAGCACCCACGCCGTCGAGCTGCTCGCCGGCATGCTCGCCGAGATCCGCGCCTACGGCGAGGGCATCGTGGTGGCCGAGCAGATCCCCACCAAGCTCATCGCCGACGTGGTCAAGAACACCGCGCTCAAGGTCGTGCACCGCCTGCCCGCCGAGGACGACCGCCGGCTGGTGGGCGCCGCGATCAACCTCAGCGAGGAGCAGTCGCGGCAGGTCGTCTCGCTCCAGCCCGGCATCGCCGCCGTCTTCGCCGACGGCATGGACCGCCCGCTGCGCATCCAGGTGCCGCTCGGCGAGGACCGCGAGCGCACCGTGCTCGGCCCCATCCCGCCGATCCGCGGCCGCCGTTCGGCCGCCTGCGGGCGCGAGTGCACCAGCGGCAAGGCGTGCACCCTGTTCGAGCTGCGCGAGGCCGACCTGCTCGCCGACGCCCCCGAATGGGCGTGGCTGCGCATCTGGACCGACACGGTGGTGCTCGCCTTCTGCACCAACCGGTCGCTGCCGGGCGTGCCGCGCGTCCTTCGCGAGATCTGGGCCGAGCTGCCGCCCCGGCGCCGCGAATGCCTGCTCGCGACGCTCGTCGAGCGCGCGGTGGCCCGGCGGGCCTGGTCGCTGCGCACCTTCTACGACCCGACGCTGCTCACGGTGAAGGCCGCCGAGGTGGCGGCCGGCCTGCTGGACCCCTCCCAGGACACCAAGCCCTCGTCAGGCGAGCGGCCGGGCGCGGCGTGGGTGATCCCGCAGGTGCGCTGGGTGCACGAGGTCGACCGGCTCTTCCCCTACGGCCGCCCGGCGCCCGACCTGCGCAGCCCCGCGCCCGCGATGGAGTACGCCCTGTTCGGCACCGACCCCACCGGCCGCCCGTACCCGCACCTCGGGGTGAACGGGGCGGCAGGGGCGGAGGCCATGGCCCGCGCCGAACTGCTCGGCCACCGCGCCAAGGCGCTGCGCCACCACCCGCTGTCCATGGAGATGGACCGTAACCGGGCGCTGGCCTGGCGGGTGCTGCTCGGCGACGACGAGCACGAGGGCGTCGGGCGCGACTTCGCCACCGTGGCCATCGGCGTCGAGCCCCGCGACCGGCTGCGGCACGTCGCCCAGACGATGGGCGCGGCCTGGCTGGAGACGGTCCTGTCCTGGCCGCGGCGCTTCGTCCTGCCGTTCGAGGGCGGCGCCGAGAACCGGGCCGAGCTGTCCTTCATGGACTGACCGGCGGCCCGCTCGAGAGGGGCGCTTTGGGTGCTCGTGAGGGACTCTTCGCGCGGGCGGCACTAGGATCTCGGGCATGACCCAGCTACCGCTGCGGGCTCAGCTCGCGAGTGCCCTCGGGCGTACGGCAGCGACCCTCTCCCGGGTCACCGGACGCGGCGACGGATCGGTGATCGGCGGGCGCGTCGGGCTGATCCTCGAGCCTGACCTGCTGCGCAAGCTGGCCGCCGACCGCAAGCTCGTGCTGGTCAGCGCCACCAACGGCAAGACCACCACCACCCGTCTGATCACCTCCGAGCTTCAGGAGCTCGGCGAGGTGGCCACCAACGCCTTCGGCGCGAACATGCCCGCCGGCCACGTGTCGGCGCTGTCGCAGTCCAAGCAGGCGCCGTTCGCCGTGCTGGAGGTCGACGAGAAGTACCTCCCCGAGGTGCTCGACACGACCGGCGCCAGCGTCGTCTGCCTGATGAACCTCAGCCGCGACCAGATGGACCGCGCGGCCGAGATCTGGCTGCTGGCCCAGAAATGGCGGCGCGCCCTGGCCGGCCAGGACGTCCACGTGGTCGCCAACTGTGACGACCCGCTGGTCACCTGGGGCGCCTCCACGGCCGCCCGGGTCACCTGGGTGTCGTGCGGGCAGCCCTGGAAGGAGG
Source organism: Sphaerisporangium sp. NPDC005289 (assembly GCF_040607455.1). NCBI lineage: Bacteria > Bacillati > Actinomycetota > Actinomycetes > Streptosporangiales > Streptosporangiaceae > Sphaerisporangium > Sphaerisporangium sp. NPDC005289. The sequence continues at coordinate 31,717 of NZ_JBEXGS010000031.1, forward strand.
ACTCCTGGTGCTGCCCCGAGTGCGGCGGCCCCCTCGACCGCAAGGGCGACGACTGGGCCTGCCGCGAGTGCACCTTCCGCCGCCCCGAGCCGGCGTGGGTGCTCGACGACGACGCGGTGATCGACCCGCGCCGGCAGCGCTGGGTGCTCGACCTGAGCCTGCCCGGCCGGGCCAACCGCGCCAACGCCGCCATCGCCCTGGCCGTCGCCGAACTGTTCGGCATGCCCGTCCAGCAGGCCCTGCCGCGGCTGCGCGAGGTGACCTCGGTCGCCGGGCGCTACACCATGGTCGAGCGCGACGGCCGCGCGATGCGGCTGCTGCTCGCCAAGAACCCCGCCGGGTGGCTGGAGGCCTTCGAGGTCTCCGACCCGGCCCTGCCGATCATCCTGTCGGTGAACGCCCAGGGCCCCGACGGCCGCGACACCTCGTGGCTGTGGGACGTCGACTACCGCATCCTCAGCGGCCGCCCGGTCTACGTGACCGGCGAACGCCGCCTGGACCTGGCGCTGCGCCTGGACGTCGCCGGGGTGCCCTTCCAGCTCTGCGAGAGCTTCGCCGAGGCCGTCACCCGGCAGGCGCCGGGCAGGGTGGACGTGATCGCCAACTACACAGCCTTCCAGCAGATCCGAGCGGAGTTCGGCCGTGCCCTCTGACAGCGCCCTGCGCATCGTGTGGATCTACCCCGACCTGCTGAGCACCTACGGCGACCAGGGCAACGTCCTGATCCTGGAGCAGCGGGCCCGCAAGCGGGGCATCCCCGTCGAGACCGTCTACGTCCGCTCCGCCGACCCGGTGCCCGACTCGGGGGACATCTACCTGATCGGCGGCGGGGAGGACCGTCCGCAGATCCTGGCCGCCGAGCGGCTGCGCCGCGACGGCGGCCTGCCCCGGGCGGTCGACCGGGGCGCGTCGCTGCTGGCCGTCTGCGCCGGCTACCAGATCATGGGGTCGGTGTTCGGCGGCGAGGAGGGCCAGCCGGTGGCGGGCATCGGCCTGCTGGACATCGAGAGCGCCCGCGGGCCGGCCCGCGCGGTGGGCGAGCTGGCGGCCGAGGTGGACACCGGGCTCGGCGGTCACATGCTGACCGGCTTCGAGAACCACATGGGCGTCACGCGCCTCGGCCCGGGCGTGCGTCCCCTGTCGCGCACGGTGGTCGGCACGGGCAACGGCGACGGCACCGAGGGCTGCCACGCGGGCAAGATCGTGGGCACCTATCTGCACGGCCCGGCGCTCGCGCGCAACCCCTGGCTGGCCGATGTGTTCCTGAGCTGGGCGGCCGGGCCGCTGGCGCCGATCGACGACGCCTGGTACGACCGCCTGCGCGACGAGCGCCTCAGGGCCGTCCTGCCCCGTTAGCGCGCCGGCGGTCAGTAGACGAGTGCCTGCGCGTCCTCGGCGAGGGCCTCCTCGACGAAGGTCGACGCGCCGGCGATGCGGACGCCCTCGATGAGGTCCTGCGGGCCGATGTCCCGGCGCGCCGCGCACTGCGTGCAGACGGTGACCTTCCCGCCGGCCAGCACGACGTCGAGCAGGTCGGCCAGGGGTGTCGCGTGCGGCAGGGCGAACTCCTTGGCCCGGCCGGGCAGGCCGTACCAGGCGGACTCGCCGGTCAGCCACAGCGAGACCGGCACGCCGCTCGCCACGGCCGCCGCCGCGACGGTGAACGCCTGGTTGCACCTCTCGGGGGCATCCGCGCCCGCCGTCACCTTTATCACCATTGATCGTGCCATGGCTCTGAGCCTATTCGCGGACACGGGCGCTTCACCAGGCGATTCCCGGTTCCGATGTCCTGGCACGGGCCCCGTGGGCGGGCATCTAGGCTCAGATGCCATGGACTCCCAGTCAATTCATCCGGACCTCGAGCCGATCGCCTTCCTGCTGGGCAGGTGGGAGGGGGCCGGGGTGGGCGGCTACCCGACGATCGAGAGCTTCCGCTTCGGCCAGGAGATCGTCTTCGAGCACAACGGCAAGCCGTTCCTGAGCTACCAGAGCAAGACGTGGCTGCTGGACGACGAGGGCGCCATGGTCAGGCCCCTGGCCACCGAGTCGGGGCACTGGCGCTCGCTGCCCGAGCGGCAGGTGGAGGTGCTGCTCTCGCACCCCACGGGCATCGTCGAGATCTACGTCGGCGAGGTCGTGTTCCACAAGATCGAGTTGCAGACCGACGTCGTGGCCCGCACGGCCACCGCCAAGGAGTACACCGCGGGACGCCGCCTCTACGGCCTGGTCAACGGCAACCTCATGTACGCCTACGACATGGCCGCCGTGGGCCGGCCGCTGACCTCGCACCTGTCGGCGGAGCTGAAGAAGGTCGGCTGAGACCCCTCCGGGCCCGCGCGGGCCCGGGCGGGGACGCCGTCGCGGCGGTGAGGACCTGGAGGAACGTGAAAACCCCGGGCGCGCTCCGCCTCCGAGGGAGACGGGCCGGCTGGACCATGGGAGGAGAAGACTCCCCCCGCCGGCTGCCCGGGGTTCCGGTGTCTGCTTGGATTCGCCGGACGTCGCCGGTGCCCGGGAGGGCACGACATCATCTGGACGAAGGTCCCGATGGGCGATGTCCTAGCGGACAGCCACCTCGCTAGCCCAATAATGACTAACCATTGTTTGGACCACCTCCCTTCTGCGTGCTTCGTACGCTATGCGAGCCTCCGGCGCGGGGGCAAGCGATTATTTACGGCGGGCCGCAACCGGTTACACCGGCGTTGCTTCCCTCCGCTGCTCGTAGACTCATTCCATGACCGGGACATGGCACGAGGAGTTGCGCGCGCGCGGATACCGGGTGACTCCGCAACGGCAGTTGGTGCTGGAGGCGGTGACCCGGCTCGGACACGCCACTCCTGAGGACATCTGCGGGCAGGTGCAGGAGACCGCGAGAGGCGTCAACATCTCCACCGTCTACCGCACGCTGGAACTGCTCGAAGAGCTGGGCATGGTCACCCACACCCATCTCGGCCACGGCGCGCCCACCTACCACCTGGCGAGCAAGGCCGACCACGTCCACCTGGTCTGCCGGGGGTGCGGCCAGATCACCGAGGTCCGTCCCGAGATGGTCGACGGCCTGGTGACCACGCTCAACGACCAGCTCGGCTTCGAGACCGACGTCCACCACCTGACCGTCTTCGGCCGCTGCCGCGACTGCCGGTCCTGAAGGTCCCCGCGACCTGCCCGGCGCAATAACCTTGGGGCATGCGTAGCCCTCTGCTTGACACGCCAGGCGCGGTCGCCGCCGAGTCTCCCGACCACGCCGTGGCCGCCCACTACGGCGAGCCGTACGCCGAGCAACGCGCGCTGGCCGAAGGGCGGGCCCTCGTCGACCGCGGCAACCGCGACGTCCTGCGGATCTCCGGCCCCGACCGGCTCGGCTGGATCAACAGCCTCACCTCGCAGAAGGTCGACACGCTCCCGCCGGGCACCCCGTCGCAGACGCTGTTCCTCGACCCGCAGGGCAGGCTGGAGCACCATCTCACCCTGGTCGACGACGGCGAGTCGCTCTGGGCCCACGTGGAGCCCGGCACCTCGGCCGCGCTCATCGCCTTCCTGCTGAAGATGCGGTTCATGATGCGCGTCGAGGTCGACGACCTGACCTCCGCGTACGCGGTCGTCACGGTCCGGGCCCCGGGCGCGGGAGACGAGGGCGCCGCCGTGTCCGCGCCCGAGGGGGCGATCGCCATCGGCGGCGACCTGCTGGTCCCGCGCGAACGGCTGGCCGGGCTCCCGGCCGAGCTCGGCCTGCGCCCGGCGGGCCTGTGGGCCTACGAGGCGCTGCGCGTCGAGGCGCACCTTCCCCGCGAGGGCTTCGAGACCGACCACAAGACGATCCCGCACGAGGTCGGCTGGATCGGCTCGGCCGTCCACCTGTCCAAGGGGTGCTACCGCGGGCAGGAGACCGTCGCACGGGTGCACAACCTCGGCCACCCGCCGCGCCGCCTGGTCTTCCTGCACCTGGACGGCAGCGTCGACACCCTGCCGCCGCACGGGGCGCCGGTGACGTTCGGCGTCGGCTCGCCGCGCGAGGCCGACCCGGAGGCCGCGGTGGAGGGCGCCGCCGAGCCGGGGCAGGTCGGCTTCGTCGGCACCGCCGTCCGCCACCACGAGCTCGGCCCCATCGCGCTGGCCGTGGTGAAGCGCACCGTGCCGGTGGACATCGCGCTGCTGGCCGGCGGGGTCGCCGCCACCCAGGAGGTCGTGGTGCCGCCGGACGCCGGGCGCAACGTCACCATCGACCCCGCTCTGCGCCGCCGCATCCGCTGAAGAGGTCCCGGTAGCAATAGAGAAATTTTCCACGAAGTCGCGTCTGACCTGCGGTAACGAAAGATCCCCCGGCTGACGTCTCCGTTCGGTCACCGCGGTGGGTCGGTGCCGGACCGGTTCGCCGTGCCGCTCGCGTTCAGGCGCGGTGACCGGCACCGATCACACCGGCCGGTTCGTCAAAGCCGCGCGCTTGTCGACGTTGCCGCGAGTGCCGACCCCGGCCGACGCCATGCGCGCCGTGGACCCGATGCCCCGGTCCGCAGTGAATCCGGGAATCGCCGCGGACCGGGGCATCGCAAGGTCAATGCTCTGAGCTGCTAAAACGCTCGCTACCGTTCGACTCCAGCCAGATGGTCCCAGCAATCCCTCTTGACGCGCAGCCCGTTTGTAAAGCTATGGTTTACGAGTGCGAGAGATGTTGACAGAGGCGGTGCGGGCCTTGAAGGCACGCATGGAGGCGTTCCTCGCCTCGCGTGTCCTGACGAGGAGCGACGACTGGGCCGACTCGATAGGGCGCGCCGTGAGCATTCAGGCGGCCGCCGATGACGTCGTGCGTGCCGTCGTGCAGCAGGCGCGCCAGAACGGCGCCACGTGGCAGGTCATCGGTGATGCGCTCGGCGTGAGCCGGCAGGCGGCGTTTCAGCGCTACGGCAGACCGATCGATCCACGAACAGGAGAATCCATGAACACCACGCCCCTGCCCGGCGTCGCAGAACTGGCCGCCTTGGTGATCGAGGACCTCGCATCCGGGCGATGGGCGCGGGTCACCGAGCAGTTCGACCCGAGCATGCGCGATGGCCTGTCGGAGGACGCGCTCGCGGCCGCGTGGGCGCAGATCGTCGGCCTGTCGGGAGCCTTCGAGGGGTTCGGAGAGCCTGAGGTCACCCGGGCCGGCGACGTGACGATCACGAACACGCCGCTCGCGTTGGAGGCGGGCGACTACACGGCACGCATCGCGTTCCGCGACGACCGCACCATCGCCGGTCTGCACATCCTCGAAAGGCAGACTTCGTGACCATCGAATCTCCGGGCGGAGCGAAGACGGCCACGCCCCGGGGCGGACCCCGCATGAGCGGCCGCGATCTGCGATCCATCGGTGTGTTCACCATCCTGGCGTTCGCGCTCGCCTGGCTCCTCGCGCTCCCGCTCTGGTTCGGTGACGGACTCGCCAGCCCCTATTTCACCCTCGTGGCCGCCGCGACGATGATGACCCCCGCGATCGCCGCCCTCGTCGTCGTGTTCTTCGTCGAGCGGCCGCAGCACAAGACGTGGACGCTCGGACTGTGGCCGTTGCGACCGGTCCGGAGCCTGCTCGGCTACGCGGCGTTGGGGATCATCGTGTCCATCGCGCTCGTCCTGGTGGCGCTCCCGGTCGGCGCGCTGCTGGGGGTCTACCCGGCAGATTTCGTGAACTTCTCCGCCTTCCAGCAGGTCCTCGACGAGCAGGCGGGCGCCGCGGGAGTGGCCGAAATCCCGATACCGATCGGCGCGCTCATCGTCATCCAGCTCGCCACACTCCCCTTGGCGGCGTTCATCAACCTCATCCCTGCGCTGGGCGAGGAACTCGGGTGGCGAGGGTGGCTGCTGCCGAAACTGATGCCGCTCGGTACACTCCCAGCCCTCCTGATCTCGGGCGTGATCTGGGGCCTCTGGCACGCTCCGCTCATTCTCCTCGGGTACAACTACCCGGATGCGCCGGGCTGGCTCGGCGTGACCATGATGGTCGGCATGTGCATCCTGGTCGGCACGGTCTTCGGCTGGCTGCGGCTGCGATCGGGGTTGGTGTGGCCCGCGGCCCTCGCGCATGCCGCGTTCAATGGGGCGGGCGGGACCTACCTCCTGTTCGCCAGGGCCGGCGAGCACGTCGACACCACGCAGGCGACGGTCCTCGGCTGGAGCGGGTGGATCGTGCCGCTCGCGCTCGTCGTGATCCTGATCGCCACGGGACGGTTCGCTCCGCGAAGCACCCATGACCGTGAAGCCCGTCTCACACAAAGCACAGGCTGACCAGGAGACCTTTTCCTCATTGCCACCGGGCCCCCTGAAGCCCCGGCCGGACGTCGCCCTCGGCGGGAGGTCGCCTGCGGCGGGCTGTCGTGCTCGGGCCGACCGGGGTTCCGCCGGCCCGGACCGGGTGGGTGGTGTCAGATGTCGATGACGAGTGTGATGGGGCCGTCGTTGACCAGCGCGACCTTCATGTCGGCGCCGAACACGCCGGTCTCCACCCGGGCGCCGAGCGCGCGCAACTCGGCCACGACGGCCTCGACCAGCGGCTCGGCGACCGGCCCGGGCGCCGCCGCCTGCCAGGTCGGCCGGCGGCCCTTGCGCGCGTCGCCGTAGAGGGTGAACTGGCTGACCACCAGCAGGGGGGCGCCGATGTCGGAGCAGGACTTCTCGCCGGACAGGATGCGCAGGCCCCACAGCTTGGCGGCGAGCTTGGCCGCATGGGCGGGGCCGTCGTCGTGGGTCACGCCGACCAGCACGAGCAGGCCGGGCTCGTCGATGGCTCCGACGGTCCGCCCGTCGACGACCACGGAGGCGGAACCGACCCTCTGGACAACGGCGCGCATGGTCCCCGATTCTTCCACCGCCTGTGGACCCCCGCGAACCCCGCCGCGCCCTCGGCGAGGCGCGGGCGCCGGTCACCTGGACCCCCGGCGAGGTGCGCCCGGCCGGTGACCCGCTTCTCGGCGAGGCGCGGACGCCGGTCGCTCGCGCTCTCGGCCGGGTGCGGCGGGCCGGTCAGCCGCGTCCCGCCGTCGCGCGTCAAGGTCCACATCGTGGGTACGCCGGGCAAGCCGTCCGCGTGCCGGCGCCGAATGGTCGCCGGATGAACGGCACTGATCGTCCGTCCGTAGACTCATGTGCGAGAGGAGATGACGTGTCCGTTGCGCCGTTGATCGTGGAAGTCGTTCGTTCGGGGTTCGTCGAGTCGGTCCACCGGGCCTGGGTGTTCGCCGTGGACGCCGAGGGCAAGACCGCCGTCGTCCACGGGGACGTCGCCGCCGCGGCCTCGCCGCGCTCGTCGATGAAGCCCATTCAGGCGGTCGGCATGCTTCGCGCCGGGCTGGAGTTGGACGGTGAGCTGCTGGCGCTGGCGTGCTCCAGCCACTCCGGTGAGGACTTCCACCTGGAGGGCGTGCTGAAGATCCTGGCCGTCGCGGGCTTGGACGAGTCGGCCCTGCAGTGCCCCGAGGACCTCCCGCTCGACGTCGCGACCGCGCACCGCGTGCTGCGCGCGGGCGGCGGCCCGGCCAGGCTCACCATGAACTGCTCGGGCAAGCACGCGGCCATGCTGGCCACCTGCGTGGTCAACGGCTGGCGCACCTCCGACTACCTCCACCCCGCCCACCCGCTGCAGCGGGCCATCCGCGCCACCGCCGAGGAGCTGACCGGCGAGCGGGTCGCCGCCACCGGCGTGGACGGCTGCGGCGCGCCGCTGTTCTTCTCCTCGATGGCCGGCATCGCCCGGGCGTTCCGCGCCCTCGCGCTGGCCGAGCCGGGCGGCCACGAGCGGCGCGTCGCCGACGCGATGCGCGCCTACCCCGAATGGACCTCGGGCACCACCCGCCCGGAGGCCACGCTGATGCGGGCCGTCCCCGGACTCATGGTCAAGTCGGGCGCCGAGGGGTTCGACGCGTTCGCCTTCGACGACGGCCACGCGGCCACCATCAAGATCGAGGACGGCAACGCGCGCGCCCGGGTCCCGGTGACGGTCGCCACGCTGCGCGCGCTGGGGCTCGGTCTGGAGGCCGCGGAGCTCACCGCGCTGGCCACTCCGCCGCAGTTCGGCGGCGGGCGCCCCGTCGGCGAGGTCCGCGTCCGCGGCCCGGTGTGACCGCCCGCACGGCCTCGCCCGCGGCGGCGCACGCCGGGCGGCGCGCACCGGGAGGAGGTCAGATGGCGCCGCGGAACTGGCGGGAGGTGGAGATGGCGCCGGAGGTGGTCAGCGTGAACGTGCGCATGGAGTCGGCGAACTTCGACAGGTCCCACTCGGCCGGGCCGTGGTACCAGTACAGGTGGTCGGCCCGCGTGCCGTTGCCGTTCAGCGAGCCCACCACGCGCGCCCAGCGGTCGACGTTGTCGAAGACCACGGCGTAGGGCAGGTAGCGCGAGAAAAGCTCGATGCGCTGGGCCGGGGGCACCTCGCCGATCTCACCGGAGGCGAGGTAGTCGCGAAAGCCCAGGGTGTGGGCGAGGGCGGAGGAGCCGCGCGCGGTCTTGGCCGGCATGTACTGCCCGCCCACCGACAGCGCCGCCCCGGCGATGATCAGGGCCAAGCCGATCAGGCCGTAGGTGGTGAACCAGGCCAGCAGCACCGTGGCCAGCACGCCGAGCACCGTGACCACCACCCCGACGGTGGTCCAGCGGGTGCGCACGGAGTCGGGCCGCCTGGCGAACCAGCCCTGGGCGACGACATCGCGGTAGAGCGCGTCGCGCACCTTGCCGAGCCCGGCCGTGAACGAGCCGTGCAGCTCCGACAGCAGCACCGCGTCGCGGCCGTCGAAGATCGCCATGTGCAGTGCCCGCTCGTAGTCGAGCAGGTCGTCCATGGGCGCGCCCGCGACCTTGACCAGCCGCCAGTCGGGCGCGTCGTAGGCGCCGCGCGGCTGCTCCTCGATGTGGACGTAGCCGCGGACGGCGAGGTCGACGATGGTGGCCGTCACGTCGATCACGTCGGCCTGCTCGTCGATCAGCGTGCCGACCTGCCCGGGGCGGACGCCGTCGGGCGGGGAGAAGTGGCCGTCGCGCAGCGTGGTGACCGGGGCGCCGGCCTCGTGGTCGATGACGCGGGCGTCCCGGCCGCGGGTCCAGTAGAGCAGCGCGACGCCGCCGAGCAGCAGCACCAGCAGCCCGCCGAGCGCGCCGCCGGTGACCGGGTTGAGGGTGAAGGCGTTGGACAGTTCGAAGCGCCGCTCGAGGATCGGCCTGCCCCCGCTGGCGCCCGCGGGGAAGCCGGCCACCACGGTGAGCGCCTGGCCGGGGCCGAGCCCCTGCTGCTCGAACTCGGCGCGCGTGCCGCTCTCGTCCATGGAGGCGGCGGTGCAGCCGGTGGCCGCGGTGAGGTCGCCGGCGAAGCATGAGAGGGACTGCAGGGGGGCGGGGCCGCTCAGCCGGACCAGGGCCTGCTGGACGGGGGCCGACCAGCCGTTGACGGCGTACCAGCGCAGTTCCTCGCCGCCGCCGACCGGGGTGACGGCGCCGGCCACGTCGTACTCGATGGTGGCCGTGCCCTTGCCGCCGAGGGTGATGGTGTCGCCGGCGAGGGCGCCCTCGCCCTTGAAGCCGGTGACGCGGTAGACGCGGTCGTTGGCGTCGTCGTAGCGGGTGTGGGTGAGCAGCGTGCGCCGGACCTGGCCGGTGTAGGTGATCTGCTCCTTGACGTGCAGGACGCCGCCGGGCCGCAGCTCCACGGTGACGTCGGCCTTGCTCACGCCGTCCGCGGCCTCGGCGTGGGCGGCCGGGGCGGTCACGAGCAGGCCCAGCGCGGCCGCGAGCGCGCATCGACGAAGGAGATCCACCATGGGGCGTCAGCCTAGCGGTAGGCGCCGACAGCCGTTATGGGAACGCCCACGCCTGATCAACGGCCAACAAACCCGGACAACCCCGGTGGCCGACCGGCGCGGTCACCAGGGGCCGTACGGGCCGTTGTTGCCGCCGCGGCCGCCCCGGCCGATCTCGCCCACGGCCGGCTTGACGTCGGCCAGGTACACCCCGGAGGCGATGACCGAGATGATCGTGAAGAAGCTGATGGCCGTCAGCCCGGCGTACCCGACCACGGCGGCGAAGGTGAACAGGGTCGCCAGGCTCAGGAACAGCAGCCAGAGCTTCTTGCTCAGCTTGCCGGCGATGGCGAACGCGCGGGCGGGAGTGCGGATGGCGTGGAAGAGGGCCCACCCGCACATGCCGAAGGCCGCGATGGCGAGCACCCAGAAAATGAGATCCAGGAAACTGTGAATCTCGAACATCGCCTCTCCCAGGGGGTCATATGAACGGCCGGCTTCAGCCTAGCCCGGCCGGGGGCCTGGCGGACGCCGTCCCGTCCCGTGAACGCACCAAGCCCGCCCCGGAGTTCCGGGACGGGCGCGGAAGCGGGTGGCTCAAGCCTTGGTGCCGGAGCCGGTGGTGCGGGTGGTCCTGCGAGGGCCGGCCGGACGGGAGGCGATCGCCGGCTCGGCGGAGGTGGAGACCTCCTCCAGCTCCAGGGCGGCCTCGCCGGTCACCCGGCTGACGACCTTGCGGCCGCGGTCGGCGAACTGGTCGTAGAGCAGCACGGCCTTGGCGCTGATGGTGTCGGCGTACTCCTTGGCCTTCTCGGGGAAGTCCTTGGCGACGGCCTCGGCCTTGACCTGCACGTCGCTGGCGTACTTCTTGGCCATGGTGGGCAGGTCGCGCGCGACGGCGCCGACCTCGGACCGCCGCGACTGCAGGCGGTGGAGCTGCTCGGGCAGCTCACGGAGCTTCTCGACCGCGAAGTCGCCCGCGCCGGCGACGGCGTAGAACGGCTTGGACTCGGCGAGCTTCTTGACCTCGTCGTTGAGAGGCATGGGTCAACCTTCCTTGGATTCTGGTTGGATGCGGCCGTTCGGCGAGGAGGTCGCGGCCTCCTCCACGGGAACCGCGTCGACCTCTCGGGGTTCCGGCTCGGAGCGGGCGGTCTCGGCGGACTGCTCGGCTTCGGGCGGAGCCTCGGCTCGGTTCTCCTTGCGGAACGACTCGTAGATATCGGTCAGCACCTGGCGTTGCCGCTCGGTGAGAGTGCGGTCGACGCGGATGGCGGCCAGCACATCGCTGTCCGGCTCGCGTTCCTCGATGAGACCGGCCTGGACGTACAGCGCCTGCGAAGAGATGCGCAGGCCCTTGGCGATCTGGTTCAGGATCTCCGCGCTCGGCTTGCGCAGCCCGCGTTCGATCTGGCTCAGGTAGGGGTTGGACACCCCCGCCTGCGAGGCGAGTTGGCGCAGCGAGATCTTCGCCTGCGTCCGCTGATCGCGGATGTACTCACCGATCGAGCCGACCTTCGGTAGTTCCATGCCTCCAGTATGCGTCGCGCTGCTTGCAAATGCAAACACTATGGCGAACGCCAGCAAGCGCGTCGGGGGTCAGCCGGGATACATCCAGAGCAGCGGAGCGGAGGCCGACAGCAGCACCGAGAACGTCACCAGGCTGTAGCGGACCCGCCGGGGAAGCGTGGCGCCCGGCTTGACCAGCCGGTTCACCCGGGCCATCACGTGGTCGCTGCCCGCGCCGAGGGCGCCGTCAGGGGCCGGCACCGCCCCGGCCGTACCGAAACGCAGCAGCGCCGTCGCCAGGCGGCGCGGCGAGCAGTAGCGGCGGGCGCGGTCGTCGGCGGCCATCTCGACCAGCAGGGCGACCGAGGAGTGCGCGTTGCGCACCACGCCGAGCCACGGCAGGGCCCAGCTGAGCGCGGTGAACGGCAGCAGGACCAGGTCGTGCCGCTCGCGGACGTGGGCCGCCTCGTGGGCCAGCACGGCGGTGAGCTCGTCCTGGCTGAGCAGCGACAGCGTGCCCGCGCTGACGACGACCTCCGATCGCAGGCCCGGCAGGCAGTACGCGGCGGCGCCCGGGTGGTCGACGATGCGCACGCCCGGCACTCCCGGGTCGTCGTGGGCGATGAGGGCGAGCAGCACGCGGTGGCGCCGGCGGGCGCGCAGCGTCGTGGCGCCGGCGGCGAGCAGCACCACGACCAGCACCGCCAGCAGGCTCAGGCCCGCGGCGAGCGCGGCCAGGCGCGGCAGGTCCGCGGGGCGGAGCAGGCCGTGGCCCATGCCGAGGGAGATCGCCGAGTCGGCGAAGGTGTGCAGCCCGTACAGCACCCCCGCGCCGTACGGCTCCAACGCGTAGGCCAGCAACGCGCCGACGCTGGCCAGACCCCACGTCACGCCGAGCGACTGCCAGAGCAGGATGGCCGACCGGGGGGCCCGCCACGGCCACCGGGCGAACGTGAGCCGCCATGCCCCGAGCGCGCACGCCGTGGCGAGCGCGGCAAGGACGGCGGCTGCGATCACTCTTCCTCTTCCAGCTCCGTGAGTGCTCTGCGGAGAATGTCGGCCTCGGAGCCCGAGACCGTCTGGGCGAAGCGCGTGAGCGCCGCCGAGCGGTCACCGGTCATGTCGAGGGCTTCCAGCATAAGCTCCGCCACGTACGCGTCGCGGCCGGCCGCCGGAGCGTACCGCCAGGCGCGCCCGTCGCGGGTGCGGTTGAGGAAGCCCTTGCGGGTCAGCCGGTCGAGCACCGTCATCACGGTCGTGGGGGCGAGGTCGCGGTCGGCGATCAGACGGCCGACCTCCCTGGCGGTCAACGGGACGTCCTCCGCCCACAGAATGTCCATGATGCTGCGTTCAAGCTCGCCGAGACCCTTCACGCGGACAAGCCTACCCCGAGTAGTACTACGTCGCGTAGAGGGCCGGACGGTGAGCCTGGCCTACCCACCGGGTCAGCGGCTTTCGGTCACGCCAGGGGTGACGACCACGGCGTCGCCCGGCGGGGTGTCCTCGTCCGGGGTGGGCCGGTCGGGCAGGCACTCGGCGCCGCAGCCGCCGAACCGGTCGGTGTCGAGCGGCGCGAACGGCGTCGGGTCCACGCCCTTCAGCGCGGCCAGGAAGGTGTCCTTCCAGATCGGGCCGGGGATGGTCGCCCCGAACACCGCGCCGAAGTACCGCCCGCCGATGGTGACCCCGTTCAGCTTGTGCGCGATCGCGCCACGCGGGTCGCCGAGGCTGACCGCGGCGGCGAGATCGGGGGTGAAGCCGGCGAACCAGGCGCTCGCCTGGTCGTCGTTGGTGCCGGTCTTGCCGGCGGCGTCGCGGCCGATGCCGCCCACGGCCCGCATCGTCCCCTTGGTCAGCACCCCGGACAGGATGTGCGCCGTGGCGTCGGCGATCGCGGGCTCCAGCGCCTGGCGGCACCGGGGGGAGTGGTCGGTGACCTTGCCGGCCTGGTCGGTGACCTGCGTGATCACCATGGGAGCGCAGTACTTCCCGTGGGCGGCGATCGCGGCGTAGGCGTTGGCGACGGTCACCGGGTCCATCTCGTTGATGCCGAGGGTGAAGGTCTCGAACTCCTTCAGCGGGGCCCCGTCGGCGCGCTTGATGCCCAGCGACTTGGCGGTCTGGACGGTGGGGCACAGGCCGACCCGGCGCTCCAGCTCCAGGAAGAAGGTGTTGACGGAGTTCCAGGTGCCGGTCTGCAGCGTCTTGAAGCCGCCGCCGCCCTCGTCGTTGGTGATGGTGTGCGTCGGGTCGCCGATGCGGCCGCCGGCGCAGTTCTTGAAGTCGCCGTACCCCGACGCGCGGAAGCCGCTGCCGACGGTGAAGCCGTCGTTGATCTTCATGCCCTGCTTCAGCGCCGTGATCAGCGTGAAGGTCTTGAAGGTCGAGCCCGCCTGGAGGCCCCCGATGCCGCCGTGCGCCGTGTCCGCCACGATGTTGTACGACATCTCGCCCTTGCGGGCCGAGGTGCCGTACGGCCGGCTGGCCGCCATCGCCTTGATCGCTCCGGTGCCCGGCTGGAGCAGGGCCTCGGAGGCGACCGGGCCGTCGGTGGCGTAGACGTGCTTCTCGATGGCCTTCTCGGCCGCGGCCTGCATGCGCGGGTCGAGAGTGGACTTGATCGTCAGGCCGCCGCGGTAGAGCAGCCGGGCGCGGTCCTCCTCGGTCTTGCCGAAGGCCGGGTTGCGCAGGAACTCCTCGCGCAGGTACACGCAGAAGTACGGGTAAGGGCTGGCCGTGCAGTTGCCGGGCAGCGGGGTGCCCTTGTAGCCGAGCTTCTTGGACTTGGCCTCGGAGGCCTGCGCCGGGGTGATCTTGCCGAGCTGGGCCATGCGGTCGAGCACGGTGTTGCGCCGCTCGAGCAGCCTCTGCCGGTTCTTCTTGCCGCCCTCGGGGTCGGTGGCGGTGGGCAGTTGCACCGCGCCGGCCAGCGTCGCCGCCTGCCACAGGTTGAGGTGGGAGGCGTGCACGCCGAAGAACCGCTTGGCCGCGGCCTCCACCCCGTTGGCGCCCGCCCCGAAGTAGGCGATGTTCAGGTACTTCTCGAGGATCTCGTCCTTGGTGTACTTCTGCTCGACGGCCATGGCGAACCGCAGTTCGTTCAGCTTGCGCGCGTAGCTGGCCTCCAGCGCCTTCTTCTTCTCCTTGTCGGTGACGGCCGCGTTGAGCAGCACCTGCTTGACGTACTGCTGGGTGATGCTCGAGCCGCCCTGGCTCACCCCGCCCGACTGCAGGTTGCGGGCCAGGGCGCGGGCCGTGCCCTCCAGGTCGATGGCGCCGTGCTGGTAGAAGCGGTAGTCCTCGATGGAGACGATCGCCGTCTTCATCACCTCGGCCACCGCGTCGAGCGACACGACCTCGCGGTAGACGTCCCAGAACTGGGCGATGGGCTTGCCCTTGGCGTCCAGGACGGTGGTCTTCTCCGCCAGCGGCGGCTCCACCAGGTCGGCCGGTTTGAGGTTCAGCTCGTCCGACGCCTGCACCACGGCCGCGCCCCCGCCGCCCACCACGGGCAGCGCCAGGCCCGCGACCAGCACCCCCGCGGCCACCGCGGCGGCGGCGAGGCGGGCGACGCCGGTCAGCGCGCGTCGCGCGGGCGTGCCCTCGTACCGCTCGCCGAGCTCGTGGTCCGGGCCCTGCTCCCCGAGGCTGAACATCAACCCTCCCCTATCGACATTAGGGTTTAACCTAAACCGTAGAGGAGACAATGATTGCCCGTCGGTCCGTCCGTCGCCGGTGAGGAGCCCTTTCGAGGCATCCCGGCTCCAGGACTTCGGCCCGATCACGAAAGGCGGGCGCATGGAGCTGACCCTCGTCCAGGGTGACATCACCGAGCAGAGCGTGGACGCGATCGTCAACGCCGCGAACTCCTCGCTGCTCGGCGGGGGAGGGGTGGACGGCGCCATCCACCGGCGCGGCGGCCCGGACATCCTGCGCGAGTGCCGCGCGCTGCGCGCGTCCCGGTACGAGAAGGGCCTGCCGACGGGGCAGGCGGTGGCCACCACGGCGGGCAGGCTGCCGGCCCGGTGGGTGATCCACACGGTGGGGCCGGTGTACGCCAGGTCGCAGGACCGCTCCCACCTGCTCGCCTCCTGCTACGCCGAGTCCCTGCGCGTCGCCGACGAGCTGGAGGCCGAGACCGTCGCCTTCCCCGCCGTGTCGGCGGGCATCTACGGCTGGCCGATGGACGACGCCGCCCGCATCGCCCTGTCCACGGTGCTGCGGGCGTCCACCTCGGTGGTGGAGGCGCGGTTCGTGCTGTTCGGCGCCCCGGCGTACGCGGCGTTCGAGACGGCGCTCGCCGGCCTGCGCGCGTAGCACGCGGCGGCGTCCTCGAGCGGGCGCGCTCGTGCGCGGGCTCGGTGAGGACACGCGGGCTCGGGGTCAGGCCGAGGGGCGGGCGTCCGGGGCCAGGGCCGTCCAGGGGAGGGTGACCTCGCCCAGTCGCCGGCGCCGCCTGCCGCCGAGCGGCGGTGTGGTCGCCACGGGCCAGGTCTCGGCCAGCCGTTCCACCGCGGCCGTCCACCGAGGGCGGGCGCCGTAGGCCCCGTACGGCGCCGCGAGGGCCCACGCGTGGTCGAAGTCGCGCAGGAAGGCGTGGACGCGCTCCCCGGGCACGTTGCGGTGGATGAGCGTCTTCGGCAGCCGCTCGGCCAGGTCGGAGGGGCGCTCGAAGCCCGCGAGCCGGGCCGAGAGCGTCACCGTCCGCGGCCCCCGCGCGTCCAGAGCCACCCACGCGGCCCGGTGGCCGATCTCCGAGCAGGTGCCCTCGATGATCACGCCATCGGCGGCCAGGCGTGAGCGCAGCAGGTCCCACGCCTGCCAGGCCTGCGCCTCGTCGTACTGCCTGAGCACGTTGAACGCCCGGACGATCAGCGGCCGCCGCTCGACGGGGAGCTCGAACCCGCCCCGGACGAAGCTCAGCCCCGGCCGCTCGAACGGTTTGGCCGCGGCGACGCGGGCCGGGTCGATCTCGATGCCCACCACCTGCACGTCGGGGCGGACGCGGCGCAGGCGGGTGAACAGCTCGGAGGTGGTGACGTGCGAGGCCCCGTACCCGAGGTCGACCACGAGCGGGCGGTCCGCGGAGACCAGCAGTCGGCCGTAGACGGCACAGGTCCAGCGGTCGGCGCGGCGCAGGCGGTTGTGTCCCGTGGTGCCCCGGGTGATCTCGCCGACCGGCCTGCCCGGCGCCGTTCCGCCGCCTCGCGGACGCCCGGCGTTCACAAGCCGCCCACCGGGCGTGGGAAGGCGGACGGGTGGTGCTCAGGACGGGGTGGCATGCCGTGGCCTGGGGGTGGAGGTGCGGAGAAGGCGGACGATACCGGAGCGATGCCGGGCCCGGAAACCATGGGAGCCGCGACGGGGGAACAGCCGCGGGATGTAACCGACATTGTGGGCAAGGCAGGCAAGTAGGACGTGACGCTCAAGACAGGCACAATGGGGAACGCGAGGGCGTTGGATCGCGTCCATGGGAAGGCACGCCCCCGCATCCGGACATGTCCATGCATGGCAGGCAAGCACGCGGATGTCACCATGCTCAGCGGATCGTCACTTTCAGGAGACCCGGTGCACCTTGTGCTGCGCTGCCTGCGCGCGCGGACGGATGACCAGCCGGTCGACGTTCACGTGAGCGGGCCTGGTGACGCACCAGGCGATCGCGTCGGCCACGTCGTCGGCCGTCAACGGGTTCGGCACTCCCTGGTAGACCTGCTGGGCCCGCTCGGCGTCGCCGCGGAACCGGGTGAGCGCGAACTCCTCGGTCTGCACCATGCCGGGAGCGATCTCGACGACGCGCACCGGCTCGCCGCACAGCTCGAGCCTCAGCGTCTCGGTCATGGCGGTCTGGCCGTGCTTGGCCGCGGTGTACCCGCCGCCGCCCTCATAGGAGGTGAAGCCGGCCGTGGAGGTCAGCATCACCAGCACGCCGTCCCCCGACTCGACGAGTTTCGGCAGCAGGGCCTTGGTCACGCGCAGCGAGCCCAGCACGTTGACCTCGTACATCTGGCGCCAGTCGTCCACCAGCCCCTGCGCCACCGGCTCCAGGCCGACGGCTCCGCCGGCGTTGTTGACCAGCACGTCGCAGCGGTCCAGCGAGGCGGCCAGCTCGGCCACCGACTCCTCGGAGGTCACGTCCAGCGTCACCGGGCGGACGGCCGGCACCTCGGCGGCCAGCTTGTCCAGCCGGTCACGGCGCCGCGCGGCGGCCACGACGTCGTAGCCCTCCGCCGCCAGCCGGCGGGCGGTCGCCTCCCCGATGCCGCTGCTCGCCCCCGTCACCACAGCCGTTCTCGTCATATGCGGTCCTCATGGTCGGATTCGGTTTCTCCATACCCGGCGCCCCGGACGGGCTCGCGCTCGGTCCGGCGGTGTTCGCGCGCCGCCCGTCCGTCATCTTGCCAGCGCGAGCCCGGCAGGCCGCGCGCGGGACCGAGGCCGCCGGGAATCTCGCGAACTTTCCGACAGTTAGTAACCTTCTGGAGGTGGTAACGGTGCCGCGAGTGCCGGTCGCACGCCGGATCAACCGGGTCGCGACGATCAGCATGCACACGTCCCCGCTTGACCAGCCGGGCACCGGCGACGCGGGGGGCATGAACGTCTACATCGTCGAGGCCGCCAAACGGCTCGCGGCCCTCGGGATCGAGGTCGAGATCTTCACGCGCCAGACGGCCCGCGACCTGCCTCCCGCCGTCGAGCTCGTGCCGGGCGTGACGGTGCGGCACGTGACCGCCGGGCCGTACGAGGAACTGGACAAAGGCGACCTTCCCGGCCAGCTCTGCGGCTTCCTGTCCGGCGTGCTGCGCACCGAGGCGATGTTCGAGCCGGGGCACTACGACGTCATCCACTCCCACTACTGGCTGTCCGGCCAGGTCGGCTGGCTGGCCAAGGAACGCTGGGGCGTGCCGCTCGTGCACACCATGCACACCATGGCCAAGGTCAAGAACCTGCTGCTGGCCAACGGCGACAAGCCCGAGCCGGTGGCCCGCGTGCTCGGCGAGGAGCAGGTCGTGGAGGTCGCCGACCGCCTGGTCGCCAACACCGCCGCCGAGGCCCGCGAGCTGATCGACCTGTACCACGCGCCGAAGGAGCGCGTCGCGGTGGTGAACCCCGGGGTCAACCTCCAGGTGTTCCGGCCCGCCTCCAAGGGCGCGGCGCGGCACCGGCTCGGGCTTCCGCAGGACGCCCACGTCATGCTCTTCGTCGGCCGCATCCAGCCGCTCAAGGCCCCCGACGTGCTGCTCAGGGCCGCCGCCCGGATGATCGCCGATGACCCGTCCCTGCGCGCGCGCCTGGTCGTCGCGTGCGTCGGCGGGCCGAGCGGCAACGGCCTGGCGCGCCCCTCCTACCTGACCGACCTGGCCGCCGAACTGGGCATCTCCGACGTCCTGCGGCTCGCGCCGCCCGCGGCGCAACCCGAGCTGGCCGACTGGTACCGCGCCGCCGACGTCACCGTCGTCCCCTCGCACAACGAGTCGTTCGGCCTGGTCGCGCTGGAGTCGCAGGCGTGCGGCACCCCCGTGGCCGCCGCCGCGGTGGGCGGCCTGCGCACGGCCGTCCGCGACGGTGTGTCCGGGCTGCTGGTCGACGGGCACGAGACGCACGCCTGGGCCAAGGCGCTGCGCGCGTTCGTCGAACGCCCGCTGTGGCGCGACACGCTCGCCGCCGGGGCCACCGAGCACGCGGCGGCCTTCGGCTGGTCGGCCACCGCCACGCGCCTGCTGGAGGTGTACTCGGGCGCGATGGCCCGGTTGCGGCGCACGCCCGTCGGCGTGCACCTCTGAGCGCGGACGGGGCAGTACTGTCCTTGCGACAGTACGCGACCGGCGAGACCGGCGCCCGGCACGACGAACGCGGGAGTGTGCACGGTGACAGATCACGAGGCGGCCGTCGAGTCCGCGCTCAAGGCGGCCGAGGTGTCCTACGAGCGGCCGCAGCCGGGGGCGTTCCTGGTGCGCCTGCCCGGCCAGCACAAGCTGGCGACCATGACCTGGCTCACCGTCTCCGACCAGGCGCTGCACGTCGAGGCGTTCTTCTGCAGGCGCCCCGACGAGAACCATCTGGAGTTCTACCGCTGGCTGCTGGGCAAGAACGGCTCCATGTACGGGGTGCACTTCGCCCTGGACCAGGTCGGGGACGTCCACCTCGTCGGGCGGCTGCCGCTCGCGGCGGTGTCGGACCAGGAGATCGACCGCCTGCTGGGCTGCGTCCTCACCTACGCCGACGAGTGGTTCGACCGCGCGCTGGAGCTGGGGTTCGCCTCCTCCATCCGCCGCGAGTGGGACTGGCGGGTCAAGCGCGGGGAGTCCCTCGCCAACC
Source organism: Sphaerisporangium sp. NPDC005289 (assembly GCF_040607455.1). Lineage (NCBI taxonomy): Bacteria > Bacillati > Actinomycetota > Actinomycetes > Streptosporangiales > Streptosporangiaceae > Sphaerisporangium > Sphaerisporangium sp. NPDC005289. Next base: position 51,297 of record NZ_JBEXGS010000031.1, read on the forward strand.
TGCGCGCCTTCGAGGGCATCGTCGAGCGCGGCCGGCGGGAGAACCCCGAAGCCGGTGAGAACCCCGGGGGCTGACAGGAGCCTCGGCAGCATACCGAGAACCCCCGGGCCGGTGAGAAGCCCGGGTGGCGCGTCCCGGGGCCGCCGCCGGGGCGGCCGAGCCCAGGTGAAGGGGGCCCCGCCCAGGGGGCGGCGCGGCGCCGGGTAAAGCGGGCACGGCCTAAGCTTGGGCGCATGGCTACTTTGGTGCTATTGCGGCATGGCGAGAGCGAGTGGAACGCGAAGGGCCTGTTCACAGGCTGGGTCGACGTGTCCCTCTCGCCGGTGGGCGAGGAAGAGGCGCGGCGCGGCGGCAGACTGCTGGTCGAGGCGCAGGTGCGGCCCGACGTGGTGCACACCTCGGTGCTGACCCGTGCCATCCACACCGCCAACCTGGCGCTCGGCGCGGCCGACCTGCTCTGGCTGCCGGTGACGCGCTCGTGGCGGCTCAACGAGCGCCACTACGGCGCGCTCCAGGGCAAGAACAAGGCGCAGACCCGCGAGGAGTTCGGCGACGAGCAGTTCATGCTCTGGCGCCGCTCCTACGACGTGCCGCCGCCGCCGATCGCCGACGACGACGAGTTCTCCCAGGCCGGCGACGCCCGGTACGGCGCGCTGCCCTCGGAGCTGCTGCCGCGCACCGAGTGCCTGAAGGACGTCGTCCAGCGCATGCTGCCCTACTGGTACGACAACATCGTCCCCGACCTCGCGGCGGGGCGCACCACCCTCGTCGTCGCCCACGGCAACTCCCTGCGCGCCCTGGTCAAGCACCTCGACGGCATCGGAGACGAGGAGATCGCCGGCCTGAACATCCCCACCGGCATCCCGCTGCGCTATGAGCTGGACGAGGACTTCCGGCCGGTCAAGCCCGGAGGGGAGTACCTCGACCCCGACGCGGCCAAGGCGGCCATCGAGGCCGTGGCCAACCAGGGCAAGGCCAAGTAGCGAGCGCGGGGACGGGCGCGGCCGTCCGTCCCCGATCATGGTGAAGCCCCGGACCCGCCAAGGGCCCGGGGCTTTCGCATGCGCCCTGTTCCCGCATGCGTTCAAGTTCTCATGGCGCGGCGCCGATCAGGCCGGCCTGCGGCGCGGGTCGTCGGACACGGCGCCGGACACGCTGAGGCGCGCGGTGCCCGCGCGCCCGCGCGCTCAGGAGGCCGAGGAGCTGTCCGGCCGGTCGCCGGTCACCAGGTAGACGACGTCGCGGGCGACGCGCACGGCGTGGTCGGCGTACCGCTCGTAGTAGCGGCCGGTGAGGGTGATGTCGATCGCCGGCTCGATGCCGTGCGCCCAGTCCTTGGACAGCAGCACGCGGAACAGCCTGCGGTGCAGCCGGTCCATCGCGTCATCGTCGTCGTCCAGCTCCTTGGCCAGCTCGACGTCCTGGGTGGCGATGCAGCTGCCGGTCTTGGTGACCAGGCGCTCGGCGATCTGCCCCATCTCCAGGATCGTGTCGCGCACCTCGGCCGGGATCGCCGACTCGGGGTGGCGCATCCGCGCGATCTTCGCCACGTGCTCGGCCAGGTCGCCCATGCGCTCCAGGTCGCCGCCCATCCGCAGCGCCGTGATGGCGGTGCGCAGGTCCACGGCCACCGGCTGCTGGGTGGCCATGAGCTCGAAGATCGAGGTTTCGACCTCCTTGTAGAGGCGGTTGACCTCGGCGTCCTGGGAGATCACGCTCTCGGCGAGCTGCAGGTCGGCGTCCAGCAGGGCCGTCGTGGCCCGGGAGATGGCCGACCGGACCAGATGCGTCATCTGCACCAGGCGGTCGGTGAGAGCGTTGAGTTCTTCGTGGAAGGCGTCGCGCATGCGGTTCACGCTACGCGCGCGTTCATGAACGAACTTCGTCCAAGAGATGAACTCTCCAGGAAACAGGCGGTATGAGGGGCCTGGCCAGCGGCGGAGGCCGCCTACCATCGAAGGCGTGAGTGAGATCGTGGCAAGCCTGGCCGCTCTGGCGGGTTTTGTCGTCGGGGCGATCGCGATGATGGCGGTGCGGTCCCGGGACAAGAATCTCCCTGATCCCGTCGACAACCCCGACACCGTCCTGCCGCAGGGAGTGGCATCGGTTCTCGCCGTGCTGCCCTCCTCCGCCGTCGTGCTCGGCCGGGACGACCGCGTGCTGCGCGCCAGCTCGGCCGCGCGGGCCTTCGGCCTGGTCAAGGGCGATCACCTGATGGCCGCCGAGCTGCTCGCCCTGGCCCGCCAGGTGCGCAGGGACGGCGAGATCCGCGAGAGCGAGTTCGAGGTGGCCCGCCACAAGTTCGGCATGGAGGTCACCACCTTCGCCGTGCGGGTCGCCCCGCTCGGCACCCACGGCCAGGTGCTGGTGCTCGCCGAGGACCAGACCGAGCGGCGGCGCGTCGAGGCCGTGCGCCGCGACTTCGTCGCCAACGTCAGCCACGAGCTCAAGACCCCCGTCGGCGCACTCAGCCTGCTCGCCGAGACCATCCAGGACGCCTCCGACGACCCCGTCGCGGTCGACCGCTTCGCCGGGCGCATGCAGCACGAGGCCGCCAGGCTCACCTACCTCGTCCAGGACCTCATCACCCTCTCGCGTATCCAGGGCGGCGAGCCGATCCCCACCCCCGGCTGCGTGCCCGTCGACGAGGTCGTCCACGAGGCCATCGACCGCTGCAACACCAAGGCCGCCGCCAAGGAGATCGCCCTGGTCGCGGGCGGCACCGAGGGCCTGCGCGTCTGGGGCGACGACGAGCTGCTGGTGACCGCGCTGCGCAACCTGATCGACAACGCCGTCGCCTACAGCCCTGAGAGCACCCGCGTCGTCGTCAGCGCCCGCCCGGCCGGCGACACCGTCGAGGTCAGCGTCAGCGACCAGGGCATCGGCATCCCCGAAAGCTCCCAAGAACGCATCTTCGAGAGGTTCTTCCGCGTCGACGCCGCCCGTTCACGGGCGACCGGCGGCACGGGGCTGGGCCTCGCGATCGTCAAGCACGTCGCCGTCGCGCACGGCGGTGAGGTGAACGTGTGGAGCAAAGAAGGCTCGGGCTCCACCTTCACGCTTCGTCTGCCGGCCTTCGGCGGCACGGCGATAGCCGTACCAAGCACAACGAACTCTCTGGAGGCCGCGAAGTGACCCGCGTGCTCGTCGTCGAGGACGAGGAGTCGTTCTCCGACGCCCTGTCCTACATGTTGCGCAAGGAAGGGTTCGAGGTGGCGGTGGCCGCCACCGGCCCGGAGGCGCTGGACGCCTTCGACCGCAACGGCGCCGACCTGGTGCTGCTCGATCTCATGCTTCCCGGCCTGCCGGGCACCGAGGTGTGCCGCTCGCTGCGCCAGCGCTCCAAGGTGCCGGTGATCATGCTCACCGCCAAGGACAGCGAGATCGACAAGGTCGTGGGGCTGGAGCTCGGCGCCGACGACTACGTCACCAAGCCGTTCTCCTCGCGCGAGCTGGTCGCGCGCATCCGCGCCGTCCTGCGCAGGCAGGGCGACGCCGAGGAGATCGAGCAGGCCGTGCTGGCCGCCGGTCCGGTGCGCATGGACGTCGACCGCCACATCGTCGCGGTACGGGGCCGTCAGGTGCAGCTCCCGCTGAAGGAGTTCGAGCTGCTGGAGGTCCTGCTGCGCAACGCCGGCCGGGTGCTCACCCGCGGCCAGCTCATCGACCGGGTGTGGGGGGCCGACTACGTGGGCGACACCAAGACGCTGGACGTCCACGTCAAGCGTCTGCGGGCGAAGGTCGAGGCCGACCCGTCCGACCCGCGGTGCATTCTCACCGTCCGCGGCCTGGGGTACAAGTTCGACCCTGCCGAGGGCTGACGGACACGCGAAGGCCCGGTGGCGCGAGGTCGCGCCACCGGGCCTTGTCGCGTGCTACGCGCTTCAGCTGTTGGCGGACGGGTCCGGCGTCGGCGTGGCGCTCTCGGAGGTAGCGGGGGCCGGCGTGGCCGAGGCCGACGGCGCGGCGCTCGGCGCGGCCGGCAGGCCGGCGTACTCACGGCTGCGCGTGACCACCGGGACGTTCATCGGGATGTCGCCGGCGTTGGCGAACTTCAGGGTCAGCTGGATCGTCTCGCCGCCGTACAGAGGCTTCTGGGTGCCCTCCAGGATGACCTGGGCGGGCTTGCCGCTGTTGACGAGCTGACCGGGGGGCACCGAGATCGGGCCGGGCGCCTTGACGGACGAGGCCACCTGGGGCGCCACGGCGACGCCTTCGAGCCGGTCGGCCGCCGTGCCGTAGTTCGCCATCGACAGGTAGAGCGGAAGCGAGCCGCCCGCCGCGATCTGGGCGCCGGACTCGGGGCCGAGGAGGAACGCCTGGGCGATCTTGATGCCGTTCCTGCCGTAGGTCTTGGCGGAGCCGTTGCTGTCGATGAGCACGTTCGCCTCGGTCGGCGCGTAGGCATTGCTCGTGTTGGCGTCGGTGCCCGCGCCACACGCGGCCAGCGCCGGAGCGGCTGCGAGCAGCGCGGTGATCATGATCACCCTTCGACGGCTGGTGCTGGTCACAGTCTGGGGTCTCCTTGGTACACATGGGTATGGCCAGTCGCAACCTTATCCGTGCGCAGGAGCCGTCGCTCAGGGGGGCCGGTGACGGCGCGGAGGCGGCAAGCGTCGCAGGTCATGGGGCCTTTTCGGACCCGGAATTCACACCGTGGAGCGGTTGTCAAGTCCCAAATCGAGGCTTTGACCTGCAGTTATGTTGATTTCACTGTTCCGGGAGGGGACTGACGCGTGGTATCCTGGAGTACAGCGGAAGGGGTACTTGTCACATGACTTTCCAGGTCGGCGACACTGTCGTCTACCCCCACCACGGGGCTGCTCGGATCGAAGCCATCACGACCCGCACGATTAAGGGCGAGGACAGAACCTATCTGGTGCTGAAGGTCGACAAGGGCGACCTTACCGTACAGGTGCCGGCGGACAACGCCGAGCTCGTCGGTGTGCGTGACGTCGTGGGCCAAGAAGGCCTTGAGCGCGTCTTCGACGTACTGCGCATGCCCCACACCGAAGAGCCCACCAACTGGTCCCGCCGGTACAAGGCGAACCTTGAGAAGCTGGCGTCCGGCGACGTCAACAAGGTTGCCGAGGTCGTGCGCGATTTGTGGCGGCGCGATAAGGAGCGCGGTCTGTCCGCCGGTGAGAAGCGCATGCTCGCGAAGGCCAGGCAGATACTGGTCAGCGAACTGGCTCTCGCCGAGAAGACCAACGAGGACAAGGCCGAGGCGCTTCTCGACGAGGTTCTCAACTCCTGAACACGACACGGCCAAGGGTGGGCGTCGGAGTCGACGTCCACCCTTTCGCATCCGGCCGCGAGCTGCGTCTGGCCGGCCTCCACTGGCCGGGCGAGACCGGGCTCGCGGGTCACTCCGACGGCGACGCCGCCGCACACGCCTGCTGCGACGCGCTGCTGTCCGCGGCCGGGCTCGGTGACATCGGCGGGCTGTTCGGCACCTCCGACCCACGCTGGGCGGGCGCGTCCGGCGTCACCCTGCTCGAGGAGACCGCGCGTCACCTACGAGCCGCCGGGTTCGAGATCGGCAACATCGCCGTGCAGATCATCGGCAACCGTCCCAAGCTGGCGCCACGCCGCGCCGAGGCCGAGAAGGTCCTCGGCGAAGCCGCGTCGGCCCCGGTCAGCGTCACCGCCACCACGACCGACGGCCTGGGCCTGACCGGCCGAGGTGAAGGCATCGCCGCCATGGCCACCGCCCTCGTCTTCGCCCCCTGACCCCTCCTCTGTTCCGCGGATGGCGGGTGGGCTTTCGCGCGCGCCTGTGCCGTGACGAGTCTCCTGTTGCCTCTGCGTGCTTCTGGGACGGGTGTGGAGCCCGTCCGAACCCCTCCATGGCGGTGCCGAGAGGATTGCATGGCGTCTATATGGCGGTCTGATCAGGGTTTTCTTACTTTCTAGGATTAGTACGCGATGTGGGGGTAGCCATCTTGTCAGCGTGAAGGTGCGACCCTCAATCGGAGGCTCAATATGTCCATTCAGACCATCCTCGGCGCCATCGTCATCGGTGCGATCATCGGCGCGCTCGGCCGGCTCGTGCTGCCGGGCCGGCAGCCCATCGGGTGGCTTCTGACCATCATCGTCGGCATCGTCGCCGCGCTGATCGGTACGGCCATCGCCCAGGTCATCGGTGTCGCGACCACCGACGGCATCGACTGGATCGAACTGGTCCTCCAGGTCGTCCTCGCCGTGGTGGGTGTCGGCGCCGTCGCCGCCATCAAGGGCCGGGAAAGGGTTTGATCTCTGGCGGAGCGCGCCACCCGGTGACCTTCGCCTGATCTTCGCCGCCTTTCCCCCGAGGGAACTGGCCTCTCGGCCCTAGGGCCCTGAGACACGACGGTCCAAGAAACACGGTGTCGCGCCTTCGACACCTTCGAGATCCGCCTGGTCCACCCGGACCAGGCGGATCTTCGTCGCTCCACCACCACCCCGGACGGCCCAGCCGTCTCCCCGGACGGTCCAGCCCGTCTCCCCGGACGGTCCAGCCCGGACCTCCGGGACGGTCCAGCCCGTAACCCGGCGGATCGCGCGGACGCGGGGGCGGCCTGAGGGCAAGACCGAGGTGTCCTGCGCCCACAACGCCAGGCCACGACCGTACGACCGGCGCGTGCACTCGCCAGGGCCCGCGAAGTTGACGGGGCGTGTGAGGCAAGGCTGAAGCGCCATAACGGGCCGGCGCCCGGCATCCATCGAGAGACGCCGAACCCGGACCAAGGTGGGCCGGGTGACCGGGAGCCGGGCCCTCGGCGCGCGCAGGTGACGGGGCGCACGCGGAGGCCTGAGGCGCGCCGCAGAGGCCGACGTCCGGCCTCCGGCTTCGAAGCGCGGGACTCGGTCGATCGGGCGGCCGGTTCAGGTCGGTCCGGTCACTCCTCGGGCGGCCGGGCAAGGCCGGGCCGGTCACTCCTCGGGCGGCAGGGGGGTGCTGCGCATCCGGCCGGAGGGCGGGGCCGCGGTCTGAGGCGTGTACGGCGGACGCCCGCTCTGGAGCGCCTCGTCCTCGTCCGCGCTGTCGGCGCCATCGTGGGCGGGGTCGGGCGCCGCGTCGGCCTCCCACGCCTCCCCGGACTCCCACCCCGCGACGTCCTGCGCCGCGACGTCCTGCGCCGCGACGTCCCACCCCGCGACGTCCTGCGCCGCGACGTCCTGCGCCGCGACGTCCTGCGCCGCGACGTCCTGCGCCGCGACGTCCTGCGCCGCGACGTCCTGCGCGGCGACGTCTTGCGGTGGGGTGTCGTGGGAGGGGAGGTCGTGCGGAGGAGCGTCCTGGGGCGACGCCTGTTCCTGCGGCGCCACATCGTGGGGCGCCCGGTCGGACAGCGGGCTGGCCTCCTCGCGCAGGTGCGGGTACGGCTGGGTGTCGGCGGACTCCTCTTCCGGCTCCATGTCCGCGGCCGTGTCCGGCGAGGACTGTGCGGACGCGGGATGGGTGACATTCGGATACGGCTGAGTGTCACCCAGCTCGCGCGTCGGCTTGGGCAGCGGATGGACCAGCACGTCACCGGCGCTGGGACGGACCAGGTCGCCCCAGCGAAGCGGCCGGCCCGGGTCCCTCTCGGCTCGCGGGCCCGCGGCCCGCTCGCGCGGCTTGGGCACCAGTCGCTGCTCGGGCTCAGGCGCCGGCGCCTCATGCGCGGCCTCCGGCAGCGGCGGAGCGGCCTCGGACAGCGGCGGGGCGGCCTCGGGCACCCGGCGCCCGGCACCCTGCGACGCCGGCTCCCCGGCACCCCGCACCGGCTCCCCAGCACCATGCACAGGCCGCCCGGCACTTTGCACCGGCTGCCCCGCACTTAGTACCGGCTCTCCGGCATCCTGAACCGGCTGCGTGACCCCTGAGGCCGGCCGTGCCGCGGCCCGCGCTTCCGGCGCGGCCGCAGGCGTGGCGGGAGCGGCCTGCGGCGGGGTGTGGGCGCCGGCGGCCGCCGCGCCGGCGTTCGGCCCGTCCGCCTGCGCTCCGTCCGCCTCCTCCGCCTCGTACGCGGTGTCGCCGCTACCGGCGGGATCGGTCGTGGCCGTGCCAGGGGCGTCGGCTCTGGACGGGGCGGGCTGGGGGGTGGGTTCCCTGCGAGGCGCGCGGAAGCCGTCGTCGCTCCGCAACGGCGGCAGTTCGTCCACGGTAGGCGTCTCGGGGGCGGGGGTGGGCGGCACCACCGGCACCACGTCCGGTTCGAGGTCGTCCGGCGAGGCGAGGTGCGGGACGATCTCGCGGTCATGGCCGGTCGTGTGGACGGCCGTCTCCAGCGGAGGGGCGAGGCCCGGGTCGCGCTCCTCCCGTCCGAACGGAAGGATGTCGTGCCCCGCGCCCTGGCCGGTGGGCCCCTCGGACGGCTCGTCATCGGCGGCCCGGGCCTGGAGGTGCCCGGCGGGGAGCAGGAACAGCCACAGCCCGACCAGCAGCATCACCCATGGCGCCACGGCGACGCCCACCGCGAGCTGTCGGCCTTCCACGGTCGTGTGCGTGGCCGCCAAGACGTTCGCCGCGCCCGCGGCCACGATGAGGACGGCCAGGATCAGCCAGGCCTGCAGGCGCATCAGCAGCCGGGCGGAGCCCAGCAGCAGCACGGCGATCAGGGCGATCACCAGCAGCGCGTCGAAGCCCGCCGGGTACAGGTAGGCGAGGTCGGCGCGCGCCCCGCCGGACAGGGCGATGGCGCGGATCGCGTCGAACGACAGCACGCAGGCGACGCCGGCGAGCGCCACCAGGGCCAGGCCGGCGACGGCGGTCGCGATGCGGCGCAGCACCAGTGCCATTCGGGACGGGCGGGCGGAGGCGGGCGGAGGACCGGGCCGGCGGGCGGACTGACCTGCCGCCAAGGGGGGTGTGACTTCCATGGCGCTTCGAGCCTACAGAATCGGCGTTGCCGTACCGGGAACGCCGCGCGGCGTCCCCCGAACCAGGACACGACCACAGGCCCACGATGTGCCCCGGGCGCCGGCGCGACCCGTGCCATCGGGCGCGAACCCCCACGGGCCGCGAGTACGGCCACCGGGACGCTCCCTTGAGACGCAGGTGCGAACGGCCGGAGGGTCCCCGGCGACCATGCCTCGTGGATGTACCGGAGGGGGCGAGACGGGAGCTTTAGGTATAAGCGGGGAGGCCATTGGACAAATCTTCAGGGACAAGCAGTCATGAAATGGAAGAATCCGGTCAAGCGTGGGCCCGGTGGGAAAGGCCGGCGGATTCACATTGCTTTTGCGCGTGTGTGAGGTCGGGCAACCCGTCCTGTCACGGCCTGCGAGGCATTAGCCTTGCGTTCGTGAGTCTGCGCCTATACGACACCAGCACCCGTGCGGTCCGCGACTTCGTCCCCGTCCAGCCTGGCCGGGTCTCGATTTACCTGTGCGGGGCCACTGTGCAGGCTCCGCCGCATATCGGGCACATCCGGTCGGGCGTCAACTTCGACGTCATCCGCCGGTGGCTGACCCGGTCGGGGTACGAGGTCTCGTTCTGCCGCAACGTCACCGACCTCGACGACAAGATCATACGTGTCGCCGCCGAAGAGGGCGTCCCCTGGTTCGTGATCGCCGAGCGCAACCAGCGCGCGTTCACGTGGGCCTACGACGCCCTCGGCTGCATCCCGCCCACCGTCGAGCCCCGGGCCATGGGCCACATCCCCGAGATGATCGAGCTGATCCAGCAGCTGATCGACAAGGGCCACGCCTACGCCGCCGGCGGCGACGTCTACTTCGACGTCATGTCCTACGCCGAGCGTTACGGCCGCCTCTCCAACCAGCGTCCCGAGAACATGCGGGCCGCCGGGGACACCGACACCGACTCCGCCAAGCGCGACGGCCGCGACTTCGCGCTGTGGAAGGGCGCCAAGCCCGGCGAGCCCACCTGGCAGACCCCGTGGGGCGCCGGCCGCCCCGGCTGGCACCTCGAGTGCTCGGCCATGGCCACCAAGTACCTCGGCGAGACCTTCGACATCCACGGCGGCGGCGTCGACCTGATCTTCCCGCACCACGAGAACGAGGTCGCGCAGTCGCAGGCGGCCGGCGACGGGTTCGCCCGCTACTGGCTGCACAACGGCATGCTCAAGATCGGCGCCGAGAAGATGAGCAAGTCCCTCGGCAACTCCCTGCTGGTCCCGGCCATGCTCACCAAGGTGCGCGCCGTCGAACTGCGCTACTACCTGGTCGCGGCGCACTACCGCTCCGCCATCGACTACTCCGAGGAGGCCCTGGCCGAGGCCGCCACCGGATACCAGCGCATCGAGGGCTTCGTCACCCGCGCCGCCGAGGTCATTCACGACGTCGACGCGGCGGCCCCGCTCCCGCAGGCGTTCGTGGACGCCATGGACGACGATCTCGGCGTGCCGCAGGCGCTCGCCGTGGTCCACGAGATCGTCCGCGAGGGCAACGTGGCGCTCGCCAACGGCAACAAGGAGCAGGTCGCCCGGCTCCTCGCCGAGACGCAGAACATGCTGGACGTCCTCGGTCTCGACCCGCGAAGCGCGCAGTGGCGCGAGTCCGGCGCCGACAGCGGCCTGCGCGACACGGTGGACGACCTGGTCAAGGTGGCTCTGGAGCAGCGCCAGGCGGCCCGCGCCCGCAAGGACTACGCCGCCGCCGACGCCATCCGCGACCAGCTCGCCGCCGCGGGCGTCATGGTCGAGGACACCCCCCAGGGCCCGCGCTGGGAACTGGCCCGCTGATCGCGCCGGTAGGCTGACAGCATGGCAGGTGGCGGTAAAGGGTCGGGCAGGCCCGGCAAGAGGCAGGGTGCCACGCGTGGCACCGGTGGGCAGGGCCGCAAGACCCTGCAGGGCAAGGGCGCGACTCCGCCTGCGCACGAGAGGCACTGGTACAAGGACAAGCAGCGGGCCGCCAGAGCCGCCGTGGCCGCGGCCGGCGCCCCGACCAGCTCCGCCGACCGGCCGGCGCGTCCGGCCCGCGGCGGCAAGCGGGAGGACGGCCCCGAGTTCATCGGCGGGCGCAACCCGGTGCTCGAGGCGCTCCGCGCCGAGGTGCCCGCCACGGCGCTCTACGTCGCCCAGCGCGTCGACAACGACGACCGCATCCGCGAGGCGATCAAGATCGTTTCCAACCGCGGCATCGCCCTGCTCGAGGCCGGCCGCGACAAGCTCGACAGGCTGACCGAGGGCACGATCCACCAGGGTCTCGTCCTCCAGCTTCCGCCCTACGAGTACGCCCACCCCGAAGACCTGGTCGAGCGGGCCCAGGAAGCCGCCGAGGTCCCGCTGATCATCGCTCTCGACGGGGTCACCGACCCGCGCAACCTCGGAGCCATCGCCCGCTCCGCCACGGCCTTCGGCGCCCACGGCATCCTGGTGCCCTCGCGCCGTTCGGCGGGCGTGACCGCGGGCGCGTGGAAGACCTCCGCGGGCACCCTCGCCCACCTGCCGGTCGCCCGGGCCGCCAACCTCACCAGCACCCTGCGCGAGTATCGCGACCAGGGCCTGTTCGTGGTCGGCCTGGACGGCGAGGCCTCCGCCGACATCGGCGACGTCGAACTCGCCACCGAGCCCCTGGTCGTCGTGGTCGGCTCGGAGGGCAAGGGCCTGTCCCGGCTGGTCCGCGAGTCCTGCGACGTCGTGGCCCGCATCCCCATGAACGCCGCCGCCGAGTCACTCAACGCGGGCGTGGCCGCGGGCATCGCCCTCTACGAGATCAACCGCCACCGCCGCCGCTGACCTCCCGCCCCCTCGTACGCTCTCGCCACACCAACATCGGTGACGGTGCCCGCGCCATACGACTAAACTCGTAACGCGCCACCCCCGCCGACGTAGCTCAATCGGCAGAGCAACGGTCTTGTAAACCGTAGGTCAGGGGTTCGATTCCCCTCGTCGGCTCCCACGTCAAAGGCCCCTTGCGATCACCACAAGGGGCCTTTTGCTAACACCTTTGCTAACAGCGGCTACGCGGCGGCGTCCTTGACGACGCTCGCGAAGACATCGGCCGCCATCGCCATCTGCTCGTTGATCACGTGCGCGTACACGCGAAGGGTGATCGCGGGGTCGGCATGGCCGAGCCGAGCCGCGACCACATGGACCGGAACGCCGGCCAACAAGAGCGTCGTCGCGTGGACGTGCCGTAGGTCGTGCAGCCTCGCGTGGGGGAGCGGCTTCTTCGGTCGGGGGCGGTCCTTGGGCGCGTTGTAGGCGGCGATGAGCTTCGCAACCAACGAGGTGACCGTGTCCGGGTAGATCGGCTCACCCCAGCCGGTCGTGAACACGTAGTCGTCCGTGCCCTTCCACTCCTCGCCGGCCACCAGCTTCTCGGCGACCTGACGGGCGCGATGCTCCCGGAGGACCTCTGCCGTCTCCTCGTCCAGGCTCACCACGCGCGACCGGCCGCTCTTGGTCGTGCCCTCCACCCGCTTGCCGTCGATCACGGATGAGCTTCCCTTGATCCGGACTTCCGGTACGTCGAGGTCGATGTCCCGCCATCGGAGGTTGAGCAGCTCTCCGCGCCGGGCACCGGTGTACGCGGCGAGCCGGTAGAACGCGAACAGCCGATGCCCTTCGGCGACCTTGAGGAACTCCCGGAGCTGCGCCGGGGTCCAGACGTTTCCCGGTTCGGCACGCTGGTTGCGCGGGAGCTTGGCGCGTTCAGCGGGGTTGTTCGGCAAGATCTCGTCAATGACCACCGCATCGCGCAGAGCTTTGCGGACCACGGTGTGGACGTGCGCGATCGTCGTAGGCGATAGCGGCTTGCCGTTCCTCCCGCCGCCATTCAGCAGGTCGCGGTACAGCTTCGTGATCGTCGCCGACCGAACCACCTGGAGGCGGAGATTCCGATGCGGGGGACGATATACAGCCTGATCAGCATTCGGTAACCGTGGAGCGTCTTGGGCTTGATCTCCACGGAGTGAGCCTCTATCCACTCTTCCAGGTAGTCACCGACGGTGATCGCGTTGCGGTTGACGTACTCGCCCCGTCGGGCGGCCATACGCGCCTCGTCCCGGGCGGCCTTGGCGTCATCCTCGGTGGTGAAGCCACCGACCCACTTGGGCTTGCTGACCCCGGTTTCCGGGTCGGTGACCCGGATGACGTACGACCAGGTTGTGCCGCGCTTCATCACGCCGTCACGCAGCTTCGGCGTGTTCTTCCTGGCTCCGTGCTTGCGGTTCGAGTCGTCCGGCCCCGGAGTCGCTGCGAAAGTGTTCCTCACGCTGCGGCCTCCTTCGCCAGGGGCGCCCGACGGCATCGAATCGATCCGTTTAACTGTGGGAAAGTTCGACACAGGTCTGGATGGTCCTGAGCATGCCGATTCGATCTTGAACCGTGTTCTAGGCGTCCAACGCAGCCTGAAAATTACATGCCGTCTAGGACCGCGTGATCTCATCAGGCGTGATGGGAGCCAGACGGCCGAAGTGATCTGATCTCTGTAGAACCCTGAGCATTGACGGGTGGGAGCGTGGGCCTTACGTATGATGTCGGCCATGCCGTCGAACCGATACGACGATCCCATTACGAGGAGACAGGATGCCCCCCCTCAAGCCGTCGGCTTTCACTGACGAACGGCGACGGCCTGAACGGCCGGGCGGTGGCGCCTGCGGAGGGGCGGCCGGACCCGGGAAGTGCCTCACAAACGGGATTCACCCGAAAGGATCACCGATGAAGCGGAGCGACCCCTCCTCCCGTCCTCGACGTACGGCGAGCAGGTGGCCGGCTGTGGTGGCGGCCCTGCTGGTCGCGACGATCGGAGCTCAGCCGGCTGTGGCGGCACAGCGGCCCGCGGTGAAGCCGTCGGACTCCGCCGCGACGGTCGCCGCCGCCGCTGGGGACATCGACGGCTTCACCGCGGGCAATGCCGCGATCGCCTCGGTCGATCTCGCCGGGACGTGGAGCTTCACCCCGGCGGGCCGGTCGACGACGTCGATCAAGGTGCCCGGAGGCGGCTGGTACAAGCAGGGGTTCACCGATGTGTCCCAGGCGGTGTACTCGCGGACGGTGACGGTGCCGGACTCCGGGCAGCCGCAATCGGCGTGGATCGAGTTCGGCGCCGTGAACCACCAGGCGACCTTGTCGGTGGACGGCCGCGTGGTCGCGACGCAGACCACGGCCTTCACCCCGTCGAAGTTCGACATCAGCGCCTACGCCGCCCCGGGGACCACTCATACGATCAGCGTCGACGTGAAGGGCCGCGGCGCGTTAAAGGCATCCAACGGCCGGTACCTGGTGCCCGACGCCGCCGAGTGGTCCGAGGCGGTCCCCCAGGGGATCTACCGTTCGGCGTTCCTGCGGGTGTACCCGGCGGTGTACGTCAGCGACACATTCGTGCGTACGTCGGTGGCGAACAAGACGTTGAGCTACGACGTGTCGGTGCGTAACACGTCGGGCAGTTCCCGGTCGGTGACGTTGACCGGGTCGCTGTCGTCCAACAACGGAACGGCTTTCAGCTACCCGGAACTGCCCAGCCGTACGGTCACCGTGGCGGCCCACTCGACCGGGACCGTGACCGTCGGGCCGGTCGCGTGGAACCTCGACAGCACCTCGTATTGGTGGCCCAACGTGCCGTACCGGTCGGGGTACCGGGCGCAGCTGCACCGGCTGACGGTGCATGCCGACACCGATGACGGGCACACCAGCGACGCCACGTACCGGTTCGGGTTCCGGGAGGCCACCCAGAACGGCGAGTACTACTACCTCAACGGCGTGCGCGTGAACTTCCGCGGCGACAACCTCCAGGGTGCCGACTACGACCGGATCAACAACGGCGGCAAGGGCGACGCCTACGACACCCTGCCCGGATTCCTTCCGCCTTCGTCGGGCAACGGCGGCTGGCCGCAGGCCGTGGACAACTACCAGCGGCTCAACTACAACGTGGTGCGCGTCCACCAGGAGCCGGCCAGCCCGTACATGTTGGATGTCGCCGACGAGATGGGCCTGATGCTCATCGACGAGGTCGCGATCCGCGGCTCCCAGTCCGGGCAGGATTGGATCACCGGGCACGACAACATGGTCAACCACGCCCGTGCGCTGGTCCTGCGCGACCGCAACCACCCCGCGGTCATCCGCTGGAGTCAGAACAACGAGCCGAACCAGAGCGGCCAGGATTCCGAACAGTTCGAGAAGGACCTGTACGCGGCGATGAACGGCGCCGACGGCACCCGGCCGATCATTGCCGAGCTGGGGGTCGGCGCGAATCTCAACGCGTATCCCGGGATGACGTACGCCAACTTCGCGGTGATCTCGCACTACGTCGACGGCTTCGGCAGGTACGGGGAGGGCCTGATCACCGTGAATGGGCGGCCCGACGGCGAGGGCGAGTACATCTGGCCGGCATGCAACACCAAGCAGGGCTTCGAGTGGTTCGCCACGGCAACCCTGGCCAAGCGCGGCAAGAACGCCACCGACTTGCGTCCGTACACGCTGCTGTCCGCGTGGGCCGGTTTCGTGCCCGGCGTGCGTTCCACGGACTTCACCCCGGAGGAGGGCGGTCATCCGCTCTACGGCGTGGACAACCTCCCGGACCCCTGGAGCAACCCGCAGATCCAACGCGTGCAGGCGGCGTTCAACCCGGTGGCAGCGGTCGACCTCCCGTACTGGTCCGCCTCCGGCGCCTCGGACTCGAACGGCACCTTCCCTCTGCCGCAGGCCGTGCCCACCTACGCCCGGAACGCCACGGTCACCCGCAACATCACCGTCTTCAACGACGACTTCGCCGACACTTCGGTGGGCTTCACCTGGACGGCGCGGCTCGACGCGCCGGACGGCGCGGTCGTCGCGTCCGGAAGCACGACCCTGACCGTCCCGCTCGGCTCGCGGGTCACCCAGCCGGTGTCCTTCACCACCCCGGCCACCGGCAACCGCGTGTACCTGCAGCTGTCGACCACGAAGTCCGGTAGCCCCGTCTTCACCGACGCGGTGGAGTACTTCAACCTCGGCGGAAGCAGCGGGAGCGGACCCGCACCGGGCACCTACCGCATCGTCAACCGCAACAGCGGCAAGCCGCTCGCTGTCGCGGGCAACTCCACCGCCGACGGTGCCAAGGTGGTCCAGCAGAGCGGCACCGCCACCTGGACCATCGCCACAACCTCCGACGGCTCCTACACCCTCAAGTACGTCCCGAGTGGAAAGATGCTCGACGTCAACGCCGGCAGCAGCACGGCCGGGCTGCAACTGCAGCAGTGGACGGCCAACGGCGGCACCAACCAGATGTGGTATCTGCGGTCCACCGGCAACGGCTACTACACCATCGTCAGCCACGACAGCGGACTGGTGGCGGACGTCTCCGGTGCGGCGACGAGCGACGGGGCACAGGTCGTGCAGTGGGCCGCCAACGGCGGGGCCAACCAGCAATGGCAATTTAACCAGAACTGACCGGACGACTCGGTTCTCGCGTGCTGCCGCGGCGTCGACCGCTACCCCTGGCCGCTCGGCCCTGCGGCCAGGGGTAGCGGCGAGATGTCAACTCCGAACGTCGGCAAGCGACCACCATCGAGTACCTTGTCTCCGCTCCCATCGGTACGGGCGGGCAGTCCACCGCAGTGAACGCATTGAACCGCCTCGCTCGCGAGCGGTAGGCGCTCGTCATTGATCGAACCCCCATGGGGGTTCGATCAATGACGGTCAATGGACCCCACGCTGATGGAGGTTCCGCAACAGTCGGCCGGCTCCTACAACCATGAGGAGATCCACATGGCTTGTTCGCACAGCTCGGGGGCCGCAGCGTTCGATGGTCCATGGTGAAGGGCGCTACGGCCGTCGTGTTGGTTCAATCACCGCCGCCATCCCTATAAAGGGCGTTATGGAATCGCAGTCCGAGCAAGAACGCCAGAGGGGGAAGCATGTTGGCCATCGCCTTCATCGCGCATCCCCGTGGGGGCGATAAGCCGCCTCCGGTGCGCCGGGTGACGATCTTGCTAACGCGGATCCTGACCGAGTCCCGAGACGGCCGTAGACGTCGACAGAAGACGATCAAGCCAGTCAGCCCGCTGAGCAGGCGGGAAGAGACGCTGAGGGACAGGAGTAGACGATCTTCTTCCGGCTTGTGAACCGTAGGTCAGGGGTTCGATTCCCCTCGTCGGCTCCCACGTCAAAGGCCCCTTGCGATCATCACAAGGGGCCTCCTGCCAACAGGTTCGCTAACAGCTGGGCTAGCAGACGCCGGGTAACTTACACACCTTGGCGGCCATCTTCCTGGCGTTCTTGGTCAGTCGGCCGGGGTCGTAGATTCCCTCGTCGGTCGTGTAGATCATCAGTGCGCGGCCCCGGCGCGCGGCGATGCCGGTCATCGTCACGTTCACGCTGCCGTCCTGCCAGGTCTGGTAACCCATGCCCATGGCCTCGTCTCCCGCCTTGGCCTTACTCGTCCGCCATTGGATCTTGAGTTGGGGCGCCGACGGGTCGCCCTTACGTGCGCACCGCTTGACCTCGGCGCGCAGACGGGTGAGCGCGGAATGGGCGCTCCGGGGGCTGTTGTAGATGACGAGCTGTTCGGAGGAGCTGCTGGGGCCGCTGGTCCAGTGCGTGATCGTGCGGGCGGCCACCCGGCCGCGGTCGACGGCGTGCCGGTGCCGGCACGGGTTCAGCTCCAACGGCTTGGTGAGCTTGTCGCTGATCTCGTAGCCCTGTTCGTCCGCCTCATGGGGGTCCTGGACCCTGCGCGCGTCGCGTTCGGTGAGCAGGAAGTTCTTCGGAATCTCGGTCACGGTCGCGGGGGACAGGGCCAGCAGCAAGGAGAGCGTCACGCTGATCATGAAGAGTTGGACGACGGCGGGAACGGCTTGGTTCTCGGTCCTCTCGCCGGATCGGCTCAGGCAGGTCGGGGTTGAACCGCCTGCGTCCCTTTCCGGCCGCGCATCCGTGGCCCTGGCATCCCTCGTCGGCTCCCACGTCAAAGGCCCTTGCGATCATCACGAGGGGCCTTCTGCTCGGTTGCTCATGCCGTCGCAGGAGCGCTCGTAGGGCAGTTGGGGGATGAGGTTCTTCCAGCCGTCGGGAGTGATGTCGGGCTTGCTGAGCCGCCCGCATATCTGCTCGGCGACCCGTCGAGGGTCGATGTTCCACGCCAGTGGCGGGCCGATCCCGGTGGCGACCACGGTCCGGTTCCGCGCGTCGTAGGCCACAGCGACGATCTTGTGGTCGGCGGGCAGGCTGGTCAGCAGGGTCTTGTCGCGTATCTTCCAGATGCGCACGGTCATGTCATCGCTCGCGCTGATGAGGGTCGCGCCGTCCGGGGCGTACACCAGGTCGTTGATCTGGGCGGTGTGCGCGTGCAGAGTGGCGGACACCTTCCTGGTGGCGAGATCGTAGAGGCGGATGAGGGTGTCACCGCCTCCGCCCGTGGCGAGCGTGCGGCCGTCGGGGCTGAAGGCGAGCGCCGGCACGCTCCCGGGTTGGGAGAGCCGGTCGTCGACCAGTGAGTTCCGGCGCGTGTCCCAGAGACGGACGATGCCTTCGAAGCTTCCGGTGGCCAGGGTCCGCCCGTCCGGGCTGTAGGCCAGCGACTGGACGCCCTGTGTCAGGGCCGTCGCCCGGGTGAAGGCGGGGTCGCCGCCGTTGCCCTCGAGCGTCGCGCGAAGTGAGCCGTCCGCCGGGTTCCACAGGCGGACCGTGGGGTCGTAGATGGCGGAGGTGGCCAGCGTGCGGCCGTCCGGGCTGAAGGCGATCGCGTTCATCACGCCGTGGTGGTGGGTCGTGATGGTCCTGAGCAACTTCTGACCGGGGACGTCCCACAGGCGCACGGTGCCGTACCGGTCGGACCGGTCGCCGGACGCGACGGCCAGCAGCGTCCCGTCCCGGCTGAAGGCGACGGCCATGGGGGTATGGCCCAGACCGGGGAATGTCGCCACGCGCCGGCGCGCGGGCATCGAGTACAGGACGACGTCGGACATCTCGGCCACCGCCAGCAGGTTCCGGGCGGGCGAGAAGGCCACCGTGATACCAGGGCTGAAGCGGCCGTTGAGGAAGTTGCCACGCGTGCTCCACAACTGGACGACGCCGTCGGAGCCGGCGCTGGCCAGTGTCGCGCCGTCAGGGCTGAATTCGACGCTGTTCACCTGGGCGATGTGACCGGTCAGATCGGCGAGCGGCCTGTCGCCCGCCGCGTGGTCCCATATCCGCACATGAGAGTCGTAGCCACCTGCGGCGAGGAGACTGCCGTCCGGGCTGAACGCCAGGCTGGAGACACTCCTGCCGGCGTCGTCACCCGCGATGGTCTTCATCTGCCTGCGCCGGGGGAGGTCCCAGAGCAGCACTCCACCGTCCTCGGCCGACACGGCCAGGGTGCGGCCGTCCCGGCTGATCGCCAGCCTGGTGTTCAGTTTCGCGGCGTGGCGGGTCAGCGAACGGGTGAACCGGCGGTGACGTACGTCCCAGAGTCGCACGGTGCCGTCGGGGGAGGCGATGACCAGAGTCCGTGTGTCCGGAGTGAAGCCCGCGTGGCTTCCCTGGCCGACCTCGAACGGCGCGACGACCAGGCGGCGGCGGACGACATCCCAGAGGCGCAGCTCGCCCCCGGCGCTGATGCCGGTCAGCAGCCTGCCATCGCGACTGAAAGCACCGAAGGTGACTTGTTCGTCGTCACCTGTCTCCAGCGCGGGCAGAGCCTTCGGATGACCACGGTCGGTCACCTCCCACAGGCGGATCATCCCCCTCATCGTGGCGGCCAAGGTCGTGCCGTCGGGACTGAAGGCGACGGTCGTGATGTTCATGGTCGTGCCCGGTTCGGCGGGGTTGGGGATCGTGGTGATCTGCCGATGGGTCGTGGCATCCCACAACTCCACCTCTCCGTTCTTGCCTCCTGTGGCGATCGTCTTCCCGTCAGGGCTGTAGACCGCCTTCCAGAGAAGCGGCGGGACGTTCCTCGGATCGAGCGTGTCGTCGAAGTGCTGGTTCTGGGTGCCGAGCAGCGCGCTGATCGCCTGGACGCTGTCCGGGGCCAGGCGGTAGGCCTCCACCGCCAGTTTGTGCGAGCCGAGGGGATTACCGGTCGCGTACTCGGACGCCACCTGGGGGGCGATCTGGCCGGACACCGCCACGCGATGCTGTTGCTCGGCGGCGGCCCTGCTCTCCCGGATCGTGACACCACCCGCCACGGCCACCATCAGGATCAGGACACCCAGCGCGGCGGCGAGGCGCGTCCTGATCCTCCCCCTTCTCCGGGTACGTCGGCTCTGGCGGAGGAAGTCCTGTTCCAGGGCGCCGAGTTCGTGGTCGTGCCCGGCCGCCCACGACTCCGCGGACTCCAGTGACGCGCCGCGCAACAGCAGGTAGGGATCACGATTCTGCTCGTGCCAGGCCGTCGCCGCCGTCGCCAGCCGTTGACGCAGGCGCAGCTCGTCGCGGTCCTCGGCGATCCACTCACGCAGCCGTGGCCAGGCGCGCAGGAGCGCCTCGTGGGATATCTCCGCGCCCTTCTCCGTCACGCTGATCAGACGGGCTTTGACCAGCGCGTCCCGCGCCGCGATGACAGGGGCGGGGGTGACGCCGGCCCTCGCGAGAAGCCCCGGCAGGTCGATCTCGCGTCGTGTGTCCTCCGTCTCCTCGCCGATCTGGACGCCGGCGAGGAGGATCCTCCGGATGGCCTCGCGCCCCTCGTCGTCCAGGCTGTCGTGCACCTTCTCCGCGCTCGTGGTGACCGACCGCCAGATCCCTCCCGCGGCGCGGTAGCCGGACATGGTGAGGGTCTTGCCCTCCCTGTTCCGCCAGGTGGCCAGGAGCGCGTGGGAGAGCAGGGGAAGCGCGCTGAGCACATCCTCCTCGCCGGGCCGTAGATCATGGAGCAGGAGGTCCACGAGTCCCGGCTCCAGTGACAGCCCGGCCGTCTCGGCGGGGCCCTCGATCGCCCGGCGCACCTGCGGCTCGGTCATGGGCCCGACCGGCACGTGCCCCGCGCCCAGGGCGGTGAGCAGGCCCGGATACGCCAGGCAGTGGCCGTAGAAGTCGGCTCTGACGGCCGGTACGACCAGTGCGCGGGCAGGGTCGGCCGTGCACAGGGCGTGGATGAAGGCGTTTCGCTCGGCGGGGTCCTGGCAGCGGGTGAACACCTCCTCGAACTGGTCGACGACCAGGATCAGGCGGTCGGTGGGCCGGCCCTGGTCCTGCATGGTCCTTTCGATGAGGCGGTTCACGGCGTGCGGGGCGTCGAAGAGTTCGTCGGCCGCGTCGTCGCCGGCTTCCTCAGGGGACATCGCCTGCACCAGCGCGGTCAGAGGGCTGTCGCCGGGGGTGAGGATGAGGGGCAGCCATCCGTCCTCGGCACCGGCCAGTGCCGGCAACAGTCCCGCGCGCAGTACCGAGGACTTTCCCGAACCCGAGGGGCCGATCACGAACAGGGGACCCGTTCGCCGGACGCCGACGGTCCGCACGAGTTCCCCGACCAGTTCCTCTCTGCCGAAGAAGAGACGGGCGTCGTCGGCGGTGAACTCGAATGGCTCCAGGCCCCGGTAGGGACAGGGCCCCTCCGCCGGAGGGATTCTGGTCTCGGGGCCGGGAAAGGTGTAGGCCCGATTCTGGGTGAGGGCGATTTCCCCCGCCCGTCCGAAATGCTGGGGAAAGTGTTGCGGAAATCCCCGCCTGGGCAGTTCCCGGTCGAGATAGCGGCTGATGTCGTCCAGGCTCAGCATGCGTGGTCCGAGTTCGTCGCCCTCGCGCAGGACGGTCAGCAGACATCCTGTGTACGCGGTGTGCCGCGCGCCCATGGGAGCCAGGGCCTGCTCGTCCCGGGCGGCGGCCGCCAGCAGGTGGCTGCGCCGCACCCGCATCCGTCCGAAGGCGTCGCTGATGGCGCTGGCCGCCGCGCCGTTCGCCCGTCCGGCGAAGCAGCAGTCCAGGACGACGATGATCGTTTCCGCCGGGCTGGCGATGAGCGCCTCACGCACCGCGGAGTAGGGCAGCGCCTTGTACGTGAGTCCCGTGCTCGGCCCGTCGGTGGCGGAGGTGGCGAGGTAGAGCTCACCGTGTGCGTCGAGGAGCCCGTGTCCCACGAAGGAGAACAGAAACGTGCCGCGCGCCTGCGAGGCCGCCCTGGCCAGCGTGCTTCCCAGCTCCGCCGGGTTCGCCGGATCCACGAGCGTTTCCAGGCGGCCGGGGGCGAGCCCACAGCACTCGACCAGGGCGAGCCCCAGGTCCCGCGCCGTCGTGGCGGCCGCCTCGACGTCCGGCAGGGCGGAACCCCGGACATGGCGGGCGGTGCCGGCCACGAGCGCCCGGCTTCCCGGGCGTTCAAGCGCTCGGCCGGCCGATTGCGTTCCGAGGATCACCCGCGCTCCGAGGGCCCTGGTAACTCCTGGTCCCGAGTTCGGGGAGTTCCTCCGTCTTCGCCCATGGCGCCTTCGAGCCGGCGGGTCAGTTCCGTGAGTTGTCCCGAGTCGAGCCTTCGGACGTTCCTGGCGGTGAGCGTGATCTCCCCGCCGTCCGGCCGGCGGACGGTGATCTCGACGTCTCCCACCCGCCGCCGCAGCCACGCCACCAGTGCGCTCGCCAGTGCGGTCGCGATTCCCCCCTGGCCGACGGCGGCGACGAGCACCTCAAGTGCCCCCAATCGCCCTGGACCGGGTGGGGTTCCCTGAGCCCGTACGTTTCCCAACAAGTCAGGATCGTCGTCCAGCCAACGTCGCAGAGCGTCGACGCTTTCCTCGCCCGTGACGGCGATCTGCACATCCATGGCGTCCACCCTATAGAAATTCGCCTATTGGCGGCATGCGCCACGAAAGCATCTCCGAACATCAAGATCGATCTTGATCTTTGGTGTAGCCCTGATGGTGGGGATTTCGCGTTCTTCGACTGCTAATTCAGCTTTGTACGAGATTGAGCCGTTTCATGGGCTGGTTAACGAATATCGGCGAAGGCTCTCGCGGCGCGGACTCCCCCCTGAAAGGATGGAGGGATGTCCGCTCCGCGAATCCGCGTCGCTGCCTACGTGATCCGTTACCGATGCACCCCGGAGCTCCTGGTCTTCGATCACGTGGGCGCGCCCGGTGCCGGTACTCAAGTGCCGGCGGGAGGGGTGCGGCCGGATGAAAGCCTGGAAGAGGCTGTTGTGCGGGAAGTCGCGGAGGAGACCGGCGTGACCGGGGTCTCCATCGTCCGCCTCATCGCGGTGGACGACAGACCGCACCCCAACACCGGACAGCCGCGGCGGACCACGTTCTTCCATCTCAGAGTTCATGCAGATGGCGATGATGCGTGGCACCACCATGTTCACGGCGACGGCGCGGATGCGGGCCTTCTGTTCGCGTGCCGCTTCGTTCCGATACCGCTGGTAGAGCGGCTGGCCGACGCTCAGGACGCCTGGCTGAGCGGCATCGACCGGCGAACGGGAAGGCGGTGAACTCGTGATAGGGCCTATTTCTGCTTCTGAGGTCAGGTCATCTCACAGGCTGCCGGGGTGTGCGCGCTCATCTCTGACGTCGGGCGAAGGCGGGCGCTCGTAGGCCACTTCGAACCATACGGTCCGCCCCGCCTCGTCCTCGTAGACCGACCAGGTCTTCGACATCAGATCGACGAGCATCAGGCCTCGCCCGCCCTCGGCATACGGGTCGTGGCAGACCTGCGGGGTGCTCTCCCCGCCGGCGTCCACCACGTCGACGTGGACGAAGTCCTGGCAGTCGGCCAGCGCCAGCGTCACCGTCCCTCCGTCTCTGGAGTCGGAATGGACGACGGAGTTGGTCACGACCTCGGAGACCAGGAGTGTCACCTCGTCGAGCGCGGGATGGCCGGCGCCGAGCTTCCGCCGTACGTACTCACGGGCCAGAGCGACCGATTCGGGGACGCCGACTAGATCGACAACGCCCAACAGGTGTCCAGTCACCATGCGCTCGCCTTCGTTCGCGGAAGTCCGCGTCGAAACTCACGGAGTCACGCGGGGGGCACGCTGGGACACTAGGAGCGGGTGATCGACCGGCTCAACCAACTTGCACGGACTTGCACGATCAGCTGAGAGCTCCGAGCGCCTTGGTGATCAGAGCGCGGGCCTTGCCGCCGTAGACCGCGTGCGCGGCCAGTTCCGTGAACCCTTTGACGTAGAGCGCGATCTCGCGAGGCTGGGTCACCGTCACGGCCGCCGACAGCATCTCCACGAACACCCGCTGGTCGTCGTAGATCGAGAAGGTCTCCATGGTCCACAACTTCCGGCGAGCCGCGAAGGGGATGATTCCCAGGGACACCGACGGCAGCGACATGCCTTCGAGCAGCTGCCCGAGCTGGCCGGCCATCACGTCATCGTCCGCGACACGGTCGTACAGGACCGACTCCTCCACGACCATCGCGAACCGGTGATCCCCCTCGTAGAGGAGCCGGGTACGTGCCGCGCGCGCCTCCACGGCCTCGTCGATGTCCCGCGGAGCCTCGTGGAACTCGGCGAACGATGTCAGCACCGCGCGCATGTAGCCGGGCGTCTGGAGGGGCCAGGGCATGAAGCTGGAGCAGTAGAACCGGAACAGGCGGGTCTGTTCGTACAGCGACACCCGCGTCTCCTGTAGCCGCTTCATGCTGCTGCGCTGTAGCCGCCGCCACTCCACGTACATGCTGTCGGCGTCACGAGTGGCGGCGATCAGGTCCGCGGCCTCGCCTTCGGCGTCGCAGATCCGGCACCAGGTGCGGATGTCCTCGTCCGAGGGAAGGGTGCGCCCGCGGATGAGGCGCGAGCACTTGGATTCGTCCCAGCCCGCGGCCTGGGCCAGGGCGCGGGCGGTCAGTCCTGCGTCCCGCAGGAGGTCGCGGAGGCGGTTTCCGATGGCCCGGCGGGCCTGCTCGGCGCTGGAGGAGGGGGAGGTGGACACGCGCGGCAGGTGGTCAGAGCGGCTTGTACTCGGCGTGGTCGATGCCGCGTTCCCACACGCGCTCGAAGGCCGTCAGGCAGAGCTTGACCACAGAGGGATCGTCGCACAGCTCGTGGCCGGCGGGCTCACCGGACCCGGAGTGGAAGTGGAAGAGGACCACGCGCTCGTCGAAGAGCCAGAAGTCGTTCCCCGGGAGCGCGAGGTCGGAAGCTCGTCGTCGTGACAGCCAGCGGACCTGCTCGCCGCCCGCGAGGTTCGCGAACGGCGTCGCGGAGTGCTCGTACCGGATGTAGTCGCTGACCGGCTCGGAGACCAGCCGCGCACGACGGATGACCACACCCCGGGCGACGGTCCTGCGGACCAGGTTCACCCACGGAGCGTCGAAGGCGGTGCGGTCGAAGGGAACGCCGTCCCGCCATGCCCGGAAGCCGGGGCTCGCGGTGCCATAGCCGTCGCGCATCTCCAGGTGCAGCGCGGAGCGCCGGCACTGAGCGAACAGGTCATCCCATGTCGCGGTCGCCATCACGGCACGCCTCCAGCAAGTAGTCACGCATCCGCGCGGGAAGCCTAATGATCATCTCGTCCGGTGCGAGAGGACTCCTGGCGACCACTTGGGCCACGTCCACAGGATCATCGACCACGATGCCCTGGATCACCACGCTGCCGTCCGCCTCGTCCACCCAGATGGAAGGGCAGCCGCCGTGCTCGCTGTCCGTGTCGATGCCGATGAACCGTAGCGCCATGACTGCCTCCCGTGCTTCGGATGTGTGCAGACTTGCGACATCACGACACTGACCGGCGTCTCCACCCTCAGTCAATAGCACCCGTTCCAGCGGGCTCGCCGCCGCCCGGCGGAACGGCCGGCACAGGCGAGGCGTGACAAGCTTTGGACAAGCCGGCGTGACTAGCGTTCACCGCAGCCAAGCCGGGAGTCGCCATGCCTTCTTCGGTGTCCGCAGGGCCGCGCATTCGTGTGGGCAAGAAAGATGGCGCGCGTTTTCCCATGGCATGCGGAGTACTGATCGCGCTGTGCGGCGCGCTGACGGCCTTCGCGTTCAACGCGGTCTACGCGAAGGGCTGGATCGATCTGGAGGTCTACCGGGAGGGCGGGGCGGCGGTACTGCGGGGCACCTCTGTCTATGACCTGATCGTCGGTGGAAGGTCGCTGCAGTTCACCTATTCGCCGTTCGCGGCGATGCTGTTCACGCCGCTCGCCCTGGTCGAGATGGAGACCGCCTCCGGCATCTGGGTGCTGATCTCCATACTCGCCCTTGAGGCGGTGATATGGATCCTCGTCGGCCTTACTACGGTGAAGCGCCGTGGCCGCCGGGCGACTCACGCATTGCTGGTCGTGATCGCGGCGCTTCCCCTGTATCCGGTGGCGCTGACGCTGTGGAACGGGCAGATAGGCATCATCCTGCTACTGGTGATAGTGGCAGATCTGACGCACGGCAAAGAGAAGTGGCGTGGCATAGGAACGGGCATCGCCGCCGGCATCAAACTCACTCCGCTGATATTCATCCCCTATCTCCTCCTCACGCGTCGTTACCGGGCCGCCCTGATGGCCTGCCTCGGTTTCCTCGGCACGGTGATCCTCGGATTCCTGCTGCTGCCGGCCGATTCGCGTGACTACTGGGGTGGCGCGTTCCTCGACACACACCGGGTGGTCGCCGGGCAGGGCGTGGACTTCTTCAACCAGTCGCTTCGCGGCGTGCTCGCGCTCGTGCCCGGCTCGTGGCCCATCATGCCCGTCTGGTTCGCCCTGTGCGCGGTCGTCGGCACGGGCGGACTTCTGGTCGCCGCACGGACCTGGAAGAAGGCGGGCGAGCTCGCCGGAATCACCGTCACCGGGATCGTGGGGCTGCTGGTCTCGCCCGTTTCCTGGCCGCACCATTGGGTCTGGTGCATACCGCTTCTGATGCTGTGGGCACAGCGGGCTCAGCGCTTGAACGCTCCGCTGGAGAAGGTGGGCGTGGGGTTCCTGTGGTCGATATTCCTGCTGCCGGGGTATGTCGCCCTGGCGACACTTCTCGTCTATCCATCCCACGCCGGAATGTGGTTGATGTCGCTGACGGGCAGTTATGTGCTCAGCGGATTGTCGACGTTGCTGGCGCTCGCGGTCCATTTCGGCCGGAGCGAACGGCGGCGGGGGAAGCGCGCGTCAGGGGATCCGTTCGCCGTCGTTCCGGGATAGCCGCCACGCATGGCGATCTCCTGGCCACCAGTGGAGGTGCGACGATCGACCGCACGGCATCGAAGGGTGACAGGGTGCGTGATCTCGCCTACGCGACGATGGCACTTCCTTCCATTTCCAACGTATAGCGCACCGGGGGGCTTGCGGCAAGACCCGGGTCTTGCCGCAGAATCGACGGCCGGACACAGCACCGACGAGAGATATGGGGGAAAACGTGGGTGTGTCGTCGATGTACGGGGGGCGCGACGCTCGGGAGCCGGTGAGTCGGCCGGCGATCGCCGTGCGGTGGAGCACGGTCGCCTCGGAGGTGTCGCGATGATCGAGCAGTACGTGGTGGACCTTCGAGAGGTCGACGAGACGCAGATCGCGGTCGTCGGCGGCAAGGCCGCGCACCTGGGCGCGCTGTCGCGGATCGAAGGCATCCGCGTGCCGGCCGGGTTCTGCGTGACGACGGCGGCCTTCCGGCGGATCATGGCCGAAGCGCCGTCCATGAATGATCGGCTCGATCGGCTGTCGCGCCTGAAGCCGGACGACCGGGAGGCGATCCGCACGCTCAGCGCGGAGATCCGCCGGACCATCGAAGGGACCGCCGTCCCGGGCGATCTGGCGGCGGTGATCACCGGCGCGCTCGCCGGGCCCGGCGAGCAAGCCGCCTACGCCGTGCGATCCAGCGCGACGGCGGAGGACATGCCGACGGCCTCCTTCGCGGGCCAGCAGGACACGTATCTGAACGTCATGGGGCCGGCGGCGATCCTGGAGCACGTCAGCCGGTGCTGGGCGTCGCTGTTCACCGAGCGGGCCGTGACCTACCGCCTGCGGAACGGCTTCGACCACCGCAAGGTCCACATGGCCGTGGTCGTGCAGCGGATGGTCTTCCCGGGCGCGGCCGGGATCCTGTTCACCGCCGACCCCGTCACCGGCGACCGGAAGGTCGCCACCGTGGACGCCGGCTTCGGCCTCGGCGAGGCCATGGTCTCCGGGCTGGTCACCCCGGACGTCTACAAAGTGCGCGACGGCGAAGTCGTCGCCAGGGCGGTCGCCGCGAAACAGCGTGCCCTTCACGCCCTGCCGGCCGGCGGGACGCAGGAGGTGGCGATCGACCCGCGGCGGCAGGAGCAGCCGGCGCTGACGGACGCGCAGGTCGTGCGGCTCGTGCGACTCGGACGGCGGATCGAAGCGCATTTCGCTCGCCCGCAGGACATCGAATGGTGCCTGGTCGACGATGACTTCCAGATCGTGCAGAGCCGGCCGATCACCGCGCTGTTCCCCATCCCCGCGGCGCGCGACCGGGAGAACCACGTCTACCTCTCCGTCGGTCATCAGCAGATGATGACCGACGCGATGAAGCCACTGGGGCTCTCCACGTGGCAGTTGACGGCCATGACGCCGATGCACGAGGCCGGCGGGAGGCTGTTCGTCGACGCCACCCGGATGCTGGCCTCGGCCGCGGGCCGTGCCGGGTTCCTGGAGATGGTGGGCAGGTCCGATCCGCTGACCAGGGACGCGCTGGAGACCGTCCTCGATCGCGACGACTTCGTCCTGGCGTCCCCGGACGCCGGTCCCGGCGGGCCGCCGCCCGGCGGCGCGCCCGCCCCGGTCGAGACCGATCCGGCCATCGTCACCGAGCTGGTCGAGCGCAGCCGGGCGTCCCTCGCCGCCCTGCGGCGCGACATCCGGACGAAGACCGGGCCGGCGCTGTTCGACTTCCTGCTGGAGGCGTTCCAGGAGCACAAGCGGGTCGTCAGTGATCCGCTGAGCATAAAAGTGATCATGGCCGGGATGGAGGCCACCTGGTGGCTCAACGACCGGCTGCGGGAATGGCTGGGGGAGACGAACGCGGCCGACACCCTCACGTTGTCCGCCCCCGGCAACGTCACCTCGGAGATGGGACTGGCGCTGCTCGACGTCGCTGACGTGATCCGCCCGCATCCGGAGGTGGTGGCGTTCCTGCAGGGCGTCCAGGACGACGGGTTCCTGGACGAGCTGCCGAAGTTCGCGGGCGGGACCGAGGCGCGCGACGCCATCGAGGCCTACCTCGACCGGTACGGCATGCGCTGCGTCGGCGAGATCGACATCACGAGGTGGCGTTGGCGCGAACGCCCTTCCACCCTCGTGCCCCTGATCCTCGACCACGTCAGGAACTTCGAGCCGGGCGCCGCCGAGCGGCGCTTCGAGCAAGGACGGCGGGAGGCGCGGAAGAAGACGCAGGAGGTGGTCGAACGCCTGCGCGCGCTGCCGGACGGGGAGCGGAAGGCCGAGGAGACCAAGCGGATGATCGAACGGGTCCGTACCTTCATCGGCTACCGGGAGTACCCGAAGTACGGCATCATCAGCCGCTACTTCGTCTACAAGCAGGCCTTGATGGAAGAGGCCGAGCGCCTCGTGCGGGCGAAGGTGCTCTCCGAGAAGGAGGACGTCTTCTACCTCACCTTCCAGGAGTTCCACGACGTCGTGTGCTCGAACCAGGTCGATGACGAGCTGATCCAGCGGCGCAAGGACGTGTTCCGGTCGTACGAGGCCCTCACGCCGCCCCGGGTGATGACCTCGGACGGTGAGATCATCACCGGAGCCTACCGGCGCGATGACGTGCCGGCAGGCGCCCTGGCCGGCCTGCCGGTCTCCGCCGGGACCATCGAAGGGCGCGCCCGCGTCATCCTGGACATGGCCCAGGCCGATCTCGAACCGGGCGACATCCTGGTCACGGTCCACACCGACCCGAGCTGGACGCCCCTGTTCGTCGCCATCGCCGGCCTGGTCACGGAGGTCGGAGGAACGATGACACACGGAGCGGTGATCGCACGGGAGTACGGCCTGCCGGCCGTCGTCAGCGTGGTGGACGCCACTCGGCTGATCACCGACGGGCAGCGGATCCGCGTGCACGGAAGCGACGGGTACGTCGAGCTACTGCCCTGACCGGCCGGTCACCGGCAAGCCCTTCCGCCGGCGTGATCACGGAGAGGTGACGCAGACGCTACCGGAGGGGCGTTGGTGGGGGAAGCCGACGCGGAGGACGGCGGCGGCCGCGGCGGCCGTGAGGACGACGACGGCGGCCAGGATCAGCGCCCGCTGGTAGCCGTGGTGGAGCAGCGGGGTGACGACCAGCGGACCGAGGATCTGGCCGACGGAGTATCCGGCGGTCAGCAGCGCGACCGAGCGGGGGAAGCGCAGGTGGGCGCCCGCGGCGAGGGCGAGGGTGCTGACGCCGACGAACGTCGCGCCGAACAGGACCGCGGAGACCAGTGCCGCCGCCACGCCGTGGACCAGGGCCGGCAGGGCGATGCCGACCGCCTGGATGACGAGCGCGGCGAGCAGCAGGCCGGGGCGGGACCAGCGGCGTCCGAGCCGGGCCCACAGCGCGGAGGACGGCACGGCGGCCACCCCGACCAGGATCCAGGCGCCGCTGCCCAGCCCGCCGGGGGAGTTCTGCTCGATCGCCGCCACCAGGAAGGTGCCGGCGACGATGTAGCCGACGCCTTCCAGGGTGTAGGAGGCGAACAGCGCGGTGAACCAGCGGTGCGGGCGCGTCCTCGGCCCGTCGCCCGCCGCCCCGGCGGGTTCCGCGCGCGCCGTCGGCGCGGCTTCGGGGCGAAGGTTCCACGAGGCCATGGTGAGGACCTCGGCGAGTACGGCCGCGGCGAACCAGGCCGTCCGCCAGTCGGCGAACGGGCGCAGCACCAGGACGATCAGGCCGGACAGCGCGATGCCGCCGCCGATCCCGCCGAACGCCCAGCCGGCCAGGTGCGCGGGGTGCTCGCGCAGGTGGCTCAGGAGAGAGGCGGCCGTGATGACGAAGACCAGGGCACTGGCGACCCCGGCCAGCAGGCGCAGCGCGATCCACACGGCCGGGCTCTCGGTGACGGGCATCGCGGCCAGGCTGCAGGTGAGCACCACCAGCGCGGCGCGCAGCAGGGTGGACGAGCGGACCAGCGCCGGGGACAGGATGCCGGCGAGCGCGCCGATGAGGTATCCGACGTAGTTGGCCGTGGCCAGGTTCGCGCCGGTCGCCGCGGACATCCCGGTCTGATCGTGCATCAGCGGAAGGATCGGGGTGTAGACGAACCGGCCGACCCCCATGCCCGCGGCGAGCGCCACGGCGGCCTGGGCGACGTGGATCCAGGGCGACCGGAGCGCGCCGTCTCCTCCGGCCGGGGAGGCGAGCAGGGGTCGTTCGGTCATGAGGAGGTCCTTGCGAGGTCGATCGAGGTCTGCGGGCTGAGCCTGCCGTTCGCCGCGCTGGCCGGCCGTCCGGCGGTGGCGGATACGAACGCGAGCGTTCGCCGCCGTGGCCCGCCCGTCCGGCGGTGGCGGGTACGAACGTGAGCCGTCATCGTGCGATGGCGGCGCGGCCCGGTCGTGAGGGGTGCCCGCGCGGTGAACGCACGGGTTCGCTCCACTCACGCGGGCGTTGGGCGACGTGCTCCATCGTCGGCCACGCGCCGGGGTGATCGCCACGACCGGCTTCCTCCCTGCTGGTAGGCGCGGCCTATCACCGACGTAGCATGACAAGGGTGGAACTGCGCCAGCTGCGATACTTCGTGGCGGTGGCCGAGGAACTGAACTTCGGCCGGGCCGCGGAGCGCCTGCTGATCGCGGGTCCGTCCCTGTCCCAGCAGATCAAGGCGCTGGAACGCGACCTGGGCGTGCGCCTGTTCGACCGCGACCGCCGCTCGGTGTCGCTCACCCCGTCCGGGGCGGCCCTGCTCCCGCACATCCGCGACCTGCTGGAACGCGCCGACGACGTCAGGCACCGCGCCCGCCGGCTGTGCGGGTCGGAGCCGGTCCTGCTCGGCTACGTCAACTGGCTTCCGCCGGACCTGACCGCCCGCACCGCCGCGGTGGCCCGCGTCCACGTCGACGCCTGGGTCGGCCCCTCGCACACCCAGGCCTCCCGGGTGGCGGACGGCGGCCTCGACCTCGCGGTGTGCTGGCTGCGCGCCG
This sequence comes from Sphaerisporangium sp. NPDC005289, assembly GCF_040607455.1. Classification (NCBI taxonomy): domain Bacteria; kingdom Bacillati; phylum Actinomycetota; class Actinomycetes; order Streptosporangiales; family Streptosporangiaceae; genus Sphaerisporangium; species Sphaerisporangium sp. NPDC005289. Next base: position 83,138 of record NZ_JBEXGS010000031.1, read on the forward strand.
GTGACCTGGAGCGGCACGGCCTGAACTGCCGGCTCATCGGCGCCGACCGTCTGCACGCCGTCGCCGCCGGCGACGACACCGGCGAGGTGCCCGCCTCGGACACCGCCGTCCTGCTGGGCGACGACGCCTCCTGGTCGTCCTGGAACGCCTACGCCGGAGAACTGGCCGAAAGGACCGGCGCCCGCCCGGTGCGCGTCTCCGACGGCGGCATCACCGGCCCGGCGTTCTTCGACCACGTGCGCCGCAGCGGCCGTCCGGTCGTCAACTCGCCCAAGGGCCAGACCGCGTCACTGCCGCCGGACCTGGTGCGACGCCCGGTCGTCACGCCACAGCCCTACTGGACCTGGTCGCTGGTGTGGCGCCGGAGCGAGGTCCGCGCCGCGGTCCTCGCCGTCGTCGAGGCCCTAGGTGACGGCGGCGACGCCGGCGACTTCGGCGTTCACGGCCCGGACGCCTGGCTGCCCGAGGACGACCCGCACCGGCGGTAGGCGGGCGTCGCCTACCGTTGCACGACACGTCGAGGAGCCGGCCGGCCGTTCACCGCGGCTCACCGGTGCCCGTCGATGTGGGTCTTGATCTCGTCAACAGGAGAACGCCGATGAACGGCAACACAGATAACGAAGCGATCCTCCGGGGGGTCCTGGACCGGTGGAAGGCCGCGGTCGACGGCCACGAGCCCGAGCAGGTCGCGGCCCTGTTCACCGAGGACGCGATCTTCCAGGGGCTGCATCCCTACAGCGTCGGCAGGCCCGGCGTGGCGGCCTACTACGCCTCCCAGCCGCTCGGGCTGACCGCCGAGTACCGCGTCCTCGAGACCCGGGCGCTCGCCGACGGCCTCGTCCTCGGCTACCTGGCCGTCGACTTCTCCTTCACCGACCGCCCACCCATCGCCGTCAACCTCAGCGTCCTGGTGCGGCGGACGGAAGAGGGCTGGTCCCTCGCCCACTACCAGGTCTCCCGCCTCGCCTAGCCGATGACGCCGCCCCCGGGTCCCGGGCGAAACGCCTGGCCCCGGGGCGACGGCGCCGCGTCAATGGTCGAGCAGGGTGAGGGCGGGGGCGCCGGGAGTGGCGTCGAGGCGGGCGCGGCCGCCGATGGGGAAGGTCGCGAACGGATAGGTGTGGCCGACGTCGATGTTGCCCAGGACCGGGATGCCGGCGAGGGACGGCTGGGCGGCGATGAGCTGTTCCAGCAGGGAACGCGTCATGCCGCTCGACCTCTGGAAGCGTCCGATCGCCACTCCGCGCACCGACTCCGCGCCGGGTACCTGGAGCAGCGAGGTCAGATCGCGCGCGAAGGTCGCCGGGTGCGACTCGTAGTCGTCTTCGAGGATCAGCAGCGCGTCGTCGAGCGGGGGCATGTACGGGGTGCCCTGCAGCAGGTTGAGGGTGCACAGGTTGCCGCCCACGACGCGCCCCTCGGCGGTGCCCGGGTGGATCGGCCACCAGCCCTCGTTGGGCGCCGGCTCGCGCTTGTCCTGGTCCAGCCACCACAGATCGTCGCTCCACTGCTCCGAGGGGGTGAGCGTGACCGGCGCGCTGTCGAACACCGCCGCGGTGAACCACTCCAAGATCTGCTCGAAGTGGTCGCGCATGCCGAACGTCGCCCAGTGCGGCCCCGAATAGGTGACCAGGCCGGTGCGGGCGAAGATGGCGTTCTGCAGGGCCGTGATGTCGGAGTAGCCGCACAGGATCTTCGGGTTGGCGCCGATCAATTCCCAGTCCAGGAAGGGCAGGAGCTGGTTGGAGCTGTAGCCGCCGATCACCGTCAGGATCGCCGCGACCGAAGGGTCGGCGAAGGCCTCGTGCAGGTCGGTGACCCGCGAGGCGACAGAGGAGGAGTCGAAAGCGTCCCGCTCGTCCACATGCCGCCCGTAGGTCAGCGTCAGGCCGAGTTCGGCGAACCGGCGCTCGGTGATGGAGCTGTGGTCGTTCTCCAGCACCATCGCACGGGACGAGGCGGGCGCCACCACCCGCACGGTGTCGCCCCTGCGCAGCTTCCGGGGGAATGTCACGTTCATTTCGCGAGGGTAGCGGCCCGCCCTCGGCCGGCGAACCTCATTTTCCGGCCGAGGAAGATTCTCGCGGGTGCCGGTGTTCGTCCGTTCGGACTGCCCCGAAGATGTGACAGGAGAGACGAATGACCGATCGAGCGGATGAGATGATCAAGGCGTTGCGCTCCGGCCTCGACGACCTGGCCGGGCTGGTGCGCGGCTTCACCGCCGACGACCTCGCCCGCCGGTCCGGCGCCTCCGAGTGGGACGTCTCGCAGGTGCTCAGCCACCTCGGCAGCGGCGCCGAGATCTTCCTCGCGACCATCGACGGGGCCCTGAGCGGCGCCGGAGCCCCGGACGGGGATTTCATCAAGAGCATCTGGGCCCGGTGGGACGGGTGGTCGCGCGCCGAGCGCGCCGAGCACGTCGTGGGCGCGAACGAGGCGCTGGTGAGCCGGCTGGAGGGGCTGGACCGGCAGACCAAGGACGAACTGCGCATCCCGCTCTGGTTCCCCGCCCCGCCGAGGGACGTGGCCGGACTGACCGGCATGCGGCTCACCGAGTTCGCCTACCACACCTGGGACGTCAAGGTCGCCTTCGACCAGGCGGCGACGCTGGAGCCGTGGGCGGTCGCGCAGTTGCTCGACGAGGCCGGCGTGCTGCTCGGCTTCACCGGCAGCGCCGGCGAGTTGAACGGCCAGGCGGCCATCGCGGTGCGGTTGACCTCCCCGGAGCGGTCCTTTGGCCTCGGCATCGACGACGCGGTGTCCCTGACCGACGTCCCCGGCGCGCCGGACGGCGTGCTTTCCGCCCCGGCGGAGTGGTGGCTGCGCCTGGTCGCCGGCCGTCACGCCCCCGAGCACACGCCCGCCGAAGTGAGCCTGGACTCCGAGAAGATCACCCTGGACGACCTGCGCCGCGTCTTCCCGGGCTTCTGACCGGCCGCCTCAGCCGCCCCACCCCTCGCCGTCCTCGCCACCCGTCAGTGCCCGGCCGGCCGCCGTCGCTCGCTTCTCACCGGGCGGTCACCCGGCGCCCAGCCGGGACAGGACGGGCGGCAGGCCGTCCTGGTGGACGACGGTCAGCCGCCGGGTGGCCCGGGTGATCGCGACGTAGAGATCCTGGCCGCCCTTCGGGGACTGGGCCAGGATCTCGCCGGGCTCGACGATCACCACCGCGTCGAACTCCAGCCCCTTGGCCTGGGTGACGGTCAGGACGACCGACGGCGAGTCCAGGGCGTCCGCCGTCAGCGCGGACGCCGCCTCGGGGAGCGTCGCGGCGATCTCGCCGTGCCGGGCGTCGGCGGTGAGGACGGCCAGCCGTCCCTCGCCGATCCCGGCCAGCTCCGACCGCACCAGCTCCGGGAGGAGGCGGCGCAGCTCCGCGCGGGGCACCCGCAGGGCGCGCGGCGGCGCCCCGCCGTCGCGGACGGAGATCGGCGGCTCCTGGTCCGGGGCCACCGACCTGAGCACGTCCACGGCGACCTCCATGATCTCCGCAGGGGTGCGGTAGTTGACCAGCAGCCGCGCCTCGCGCCAGCGGTCCTTGAGGTGCGGGTCGAGCATCGCGCCCCATGACCGGGCGCCCGCTGCCGCGCCGGTCTGGGCGACGTCGCCCACGATGGTCAGCGACCGCGCCGGCACCCGCCGCATGATCGTGCGCCAGGCCATCGCCGACAGCTCCTGCGCCTCGTCCACGATGACGTGGCCGTAGGCCCAGAGCCGGTCGCGCTCGGCCCGCTGCGCGGTGGTGAGCGTGTCGCCGCCGTCGTCGTGCCGGTCGGCCAGGGCGCCGGCGTCCAAGATCTCCATCTCGGCGACCCCGCTGATGTGCAGCACCTCGCGCGCGTACAGCTCGACCTCATCGCGTTCGCGCGCCGCGGCGCGCTCGGCCGCCCTGGCCTCGGCGTCGTCCTCGCCGAGCAGGTCGGCCGCCTCGTCCAGCAGCGGGACGTCCTCGACCGTCCAGGGTGAGCCCGCCGGCCGGGCGAGCGCCTCGCGCTCCGCGGGCGAAAGGGACGCGGCGGCCGAGCGCAGCGCCGCGTCGTCGGCGAACAGCTCCGACAGCAGCCGCTGCGGCGTGAGATAAGGCCACAGCAGGTCCAGCGCCTCGCGCACCTCGCGCGTCTGCCACAGGGCCTGGCGGGCGTAGTGCAGGTCCCCCTCCTCCAGGGGCCGGTCAAGGCGCCGCGCCTCGTCCAGGGCGAGCGCGCTCAGGACCGAGTCGACGAACAGCTTGCGCGCCACGTTGTGCGGGCCGCGCACGGCCCGCGCGCGGTCGCGGGCGCGCTCGCAGGCGGCGTGGCCGACGCTCAGCTCCATGCGCTCGACGACGACCTCGACCCCGCCGCGCACCGACGTCTTGGTGGGGACCCGGACGGAGAGGTCGCCGTCGGGGACGCGCTGGCGGTCGCGCACGGCGGCCCTGACCACCTCGACCATGCGGGTGTCGCCCTTGACCAGCGCCGTCCGCGGCTCGTCGGCCGCCGTGGCGCGCACGCCGGGGTACAGCTCGCCGATGGTGGTCAGCACGACGTCGGTCTCGCCGAGCGAGGGCAGCACCTGGCCGATGTACCGCAGGAACATGGCGTTGGGCCCGACCACCAGCACCCCGCGCCGCTCCAGCGTCCGCCGGTGCGCGTACAGCAGATAGGCCGCGCGGTGCAGGGCGGCCACGGTCTTGCCCGTGCCGGGGCCGCCCTGGACGACGAGCGCGCCGGCCAGGCCGGAGCGGATCACCTGGTCCTGCTCGGCCTGGATGGTGGCGACGACGTCGCCCATGCGGCCGGTGCGCCCGCGCCGCAGCGCCGCCATGAGAGCGGCCTCGCCGACCAGCGTGCGGCGGTCGGGCTCGCTCATCCGCGCGAGGTCGAACACCTCGTCGTCCAGGCCGACGACGGTGCGGCCGCGGGTGTGCAGGTGCCGGCGGCGCACCAGGGGCCCCGGGTCGCTCGGGGTGGCGGTGTAGAACGGGCGGGCCGCGGGGGCGCGCCAGTCGATCAGGACCAGTTCGTCGCGGGCGTCCCGCAGCCCCACGCGGCCGATGTAGTAGGTGTCGCCCTCGACGTCGTCGACGCGGCCGAAGCACAGGCCGCGCTCCACGCCGGACAGTTGGGCCAGCCGCCGGGCGTGCTCGTGGGCGTACACGTCGCGTTCGAGCCGCGCCTGGTGGGTGCCGCCGGGCCCGCCGCGCCCGTGTTCGTGGCGCAGCGCCGTCTCGGCGCGCTCGCGTACGGCGTCGAGGCGCTCGTACAGCATGGAGACGTAGGACTGTTCGGCGCGCAGGGCTTCGGTCCGGGCGCTGGAGGATGCGCGACGCTCCATAGATGTGGTATACTCCTTACGGGCAGGATGTATGGCATCTTGATGAAGACATGCCAAGTGCACGAGCGTAACAGCTCGCGCCCACCCTCGCATCCGTCCGACGCGGCCCGTGCGGGCCGCGCGTCCATCACCCGGTCGTCGCCCGTAGGCGGCGCGTCATGCCGCCTGCACCGTCGCCACGGCGTCCGCCGTGCTCTGGTAAGTGTCGAAGTGGTGGTCCAGATGGGTGATGGTCAGCAACCTCGAGACCATCATGCCGGGCGTCACCGCCAGCGCCAGCCTCCCACCCATCTCGCGAACCCGGTTGTAGGTGTTGACCAGCAGCCCCAACCCCAGTGAGTCGCAGAAGCTCGTGCGCGTCAGGTCGAGCACGAGGCAAGGAGGGCGCACCCCCTCTATGGCGTGGTCGAGCTCCGCGCGCAGGCGCGGCACGGCACTCATGTCGAGTTCCCCGTCGATCTGAACGATGACGCATTGTCCGTCGAGTCGTTCACTGATGTGCAATCCCGTTTCGTGCGCCGGATAGGCCATCTCGTCACCTCCGTCGGGGCCGGGCTACCCCGACAAACGGGTAATAAGCCCGCGCGGCCAAATGAGCAGGTAAAACGGGTGATGCCAACGCGGTGATTGCGCCGCCAGGCGCGGGTCATCGGTTACATAATGAATCGCAATGAAGACGGAAAGTAGTCGGCGTGTCGACGTGAGCATCGTGGTGCCCGTCCACAACTGCCGCCCCTACCTCGACCGGTGCCTCACGTCGTTGCTCACCCAGGCCGTGAGCAAGGAGATCGTCGTCGTGGACGACGGCTCCACCGACGGCAGCCGCGAGCTGCTCGCCGACTATGCCGAGAAGTTTCCCGAGATACGGGTCTGGCACCAGCAGCCGTCCGGCGGCGCGGCCCGGCCGCGCAACCGCGCGATCGCGCACTCCAGCGGGCGCTACGTCTTCTTCTGCGACGCCGACGACCACCTCGGTCCCGAGGCGCTCCAGCGCATGGTGGCCATGGCCGAGCGCAACGGCTCCGACATCGTGCTCGGCAAGATGGTGGGGCACGGCCGCACGGTGCCCACCTCCATGTTCCGGGAGAACCGCGACCACGCGCCGCTCGGCGAGAGCACCGTCTACAACACCCTCACCTGCTTCAAGCTCTTCCGGCGCGAGCTGCTGACCCGCCACCGGATCCGGTTCGACGAGTCGCTGCGCGTGGGGGAGGACATCGTCTTCTCCGTGCACGCCTACTGCCACGCGCGCACGATCTCCGTGGTCGCCGACCACGACTGCTACCACCTGACGGCCCGCCCGGACGGCACCAGCATCATGCAGGAGCCCGGCAGCCGTGACCCGCTCGCCTGGCTGCGCATGATCCGCACGCCCATCGAGCTGATGACGCGCCACGTCCCCGAAGGGCCGCTGCGCGACCACCTCATGCGCCGGCACTTCCGTTTCGACATCCTGGCCCAGCTCGGCGCGCCGTTCCTGGACGCGGACGCCGTGCGGCGCCGTGCCATCGCCGGGGAGGTGTCCGACATGTGCGCGGCGTGGCTGACCGACGGCGTGCTCGAACGGCTGCGCCCCATCGACCGGCTTCGCGCCGCCTCCCTGGGGGACGCCGCGCGGCTCGAACGGCTCGCCCGGGTCGAGACCGCCGTGCTGCGCCGCCGCCTGACCGCCCTCGAATGGAGGGGGCACCGCCTGGAGATCTCGGGCCGCGCGTCGTTGTCGGACTCCTGGAACGGCGTGGCGGTCGGTCTGCTGCTCAGGGAACGCTCCACCGGAGCCGAGCGGCGGGTGCCGGTGACCTCGGTGGCGGACGTCTTCGCCGCCGGGGTCGAGGTCTCGCACCTGCCCCCCGGAGTGTGGGACATGTACGTCGTGCTGGCGTGCGAGGGAGTGCGCCGGGTGGCGCGGTTCGGCGCCGACCGCGACTCCGGGGTCGCCTGTCCCGCCGTCCGGCTGACCGGCGCGATAGCGGTGCCCTACTTCACCCGCCCGCACGGCAACCTCACCATCGACATCGGCGGCCATGTGGCGGCGGTCCCCGGGTCGGCGCGGCTGACCCGCGCCGCGTGGGGTGGCAAGGGGTCGCTGACCATCGAGGGCACGGTGACGGTCGGGGAGGGGTGCGCGGTCGCCGGCCGCGCCCGCCAGGTGGTCTGGCGCGAACGCTCCTCCGGCAGCGAGCGGCGGGTCCCGGTGACCGCCGCCGGCGCGGCGGGGTTCACCGCCACCTCCTCGCTCGACGCCACGGGCGTCTGGGAGGCCGAGCTGGAGCTCGACCTCGGCGGGCCGCCGCTGCGCTATCCCGTGCAGGTCGGCGAGACCGAGGTCGCCGGGCTCGGGCCGGGGATGGCCTGGTGGCGGGGGCGCAGGCGCTGGACGGCCACCGCGCGGGCGTCCAAGATCCGCCGCAGGCTCGTGGTCACCGTCTCGGCGCGCGGCCCGCGAGCGGTCGTCCGCCGCACCATCCGCATCGGCCGCTGACCCCGCGCAGACCCCGGCGGAGCCCGCTGGCCAGGTGGTTTCCGGCCGGCCGATCCTCGGCCGAGCCCGCACCGAGTAGGGGGCTTCACTTGGGGGCGGCCACGGATATGTACCTCTGGGGCCACATAAGGGGTGGCGCCCACCCCTACCAGTGAGAGGGCTACGCCCCAGCATTTAGGTCGTTCTTGCCAGTCTCTTGCAGCTACGAGGTAATGGCTTAGAGTTGGCACGACTCGATCCCACCTCGGAGGCTCTGGTGCACGTACCAGACGGTTTCTTCAACGCGGCGGTCTCCATCGGCGCGGGGGCCTTCGCCGCCGCCGGCCTGGCCGTCTGCCTGCGCGGCGCGCGCCGCGAACTCGACGACCGCACCGCCCCGATGGCGGGCCTCGTCGCGGCGTTCATCTTCGCCGTCCAGATGCTCAACTTCCCCGTGGCGGCCGGCACCAGCGGCCACCTTCTCGGCGGCACACTGGCCGCGGTGCTCGTAGGGCCGTACACGGCCGTGTTGTGCGTGGCGGTGGTGCTGCTCGTCCAGGGGTTCTTCTTCGCGGACGGCGGCCTCACCGCGCTCGGCGTCAACATCACCCTGATGGCCATCGTCACCTCCGTCGTCGGCTGGGCGGTGTTCCGCCTGATCGTCCGCAGTGCCCCCCGCAGCCGCGCGGCCATCCCGGTCGCGGCCTTCATCGGCGCCGCCGTCTCGGTGCCGGTCGCGGCGATGGGCTTCACCCTGCTGTTCTGGATCGGCGGCACCGCGCCGATCGACGTGTCCTCGGTGGCGATCGCGATGGGCGGCGTGCACGTCCTCATCGGTCTCGGCGAGGGCCTGATCACCGCGCTCACCGTGAGCAGCGTGCTGGCCGTGCGCCCCGACCTGGTCTACGGCGCGAAGGGGTTGAAGGCCAAGCTGGTGCTGCGCACCGCCGACGGCGCCAGCACCGAGGTCGCCGGCGGGCCCGCGCCCGCGCCGTCCCGCAGCCTGCGGCCGCTGCTCATCGGCGGCGCCCTGGTCACCGTCCTGCTGGCCGGCGTGGTCTCCTTCTACGCCTCCAGCAGCCCCGACGGGCTGGAGAAGGTCGCCGGCGACAAGGGGCTGAACGTCAACGAGCGCGACCACTCCCTCGGCGGCGGGCCGCTGTCGGACTACAGCGTCAAGGGCGTGCAGGACGAGCGGCTGTCGGTGGGCGTCGCGGGCGTCGCCGGCGTCGGCATCACGGTGCTGGCCGGCGGTGCGATCTTCTACGTGGTGCGGCGCCGCAACCGCCAGGGCGAGGCCGAGGGCCGGCTCGACGGTGACAAAGTGAGCGCCTGATGGGCGCCGGGCACACCCACCAGCTCTACCGGCCGGGCGACACGGTGATCCACCGCCTGCCGCCCCAGTGCAAGCTCCCCGCGGTCGCGGCGTTCGCCGTGGTGGTGGTCGCCACGCCGCGGGAGGCGTTCTGGGCCTTCGGGGTCTACGCCCTGCTGCTCGCCGCGGTCGCCGCGGTGGCCAGGGTGCCGGCGAGGTTCCTGCTGCGCCGCATGGTCATCGAGGTGCCGTTCGTGATCTTCGCGGTGGCACTGCCGATCATCGGCCTGGGCGAGCGCGTGGAGGTGCTCGGCCTGTCGCTCAGCTCCGCGGGCCTGTGGTCGGCCTGGAACATCCTGGCCAAGGCCACCCTCGGCGTCGTGGCCAGCATCCTGCTGGCCGCGACCACCGAGCCCCGCACGATGCTGCTCGGCGCGCAGCGGCTGCGCCTGCCGCAGACCCTCGTGCAGATAGCCATGTTCATGCTGCGCTACATGGACGTGATCCTGGACGAGATGCGCCGCATGCGCGTCGCCCGCGAGGCGCGGGGCTTCGTGGCCCGCGACGTGCGCCACCTGCCGGTCATCGCCAAGTCGGCCGGCGCGCTGTTCATCCGCTCCTACGAGCGCGGCGAGCGCGTGCACCTGGCGATGCTGAGCAGGGGCTACACAGGGTCCATGCCCGTCATCGACAACCTGCGCGCCTCGGCGCGCAGCTGGGCGACCGCCTCCCTGCTTCCCATGGCCGCTCTGGCGACGGCCGTACTGTCCTGGAGTCTCACGTGAGCAATCCGCCACCTTCCCTGCGCGTCAGCGAACTGGCCTACGCCTACCCCGACGGCACCCAGGCGCTCTACGGCGTCGACCTCACCATCGGGCGCGGCGAGCGGGTCGCGCTGCTCGGCCCGAACGGCGCGGGCAAGACGACCCTGGTCATGCACCTCAACGGCATCCTGACCGCCGGGCACGGCGAGGTCGAGGTGGCCGGTCTGCCCGTGCGCAAGGAAAACCTGGGCGAGATCCGCCGCCGCGTCGGCCTGGTCTTCCAGGACCCCGACGACCAGCTGTTCATGCCCACGGTCCGCGAGGACGTCGCGTTCGGCCCGGCCAACATGGGCGTGCGCGGCTTCGAGCTGGAGCTGCGGGTGAACGAGGCGCTCGCGCAGGTCGGGCTGCCCGACATCGCCGACCGGCCGCCGCACCACCTGTCGTTCGGGCAGCGCCGCAGGGTCGCGGTCGCCACGGTGCTGGCCATGCAGCCGGAGATCCTCGTGCTGGACGAGCCGTCGTCCAACCTCGACCCGGCCTCGCGGCGCGAGCTGGCCGAGATCCTGCGCTCCCTGGACGTCACCGTGCTGATGGTCACCCACGACCTGCCCTACGCCCTGGAACTGTGCGAGCGCTCGCTGATCCTGTCGGACGGGGTCATCGCGGCCGACGCGCCGACCCGTGAGATCCTCGCCGACCCCGACCTGCTCGCCGCCCATCGCCTGGAGCTCCCGTTCGGCTTCGCGGTGGCTCCTCAGCCGCTCTGATCCGCTTTCAAGCGGCGATGCTGTGGCGTACTGAGCCCGTCGCCGCGCCGCCAGGACTAAAGTGGGCCCCGCAAGGAGGTTCCACATGAAGTTGCGGCTGGCGCGGCGGGCGTTCGGAGACGCCGTCGTCGTCGCTGTCGAGGGCGAGCTCGATCTGTTCACCGCGCCCTTCCTGCGCGACGAGGTGCGTGATGCGATCAAGCAGGACAGCAGCCGCCTGGTGCTCGATCTCGCCTCGCTGTCCTTCATGGACTCAAGCGGCCTGTCGGTGCTCATCGAGGCGTGGCGCCTGGCGACCGGCGAGGGCGGCGGGGTGTCGCTCGCGGCCCCGCAGGCGCCGGTGGCGCGCATCCTGCGCACGACCGGTCTCGACCGGCGCATCAAGGTTTATCCTGACGTCGACGCCGCCATCTCGGCCGAGATTTGAGCCACCCCCAGTAGAACTTCATTCGGTTGCCACGTTAAGGTCCGGGATATGGACCTGAACGGAGCAGCAGCAATCATCTCAGGCGCCGCCAGCGGCCTCGGCGAGGCCACGGCGCGCGAGCTCGCGGCGGCGGGCGCGACCGTCGTGCTGGCCGACCTGAACACCGAGCGCGGCAAGGCTATCGCCGACGAGCTCGGCGGCGTCTTCGTGCAGACCGACGTCTCCGACGAGGCCTCGGTCCAGGCGGCCGTGGACGCCGCCGTGGCGACCGGCAAGCCCCTGCGCGCGGTGGTCAACAGCGCCGGCATCGGCTGGGCGTCGCGCACCGTGGGCCGGGACGGCTCGCCGCACGACCTGGCGAGCTACCGCAAGGTGATCGACGTCAACCTGATCGGCACCTTCAACCTCATGCGCATCGGCGCGGCGGCCATGGCCAGGACCGAGCCGGTCGACGCCGACGGCGCGCGCGGCGTGGTGATCAACACCGCGTCGGTCGCCGGCCTGGAGGGCCAGACCGGCCAGGTGGCCTACTCCGCGTCCAAGGGCGGCATCATCGGCATGACGCTGCCGGCCGCCCGCGACCTGGCCGCGATCGGCGTGCGGGTGCTGACGATCTGCCCGGGCATCATCGACACGCCCATCTACGGGTCGGGCCCGGAGGCCGAGGCGTTCAAAGCCAAGCTGTACGCGCCGGTGCCCTTCCCCAAGCGCATGGGCCGGGCCTCGGAGTTCGCCCACCTGGTGCGGTCGCTGGTCGAGAACGACTACATGAACGGCGAGGTCATCCGCTTCGACGGCGGGATCCGCTTCCAGCCCAAGTGAGCCCGCTCGTATCCGCGAACCGGAGGCAAGGGTGTCTGACGAGGTTCTCGTCGAGGTCGACGGCGGCATCGCCGTCATCACGATCAACAGGCCGCAGGCCAGGAACGCCATCAACGGCGCCGTCGCGCGCGGCGTGGTGGCCGCCCTGGACGAACTGGAGGACCGCAAGGACGTCTCGGTGTACGTCCTGACCGGCGCCGGCGGCAACTTCTCCGCCGGCATGGACCTCAAGGGGTTCCTCAGCGGAGACTTCCCGGCGGTCGAGGGGCGCGGGTTCGGCGGCCTGGTCGAGGCGCCGCCGAAGAAGCCGATCATCGCGGCGGTGGAGGGGTACGCGCTGGCCGGGGGGTTCGAGCTGGTGCTGTCCTGCGACATCGTCATCGCCTCCGAGGAGGCGAAGTTCGGCCTGCCCGAGCCCAAGCGCGGCCTGGTGGCGGGCGCGGGAGGCGTGATGCGCCTGCCGCGCCGCATTCCCTACCACATCGCCATGGAGATCGCCCTCACCGGTGACTTCTACCCGGCCGCGCGGCTGGCCGAGCTGGGCCTGGTGAACCGGGTGACCCCGCCCGGCGGCGCGCTCGCCGCGGCCAAGGAGTTCGCCGCCAAGATCGCCGCCAACGCCCCGTTGTCGCTGCTGGCGACCAAGCGCATCCTGGTCGAGTCGGCCGACTGGTCGCTGGACGAGATGTTCGCCCACCAGTCGGCGATCATGAACCCGGTCTTCGGGTCCAAGGACGCCATGGAGGGCGCCGCGGCGTTCGCCGAGAAGCGCGCGCCCAATTGGACGGGCGAGTGATCGTCTCCGGGAAATGATCGTCACGCCGCCGGCGATCAGCGCCGGCGGCGCGGAAGGCGCATGATCCGATACCCGGAACATGCGCCTTTTTCGCGTGCATCGGAAATCGCGGGTTAAACACGGTCCGCGTACGGTAAAGGGAGGACAAAAAGCGTTCCAGGTCCCGCTGCGAGGAGAACGATGAGCGACTACGCGACCAGAGTGAGAGCTCCGGGCGCCACCTCGGGCGAGAAGGTACGCCGGCGTGTGGTCGACCTGGTCACCGGCGCTCTCGGCGCCGCCATCGTCATCGCGCTCCTGGTGTGCGTCGAGTGGGCGGTCGAGGTGGTCGATTACGTCCTGCCGGAGAACCTGGACCAGTACGGCATCCGCCCGCACCAGGTGGACGGCCTGAGCGGCATCCTGTTCGCGCCGTTCCTGCACGCGGGTTTCGGCCATCTGATGGCCAACACCGTGCCGCTGGCCATCCTCGGCTTCCTCGCCGCGCTGCGCGGCCTCGGGCGTTTCGTCCTCGCCAGCGTCATCATCATCGTGGTCAGCGGCCTGGGGGTGTGGCTGGTCAGCCCGCCCGGGGTGACGCTGGGGGCGAGCGGGCTGGTGTTCGGCTACTTCGGGTACGTCGTGACGCGGGGCCTGTTCGACCGGCACCTGCTGGACATCGCGCTCGGCATCGGCGTCGCCGCGCTGTACTACTCGCTCATCTGGGGCGTGCTGCCGGGCCAACCCGGCATCTCCTGGCAGGCCCACCTGTTCGGGCTGGTCGGCGGGGTGATCGCGGCCTGGACGCTGCGCCGCAGGAGGCGCGCGGCGGCGCTCGCGTGAACACCGAAGACCGACGGCGGAACGGCGCCGGTCGCCACCGCGGAGAAAACGCGGGATGAACGATGGCAACTGACATGGCGGGTGCCCGTGGGCCACAATGTCGGCGTGAATAGCCTGGGCTCCCTGGAGCGCGCCATCATGGAGGTGCTCTGGGACGCGGCCCACCCCCTGCTCGTCCGCGAGGTGCAGGGAAAGCTCAACGCGGACGCCGAACGGCCGCTCGCGTACACCACCGTGCAGACCGTCGCCGAACGGCTCGTCAGGAAGGGCCTGCTGAGCCGCACCGCCGAGCGCAAGGCCTTTCGCTACTCCGCCCGGCGCAGCCGCGACGAGCACGTCACGGCGGTCATGCTGGCCGCCCTGGCCGAGACCGACGACCGTGCCCCGGTGCTGTCGTGCTTCGCGCAGAGCGTCGAACTGGACGACGCCCTGCGCCTGCTGGAGGAGCTGGCGCGCCGCACCGGCGCGCCGCCCCCCATCACCGGGCCCGGCTGGGTGCCCCCGCCCTCGTCCTGACGGGCGGTGAGTGGGCGCCGGTCAGCCCTGGAGCCGCTCGACCACGTGGTCCACGCAGGCCGTCAGCGCCTCGATGTCGGCCGGGTCGATGGCCGGGAACATCGCGACGCGCAGCTGGTTGCGGCCGAGCTTGCGGTAGGGCTCGGTGTCGACGATGCCGTTGGCCCGCAGCACCTTGGCGACCTCGGCGGCGTCCACCTCGGGCGCGAAGTCGATGGTGCCGACGACGCTGGACCGCTGGGCGGGATCGGCGACGAACGGCGTGGTGTAGGAGGTCTTCTCGGCCCAGGTGTACAGCCGCCCGGCCGAGTCGGCGGTGCGCGCGGTGGTCCAGGCCAGGCCGCCGTTGCGGTTCATCCACTCGATCTGGTCGGCGAGCAGGAACAGCGTGGCCACGGCCGGGGTGTTGTAGGTCTGGTCCTTGACCGAGTTGTCGATCGCGGTCGGCAGGCTGAAGAACTCGGGCACGAACCGGTCGGTCGCGGCGATCTCCTCCACCCGGGCCAGGGCGCGGGGGGAGAACAGGGCGATCCACAGGCCGCCGTCGGAGGCGAAGCTCTTCTGCGGCGCGAAGTAGTAGACGTCGAACTCCCCGGCCTCGACGGGCAGGCCGCCGGCCCCGGAGGTGGCGTCGACGAGCACGAGCGACTCGTCGTCGGCCACGCGCTTGATCGGCATGGCCACGCCGGTGGAGGTCTCGTTGTGGGTGAGCGCGTAGACGTCCACGCCGGCCTCGGGCGTGGCCCGCGGGTGGCTGCCCACCTCGGACTTGATCACGGTCGGCTCGGCGAGCCAGGGCGCCTTGGCGGCGACGGCCGCGAACTTCGACGAGAACTCGCCGAAGTGGAGGTGCTGGGACTTCTCCCTGATGAGCCCGAAGGCCGCGATGTCCCAGAACGCCGTGGTGCCTCCGTTGCCGAGCACCACCTCATACCCCTCGGGCAGCGAGAACAGGTCGGTGAGGCCCTCGCGCACCCGGCGGACGAGGTTCTTGACCGGCTTCTGGCGATGGGAGGTGCCCATGACGCTCGCGCCGGCGGAGGCCAGGGCGGCCAGCTGCTCGGGGCGTACCTTGGAAGGCCCGCAGCCGAAACGGCCGTCAGCGGGCTTCAGTTCAGCGGGAATCTCGATGTCAGCCACCTAACCAGGGTAGTGAGCCGCCCCGGTGCTCACGTCGCCGGTCCGGATCCTGAGACCCGGTGGGCGTGTCGCCTGAGACTCGGCGGGCGGGCCGCCGGGGCGGCGGGCACGCGAAAGGCCCGCAACCTGCGGCTGCGGGCCCTGTGCGGGCGCGGCGTCGGTGGCCGGCTTCGCCGGGGGGCGTGACCGGTTCCCGTGCGGACGGCGGGGTCAGTTCTTGCCGGCGACCTCGTCGGCTCCGGGGACGTCGTCGATCGAGCGCTGCGGGGGGCCGACGTACTTGGCGCTTGGGCGGACCAGCCTGCCCGTGCGCTTCTGCTCCAGAATGTGCGCCGCCCACCCGGCGGTGCGGGCGCAGGTGAACATCGAGGTGAACATGTGCGGGGGCACCTCGGCGAAGTCCAGCATGATCGCGGCCCAGAACTCCACGTTGGTGGCCAGGACGCGGTCGGGCTTGCGGGCGTGCAGCTCGGCCAGGGCGGCCTTCTCCAGCGCGCAGGCGACCTCGTAGCGGGGGGCGTTGAGCTCCTGCGCGGTGCGGCGCAGCACGCGGGCGCGGGGGTCCTCGGCGCGGTACACGCGGTGGCCGAAGCCCATCAGACGCTCGCCGGAGTCCAGCGCGCGCTTGACGTAGGTCTCGGCGTCGCCGATGCGCTCGACCTCCTCGATCATGTGCAGCACGCGGGCGGGGGCGCCACCGTGCAGCGGGCCCGACATCGCGCCCACCGCGCCCGACAGGGCGGCGGCGAC
Organism: Sphaerisporangium sp. NPDC005289; assembly: GCF_040607455.1. Taxonomy (NCBI): domain Bacteria; kingdom Bacillati; phylum Actinomycetota; class Actinomycetes; order Streptosporangiales; family Streptosporangiaceae; genus Sphaerisporangium; species Sphaerisporangium sp. NPDC005289. Next base: position 99,037 of record NZ_JBEXGS010000031.1, read on the forward strand.
GTCCGCGCCGGTGGAGGCGATCACGCGGGCGGTGAAGGTGGAGGCGTTCATGCCGTGCTCGGCGGCGGAGGTCCAGTAGGCGTCGATGGCCTTGACGTGCTTGGGGTCGGGCTCACCGCGCCAGCGGATCATGAAGCGCTCGACGATGGTGTCGGCCTCGTCGACGCGCGACTGCGGGACCATCGGCAGGCCCAGGCCGCGGGCCGACTGGGCGACGAACGACAGCGCGGTGACCGAGGCGCGTGCGAGATCGTCGCGGGCCTGGTCTTCGTCGATGTCGAGGAGCTGGCGGAAGCCGTAGGCGGGGGCCAGCATGGCCAGGGCGCTCTGGACGTCGACGCGGATGTCACCGGAGTGGACAGGGATGGGGTACGGCTCGGCCGGAGGAAGGCCGGGCTTGAACTTGTTGTCGACGAGCAGGCCCCACACATTGCCGTAGGAGACGCGGCCGACCAGCTCTTCGATGTCGACGCCCCGGTAACGCAGGGCGCCCCCTTCTTTGTCCGGTTCCGCGATCTCGGTCTCGAACGCTACTACGCCTTCGAGCCCGGGTTTGAAGTCGGACATTCTCGGCCGCCTCCCTTTCTTGAAGTCAAAGCCTTGATGTCGAGATACCGGCGGGTCATATTCAACCCCCTCGGCGTGGGTGCTCTGCCGCAGGGCCCACCGAAACGCGATCCGCCCTGGTGGGGGGTGCGACTTCGGCTGTGGCGCCGGACGCGGAAGAATACCGGTCTGTGGATGCCGCATCGAGCCCGCCGCCGCCGTTCGCGGCGCTGCGCCGTACGTACGAGGGCCTGCCGCTCAGCGAGGCCGATCTCGCCGCCGACCCTGTGACGCAGTTCGCGTCATGGTTCGCCGACGCCGTGGACGCGGGGTTCCCCGAGCCGAACGCCATGGTGCTCGCCACCTCCTCCGCCGGGGGCCGCCCGGCCGCGAGGACCGTCCTGCTCAAGGGATACGACCAGGAAGGCTTCGTCTTCTACACCAACTACGAGTCGCGCAAGGGCCGCGACCTGGCGGAGAACCCCCGGGCCTGCCTGGTGTTCCCCTGGCACCCCATGCGCCGCCAGGTGCGCGTGGAGGGCACCGTGGTGCGCCTGCCGCGGGAGGATTCCGCCGCCTACTTCCATTCTCGCCCGTACGGCTCTCGCATAGGCGCCTGGGCCTCCCGGCAGTCGGCGGTCGTGCGGTCGCGGGAGGAGCTGGACGACCGCTACCGCGAGCTCGCCGAGCGCTGGCCGGAGGAGCCGCCGATGCCCGAGTTCTGGGGCGGGTTCCGCGTGGTCCCGGCGGAGGTCGAGTTCTGGCAGGGGCAGGTCGACCGCATGCACGACCGGTTGCGCTACCGCCGCGCGGGCGGGGTGTGGCTGGTGGAGCGGCTGGCCCCCTGACCTTCGGTCGGCACCCCCTCCCTCTGAACCGCTCACCCCCACAACCTGGGTAATGTGTCCGGAGATTTCTCAAATGTCCGGGTTGGTGAGGTGGAAATGGCGCTCGTCCTTCAGTCGGTGCTGAAGCGTGTCGCCGTCGACACCCGCCCGCTGGGCGTCGCCCCGTACCGGCGGCTGCTGCTCGGGCAGGGTGTCTCGTTCATCGGCTTCCAGCTCACCTCGGTGGCCGTCAGCGCCCAGGTGTACGACATCACCCACTCCTCCCTGTGGGTGGGCCTGCTCGGACCGGCCAACCTCATCCCGCTGGTCGTCTTCGGCCTGTGGGGCGGCGCCGTCGCCGACGCCGTCGACCGCCGCAAGCTGTTGCTCATGGGCTCGGTGGTCGCCTGGCTGGCGACGGCCGCCCTGCTGCTGCACGCCTGGGCGGGGCTGAACAACGTGTACCTGATGCTCGCCATCGTCGCCGTCCAGTCCACCGGCTTCGCCGTCACCTCGCCGACGCGCAGCGCGATCATCCCGAGGCTGGTGGCCGCCGAGCGCGTCGCCGCGGCCAACACTCTGAACTTCCTGGTCAGCAGCGTCGGGACGGTGCTCGGCCCGCTGCTCGCCGGCATCGTCCTGGCCAAGTCCGGATACGCCGCCGCCTACCTCATCGACGCCCTGCTGTTCGGCGCCGGGTTCTACGCCGCCGTCCGACTGCCCCGCCTGGCCCCCGTCGGCGAGGTGTCCCGGCCGGGCCTGCGGTCGGTCGTGGACGGCCTGCGGTACATCGCCACCCGCCCGATCGTGATGATGTCCTTCGTCGTGGACATCATCGCCATGGCCTTCGCCCTGCCCCGCGCCCTGTACCCGGAATTGACGGCCGAGCGCTTCGGCGGGTCGCCGGTCGCGTTCGGCTGGCTGTCGGCGAGCCTGGCGATCGGCGCCGTCGCGGCCGGGCTGGTGTCCGGCTGGGTCGGCAGGGTGCGCCGCCAGGGGGTGGCGCTGACAATCGTGATCGCGCTATGGGGGCTCACCGTCGCGGCGGCGGCGTTCGCGCAGCCGCTGTGGCTGATCGTGGCGCTGCTCGCCGTCGGCGGCGCCATCGACCTGGTCTCCTCGGTCTGGAGGCAGACGATCCTGCAGACCTACGCCCCCGACGAGATGCGCGGGCGCATGCAGGGCGTGTTCATGGTCGTGGTCGCCGGCGGTCCCCGCCTTGGTGACCTGCGGGCCGGCGCGACGGCCGGCGCCTTCGGGCTCGTGCCGGCCTGGGCGGGCGGCGGGCTGCTGTGCGCCGCGATCGTGCTGGTCGCCGGGCTCTCGATCCCGGCGTTCCGCAACTACGACGCGGTGCGCGACGGGCTCGCGCGGCGCTGATCCCGGCGCGGCCGGCCGGGACGGGCGGCGCCGCCGGGGGCGCGCGGCCGTCGAGGGAGCCGGTGCGGACCTGTCCTGCGAGATCAGGTTCCGTGGGTTCAGGCGACGCGCGTGGCGAAGGATGCGATCCTAGAGAAGGAGTCACATGTTGCCGCCGCCGCGGTCGTCGTTCCCCGTCTCGCACCGTTGTGTCGGTAGGTCTGCGTAAGCTCTGTCCGGACGCCGATCCGTTCCCGGGAGACAGCGCCATCGGCCTGTGCGGACACGGCCGTGGCCCCCGGGAGCCGGACGTAGCATCGATACTTGGGAGGGGAGGAGCCTTGACCGCACACGGCCTGATCGACACCACCGAGATGTACCTCCGCACGATCTTCGAGTTGGAGGAGGAGGGGATCACCCCTCTGCGCGCCCGCATCGCCGAGCGGCTGCAGCAGAGCGGCCCCACCGTCAGCCAGACGGTGGCCCGCATGGAGCGTGACGGCCTGGTCCGCGTCGAGGGCGACCGTCACCTGACCATGACCGACCTCGGGCGCACGCTCGCCACGCGGGTGATGCGCAAGCACCGCCTGGCCGAGTGCCTGCTCACCCAGGTCATCGGCCTTCCCTGGGAAGAGGTGCACGTCGAGGCCTGCCGCTGGGAGCACGTCATGTCCGAGTCGGTGGAGTCCCGCCTGGTCACCCTGCTCGACAACCCGGTGGTCTGCCCCCACGGCAACCCCATCCCAGGTCTGGACGAACTGGGCGTCAAAGAGTCCGACTCGTCCGCCGATGAGGTGATCTCGGCCATGGCCGATCTCGCCGGGCCCAGAGGCATACCCGTAGTCGTGCGGCGAATTAGCGAACAAGTGCAAAGTGATCCTGCTGTGATGCTTAAACTCAAGCAAGTTGGGATACAACCCGGACGCGAGGTGACGCTCGCGGCGAGCGACGACGGTGTACGGGTGACAGGTGACGATGAAGCGCACAACACGCCCGCGGAGTTCCCGCGCGATGTCGCCGCGCACGTCTTCGTCTCCCGGCGCTGACCGGTCAGAGCGTGATCGCTTGCATACCAGTGGGGGGTCTCCCTTTCCCTTGTCCCTCAGCCCCGCCTTCCCCGAGCCTCCGGCCGGTCGTCGCCTGACCGCCGAGGCTGTTGCAGGAGCGCACGTGGTCGCCTTCGCCCATGCCCCTCTCCGAGGGGCGGCCGCCCGATGAAGCGATGGGGGGACCTCTCGCAGGACGCGGCCGACCATCTGACGCCCGAGTCGGTCCTCGACCACGCCGAGATGGCCGTGGTCGTCACCGACCGGTTCAGCAACGTGCTCTACTGGAACCCGTTCGCCGAACGCCTGTTCGGCAGCCCCGACAGGCCAGGCGCCGCCGACCCGACCGTCCTGTCCCTGGGCATCATGGAGAAGGACCACCCCCTGGCCGTCGAGCTGGCCAAGCACGTCCTCAAGGGCGGCGTGTGGGAGGGCACCTTCGACGTGGTGCGCGGCGACGGCACCATCATCTACGTCCGTGCGCAGGCCGTCCCCCTGCGGCACCCCTCCGGCTCGGTCACCGGCATCGTCATCACCGCCCGCGAGGCGATGCGCAGCAACGAACGCGAGAAAGACCGCTTCGGCCTGCTCGAACGCATCGGCGAGCGCCTGGCCGGCTCCCTGTACGTCGAAGAGACGCTCAACCGCGTCGCCGAGATGCTGGTGCCCCAGTTCGCCGACCACTGCTTCATCGAGCTGTCCGAAGGCGACCGGCTGGTCCGCAAGGTCTCCACCCACGTCAAGGGGTGGACGCCCCCGCCGGGCACCTGGCGCCCCATCGGGTCCGAGATCCGCTACCCCGCCGGCCACTACGCCGAGATCGCGCTGCGCCGCCAGGAGACCATCATCGTCGAGGACTTCGCGACGATGAGCTACCCCTCGCCCAGCGAGGAGGCCACCAGGCTCTGCAGCGAGATCGGCATGACCTCCGCCATCGTCGCGCCGCTGTGCGCGCGGGGCGAGACGCTCGGCCTGATGTACCTCGGCATGTCCAACCTCACCGACCGGCGCTCGCCGCACTACGACGCCTTCGACCGCGACTTCGTCGGCGCCATCGCCACCCGGGTCGCCATCGCCGTCGACAACGCGCTGCTGTTCGAGGAAGAGCGCCACACCGCCGAGTCCTTCCAGAAGTACCTGCTGCCCCGCGAGCTGCCGCAGCTCGACGGCCTGGAGATCGCGGTCCGCTACTACCCCGCCGCCCCGCTCGCCTCGCACGGCCAGGGCATCCAGACCCAGGTGGGCGGCGACTGGTACGACGTGATCCCGCTGTCGGCGGGGCGGGTCGGCATCGTCATCGGCGACGTCGAGGGCCGCGGCGCCAAGGCCGCGGCCGTCATGGGCCAGTTGCGCGCCGCGCTGCGCGCCTTCGCCCAGGACGACAAGTCCCCGGCCGACATCCTGGCGCGGCTCAACGAGTGGACCCGCATCATCGCCGCGCCCGAGCGCGACGACTACGGCACCGACGTCAGCACCCCGCCGATCGTCACCTGCCAGTACCTGGTGTACGACGCGTGGTCGCGCCAGTTGTCCTTCGCCAACGCCGGGCACTCCCCGCCGCTGCTCATCGTCGACGGCGTGGTCACCGAGCTCGACATCTCCGAGGTCGGCCAGCCGCTCGGCGTCAACGCCAAGGGCATGCACGCCGACCTGGTCTACAAGGAGGAGACGCGGGTGCTGCCGCCCGGCGCCGCCCTCCTGCTCTACACCGACGGCCTGGTCGACCGCCGCCCGGCCCGCGAGTCCGGCGAGGCGCCGCTCAGCGACGAAGAGACGCTGCGCATCCTGTGCGAGAAGGTCGCCAAGGCCTCGGCCGAGTCGGTCGAGCGCGTCGCCGACGCCGCCACCGTCGCGGTCCCCGGCGAGATCGACGACGACATGGCCATCCTGGTGATCCGCTCCGCGGGCAAGGAGCTCAAGTTCGAAGAGCGCACCTTCCCCGCCCAGCCGATCATGGTGGGCGAGGCCCGGCGCATGGCCTCGGAGGCGTTCGCGAGCTGGGACGTCCCCGAAGACCGGGTCGAGCTGGCCTGCCTGCTGGTCTCCGAGGTCGTCACCAACGTCGTGCTGCACGCCGCCAGCGCCAGCGTCCCGCGCCGCGAGCTGGTGCTGGACGGCCCGCCGCTGCCGTTCGACGAGTCCTGGGACGTTCCGGGGCTGGACAACGACATCGTCAACGAGAAGGAGTTCACGCTGCGGCTGCGCCGGGGCGAGGAGTCCATCTGGGTGGAGGTCTTCGACCAGGATCTCCGCCTGCCGCGCATCCGCAGCGCCGGCGAGAACGACGAGGGCGGCCGCGGCCTGTACCTGGTCGACCAGCTCGCCCGCCGCTGGGGCTCGCGTCCCACCAAGGAGGGCAAGGCCGTCTGGTTCGAGATCCCCACCAAGGGCCGCTGAGCCCGCCGGTCAGGGGTCGCGGCGATCGAAGACGCGGCGGGTGACGCGCGAGGCGACGATCGTCAGCAACCAGAAGTATCTGCCCCACGACGGGCTGGCGAAGCTCACCGGGATCGACAGCAGGAACACCGACGCCGCGGTGCCGGCGCCCACCAGCAGCCCCCGCAGCGCGTGCGGGGGCGTCCCGGGACGCAGCAGGCCGGCGCGGGTCGCGTGCCGGGCCATCAGCACCATCAGCAGGGCGATCGCGCTGATGACGATGGCGTACAGCACCGGGCCCAGCACGAGGGCGCCCTCGCTGTTCACCCGGGTGGCGAACGGCACCACCACGACCAGGAACAGCCAGCCGAGGTTGTAGCGCAGCAGCGCTGTGTCCACCACATGAATCTTGCGGAAGAACTGGTGGTGGGCCATCCAGAACGCGGCGATGACCCCGAAGCTGATCACGAAGTTCAGGTACTCCTCGGGAAGCAGCTCCACGAACGAGTGCCAGACCTCGGCGTCGGTCTCCCCGGTCGGCACGGGCAGTTCCAGCGCGAGCAGCGTCATCGCGATGGCGATCACCGCGTCGGAGAAGAAGATCAGGCGGTCGCGGACGTGCCGCCGGTCCTCCTCGTCGGTGAAGTGGGGGCTCTCCTGGACGTGCGTCCTGTTCAGATCCGGCACGGGGTGAAGTGTGCCACGGACGCGACACCCGTGGGGAGGGCAGGCAAGAGTGCCGCCGGGGGCGGGGTGATCGCGGCTAGAGTGGCGTGCGGGCCCTTCCCGGGCGAGGTGCCGCGTGGCGCCGCCGGGCGGGCCCGGCGCGCACGGGCCGATCCGGAGGGCGGTGGCGATGGAGAACGGCGGGCTGATCCTGCTGGTCTTCCTGGCGTTCCTTTTCGCCTGGGGGCTGAACCGCTTCCGCAAGATGATCAGGCTCGGCCCGGTGGCCTACGCCGGAGTGATGATCACCTTCGTCATCGTGATCCTCGCCCTCTACACCCAGACCCAGCGCTGATCCGCCGGCCGCCGAGCCGAAGCCGGGGAAGCCGACGGCGATGACGTCGCGAGACGGGCGAGCAGGTCGAGACCGGCTCCCACGCCTGCCCGTCGAGGCAGGTCAGGGCGTGAAGCGGTAGCCCATGCCGGGCTCGGTGATCAGGTGGACGGGGCGGGCCGGGTCGCGTTCGAGCTTCTTGCGGAGCTGGGCCATGTACTGGCGCAGGTAGTGGGTCTCCTTGGCGTAGGCCGCGCCCCACACCTCGCCGAGCATCTGGCGCTGGCTGACCAGCCGGCCGGGGTTGCGCAGCAGCAGCTCCAGCATGCGCCACTCGGTGCGGGTGAGCCGGACGTCTCCGGAGACGGTCTTGGTGGCCAGGTCGACCGTGTGGTCGCCGACGCGGACCTGCGTGCTCTCGGCCTCCTGCGTGGACACCCGGCGGGTGACGGCCCGGATGCGGGCGAACAGCTCCTCGATGTCGAACGGCTTGGTGACGTAGTCGTCGGCCCCCGCGTCCAGGGCGTCGATCTTGTCCTGGTTGCCGGCCCGGCCGGACAGCACGACGATCGGCACGCGCGTCCAGCCGCGCAGCCCGTGGATGACCTCGACCCCGTCCATGTCGGGAAGTCCGAGGTCGAGCAGGATCAGGTCGGGGTGGAACTGGGCGGCCTCGCGCAGCGCGGCGCCCCCGTCGGCGGCCACGGCGACCTCGTAGTGGCGGGCGACCAGGTTGATGCGCAGGGCGCGCAGCAGTTGCGGCTCGTCGTCGACGACCAGGACCCGGGTCATCGGTGCTCTCCGACGGGCATAGAGATGATCATGGTGAGCCCTCCTCCGGGGGTCTCGTCGGGCGTCAGGGTGCCGTTCATCGCCTCGGCCAGCCCTCGGGAGAGCGCCAGGCCCAAGCCGACGCCGGTGTGGCCGGCCCGGTCGCCCAGGCGCTGGAACGGCAGGAAGACCTGGTCGTGGGCGTCCGGCGGGATGCCGGGGCCGCGGTCGATGACCCGGATCTCCACCCGGTCGCCGTAGTGGCTGCCGGTGACCAGTACCCGGTGCTCGGGCGGGCTGTAGCGGACGGCGTTGGACATCAGGTTGACCAGGATGCGCTCGAGCAGCGCCGGATCGGCCATGATCTCGGGCAGGTCGCCGGGGATGTCGTCCTGGACGCGCTCGCCGAGCGGCCCGAGGTCGTCGATGGCGCGCGGCATGACGTCCTCCAGCGCGACGGGGTGCAGGGTGAGCCCCAGCACGCCGGCCTGCAGGCGGCTCATGTCGAGCAGGTTGGCGACCAGGCGGTCCAGCCTGGCCAGCGACTCCTCGGCCGTGGCGAGCAGTTCGGCCCGGTCCTGCGGCGTCCACTCGATGGTCGTGTTGCGCAGACTGTCCACGGCGGCCTTGGCCGAGGCGAGCGGCGTGCGCAGGTCGTGGCTGACTGCGGCGAGCAGGGCCGTGCGCATCCGGTCGGCCTCGGCCAGCGGCCGCGCGGCCTCGGCCTCCTGCCGCAGGCGCTCCTGGCGCAGGGCGACGGCGGCCTCGGCGGCGAACGCCTCCAGCACCCGGCGGTCGGAGGCGTCCAGCAGGTGGCCGCGGACGGCGAGCACGAGCCGGTCGTCGACCTGCACGTCGGTGTCGGAGTCGTCGGGGCTCGCGCAGGGCGGCCCGCCGGAGGTGGCCACGATCCGCCACGACTGCGGCGCGGAACGGTGGTCGGGACCGGCCGGGCCGACGCGTTCGAGCAGCGTCACCGACGTCAGGGTGAAGGTCTCGCGCAGCCGGGCCAGCAGGGACGGCAGCGCGGCCTCGCCGCGCAGTACGTGCCCGGCCAGCGTGGACAGCACCTCGGCCTCGGCTCCGGCGCGGGCGGCCTCGCGGGTGCGCCGCGCCGCCAGGTCGACCACCGTGCTGACCGTGGCCGCGACCAGCACGAACACGAACAGCGCCAGCAGGTTCTCCGGCTCGGCCACCGTGAGCGTGTTCAGCGGCGGGGTGAAGTACCAGTTGAGCAGCCCGAACGCGCCCACCGCGGCGACGACCGCCGGCGAACGGCCGCCGACCAGGGCGACGACGACGACCGTCAGCAGGAACAGCAGGATCTCCCCGGGCAGCGCCAGCGTGCCGCGCAGCGGGACCAGCGCCGCGGTCAGCGCGGGAAGGCCGGCGACGGCCAGCGCCCACCCGGCCAGACGCCGGCGGCGGGTGAGCACGGCGCGGGAACGCGACGCCCTCCGCAGTCCCTTGCTGACCTCCTCGTGGGTGATCATGTGGACGTCGATGGACCCCGAGCGCGCGGTCGTGGTCACCCCGACGCCGGGGGAGAGCACCTGCGCGAAGCGCCCGCGCCGGGAGGCGCCGAGCACGAGCTGGGTGGCGTTGACGCCGCGGGCGAAGTCGAGCAGGGCGCGCGGGATGTCGTCGCCGACGACCTGGTGGTAGGTGCCGCCCATGCTCTCGACCAGCGTCCGCTGACGGGCCAGGTGGGCCGGGTCGGCGCCGGCCAGGCCGTCGGGGGCGGTGACATGGACGGCCAGCAGGTCGGCGCCCTGGGTACGGGCCGCGATGCGCGCGGCGCGCCGCACGAGGGTGTCGCCCTCGGGACCGCCGGTCAGCGCGACGACGACCCGTTCGCGCGCCTCCCAGGTGCCGGCGATGCCGTGGTCGGCGCGGTAGCGTTCGAGCTGCTCGTCCACCTTCCCCGCGACCCAGAGCAGGGCCAGCTCGCGCAGCGCGGTCAGGTTGCCCTCCCGGAAGTAGTTGGACAGGGCCGCGTCGATCTTCTCCGGCGGGTAGACGTTGCCGTGCGCGAGCCTGCGGCGCAGCGCCTCGGGCGACATGTCGACCAGCTCCACCTGGTCGGCCCGGCGCACGACCTCGTCGGGGACGGTCTCACGCTGCGGGACGCCCGCGATCTGCTCCACGACGTCGTTGAGCGACTCCAGGTGCTGGATGTTGACGGTGGAGATGACGTCGATGCCGGCGTCGAGGATCTCCTCGATGTCCTGCCAGCGCTTGGCGTTGCGCGACCCCGGCACGTTGGTGTGCGCGAGCTCGTCGATCAGTGCGATCTTGGGCTTGCGCGCGATGACGGCGTCGACGTCCAGCTCGGTGAAGGTCGCGCCCCGGTAGGTGAGGGTTCTGCGGGGCAGCGTCTCCAGCCCGTCGATCAGTTCGGCCGTGCGGGCGCGGCCGTGCGTCTCCACCAGGCCGACCACCACGTCCCTGCCGCGCGTGAGCGCCCGGCGGCCCTGCGCGAGCATCGCGTAGGTCTTGCCGACGCCGGGGGCGGCCCCCAGGTAGACGCGCAGCCGCCCGCGTGCCGCGCCGGGCGCGCGCGCCGCGTCCGCCTCCCGTGCCGTGCTCACCGCTCGCCTTCCGTCATCCCGCGTCCAGTGCCAGGTTGAGCGCCAGGACGTTGACCGCAGGTTCCCCTATGAACCCCAAGCTACGACCGCTGGTGTGCCGCTCGATGAGGGCCTTGACCCGGGCGAGGGGCAGGCCGCGTTGCCGGGCGACGCGAGGCGCCTGGAGTGCGGCGTAGGCGGGGGAGATGTGCGGGTCGAGTCCGGAGCCGCCGGCGGTGACGGCGTCGGGGGGGACGAGGGCGGTCGCGGTGCCGCGGACGGTGACGGTGCGGCCGGCGGCGTAGTTCTGGCCTGGTGTGCCGCACTGGACGGTGAGGCCCTGGTAGGTGGTGATGAAGGGGGTGGCGGGGCAGGGCTGGTTGACGCTGACGGCGCGGGTGGGGGCGCCGGTGGCGGGGAAGACCTTCAGGACGGCGCCGACGCCGTCGGGGGTGCAGTAGGGGCGTGCGCCGCTGACCCCTTCCACCTCGCCGACGGCCTTGCTCCGCGCGCAGACCTGGCTCAACAGGGACCGCCGGCCATGGCCCCGCACGCCGGATGCCACGGGGACGGGCAACACGTTCACGATGTCCGCAGGGCCCAGGTTGCTCGCCGCGCTCGCCATGGGGTCGTATCCTGCGGCCGACGGGCGGGACTGGAAGTACTTGCGCACCGGGTTGCCGTCGGCGTCGGTGAAGTTCTGCCCGATGAGCGCGCTGCCCGCGTCCTCGCCGTGGATCCGCACGATGGAGCCATTGGCCTCGCCGTTGAACAGCGCCTGCGCCACTCCGGTGACCACCAGCGGATAGACGACTCCGGTGATCACGGTGAGCGCCAGCAGGGCGCGCAGGGCGGCCAGGTGCCGGTTGATCCAGCTTGGCAGATGGCGCATCTATGACATCCCCGGAAGCAACCGAACGAGCAGGTCGATGAGTTTGATGCCGATGAACGGGACGATGATGCCGCCCAGGCCGTAGATGTAGAGGTTGCGGGACAGGAGTTGGGAGGCGCTGGA
>NZ_JBEXGS010000032.1:0-104148 GCF_040607455.1 Sphaerisporangium sp. NPDC005289
CCAGATCGTGGGCGGCCAGTCGGGCCGGTGCGTCGACGTGCCGAACTCCAGCACCACCAACGGCACCCAGGTGCAGATCTGGGACTGCGGGAGCGCCACCAACCAGCGCTGGACCTCCACCTCGGGCAAGCAGTTGCAGGTGTACGGCAACAAGTGCCTGGACGCCAACGGGCAGGGCACCGCCAACGGCACCCAGGTGATCACCTGGAACTGCAACAACCAGACCAACCAGCAGTGGAATGTCAACTCCAACGGCACCATCACCGGAGTGCAGTCCGGCCTGTGCCTCGACGCCAACGCGGCCGGCACCGCCAACGGCATCAAACTCATCCTCTGGGCCTGCAACGGCGGATCCAACCAGCAATGGAGCCTGCGCAACTGATCAGGACCACCTGATCCGCCGAGCGGCCGAACGCGGCGTTCACCAGGTATCACTCTCGCACAGGCACCTGACGCTCGGATTCACGCGTGGCGGCCGGCGCGGCGTCCCATCGGCCGCCACGCCGGCCGCCGCCCTGGCCGTCGTCGGCCCTGCTTGGTCGCATAGCCGGTGGCGGCGGCGCTGCGCACAGCACCCCACCGAGCCCATGCGCCTCGGTGATGTCGATCCCGCCGCCCTCCGAAAATACCTGGCCGGCAGGACAGCCGACCAAGCCGACCCCACGGAACCCGAGGCACATCAGAGCCTCCATCAATCCCGGCGCGGATCCGCGCTGCCAGAGCCGTACCGGGATCTGTGAATCGGTTCGACGCGGCGTTTCGCACGGGCGCCGTGTCTGCACCTGTCGCGTTTCGTAGGTCACCGCCCTACAGGGCTGATTTGTAGTGTCGTGGTCGCTCTTGAGCCCGGAATGGCCGGCAGCCTCCGTCAACGGTCATTGCCACGCCGGCCCACTGAAACTTTCAAGAACACGCCAGGTCGCGCGGTCGCGCCCCATGGATCACATGTTCGAGCAGTGGACGGACTTCGGCAAGGACCTTACGTCCTACCTTCTGCGGGACATGTCCGCAGATCAGCGGCGGGTGGAGATGTTGAGCTCATGTGTCCGACCTCTGAAGGCTCGGTGGAGGGGGTTGGCGAAGCGCGTCGACGCTGTCACGAGCCCGCTGGGGTGTCAACGATCAGCGGAGAGAAACTTTCGCACAAAGTTGCCCTTGTGTCGCCTTGAAACATGTCATTAGTCTCGCGGCAACATAGAAGCGCTTCGACGACCTCGAAGGGTAGATCCCCCCATGCGACTCGAGTTGAATCGCAGAGCCTTCATCGGTGCCGCGGCTATGGCTCCGCTGCTCGCCGCCTGCAGCGGCGCACCCCGGCAGAAGACCGGAACGAACACCAAGACGGGACTGCAGGCGGCGCTTCCGGCCCATGTGCCCAGCACCGCCGTCACGCCGGACATTCCGTCAGTGACGGGGGGCGCGGGAGCCGCGACCGATCCCGGCTTTCTGAAGTACCCGTCCAACCGGATCGCCACTGTCAGCGGAGTTCCGGGTAAGGGCAGTGTCTACACCGCCGTCACCCCGCTCTGGGGAACGGTGCCGCCGGCGGGGAACTCCTTCTACGAGGCCGTCAACAAGGCCCTGGGCGTCACGCTCAACATGAAGCCCGCTGACGGCAACAACTACGCCACCATCATCCCGACGATGACGGCCGCCAAGCGGCTACCCGACTGGATCCAGCTGCCGAACTGGTGGAACTCCAACTTCAACCTCGGCGGACTGGCCGGAACCCAGCTCGCCGACCTGACGCCCTACCTGGCCGGCGACAAGATCAAGAAGTATCCCAACCTCGCCGCCCTTCCCACCGGCGCGTGGCAGGCCGGCGCGTGGGGCGACAAGCTTTACGGCATCCCCGGCTTCTCCACGGGTTTCGCCGTCCCCGGCGCCATCTTCTACCGGCGCGACGTCTTCGACGCGAAGGGCATCACCGCCGACCAGGTCAAGTCCGCCGACGACCTGATGAACCTGGGCAAGGAGCTGACCGACGCCAAGCGCGGCGTGTGGGCCTTCGACGATGTGTGGACCTACCTCTCCATCGCCTGGAACATCCCCTCGGGCTGGGACGTCCAAGGCGGCAAGCTGGTCCACAAGTACGAGCTGCCGCAGTTCCTCGAGGCACTCGACTGGCACTACAGGCTGGCGAAGGCCGGCTACCTCCACCCGGACGCGATCGCCGGCCGGGAGGACGCCACCCGCTTCTATGCGGGAAAGGTGCTGATGCACGGTGGCGGTCTCGGCACGTGGAACCTGACCGACCATCAGTCGGGCACCGCCGCCGACAAGAACTACCGCCGCGGCACCTTCGACTACATCGCCGCCGACGGCACGAGCCGGCCCCGCATGTTCATGGGCGCCTCCACGAGCATGATCAGCTACCTCAACATCAACCTCAAGCCGGCGCAGATCGAGGAGTTGCTGGCGGTCGCCAACTACCTGGCCGCTCCGTTCGGCTCTATTGAGTACACGCTGGTCAACTACGGTGTCGAAGGCGTCCATCACACGATGAAGGACGGGGTGCCGACCGCGACCGAGGACGGCAAGAAGTTCGTCCAGGCGCAGACCTTCCCTTTCCTGGCCTCGCCGCCCTCGGTGCTCAGCAACCCCGGCGTCGACTCCATCACCAGGGACTACGCCGCCTGGGAGGCCGCCAATGTCAACGCTCTGTACAAGCCGGTCTTCTGGAACATGAACATCAGCATGCCTCAGCAACTGGCGTCGGCCAGTGCCGCGCAGGCGGTCGAGGACACCATCAAGGACTGCTACCACGGCAAGAAGAAGCCCTCCGACGTGCAGGCCGCCATCGCCACCTGGAAGGCCGGCGGCGGTGACCGGCTCAAGCAGTGGATGACCGACAACGTGCTGAACAAGTACGGCACGGGTCAGTGAGCACGCCCGGCCCGCTGAGAGCGTCTCTGACATTGCGGGAGAAGCTGCGGCGCGACCGGACCGTGCTGATCATGGTTATACCCGCGGTCGTCCTACTGCTGATCTTCAACTATGTCCCGATGGTCGGGGTCGTCACCGCCTTCCAGTACTACGACCCGCTGATCGGGATCTGGAGCAGCGACTGGGCCGGCTTCGAGCAGTTCCGTGCGATCTTCGCAGACCCGTTGTTCTGGGGCGCGCTGAACAACACGCTGTACCTGAGCTTCGTCTCTCTGGTCCTGTTCTTCCCCGTCCCGATCGTGCTGGCGATCCTGCTCAACTCGGTTCTCAGCGAGCGGGTGCGCAACTTCATCCAGTCCGTCGTCTATCTGCCGCACTTCTTCTCATGGGTGCTGGTCATCACGGTCTTCCAGCAGATGCTGGGCGGCGCCGGCGCGCTCAACCAGTTCCTGCGCTCGCACGACCTGCAGACCTGGGACGTGATGACCAACGCGGACACCTTCGCGCTGCTGGTCACCTTCCAGGGCGTGTGGAAGGAGGCCGGCTGGGGGATCATCGTCTTCCTGGCCGCGCTGGCCGCCATCGACCCCGGCCTCTACGAGGCGTCGGCCGTGGACGGCGCCGGGCCCTTCCGGCGGATGTGGCACATCACCTTGCCCGGCCTGCGTGGAGTGATCGTGCTGATGCTGGTGCTCAGGCTCGGTGGAGCGCTCTCGGTCGGCTTCGAACAGTTCCTCATCCAGCGCGCGGCGGTCGGCCATGAGGCCGCGGAGGTGCTCGACACCTATTCCTTCTACTACGGCATCTCCACGGGCAACTACAGCTTCGGCGCGGCGGCCGGTCTCTTCAAAAGCGTGATCTCCCTCCTGCTCATCTGGGGCGCCAACAAGCTGGCGCATTTCTTCGGCGAGGACGGGTTGTACCGGAAATGACCAAGGTGTTCACCATCGAAAGAGGCAGGACCGCCGCAGCGGCGACTCCCCGGGCGCGGAGGACCTCACGCCCGCCCTGGCAGGAACCCCCGACCATCACCGGTCGATCCGCCAAGGGCGTCACCCTCGGTGGTGTCCTGGCGCTCGTGCTGGGCCCCCTGTGGATCATCGTGGTGACCAGCCTGTCCACACCCGGCGCCATCAACCGGGCCGGCGGCTTGGTGGTCTGGCCGGACGGCCTGAGCCTTCAGGCCTACCGGGAGATGCTGACCGACCCCACCGTGCGCACCGCACTGGTGGTGAGCCTCGGCATCACCGTGATCGGCACGGCGCTGTCCATGGTCGTGTCCATCCTGTGCGCCTACGGCCTGTCCCGGCCGCACTCCCTCGGGCACCGCTTCGTCCTGGTGCTGCTGATCGTCACGATGTTCGTCGGCGGTGGCCTGATCCCCACCTTCCTGGTCGTGACCGGGTTGGGCGGCTACGGCCAGTGGTGGGCGCTGATCCTGCCGGGTGCGGTCTCGGTCTTCAACATCCTGGTGCTCCGCTCCTTCTACGCCGAGACCTCCGGCGACCTGATCGACGCGGCCAGGATGGACGGGGCGGGAGACTGGCGCATTCTCCGGTCCGTCGTGCTGCCCACCTCGCGGGCGGTGACCGCAGTGATCGCGTTGTTCTACGCCGTCGGCTACTGGAACTCCTTCTTCAACGTCATGCTCTACATGCCGACGGAGAGCGAGAAGTGGCCGCTGCAGTACGTGCTGCTGACCTACGTCAATCGTGGCGTCGGCCTGCCTGGCACGGTCAACTCCGGCTTCGGCATGGCACACGCGCAGACCGCTCCTCTGTCGCTGCAGATGGCGGTGGTGGTGCTTACCTTGGTGCCGCTCCTGATCGTCTACCCCTTCATGCAGAAGCATTTCCGCACCGGTGTGCTGACGGGCGCCATCAAGGGATGAACCGTACGGTGACCATACGCGATGTGGCCAGGGTGGCGGGCGTCTCCACGAGCACGGTCAGTTACGTGCTCAGCGGCAAGCGCCCGGTGTCCGCCGAGACCAGGCGCCGCGTCGAGCATTTCGTGGCCGAGCTCGGATATCACCCCCACGCCGGCGCCCGGGCGCTGGCCAGTAAACGCTCGCACATCATTGCGCTGGTGGTGCCATTGCGCACCGACGTGTATGTGCCGGTGATGATGGAGATAGCCACCTACGTCACCATGACGGCCCGCAAGCACGGCTACGACGTCTTGCTGATCACCAACGACGAGGGTCCTGACGGGATCCGCCGGCTGGCCGCGAGCGGCCTGGCCGACGGCGTCATCCTCATGGACGTGGAGCTGGGCGACGAACGCATCTCCACCTTGGGCGAGCTGCGCACCCAGACGGTGCTCATCGGCCTGCCCGACGACCCGGCCGGGCTGTCGTGCGTCGACCACGACTTCTCCGCCGCGGGCGCCCTGTGCGTGGATCACCTGGCCGGGCTGGGCCATCGGGAGATCGCTTTCATCGGCTACGGTACCGGCATCTACCGGCGGCGCGCGGGATACGCCGAGCGCACGCTCGCGGGGTTCCGCGCGCGTGCCGAAGAGCTCCGAATGCGGTTTCTGCACAGTTCCTGCGAGGGGACCTACGAGAGCACCGCGGGCGCGCTGGGCCACATCCTGTGCGACCGGCCCGGCACCACCGGTTTCGTGGTGCAGAACGAACGAGCGCTCGGGCCGCTGCTCCACCTGCTGCGGACCCGCGGGCGAATCGTTCCCGACAAGGCGTCGGTGATCGCTCTGTGCCCCGAGCGCCTGGCCGATCAGTATGCGCCGGCCCTCACGGCGGTCACCGGTGCCGCGAAAGAGCTCGGCCGCATCGCCGTCGAACAGGTCATTTCACGCATCTTCGCCTCCGTGCGCGGCCGGCGACCGGACGACGAACTCGTGCTGCTCGCCCCCACCCTGACCGTCCGCGAGAGCACCGGTCCCGTCCGTCTCAGCGACCCCTCTTAGGAGCACCTCCGCATGCCGCATTTCCGTTTTCCCAGGCCGGTGCCCCCGCCTGCCGAGCGCGTCCCGCTCTTCCCCCGCGACGGCGCGCGGCTTCGCACCCTCCAGGAGCAGGCATGACCGCAGACAGGCTGACCGCCCGGCTCGGCGGCCTCGCCTTCGGCGGCGACTACAACCCCGAACAGTGGGATGAGCCCGTCTGGAAGCAGGACGACGATCTGATGCGCGTGGCCAGAGTCAACCTGGCCACGGTGGGGGTCTTCTCGTGGGCGCTACTGGAGCCGGAGGAGGGACACTACGATGTCGCCTGGCTCGACGCCCACATCCAGCGCCTGCATGCCAACGGAGTCGCCGTCGACCTGGCCACGCCCACGGCTTCCCCGCCGCCCTGGTTCACCTTGGCCCACCCCGACGCCCTGCCGGTGGGACCGGACGGCGCCCGCCTCACCCACGGCAGTCGTGACACCTACTGCCTGGCCGCTCCGGCCTACCGGAAGGCCTCCCGCCGCATCGCCGCCGCGCTCGCGCAGCGTTTCGGTGACCACCCGGCGGTCGTCCTGTGGCACGTGCACAACGAGTACGTCACGTTCTGCTGGTGCGACCACGCCGCCGCCGCCTTCCGCAGATGGCTGCGCGCCCGGCACGGCTCGCTCGAAGCCCTCAACGAGGCGTGGGGGACGGCGTTCTGGAGTCAGCACTACACCTCCTGGGAGCAGGTGCTGCCGCCGCGGGCCACCCAGTGGCATCGCAATCCCGGCCAGTGCCTGGACTACCACCGCTTCTGGTCCGACGAGGTCGTGGCCGCCTACAGGGAGCAGCGCGACGCCATCCGCGCGCACAGCGACCGGCCGGTGACCACCAATCTGATGCTCCCCGCGTATCAGAACCTGGATCTGTGGGCCTTCGGTCGCGAGGTCGATCTGGTCGCCATCGACCATTACCCCAGCGCGCCCGGCATGGGGGCCGCCGCCGACACCGCCTTCGGCGCCGACAGGGCCCGGTCCCTGGCGGGGGGCCGCCCGTGGCTGCTGATGGAACAGGGCACCAGCACCGTGTACGACACCGACCGGGTCCTGACCAAGGAGCCGGGGGACATGCTGCGGCACACCCTCGGCCACATCGCCCGCGGCTCGGAGGGCGCCCTGTTCTTCCAGTGGCGCCAGTCCCGCGCGGGAGCCGAGCAGTGGCACTCGGCGATGGTCCCGCACGCGGGAGCCGACAGCCGGATCTTCCGTGAGGTCCGGGCCCTCGGCGAAGCGGTCGCCCGCCTGGGCGAGCTCGCGGGCTCGACCGTCACCGCTCAGGCGGCCGTCCTCCACGACGCCGACGCCTGGTGGGCCATGGACGGCGACGGCCTGCCCTCGCCGGATCTCGACTACCATGACGCACTGCGCCGCGCGCATCAGGCTCTGTGGGAGAACGGCGTCACCGCCGACCTCGCCCACCCCGCACACGATCTGGGCCGCTACCGGCTCGTCATCGCCCCCGCCCTGTACCTGCTCTCCGACGCGGGCGCCGCGAACCTGCGCCGCTACGTCCAGGGCGGCGGGACGCTGCTCGTCCAGCACTTCAGCGGTGCCGTCGACGAGCGCCCGCACGCCCGCCTCGGCGGCTACCCCGCGCCGCCGCTGCGCGAGGCGCTGGGCATCCGTGTCGAGGAGTACCGGCCACTGCGGCGGGACGAGCAGATCGTCCTGTCCGACGGCGCCCGCGCGAGCGTGTGGAGCGAGGCGCTGCGCGCCGAAGGCGCCGAGCTGATCGCGGCCTACACCCACGGCATGCTCGCCGGCGCGCCCGCCCTCACCCGGCACCGCTTCGGCGGCGGCCAGGGTTGGTATCTTTCCACCCGCCTCGACGACACCGGCTACGCCGAACTGATCACCCGGCTGCTCGGCGAGGCCGGCGTCGCCCCTGAGACGCCCGGCCTGCCGCGCGGCGTCGAAGCCGTCACCCGCCACGCCGCCGACGGCCGCCGCTGGCGGTTCCTGATCAACCACACGGCTCAGGCCGTAGCCCTGCCCTGGCCCGGCCACGACCTGCTGACGGACGGACCGGTGGACGAACTGCCACCGGGCGGCTGTGCCGTGTTGAGGCAAGAGCCGGATGGGACCGGCAGCTCACCGTGACCCTGTCACCGCTCTGTCGGCAGTGTCGCTTCGCCTCCGATGAAAGGACCCACGGGGTGTCAGACCATACCCCCAATCCGGTCATCGCCGGATTTCATCCCGATCCCAGCGTCTGCCGCGTCGGCGACGACTACTACCTCGCCTGCTCCAGTTTCGAGTACTTCCCCGGCGTGCCCATCTTCCACAGCCGTGACCTGGTGCACTGGACGCAGATCGGCAACGCGCTGGAGCGGCCCGGCCAGCTGCGCCTGCCTGCCGGCACGTCCTCCTCGGGCGGGGTCTACGCGCCCACGCTCCGCCACCACGACGGCCGGTTCTGGCTGGCCGTCACCAACGTGAGCGACGGCGAAGGCAACCTGCTGTTCACCGCCACGGACCCCGCCGGACCGTGGTCCGACCCGATCCGGCTGTCCGGCGTGCCCGGCATCGACCCCGATCTGGCCTGGGACGAGGACGGCGCCTGCTGGTGCACCTTCGCCGGGATCGGCCAGGTCCGTATCGACCCGTGGACGGGACGGACGGCCGAGGAGCCGCGAAAGCTGTGGTCCGGCACCCCTGGCGCCGCCGCCCCGGAGGCGCCGCACCTCTACCGGATCGGCGAGTACTGGTACCTGCTCATCGCGGAGGGCGGCACCGAGCGCGGCCATGGCGTGTCGGTCGCCCGCGGTCCCGCCCGGGCGGGCCGTTCGAGCCGTGCCCGGCCAACCCGATTCTGACGCACCGCAGCACCGGCCACCCGATCCAGAACACCGGCCATGCCGATCTCGTCCAGGCCCGTGATGGATCGTGGTGGATGGTCCTGCTCGGAGTACGGCCACGCGGGGGGACTCCCGGCTGGCACGTCCTCGGCCGCGAGACCTTCCTCGCCCCGGTGACCTGGGTGGACGCCTGGCCCGTCGTCGGCGAGTTCGTCTCCGGCGCACCGGCCGGATCCGGTGCGGTGAGCAGGGACGACTTCGACCTCGCCGAGCTTCGGCCGTACTGGATCTCCGTGCGAAGCCGGTCGGCGGACTCCTGCACCACAAAGGAACGGCCCGGCTGGCTGACCCTCCGTGCACGAGGCGCATCCCTGGACGACGCCGACGTGGCCTTCCTCGGCCGCCGCGTCCAGCACCTGAGATGGCGCGCACGCACGCTGATCGACCCCACGCGGGGGAGCGGCGGCCTCGCCGTCCGGCTCGACGAGCGACACCACTACGAGATCGAGGCGGCCGACGGGCGGGTGCGCGTCATCGCCCGCATCGGCTCGCTGCGCACCGTGGCGGCCGAGCGGGCGGTGCCCGCCGGGCCGCTGGCACTGGGCGTTCACGCGGACGACCTGCCGCCCAAGGACGCCCGCTCCGGGCCGGACACGCTCTCGTTCGGCATCGAGACCGAGGACGGCGCGTTCACGGTGCTCGCCGCTCTAGACGGCCGTTACCTGTCCACCGAGGTGGCGGGCGGCTTCACCGGCCGGGTGATCGGTATGTACGCCGCGACCGGCGAGGTCCATTTCGACTGGTTCGCCTACGAGGGCAGGCCGTGAACAGCGCCTTCACCGGCCGGTCTGGCGTCGGTCAGCCGAAGTAGCGGGGCCATGCTCCTCAGAAACCCGGGTGAAAGTTTCTCGCGAAACCGTGCTATCGAACTCCGTTGCGGGAAGCCGTGTCGTACCGGCGCCGAGCGGCCGTGCCGTTCCGCCGAACACGCAGCTTCCCCTGTCCGCGTCGGTGCTCGCGGGCGACTCGGGCCGGTGCCGGAGGACGGGCGCGGGCCTGGGATCAGGCAAGAAACTTTTCCAGGCTTGCTCTATAGTTCCCTTGAGGTGCTGGCTGTGAGCCTGCCGCCCCTCGTCTTTCTGGGCCCGTCGTCCATCTGGGCACGTCGCCGACGGTACGGTTCTCGCGGCCCACCGTGGATGAGGAAGGGTTAACGTGACGGACAACCGAACGGGCGAGCCGGCGGACGAGCAGGACGAACGAGGCGAGGCCCCCGGTTCGGTCACCATCGCCTACATCGCCGAGTCCGCGGGTGTCTCGATCCCCACGGTGTCCAAAGTCCTGAATGGACGGTCGGGAGTCTCGGGGCAGACCCGTGCCCGTGTCGAGGAACTGATCAACCGGTACGGCTACCGCAGACCCTCGGGCAGCCGGGGCAACGTCGTGGAGCTCGTGTTCCGCGAGCTGGAGAACATGTGGGCCGTGGAGATCATCCGCGGCGTCGAGCAGGTGGCCCGCAAGAATCGCGTCGGAGTCATGATCTCGAAGCTCGGCCTCCATGACACGCCAGCGATGTCCATCGACGACACGGTCGGCCGCCGCCCTCGCTGCGTCCTGTCGGTGGCGCAGTTGTCGCCGTCCGAACGCGAGAAGCTGAAGACGAAAGGGATCCCGTTCGTCGTCTTCGATCCGATCGACGAACTGCCGGACGATGTGCCCTTCGTGGGCACCACCAACTGGCGAGGCGGCCAGGCGGCCACCCGCCATCTGCTCGAACTGGGACATCGCCGCATCGCGATGATCAGCGGCCCGGATCATACGTTCTGCCGGGCCCGAACGGCCGGCTATCTCTCCGCACTGGCCACGGCCGACGTCCCCGCCGATCCCGGGCTCTTGGTCCGCACCCTTCTCACGCGCGAACATGGGGGTGCGGCGGCGCGTGAGCTCCTTTCCAGGCCCGACCGGCCGACCGCGATCTTCGCCGCGAACGACCTGCAGGCGCTCGGCGTCTACCAGGCGGCTCGCGAGCTGGGACTGTCCATCCCCGGGGACCTGAGCGTGGTGGGCTTCGACGATCTCCCGGTCGTGGGATGGGTGGACCCTCCGCTGACCACGGTCCACCAGCCCCTCAGCGAGATGGCGGCCGCGGCCACGGAGCTGGCCCTGGCTCTTGGCCGCGGGGAGCCGACTCAGCAGGTCGGCCTGGAGATCGCGACCACCCTTACGATCCGCGAGAGCACGGCGCCGCCGAAGGACTGAGCGGCCGAGCGGGAGTTCGGCGCGGCACGGCCTGCCGCGAGATGGCCAAGTCGGTCTAGCCAGAATTGATCGGGGTACCGCCGATGACAGGCTGGGCGGCGCGGATGCTGCGCGGACCGGCCCCGAGTTCGCGGCGGCACGCCTTGTTGAACGCCTGCAGGTCGGGGATGCCGACGGAGAGCGCGACCGCGGGGATGGACAGAGTCGTGGCACGCAGGAAATGGCGTGCCCGTTCCATGCGGCGGACACGGAGGTATCCGACCACGGTCTCCCCCGTGGTGGCGCGGAACAGCCGGGTCAGGTGGTTGTGCGAGACGCCCGCGGCCTTCGCGATCTCCGCAACCGTCAGCGGCTCCGCCATCCGGGTCTCTATCAGCGACAGCGCCGTCGCGACCGCGGGGTGAACCGTCTGCGTGCTCCGGGCCTTCGGCGGGGCCAGATGGGCGACCCGCCACAGGGCGGCCCACACCTCGGCGGCCGCTCGTGCCGGAGTGTGCGGCCAGGCGGCCAACGCCTGACGAAGCTGCGCCGTGAGAGCGGCAAGCTCGGCACCCGCGTCCTGGATCACCGGAATGCGGGCCGGCGAGCCGGCCGGCTTCAGGCACAGATGCACGTAGAGGTGCTCGGAGCGCCCCCGGTAGTGATAACGCACCTGCGTGCCGGGCGGAATGAGGCTGACCCGGCCGGGGCGGATCAGGTGTGCGGTGCCGTTCAGCGTCAGGTCCGCTTCATAGCTGTAAAGGTGCAACTGCCACAGGTCCGGCAGCGAGAACACGTCCACGTGGCCCGCCGGGCCGTGTACGCCGATGCCGACGGCGGCGAGAGCGGGGGGCTCGTCGAGATGCGCGAGGACGGAGTGCACCGGCATGTTGTACCACAAGCCGCAGATGGTGAGAATCAACCACTTGAGGGTGAACGGGGCCCACCTGATGGGCCGTGGTTCGCGCCTAGAGTGGCGGCCATGAGGAACAGGCAAGCCCTGCTCAGCTCGGTCGAGATGGCGCGCTTCGTGGCGCGCGGGTCACTGCGCCTGGACGCGGTGGTGCCGGCGGAGATGAACGCCGAGGGGCTGGCGGTGCTGGCGGACGGCGTGCCGCAGGTGCCCTTCGGCACACCCCTGTCCGAGGCTTACGCGGAAGGTTCGTTCGTCCGCCGACTGCTGAGGATTCCGCAGGTCGCGGGGGCACTGCGCAGCCTGGTGGGCCCTGAGCCGACGGTGGACCACCACTTCGTGCACGTCCGCGAACCCGGCGGCGGGGACGCGCAGCCGCTGCACGGCGACGCCATCATCGACGTCCGGCCGGACGCCTTCGACGTGCAGCTCATGTACTACCCGCAGGCGGTGACGCTGGAGATGGGCGGAACCCTCAGCGTGCCCGGCAGTCACCTGCGCCGGATCAACGAATCCGACACCGGCCGCTATCAGAACCTGCGCGGCCAGGACCGGCTGGTCTGCCCCGCCGGCACGGTGGTGTTTCTGCACCACGGGCTGTGGCACGGCGGCCGGCGCAACTCCAGCGGCATCGCCCGCTACATGCTCAAGATCCGCTTCAACCCGACGGTGCGTCAGCGGCGCCTGTGGGACACCTCGGACCTGGACGATCCGCGGGTGGTCGCGGAACTGGACGCGACGTTCCCCTGGTACGAGCCGGCGACGGGCCGGCTGGAGCGGTACAACCGCGTCCTGCTCTGGCGGGCGCTGACCGGCGACGACCGTTTTGACATCGACTACTGGGTGACCAGGGTCTCCAACCGCCCGGAAGAGGTCACGGCATGACGGACACGCCGACTCGCACCCCGGTGCTCCGGCAGCAGGTGCTGGTGCTGTATCTGGCCAACTCCGCCCTGGACTCCCATGTCGTCGGCTGGGCGCGGTACGACGGCACCGGCCGTACCTCTCCGACCACAGGCGACAGCGACGAGCCGCCGTACGAGTCGGGGATCGCGGCTCTGCTGGACGGCTGGCGGCTCATCCAGGCCGCCCAGCTGATCCCGCCCTACCCAGGCCACGAATACGATGTCTCCTTCCTCAAGCACGAGTTCTTCTTCGAACGGATCGTCGACGTCCACCCGCTTCCGGTCTGACCGGCCCCGCCGCGCGCTTTCCGCCGCCGGAGCGGGTCGGTCCGCCTCGCGCCGGTCGACGGAAACGGCTTGAGAGTTACGGCCCGTCCGTCCCAGAGCCGAGGTGTCCCGGCTCGTGGGCGGGGCCGGGCGCCGAGGTGATCGGCGGTCCTCGCCCGGCGAGCGATCGGGTGCCGCGCCCTTCGGACGCGGCACCCGTCATGGTGATCGTCAGGTGGTTCGGTGGTTCCTGATCCGCATGGCGCGGGGTGCTTCCGACGTCGATGAGTGATGTCGCCGATCGGTGTCAGGGGCTGGTGCACGTAGCGGTGGGGGTGGCGGCCGTGCCGTTGGCGGTGAAGCCGAAGGTGGTGGAGGATCCCGCCGCGATGGTGCCGTTGTAGGAGGTGTTGCGGACCGTCACGGTGGAGCCCGATACGGTCTGGGTGCCGTTCCACAGGCTGCTGATGGTCTGTCCGCCGGGCCAGGTCCACTTCACGGTCCAGCCGTTGACCGGCGAACCGCCCGCACGGACGGTCACCGTGGACTGGAACCCGCCCGGCCAGCTGTTGGTGGTCTCGACCGTCGCCGAACACGCCCCCGGAACCGGCGTGGGAGTGGGAGTCGGCGTGGGCGTGGGCGTGGGCGTCGGGGTGGGAGTTGGCGTCGGGGTAGGAGTGGGGGTCGGAGTCGGCGTGGGGGTGGGGGTGGGGGCGCTGTTGAGGGCGTTGAGGGCGGCGTTATAGGCGGGTTTGGGCTGGTAGCTGGCGTCCCACATCATGGGTGCGCCATAGCCGGGGAACGTGCCGGGAATCCAGGTGTGGCCGTCGTCCACGCCCCACTGGGAGACGCCCACGCAGCGGGGGACCGCCAGGCAGGCGTTCACGACCGTGCCGTAGTCGGTGCCCTGTTGCTGCAGTTCGGAGTTGTCGGCCGGCATCTGGATGCGGTCGTCGAGCTCGGTGACGGCGACGTCGAGGCCCAGGGCGGCGAAGCGCTGCATGTTCGCCAGCAGGGACGAGGGGACCTGGCCCTCGATGAAGTGGCTCTCGAACCCGATGCCGTTCAGCGGCACGCCCTGGGCCAGCAGCGACTGCGCGAGCGAGTACATGCCGTTGCTCTTCGCGTTCATGCCCTCGATGTTGTAGTCGTTGATGTACAGCTTGGCGTTGGGGTCGGCCGCGTGCGCGGTGCGCAGCGCGTCGGCGATGTAGCCGTTGCCCATGGCCCTGGTGAAGACGTCCTGGCGCAGGGTGCCGTCCTCGTTGAACGGTTCGTTGACCACGTCCCAGGAGTACACCTTGCCCTTGTAGTGGGTGGCCTCGTTGGTGATGTGATTCTCCATCGCACCCTGCACCTGGTTCGTCGCCAGGCCGCTCACCCAGGCGGGGAGCTGGGCGTGCCACACCAGCGTGTGCCCGCGCACCCGCATGCCGTGCGACTGGGCGAAGGACACGATCTGGTCGCCGGCGCCGAAGTTGAACGAGCCGCGGGAGGGTTCGGTGGCGTCCCACTTCATCTCGTTGCCCGGCGTGACCATGTCGAACTGCGCCGCCGCAAGAGCGATCTCGCTGCTGATGCCGAGGTCTCCCCGCGTCAGCGCGGTGCCGAAGTACCGGCCCTTCGCTTCGGCCGCCGCCTTCAATGTCGTCGCCGCCTCGGCGGGCACGACCGCGCCGATCATCACGACGGCGGTCGCGGCGGCGACCGACGCGCCGGCCAGGCGGCGAGAGCCGGGCCGGAGAAAAGAGAATCTGCTCAAGATGTCAGGCCTTTCCATTCTCGAACCGCCGAACCTCCGGCGACCGACTCGTTACAGAAGCCTTCGCCGGGGCGGCCCCGATTCTCGACTGAATGCTGTTAGCGCTAACAAACGGGTGTCGAGCACTCCATTCTTTCGGCCGGTGAAAGACGCCTGCCACCGGGCTGAAGAGGTCAGGCGTGAGCCGTCAGATGCTAAGAGGGGCGGATCGCGAGCGTCAACGTCCCCCTCTATTGCCGATGCCGAGGAAGTTCAGCCGAGCGACCCGGCTCCGTACCTCAGCCGGGAGATACGCCGGATATCTGCTCGTACATGTCCGCCCACAAGGCGTGAAATTTTCACCATGTGCGTCGGCCACCTCCCGGCGCCGGGGCTTTGAAATAGTTCTTGGAGCGTCCGACCAGGGGGGAACTGTATCGTGGGCCGGCCGAGACGCCGGTGATCGCCGTGCCCCCTCACCGGGCGTCAGGTGGCGGTGATGGTCCAGAGGTTGTTGGTGCTGGTGTTGGGGGTCCACATGCCGGCGGTGGAGCCGGCGGAGGTGTTGCCCATGCCGTCCAGAGCGGTGCCGGTGCCGCGGTTGATGCTCTGGTAGCGGCCGTCGCCGGTGTCGTCGGCCCTGGCAACAAGATCAGCTGCGGGTCCACTTCTGGTTGTTGCCACCGTGGCAGCTCCAGAGGATCACCTTGGTGCCGTTGGCGGTGCCGGCGGCGTTGGCGTCCAGGCATTTGCCGGACTGCACGCCGGTGATGCTGCCGTCGGTGTTGAGGGTCCACTGCTGGTTGGTCCCGCCGTTGCAGTCCCAGATGACGATCTGGGTGCCGTCCGCCGTCCCCTGGCCGTTGGCGTCCAGGCACTTGTTGCCGTAGACCCTGAGCTCCTTGGCGGAGGTCGGCGTCCACTGCTGGTTGGGTTGGCCGTTGCAATCCCACAATTGCCCCTGCGCGCCGTTGACCTGAGAGGCGCCGGCGACGTCCAGGCATCTGGCGGCGTTGACGTTGCGCAATGGACCGGCCGTGACGGAAGGGGTCTTCATCGGCCCGTTGAAGGTCAGCTTCACCACGTACGCCGGCGCCGAGTACGGCTGGCTCGGCATGCCGATGTGCAGGCCGGCGGCGTCCTGGGTGCGGTTGGGCAGGTTGATGTAGGTGCCGGCGGTGTTGCCGATCAGTTCGGCCTTGCTCAGGTTCGACAGATCCATCCGCCCACCGGCCAGCGAGGCGAGGTTGAGGGCGGAGCCCGGCCAGCCGAGTACGGTGGCGTACAGCACGGTGTTGTCCTTGCTACGGGTGTAGCGGATGTCCTGTGCCGTGCCGGCCCGTGGCTCCACGAAACTGCCGCCGCCCATCTTGGTCGGCCCTTCGCCGTAGGTGGTCCAGGCGCGCGTGGAGTAGACCGACTCGCCGTTGCGCCGCAGGTAGGTTCCGATGGCGTTCAGCAGGTCCTTCTGTGTCTGCGGGATCGAACCGTCGGCCCTGGGGGAGATGTTGAGCAGCATGTTGCCGTTCTTGCTCACCCGGTCGATCAGCGCATGGAGCAGCGCGGCCGAGCTGTAGTACGAGATCCCGTTGGTGTAGGACCAGGACGGGTTGCTGACGGCGTCGTCGGTCAGCCAGTAGGGATTACGGATGTCGGCGGGGCCGCCGCGCTCGTAGTCGAACATCTCGCCATTGGTGTTGAAGCCGTCCTTGTAGGCGGCGACGACCTCTTTGCCCCACGCGTTGGCCTGGTTGTAGTAGTACGAAAGGAAATTGAGCCGCTTGGACTCGTCGACGAGATAGAGGCCGCCGTCCTGCCAGATCATGTCCGGCCGGTACTTGTCGACGACCTCCTTCAGCTTGTCGTACCACAGCTGCTGCTCCGCGGCCGAGCCGAGCTGCCCGTACAGTTTCTTCAACGTGGTGGTCGGCTGCGTGGGCACGTGGTCGTAGTAGCCGGTGAAGTTGTACAGATGGTGCAACGTGACCAGGAACTTCAGGTTCTTGGCGCGGATCGCGTCGGCGAACAGCTGCACCAGGTCCAGCTTGGGCCCCCGGGCGACCGAGTTCCACTCGTTGACCTGGCTGTTCCACATGGAGAAGCCGTCGTGGTGCTCGGCGACCGGCCCGGCGAACTTGGCCCCGGAGTCGGCCACCAGCTGCGCCCACTCGCCGGGGTCGAAGTTGCCGCCCTGTGACGTGAGCTTCGGCGCGAACTGCACCCAGTTGCCGGCTTTGTCACGCGCGCCGTCGATGAAGTTGTTGTACGGCCACGCCGAGGGGTCACCGTAGACGCTCTTGTGGTGGTTGTTCTCGTTCGAGCCGTTGATGTACATGGTGCGGGGGTACCACTCGGTGCCGTACTCAGGCGTGGCGAAGGCACCCCAATGCCAGTAGATGCCGAACTTCGCGTCCTGGAACCATTCCGGAGCGGCCGGATGCTGGTCCACTGACGCCCATGTGGGCTCGTAGACGGCGGGAGCGGCCTCGGCCGTGCCCGTCGCGGAGGGAATCGTGAGCAGGGCCCCGGCGAGCAGAGCGGTACCGGCCAGAGCGGCCCGTCTGCGAAGCCGCGACAGTCTGACGGGGGACATGTCGGCTCCTCGTGACAGAGTTGTCGTATCGATTCGATTGGTGCCGCGATCACACGCTCGCGGCCGGTGCACCGCATGGACGGGCGGTGCACCGGACGGCGTTCCGCGCCCGATCGCTCAGGCGGTCAGTGCTCTGGCTTCAGCCCGACGGCGAGGTGACAGCCGGAGAACTCGCTCGCAAGAGCCGTCCCGTGCCGGCGGGGAATCCCGACAGGGTTCGGCGGGTGCCGTGCCCGCATGGCCACGGCACCCGCTCGTGCGGATCGTCAGCTGGTGCCGCCGGTCACGGTGGTGCCGGATTTGGTGATGTAGTACGTGAGCTGCTTTCCACTCCAGAAGTGGAAGGTGAGGGTGACGCGGCCGTCGTTGACCTCGGCGAAGAACTCGGGCTTGAGAAGGATGGTGCCGGCGCTGTAGTCGGGCTGGAAAGAGCTCCAGAACTCCTTGTACGACGTCCAGTTGGCCGGTCCGGCCCCGCTGCCGTCGGCGTACTTGGCCTCCATGGTGGCGAGCTGGTCACCGCGGAACTGGGTGGGAATCGCGAAGGACGACGTTGTTCCGGTGGCGGCGGTCTGCGTGGGGGTGTCGGAGGAGATGATGCTGATCTGCCACGGCGCGCCCTGGGAGAAACGGGCCTCGATCGTGGCGTTCACCCCGTACGCCCGGTTGCCGGCGAGCCGGGTGAGCGCCGCCGACGTGAGCGTCAACGTCGTGCCCGACACGGTGTAGTCGGTGCCCTGGGTCAGAGCGGTGCTGCCCTGCCGCAACCCCTGGAACGTGGTGCCGTTGAGGTTGAGCGTGAGCGTCCGGCTCGGGATCGTGCCGGTGTGGGGCACGTACACCTGGTCGGAGGAGGCGGTGCCGGAGCGGGTGGTCCAGCTCGCCTTCATCATGTCGAACACGCCCTGGTCCCGCCATCGCAACTGGTTCCTGTCCAGGAACGAGCCCGCGTCCCAGAGCATGGTGGTGAGGTTGCGGGCGCGGGCGTTGTACCCCACGGCCTCGATGTACTTCAGGAACTCGCCGCGCTCGATGATGCCCGGGCGGGTGTAGTCATAGCTGAGCAGTGCCCACTCCCCGATGATCACCGGGATGCCGCGGGAGACGAACGTGGTGCGGACCCGGTCGAACGAAGCGGTCAGGTCCTGCTCGACGTTGCTGTCGTACTTGGTGCCGCCGGCGATGTTCACGCTGAACGGCCACCAGCCGTAGAAGTGGACCGTCGCGGCGAGGTTGGGATCATGCAGAGCGGTGAAGGTGGAGCTCAGCGCGTCCAGGCGGGGCTGTTCGCTGCTGGTGTGCAGCGTGGGCAGCACCAGGACACGGGTGGCGTTGGCTCCGCCGGTCTGGCGTACGAGGCGGACGAACGCGGTGTTGAGCGTGTTGGTCAGCTGATCGCCCTGGGCGTCGTCGGACGTGCCGGCGAACTGCGGTTCGTTGATGCTCTCGAACAGCAGCTTCGGGGAGTAGTCGCGGAAGGTGCCGGCGATCTGGCGCCACAGGGCGGAGTAGCGGTTCATCACCGTCGTGGAGTCGGTGGGGTAGGTGTTGATCCACTGCCAGGAGTCGTGGTGCAGGTTGATCAGCACGTAGAGGCCCTCGGCCAGAGACCAGTCGACGACCTGACGGACGCGGCTCAGCCACGCCGAGTCGATGGTGTAGTCGGGCGCCGCGCCGTGGTGGTTGCTCCACGTGATCGGGATCCGGATGCTCTTGTACCCCTGGGAGCGCACCTGGTGGAGCATGGCCTGCGTGGTGAGCGGGTTGCCCCACGAGGTCTCGTCGGGGATGGCGTCGAAGGTATTGCCCAGATTCCAGCCGGGCTGCATGGCGGCCACGGTGGCCATCGCGTCACCCGGCTGCGGCGAGGGTGATGGACTCGGCGATGGCGATGGCGATGGCGATGGCGATGGCGACGGACTGGGCGAAGGTGACGGCGATGGCGACGGACTGGGCGACGGCGAAGCCGACGGTGACGGACTGGGCGAGGGCGACGGTGAGGGGCTGGCCACTCCGCCGGTGCACTTGACCCCGTTCAGCGTGAAGGACGTCGGCGCGGTGTTGGCGCTGGACCACGACCCGTTGAAGCCGAACGAGACCGTCGCGTTGGTGGCGATGGCCGCGTTCCAGCTGACGTTCGCCGCGGTGACCTGCGCTCCGGAGGAGGTGACCGTCGCGTTCCACGCCTGGGTGACCTGCTGGCCCGAGGGGAAGGTCCACGCGAGCTTCCAGCCGTTGATGGGATCACCCAGGTTGTTAACGCTCACATTCGCGGTGAATCCGCCTGGCCACTGTGATGAGACGGTGTAGGTGACGCCGCAGCCCGCGGCGGCGTTCGCGCTCACGGCCGTCATCATCCCCGTCGGCACGAGCGCGGTCAGCGCGGCGAGGACCGCCCCGATCCGCAGGCGGACCCCCCGCAAGCTGTGCAGTTTCATTGCTCTCCCTCGATGGCGTCAGCCTTCAACGGCGCCGATCGGCGGTCGCTCGATGAGGAGCGGTCGGCTCCAACCGCCGAACCACCTTGAGTGTGGAAAGTTCTTGGCCGAATATCCAGAAACATAAAGTAGGGGTCGACCATGTCTCCGTCCACCCGCCATCGGCGCCGCCGACCTACACGGGCGGCCCGGAAACCTGAACCCTCCACCTCGCCCGACCGTCAAGCGGTCGGATGACTCGATGACCATTGCCTTTGTGGTCGATGCCGGCTTGGCGCCGTTGGATGTGCAGAAAGTTGTGCGCCGCGTCTCCCTGAATGTTTCAAAGCCACTGTGCGCATGACGGCCGCCCCGCGTCCCATCCCGCCCCAGGCCGGCCGGCCGGGGTCGATCCTCGACCTGAACGCGCAAGTCGCCGTCGTGGGCGACGGGTTATCCTTGCGCCGTGAACGGGCCTTCGCGCGGTGCTCACCGCGGGGGCGATGACGAAAGGGGCCAGGTTGTCCTACGCCGAGTCGGGCGGACCCGTCAGCGACCCGGAGCACCAGAAAGGCGACCCGACCCGCCCCGTGACCATCTCCTACATCGCGGAGACGGCCGGAGTCTCGATCCCGACCGTGTCCAAGGTCATCAACGGCCGTCCCGGCGTGGCCGCCGACACCCGCGCCCGTGTCGAGGCGCTGATCAGCGAGTACGGCTACCGCAAGACCAACCGCAGGAACGTGATGGAGCTCGTCTTCGGTGAGCTCGAGGACATGTGGGGCATGGAGATCATCCGCGGCGTCGAGCGGGTGGCCCGTGAACAGCGCGTCGGAGTCGTGCTGACCGAGTTCGGGCCGCCGCAGGATCCGGCGGGACATCCGATCGGCGACACGCTGGCCCGCCGCCCGGCCTGCGTCGTCACGGTCGCCCAACTGTCGCAGGAGCAGCGTGACGAGTTGCGGGCCAAGGACATCCCGTTCGTGGTCTTCGACCCCACGATCGAACTGCCGGACGGCGTCCCGTACGTCGGCGCGACCAACTGGGCGGGAGGCCGGTCGGCGACCCGCCATCTCGTACAACTGGGACACCGCCGCATAGCGATGATCGCCGGACATGACCGGATCCTGTGTTGCCGTGCCCGGCTGGACGGCTATCGCTCGGCCCTTGAGGCCGCGGGCCTGACCGTGGACACCGACCTCGTCGTACGCGCCGAGCTGACCACACAGGGCGGACGTGTGGCCGCGCTCGGCCTGCTGAGCGGACCTGAGCGACCCACTGCGATCTTCGCCTGCAATGACCTGCAGGCGCTCGGCGTCTACCAGGCCGCCCGTGAGCTGGGGCTGCGGATACCGGCGGACGTGAGCGTGGTGGGCTTCGACGACCTGCCCGTCGCCGCGCTCGTCGATCCTCCACTGACCACCGTCCACCAGCCGCTCGCCGAGATGGCCGCCGCCGCCACCGAGTTGGCGCTCGCCCTGGGGCGTGGTGAGGAGACGCCGCAGACCGGCCTCGAGCTGGCCACGACCCTGACGGTTCGGGAGAGCACCTCCTCGCCGGCCGATCAGTGACCGGCGGGCCGGCTTCACCGGGCTCAGGGCGCATCGAGCTGAAACTTTCAGATCGTTGACCGAGAAAATTTCGTTCGAATCGGAGAGCTCCGACCGTCCCTGAGCCGTGAAGCGCCGCTGTGGCGCGCTATTTCGGCCGCACCGGGCGACGACCTCACCGCAGCGGGACTCCTTGACACCATGGCGGTCCACGGTGATCGTGGCGCCGACGCCATCGAATCGATTCCGTGAGGCGCGCTTGCGTCCATGACCGTCCGTGCCTGCCGTACCGCAGGCCTCTCCTCGGCTCACCTCCCAGGGCTCACCTCCCGGGCCCACCGAACATCCGCGCGTCGAAGAAAGGACCACACATGTGGACTGCGGATCGGCGTACGTTCGCGCCGATGATGCGCACTCTTGTCAGAAGAGCGCTCAGTGTGATGTCGGTTCTCGGCCTGGTCGCGGTCGCCCTGGCACCGGCCGACGCCTCCTACGCCGCCACGGTGCAGGTCGCGCCGGTGTCGGCGTCGGACTCACCCGCGACGATCATCGCGAAGGCCGCCGATGTCGTGCCGGCGCCGCGCCAGCTGGCCTGGCAGCGGCTGGAGCAGTACAACTTCCTCCACTTCGGCATCAACACCTTCACCGGCAGAGAGTGGGGCACCGGCACCGAGGACCCGAACGCCTTCCAGCCCACCGGTCTCAACACCGACCAGTGGGCCGCCTCGATCAAGAACGCCGGGTTCAAGGGGGCCATCCTCACCGCCAAGCACCACGACGGTTTTCTGCTCTTCCCCTCCAAGTACAGCAACTTCGGCGTGGCGTCGTCCTCCTGGTCCGGCCGACAGGGTGATGTGGTCAAGAGCTTCACCGATTCCATGCACAAGTACGGGCTGAAGGCCGGTCTGTACGTGTCGCCCGCCGACCTGCACGAGAACCTGTCCGGCGGGCGGTTCGCCAACGGCAGCGCCTCCAGGCAGGTGACGATCCCCGCCGACTCCTCGGAGGTCGTCAACGGAGTGACGTTCCGCTTCAGTTCCGACGACTACAACGCCTATTTCGAGAACACCCTGTACGAGCTGCTGACCCGCTACGGCGGCATCGACGAACTGTGGTGGGACGGCGCCAACCCGACCGGCCGCACCCAGCCCTACAACTTCAAGGACTGGGCCACCATGGTCCGCACGCTGCAGCCCAACGCGGTCATGGAGAACGACGGCGGGCCGGACGTGCGCTGGGTCGGCAACGAGAACGGCTACGCGCGCACCTCGGAATGGTCGGTCGTGCCAGCCACCGGCGATCCCGCGACCGGCGCCGACTCGGTGCTGGGCGTGCCCGGCGGCAACGGCGCCAGTGATCTCGGCAGCGACGGCGTGCTGTCCCAGCGCAAAGCCGACGGGACCAGCGCGTGGAACATGCTGCGATGGTTCCCCGGAGAGTGCAACGGCACCCTGTCGGCCCGCCACAACTGGTTCTGGCAGCCCGGCGAGACCTGGAGACCCCCGAGCGAGCTGCTCGAGATGTACTACGCGTCGGTGGGACGCAACTGCAACATGCTGCTGAACCTCTCCCCGAATCGGCAGGGGCTGCTGGACCAGACGGCGGTGGACACCCTGACCCAGTTCGGCGCCATCGTGTCCTCGACCTTCGCCACCAATCTCGCGAGCGGCGCCGGCGCGGCCAACGACAGCGGCACCTCCGCCACCACCGGGCACACCCCCGACCTGGCGGTGAACGGCGACCTCGACACCTCCTGGCAGCCGACCGGGACCACCGGCGCGCTGGTGCTGACCCTGCCCTCCTCGCGGACCTTCGATGTCATCTCCACCCAGGAGGACCTGCGCATCGGCCAGCGCACGAGGTCGTTCGCCGTGGACTCCTGGAACGGCACCGCCTGGACCCAGATCGCGGCCGATACCACGATCGGCCACAAGAAGCTGATCCGCCTGCCGGCCCCGGTCACCACCAGCCGGGTCAGGCTGCGCATCACCGGCTCCCGGGCCGCCCCCGGCATCGCCGAGTTCGGCCTGCACCTTCGGCCCGCCGGCAGCACATCGCCCGGCTCCACGATCCGGGGCGTGGCCTCGGGCCGATGCCTGGACGTCAACGGCGCCTCCCAGACCAACGGCGTCCAGCTGCAGATCTGGGACTGCAACAGCGGCGCCAACCAGCAATGGGCGGCCACCAACGCGAACGAGCTGCGGGTCTACGGCAACAAGTGCCTGGACGTCAACGGCGCCGGCACCGCCGACGGCACGCCCGTGATCATCTGGGACTGCAACGGGCAGAACAACCAGAAGTGGCGCCTCAACTCCGACGGCACCATCATCGCCGTCGGCGCGAACAAGTGCCTGGACGTCTCCGGTTCCGGCACCGCCAACGGCACCAAGGTCCAGATCTGGTCGTGCACCGGCCAGAACAACCAGAAGTGGACACGACCCTGATCACGTGACCGGCGGTTCTACCCGGTCACCGCGGCCGGGTAGGTCTCGCCGGCCATCGGCGGCACGCAGTCGCCGTCATCAACGTCTCCTGCGACGCGACGTCGGCCATCCACCTCCGGCGATGCCGCGTGTCACCGGACGCGTGATGGCGCAGTCGCCTAAGGTTGCTATGTCCGCATTTATTGGCACGTGCGCCAATGGGCGCGAACTTCGGCCCGGTCTCTGTGTCCACGGGACTGACCCCTGGCCGAGCCGAGCTAAGGTCGGCTATCCGTCGGCTCGCCGCTGACCGGATCTGCCCGCCCGTGGCATCAGATCAATGCGCTCCAAGCGCCTCCGCGCTCCTTTCAAGTACGCCGGAGATCATGGAAGTGCAGCCCGGGAAAGCCGATTCTGCGCGCAACGCTGCCCAGTTGGCCGCCAGCAGCCGAAACGCCCCGCTGCTGATCGCAGAACCGGGGCGTGGGTGACCAAGGGTTTCGGGCATCGGGAGATGAAGCGTGGTGGACGTGGCCGTCCAGGTGTCGGTGGGTGCCGTGCCGAGCGGACTGTATACCGGACATCTCCTCCGGGCCGCCGGTGGGGCGCGTCGTAGGATGGGGCGTACAGGAGTACGGCCCGCAGGCGCCTGACCTCGCCGGACGCGCGTCCCGCCGTCGAGGCGGAAGCCGGTGTGAGAGCCCCTGGCGGAGTTCGGAATGCGCACGGGGTCGGCCGACCGCGAGTGGGCGCGACGACAGGCGTCTCCGGGGTGCCTGGAGGAAAGCACACGATCGCCGTTATCAGAGACGCCGACAGGACGTGACGGAGGCCTTCGGATGAGCCCGTATCGAGGGACGGAGCTGCGGTCCTCGTCGGCGTGGGGCGGCCAAGCCGTCATCGCGGTGTGCGGCGGCCGGGTCGCTGCGGTGTGCGGCGGCCGGGTCGCTGCGGTGTGCGGCGGCCGGGTCGCTGCGGTGTGCGGCGGCCGGGTCACTGCGGCGTGGGGCGGCCGGGTCGCCGCTGCCTGGGGCCGGGGCAGCACGGCGTGGGGCGGGCGGGCGGAGGCGGCTCGACGGCGATCTGTCTTTGGAAGGCACGCGGATGCCGGGCGTTCGCCCATTTCGACGGGACGGGAAGCGCCTCCGTGACGGGCAGCGGGATGGTCGTGCGAGACGCCCGCGAGGACGGGCCCGTTGAGATCCCGGGCGATCTCGCGGCGGCACTGCATCCTGCCGTGTGTGAGGCCGCTGACCGGCTGAACGCCGTCGCGGCGGCCGTCTACCTCCTGACGGCCGACGGCGCCGAACTCAAGGCCGCGATGATCGGCGGCAGCCCACCGTCGGTCTTCACGCTCCCGGGCCGCATGGCGCTCGACGCTCCTTACGCCTCCGCACGAGCCGTGTTGGACGGGACGGTGGCGGTCCTGGCCGATCCGGATCCGCGGGCCGACGACCGTCCGGGGGGCACGCCCTATCCGTACACCGTGGCAGCGGCCCCCCTCTGGGCAGGAGAGCACCGCTTCGGCGCCCTGACGGTCCTCCGGCCCGAGGACAGAGGCGGCTATGCCGACGAAGATCGCGCGGTGCTCAAGACGATCGGCGACCGGCTCGCCGTCGTCCTCGACGCCCTCGCCGCCCGTCGCGGGCCGATCACACCCGGGCATCTGCCCGTGCTCGTCCCCGTGTTCGACGCGGCGAAGGCCCAGCCGTATCCGGCGAACGCCGGTGAGGCCGCCCCGGGCGCCGAGTCGCCGGCCGGATCGGCCGGCCTCGCCGTCTGGGGAGTGCCGGGGGTCCCCGGATCGGCCGGCCTGAGCCTCATGTATCCGCTGCAGCGGCTGGCCGACATGCTGAACCGGGCGACCACCATGGATCACGTCGTCGGAGCGGCACGGTTCTGCGTCATGTCGCCGTTCCACGCCCGGGCAATGGTGCTGGCCTCGGTGGGCGACGGGCGCCTGTGGGTCATCGGGCACAGCGGTGACTCCTCCGACCTCGTGCACGAGCTCCACGGCTCAGGGCTGCACGCCCACACGCCCGCCGCCCAGGCGGTCGCGGGACGTGCGCTCTTCGTCTCGGGTGACCCGGACCGGCCGGCCGCCGAGGGCCTCGATCATGAGATGTACGCCGCCGCCTACCTTCCGCTCATCGGAAGCAGACATGTCATCGACGTGCCGTTCACCGGGAGCGACCACGTGGTCGGCGTCTGCTGCCTGTCCTTCGGCGGACCTCGGCGCTTCGCCCCCGAGGAGAGGGCCGTCCTCACCATGATGGCCGGGTGGCTGGGTTCGGCCGTCGAACGCATCGAACTGACCAGGAAGCGGCAGGCGTACGCCGAATGCCTGCAGAAGAGGCTGCTCCCGCCCGTACTGCCGGACGTGCCGAGACTCACCACCACGGCCCGCTACCAGCCCGCCGCCGCCACCTACGAGGTGGGTGGCGACTGGTACGACCTGATCGAATCGCCGGACGAGCGCGTCGTGCTGGTCATCGGTGACGTGGAGGGCCACACCTTGGAGAGCGCCGCGGTCATGGGCCAGCTGCGCAGCGCGGTGGCGGCGTACGCGACGGAGGGCCATGGGCCGGCGGCGCTCCTCGAGCGGACCGGCGCGCTTCTCTCCCGGCTTGGCACCGACCTGCTCGCCACGTGCTGCGTCGTCGCCCTGGACACGGCGGACGGCCACGCCGAGGTGGCGCTCGCCGGCCATCCGGCACCGCTCCTGCGATGCTCCGACGGCGTCCTCCGTACCCTGGAGGCCCCGGCCAACGTGCCGCTCGGAGTGGCCGCGCCGACTCCCTACCGTGCGCGGGAGCACACGCTGACGGCGGGGTCGGTGCTCATGCTGTACTCGGACGGGCTGGTCGACCCGCGCGTCGAGGACCCCGGTGATGGTGCAGCCGCGATCTTCCGTTCCGCCGCCCTCGAGGCGGGCGCCGATCTCGAGAAGCTGGCCGACCGCCTCCTCACCGAGGCACCCGATCCGCGGCGCCGCCGCGACGACGTGGCGCTGCTCCTGGCCCGCTACGAAGGCGCCGAAGACGTGCCCCGCACGGGGCACCTGCACATCGAGGCACGCGACTTGCGGGGGGCCAAGGAGGTCCGGGGCCTGGTGCATGACCTGCTGTGCCAGTGGGGCCTGACGGAGGTGTCGGAGGACCTGCAGCTCGTCACCTCCGAGGTCGTCACCAACGCGCTCATCCACGCGGGCACCGACGTCGACGTGCGGCTGCGCGCGTTCGCCGATCGCGTCCGCCTCGAAGTACGGGACTCCGACAGCGATCCGCCGGTGCCTTCCCCCTTCTCCCTGTCCGAGGAAGGCAGCGCTGAGGCGGAGCACGGACGCGGCCTGTTCCTGGTGGAGGCACTGGCCAGCGCGTGGAACAGCTCGCCGAGCGGGCGCGGTAAGACGGTCTGGCTGGAGATCGCCATCCCGGCCTCGTGA
The DNA here is from genome assembly GCF_040607455.1 of Sphaerisporangium sp. NPDC005289. Lineage (NCBI taxonomy): Bacteria > Bacillati > Actinomycetota > Actinomycetes > Streptosporangiales > Streptosporangiaceae > Sphaerisporangium > Sphaerisporangium sp. NPDC005289. The sequence goes on from NZ_JBEXGS010000032.1 coordinate 27,131, forward strand.
CGGGCGGATCCTAAGCCCACCGGCCCGCGAGGGTCACGAGGTCGGGCGCGGTCACCCGCGGGACGGTCATCGTGCCCGGATAGGGCAGACCGCGCCGGTTCAGCCAGGCCCCGGTCAGGCCGGCGCGCTGGGCGCCGTCGATGTCCCAGGGGTGCACGGCGACCAGGGCCGCCTGGTCCGGCCGGACGCCGGTCGCGCCGAGCGCGTACTCGTAGGCGGCCCGGGCCGGCTTCCAGGCGCGGGGAGCGCTGACGTCCAGCCGCGCCTCCACCAGGTCGAGCAGCCCCTCGCGGGCGAGGATGCCCTCGGTCATCGCCGCGGCGCCGTTGGTCATGGTGAACAGCCGGATGCCGCTCTGGTGCAGCAGGCGCATCCCCTCAGGGATGTCGGGATGCACCCGCAACCGTCTGAACGCGCCCAGCACGTGATCGACCGCCGTGCCGGGGTCGACGTCGCCGTCCGTGGCACCCCTGCTCACGAGCAGTTCCTTTAACACCTCGGCGGCGATGTCGGCGAAGTCGGCGTATCCCCCGGCCACGGTGAGCGCGAATCCGTCGCGCAGCACGCTCGCGAACCAGGTGTCCATCGAATCACGGGGAAGGCCGGCCTCCTCGAACCGGTCGCGCAGCGGCTCCATGTCGGTGAGGGTCTCGTTCACATCGAAGATCACTGCCTGTGGCCTGGTCACGGACGGCTCGGTCATGATCTCTCCTCGAAGGTCGAAGGCAACGTGGTCACGCGCGCAGCACGATCACCTGGTGACGATGAGCTTGTCACCTGATACGTGTGATCTTCCTGCGTCGTATGCGTCGGAGTGCGGACGCGCCGAGGATGAGTGCGGTGAGCATGAGGGCGATGCCGCCCGCGCCGAGGGTCTCCACCCAGGAGGAGAGCGTGCCCTGGACGGTGACGGCGGCGTGCACGAGCGGGTCCCCGCTGGGGGCGCCGGAGTAGATGCGCAGCTCGTACCAGCCGTAGTAGATGACGTACAGTCCGGCGGGCAGGAGCAGGACGCCGCTGATCCGGGACAGGTAGGGCAGCAGCCGTCGCAGGCGCGCCACCGCGGCGGCGTGGGCCAGCGCGACGGTCAGCGACAGCAGCGCGATGACCAGTGCCATGCCGAGCGCGTAGGCCACGAAGATCGCCAGCCCGCCGGGCAGGCCGCCGCTCGCCACGGAGGCGGAGACGACCGCGAGGAACGGCCCGATCGTGCAGGACAGCGACGCCACCGCGTACGACAGGCCGTAGCCGTACAACGACACGACCGAGGTGGTGGTAGGACGGCCGGTGGCCAGCCGGGGCACGCGCAGCAGCAGCTCGCGACCGGCCAGCAGCCATCCGCCCAGGCCCAGCAGGAGAACGCCGATGATGATCGTCACCCAGGGCAGGTAGCGGCCGACCGAGAGGGCCAGCGGGGTCACGGCCAGCCCGAACAGGCCGAAGACGGTGACGAACCCGGCGCTCATCGCCGCCGACAGGACCAGCGCCCGGCTTACCGGGCGGCGGGGGGAGGATGTGTCGCCGGTGATGAGCAAGGTGAGGTAGGCCGGCAGCATCGCGAACCCACACGGGTTGAAGGCGGCCACCAGACCCGCCGTCAGCGCCAGCGCGAGCGGCAGGCCGGCGATCATCGGCGGCCTGCCCCGCTACGGGTGTCCGGCGGCATGAGGGGTCTCATCCGGCCAGGCGCTGGACGAGGTCGGCCAGTTCGGCGGAGTCGAGCGGGCCCGACACCTTGGCCGTCACCCCGTCGGGTCTCATGAACACGTACGTGGACTGCCGGCTGATGCCGAGCTTGGTCCACACCGTGCCCTTCTCATCCGACAGGTGCACGATGGTGCCGGTGCCGGTGCGCTGGACGAACTCCTTCATCGCCGCCTCGGTGTCCAGACCGGCGACCCCGACGAACCTCACCCGGGTGAACCTGGCCGCGGTGGCCTTGACCGCGGGCGCCTCGGACAGGCAGTTGGGACACCACGGCGCCCAGAACCAGAAGACGACCGGCTTGCCCGCCAGGCTCGCCCCCTCGAACCTCTCACCCTTCAGGGTCGTCGCGCTGAACCGCAGCGCGTCGGGCACGGCGACCCGGCCCGACGCCGACGACGCCGCCGATGCCGACGCCGATGCCGACGTGGCAGGCGGCAGGGCGGCAGACGGTGGAGAGGCGCCGCCGACCGGATCGGCTGCCCGACTGCCGTTGAGGCCGCCACACGCGGACACCAGCAACGCCGCTGACAGGGCGACGACCGCCACGCGGGCTCCGCGAACTGGGATCATGCGACCAGATTAGGTACAGGAACAGCGCCGAAACCTTACGAGCCGATGACGACACCGGCGGCAGCGCCTGCGACGCCATCCGGAAGCCGGTCCAGTGCATTGACGCGCCTTCGCTGAGACAAGCGGCTGGCTGGCCGAGGGCGGATCACCCGCCTCCGCGTGAGCGCGTTGGACGGACAAGGTGAGGCGGACAAGGTGAAGTCGCCCCGGATGTGTGGACAGGCTGTTAGGTGGGCGCGCCCCCGCTGCACGTCCGGGCAGGTCGGCCCCTCGCCCGGCCGGATCCTTCAGCCTGAGGCCCTGACATGCCGGCGGACGTCGGAGTGAACATCTCCGCACACGGGCGCATCTAAGGAGGGGAACGCCAAGATCAGTGACCCTTGGCGGCCCCCACAAGAAACGGGACGGACATGACTTCCAACGCCGGAATTCTCATCGTGACCGCGGTAGTGACCCTCTCGTCCGCGCCCGCCCTCTCCGGAACGGCATCGGCCGCCACCGGGACGAGGGCCGGCACACCTGCGTCCGCTTCCAGGTACTACTGCAGCGCGAACGCCTTCATCGCCCGCCGCAACAACACGCAGTACGGGATATCCGGGGAGATCACCGGATGCCGCGGCTACCTTCAGATCAAGTGCTGGCCGATCCACCGGCACAGCCTCAAGTGGCACACCCACGGCATACGCGTCAACGTGGCCAGAAGCGGCAGCGGCGTCTCCGGGAAGTCCGGTTGGATCAAGGGCACCAACGGCGACCGCTACAAGGCCAAGTGCAGCTTCTACCAGGACCACAAGTACGTCGCCGGCATCACCACCCGCACGATCAAGCTCTGAGAGCGGCCAGGAAGTGTCCGTTGGATCTTGATCGTTCAACGGTCCTCCCGGTTCCTGCCGCGGCCGATCACGGACGTGTGCGCCGATCACGGGCATGGTGCCGGCGCGACGACGGCCGCACCCGCGGCCTGCGGCGGTCGGCGACGGTTCAGCCGGGGGAGCGCACCAGGTATCCGGAAACTGTCGGCGCTAACGTGGCAGAGCGCCGGGTGCGTATCTCCGGGCGCGATCGACCGGCCGGCGGTGCTGCAGGTCTACCATGGCACCCTGCCGGCCGTGTTCGTGAAGGTGCCCGTGGGGGTTCCCGGGGGCGCGGTCGCCGCCGCGACGATGGCTCGCGCCCCCTCCTCCACCGTCTGCCGCCCGCGGTGACCGTTCAGGTCGGTGGCCGTGTAGCCGGGGTCCACGGCGTTGAACCTGATTCCGGGCAGGGCCTTGGCGTAGTGGATGGTGAGCATGTTCAGCGCCGCCTTCGACGACGCGTACGCAGGCGCCGGCACGTAGTCGGGCGCGAGCGAAGGGTCTTCGTTGATGGCGAGTGAGCCGAGCCCGCTGCTCACGTTGACGACGACCGGGTGCGACGCGGCTGCGAGCAGCGGCAGGAACGCGTTGGTCACTCGTACAGGTCCGAAGACGTTCGGCTCGTATACCGCCCGCAGCGCATCCGCTGTCAGGTCCTGTGCCGTGGCGCGCGGCACGGAGACGCCCGCGTTGTTGACGAGGACGTCGACCCGGCCGGCCTCCTCACGTACGGTCGCGGCCGCGGCACGCACCGACGCCTCCTCGGTGACGTCGAGGAGCAGGGGGCGTGCGCCGAGGTCGGCGGCGGCCCGCTCGGTCCGCTCCGCGTCCCGGCCACTCACGTAGACGGTGTGTCCCAGTTCGACGAGCCGCCTGGCGGTTTCGCGGCCGAGGCCCTTGTTGGCGCCGGTGATCACTGTGATGGTCATGCGGCCACCATGGCCCAGTGACGCCGGGACAGACAGAGTACCCGTCGACGGGGGGACTGCCTGTACCAGGCTGTCTTTCGGATGATGGCGGACAATAGGCGGTATGAGCAGCGCACCCACCGGACCCGCGGACCGTGCCGACCTGGGCGCGGCCCTGCGCCACTGGAGGGACCGGCTGCCGCCCGGGGAGGTCGGGCTGCCGTCGGGCGGGGTGCGGCGCGCGCCGGGTCTGCGCCGCGAGGAACTGGCCCAGCTGGCCGGGCTGTCCGTCGACTACGTGGTCCGCCTCGAACGCGGACGGGCCACGTCCCCGTCTGCCCAGGTGCTCACTGCTCTGTCCCGCGCACTGCGCCTGTCGGTGTCCGAACGCGATCACCTGTACCTGCTCGACAGCCGGCGCTTCGGTGAGCTGTGGGCCGCGCACGCGGTCGGCAGGTACGGCATCGGGGACACCAAGGTCGTGCACCACCCGGACGTGGGTGCGGTGACCGTGGACTGCGATGTCCTCACCGTGCCGGGGTCCGATCTGCGCATCGTCGTCTACTCCGCGCCGCCCGGCACCACGACCGCCGCGCAGTTCGAGCTACTGAACGTGGTCGGGACCCAGCGGATGACGAGCCGGCGCCCTACCTGACACGCGGCCGCGCGTCATCCCGGGACCGTCTCCCACCTCGGCGGAGGCGGGGTGTCAGTGGTGCTGACCGGCGCGTAGGACGCCGAGCAGCGCGAGGCGGTCGGCGGTGTCCGTGCCGGGCGCGGGAACGAAGAGCGCCAGGATCTGTGACCGGTCTTCTTCCAGGAGCGCTTGGCAGTCGAATTCGAGCAGACCCGTCTCGGGGTGCCGGATGCGTTTGCGCCGGGAGCACGTCATGACCGATCACCGTCCGAGGACCCCTGCGGGTTCTGTTCGGCGTCGGAGGCTTGGACGAGGTGCGCGAGGAGTACGCGCGCCGCCTCGACGGCCGGCAGAAGTGGGAGAGCCTGTCGCGTGCCGCCCACGGTTCCGCGGCGGACGCGGCGCGGCGGCACACCCTCGAGCCCTTCTCCGAAAGGTTGTCATGAGCGCGGGCACCCCGGAGGAGGCTCTGGCGTCCCGGGTGGAGCGGGTCCGGGAAGCGGCGGGCGAGCGGATCGCCGACATCACGCTGAACCTCTTCGTGGCCGGCGTCGGCGTCACAGTGGCCGACATCGACCTGTCGCCGCTCGGCACGGCCATGGGCGTGCCGCCCGAGACCCTCGCGGAACTGCCCAGCGTCCTGATCGGCTCGCCGCAGGAGATCGCCGACACTCTGCTGCGGTACCGCGAGGAGTACGGCATCGGTTACATCAGCGTCATGGAGGATCACATGCGGACGTTCGCCGAGGTCATTCCGCTGCTGCGATGACCTCCGGCCGCACGACCCTTGCTCCGGCCGAGCACCCCGCCGGCCCCCTTACGGCCGCGACGCCGTCACGCGGGGCGCTCACTCGCGTGCCTTCCGCATGATGAGCGGGGTCATGGCGCGCTCGGGGAGGTAGGCCACCTCTCGCCATCCCCTTTTCCGGCCGAGGCCGAGGGCCGCCGTGGCGGCCGGATGGGTGGCCAGCCAGCGTGGTCCGCCGCACGCGACCGCCAGCAGGGAGTCGTGCAGGCGGGTGCCGATTCCCTGTCCTCGCGTCTCGGGCAGTACGGCCAGCTCCTTGAGGGTGAAGTCGTCCGCGCTCGGATGCCCCGCCAGGGCCGCGAGGCGGGAGGCCAGATGCCCGTAGGCGAAGCCGCACACCTGTTCGCCGTCCATGGCGAGGGCGAGCACGAAGCCCGGTTGGTGCAGGTCGACCAGCATGCGGACCGCTACGCTGCGGGCGAAGCCGTGCGGTTCACACCAAGGTGGTCCGGTGAACACCCGGCCGCCCACTTCGGCCACCATCGACTGGTAGGTCGCGGCTTGCGACCCGCTCACCAGGCGGATATGCGGAGGCGCGGCGCCCGACCGCCCGGCCGGATAGCGCTGCAAGGAAGCTTCATCGGGCGCCGCGGTCACACATGCAGTCTCCCACAGGTGCGAAGAACTCGCTATTGCATCTATTTCGCAGCCGAAGGAGAGCCTCGCTGATCTCCTTCGACCGCCGTCACCTGCGGGGAACGCGCTCTTGTGATCCGAGCTCGTCGTCCCCACTGTCGAGCTCACCAATCTGCCGCGAGGGTGCGCCTTCCGGCCCCGCCGCACCCGGGCCGACGCCGCGTGTGAGATGGTGCCGGAGATGTCCGCAGGGCACAGCCGGGTCGCCCGCCACCATCCCGTGGATGGTCGCGGTGCGTGGGTCAGGTGGAGCGCTTGACCAGGCCGAGTACGACGTCGATGGCCAGGAAGGCCAGTAGTGAGATGCCGAGCAGGGGGATGAACACGCCCACCGCGATCGCGACCACTCCTATGGACAGCAGTACGGGCACGGGCGCCGCGCGCCAGCCGCCGCGCGCGTAGGGGGCGGCGAAGCCTCGGGTGGGCCGCCGTTGCCACCACATCCGGTATCCCAGGATGATCATGGAGATCAGCGCGAGGGCGAGTGCGGCCAGGACGATCTGGTTGGCCAGGCCGAACAGCACGCCCATGTGCCCGTCGATGCCCCAGCGGGTCAGCTTGGCGGCCAAGGGGTAGTCGGCGAAACGCAGTTCGCCGGTCACCTGGCCGCTCGCCGGGTCGACCGCGACCTGGTCGTTGCGCTGAGGCCACTGGCGGTCCATCTCCTTGACCGTGAAGGCGCCGCCCGCCTTGGCGGGCCAGGCGATCTCCAGCGGCCCGGACAGTCCGGCGCCCGCCGCGGCTCGCACGATGCGGTCGGCGTCGTCCTCGGTGGTGGGCCCGTCGCCGTGCCCGGAGTGGCCGGAGTGCCCCGGAGCGGTGGCGGGCAGGGACGGGGTGGACCAGCTGAGCGCGGTCTGGAGCTTGTCGACGTTCGCTCCCGCGTACTTCGACCAGGTCAGGCCGGTCGCGGACAGGAACAGCAGGCCGACGGTGATCCACAGGCCCACCGAGCCGTGCCAGGACAGGGTGCGCCGCAGACCCTTCGCCTTGCGGTCGGGCCGCAGGGTGCGGCGACGGTGGGTCAGCCACAGCACGACACCGCCGAGCGCGACGACCCACAGCCAGCTCGCCGCCAGTTCGCTGTACACGCGTCCGGGCTCGCCCAGGTGCAGATGGCGGTGCAGGCTCGAGATCCAGGCGCGCACGGGCAGCGCGCCCGAACTGCCGTAGCTCGGCAGCGCGCCGCGGACCTGGCCGGTGTACGGGTCGACGAAGACCGCCAGTTGGGTGCTCTCCGGCAGGCCCTCCGCGTTGAGCAGGACGCGGGTGGTCTCTCCCGGTTCGGAGGCGGGCCGCACGGCGCCGATCGCCCCCTGCGGATGCGCCTGCCGGGCGGCGGCGATCTGCCGGGCGGCGGCGATCTGCCGCGCCAGGGGGAGCGGCGCCTGGTCGGCGGGCGGAAGCGGAGCGGTGAGTTCGTGGGCGTGGACGACCTTCTCCAGCTGGAAGGAGGAGGCGTACAGCAGGCCGGTGGTGGCGGCCACCAGCAGGAAGGGCGCCACGAGGATGCCGGCGTAGAAGTGCAGGCGCAGCAGCAGCGCTCGCGTGGCCGGCCAGGCGGTGGAACGGGAGCGTTCGGGAGCAGGCTGAAGCTCGCGCACGTCAGAGGTCATGAAAGGTCTCCGTTCACGGAGGCGCGCACAGGTGGACGCGCGCCTCGGCGGGGTTCGTCATGGGGACGTCGCGGTGCCCTGGCCCGCGAGCACGGCCGCCGTGGTGGCGGCCGGCGCGCGGCGCGGAGCAGGCGACGACCGGAGACCGGCCGGGACGGCCCGCGCCGGTGAAGGTCTCACGGGCACGTGGCCCGGATCAGATGACGACGACCCCCGCCGGCGGCCCGCGCCTGGAGACGGCCGAGGCGAGCAGCCGGGTGAGGAACAAAGACGCGCCGTCCCCGTGGCGCCGTGGCACGAGGCGTGGTGCGGACGGCGTGGCCACCCGCACCAGCAGGGTCACCACGGCCGCGACGAGCAGGCGCAGCAGCGTGGCCAGCGCCGTCTCCCCGCGTTCCAGCCAGTGAGCCGACAGCAGCGCGGTCACCGTGTGCGCCAGCAGCATCGCCACACCCACGGCCAGCCCGCCGTGCCCGTGACCGTGAACCGGTGGCGGCCGCATCGCCGCGGAGAACAGGTGGTGCAGGCCGTACTGGGTGACGAACGCCGCGGCGAGCAGGGCTCCCAGGCCCCGCTGCCGCCGGGAGAGCACGTAGGCGCCACCCGTCACCAGCGCCGTCGCCCCGACGAAGACCGCCACGTCGATGGTGGCGCCGCCGGCCAGCGCGTGCATGCCCAGCGACACCGCCACGCACACCACCGCGAACACGGTGGCGCGCAACAGGCGCAGAACGGGCATGCCCCTCATCGTGACAGAAATCCATGATCCTGCCGAGTGGCGGAAGCCTTTGTCACCGCCGCATCCGGTAGAGACCCGGTCATGGCGGGCCGGCGGACGCCATGACCGGCCGGACGGCGTGGGCGGCGCTGATCGCGTTGTACACCGCCAGCTCGGTCGTCGGCCCCTCCGCCAGCAGCAGACCCGTGCACGCCCCCTGGTCGCCGAGATCCGTCACTCTCGTCCCGATCGTCATGGTCGGATACCACTCCGGTGAGCCGGGATGCGAGGCCAGCTCCTCCAGTCCGTCCACCCTCCGCAAGGTTCCGGGCCGGTCGGGGTAGACGAGCACGGTCGCCGTCGCCCCCGTTCCGCCTCCCCGCGCCGAGATGGCGCCCAGGTCCGGAACGGCGTCGAGCAGCGCGGGTGCACGGCCCAAGGCCATGTCGACCATCGCCTCATAGACGTTGACCCCGAGGGAGCGGCACATCGCCTCGCCCGCGAGGCACCCGCCGATCCGGCCGTTGATCTCGACCAGTTCGGGCCCTTTCACCGTCCAGACGAACTCGACGTGCGCGAACCCGCGCGTGTGCCCCACCAGGGCGAGTACCTGCGCCACCCACTGTTCGACGCCGGCCAGATCGGGCTCGGGCAGCATCGCGGGGAACGACAGCAGTTCCTCACGGCCGAACCAGCGCGCCGACGTCAGCCGCCCGGAGACGCCGAGCAGCCGGGTACGGCCCTCCCAGGTCAGCGTCTCGGCGCTGTAGAGCGGTCCGGTGATGTACGGCTCGGCGAACAGGCCGCCCATGAAGGACCGTCCGGCCGCCTCGGCGAGCGCGAGCTCCAGTTGCCCGGTGGTACGGGCGAGCCATACGTTGCGCGAGCCCGTGCCCGCGGAGTCCTTCAGGACGGCCGGCAGTCCGACCGCCTTCTCCACCATGGTCGCCGTCGCGCCGGGCGAGACCGGGACGGCCGCGTTCAGGGACGGGTTCCGCTCGTGCAGGAGGCGGCGCACCGCGAGCTTGTCGCGGAGCACGCGCGCCGTTTCGCGGTTCGGACCCGGCAGGCCGAACCGGGCGGCCAGCTCGGCTCCGGGCACCATCCAGGTGTCGGTCGAGCAGATCAGGCCGCGGAGTTCCGGCAGCGATGCCAGCACCGCCGAACACCTGGTGAGGGCACGCGTGTCGACATCGACGATCTCCAGCGCGTCCGTCGGCAGGCGCTGGAGTTCGTGACGGTAGATGTCCCGGTCTCCCGTCAGGAGGCACAGACGTTCCCCGGCCTTGCCGGCCGCCGCCACCATGCGACTCAAACCGAAGGTCAGCGCTTCCAGTACGGCGATGGTCACCCGGCCCTCCCGTCAGATCTCGCCGGCGAGTTCCGCGGGCACCAGGCTGAGCATGGCGGCCAGGGGCTCGTCGCCGGCGATCGCGGTGCCGGCCACGGGGTCGCCGCCGGCGAGGTGGGCGAGGTGCCTGATGGCGTGGGCGGCGACGTGGTCGGTGGTCACCTCGCTGGGGCGGGGGGCGTCGGGGCGGTCGCCGAAGGCGATGCTGAGCTCGTCGAGCGGGGTGGCGGACGCGCCGGCCGCGGGATCGGGGTAGGCGGCGTAGGTGAGGACCAGCCCGTGCCCGGGGGTGTGGCGCCAGCTGGTGGAGTGCAGCAGGGTGGGATGCCCGGCGAGGGTTCTGGCCAGGTCGCAGGGGACGGTGGCGCCGTCGAGCGGTGCCGTGGAGCGCCGGTAGGCCCAGCCGCGGTCGCCGAACCGGAGCAGGATCACTTCCACCGTGACCTGTGGGCCGTTCATCCGCCCGCCTTTCGCATGATGAGAGCGTTCATGGCGACCTGTCGCCGAGCGTGCGTGACGACATCCCCTATGAGGCAGTCTGACAGAACTGCACTCCAATCGCTATTGCGACTTACTCGCATCTGTGGAGTGTCGATGTGCCGGCGGCGATCGGCCGATCTCCGTGAAGGTCCAGCGGCCGGACGGTGCTCTGGGTGTGCTGTCCGACGAACGTTCACCGGGTCGTCCCGACGCGGGACGCTAGCGCGGCGCCAGGATGCGCAGGTGCAGCATCGCCGCGAACCGCTGCTCCGGGTCGTCCAGGTCGATCTCGCCGACCTCGGTGACGCGCCTGAGCCGGTAGCGCAGGGTGTTGGCGTGGATGAACAGGGCGCCGGCCGCCTTCGCCACGTCGCCGTGGGCGTCCAGCCAGGCCTCCAGGGATTCGACGAGGCCCGCGTTGTTCCGCTCGTCGTACTCCATCAGGCGGGCGATCGCGCCGCCCGGCCGCTCGTCGCGCGCGGCCGCGAGGTCGCGCAGTTCCAGGATCAGCGCGAGCGTCTGCACATCGTCGAGCCGGGCCACCCGCAGGGTGGTGTGGCCCTCCCGCATCACCCGGAGCACCCGGTCGGCCTGGGCCTTTCCCCGGACGATGCCGCTGATCTCCGATCCCGCGGGGGCGACCGCCACGATCGCGCGCAGGCCGCCGCCGACCCGGTCCACGAAGTCGGACGCCAGCCGGACGGCCCGCTGTTCGGGGCTGCCCGTCGGGACGACCACGGGCAGCAGGCCGTACACCGTGCCGCCGACGGTCCCCATCGCCGACGACGGCACCGTCGCCGACAGGTGGACCGACAGCGCGTCCGCGAGCCGCTCCAGATCGGCCGCTCTGCTCTGGTCGGCGCGGATGTGATCGTCGTCGGCCAGCAGGCCCGCGCTCACGATGACGAGGCGGCGGCCGGCCAGGCCGAGCCGCACGAGCGCGTCCCGCGCGCCGGCACCCCCTTCGAGGACCGTCCCGATCAGGTCGGTGCGCAGCCTTCGCTGGACGTCGGCGCCGGCGCGGATCCGCAGCAGGTGCAGCGCGACGAGTTTCGAGGCGTCGAGCAGCGCCCCCGTGCGCTCGGCGTCGAGGTCGCCGTCCATGGCGGCCCAGATCGAGCCGAGGATCTCGTCGCCGGCGCGAACCGCGATGGCGACGCGCTGGACCGTCATCCCCTCGTATCCCAGAGCCTCCGGCGTGACGACGACGGGCCGCTGGTAGCGGTAGAGGTCGCGGAAGACGCCCAGTTCCGTCAGCCGCGTGGCGTACCGCTCGGGCACCTGCCGGCCGATGACCGTCTCCACGCGGGAGGGGTCCGCCTCTTCCTGGCGGCCGGAGAAGGCGAGCACCCGGGAGTTGCGGTCCTCGATGGTGATGGGGGCGTCGAGGAGCGCGGCCACGGCGTTGGCCACCGCGAACAGGTCACCGGACGGGAGACCGCCGAGCGACTCGTGCTCGGTGACACCGATGTCCCCTTCGGCGAGCATGGCGCGGATGAGGGCGGTGAGCTGCGCCCACGTGGCACCGCGGCGCAGGCCGATCAGGGCCACGCCGCTCGCCTGGACCGCATCCCGCACCTCGGCCGTCAGCGCGACCGGAGCCCGGACGACGAGCCCCACCGCCTCATGGTCACCGAGTGAGCGGAGCAGGGCGGCCAGCGTGCCGCCGGCCGGGTCGACGCCGACCCCGAGCACGAGCGAGCGCGGCGGCAGCACGGGTTCGTCGAGCGGGTCGAAGATGACCAGCCCGCTGATCTCGCCCGGCCGGCCGGCGTCACCGGCGACCGGTTCGAGCAGCGTGGTCCCCAGGTCGTCCAGCACCCGCCCGAGGCCGGCGCGTGGACGCTGGCTCACGCCCGGCAGTATAGGCGGCCACGCTCCCACGCGACCGGGCCGGCGGGGATCGAAGGACGTGCGCGCCGCGCGGTTCGGGTCGGGGACGGTGTGCGCACCGCGCGGTTCGGGTCGGGGACGGCCGTGAGGGGTGCGCGCCGCGCGGATCGGGTCGCCGGTCTCAGAAGGCGATCCACTCGGTCGAGGTCGTCACCGTGTCGAGCAGTTCGGGGATGGGCGTGACGCCCAGCCCCGGGCCGGTCGGTACGGCGATGTGGCCGTCCTCGATGACGAACGGCTCGGTGATGTCCGTGCGGTAGAAGCGGCCGGAGGCGGAGATGTCGCCCGGCAGCGTGAATCCGGGCAGGGCGGCCAGGGCGGCGTTGGCCGCGCGGCCGATGCCCGTCTCCAGCATCCCCCCGCACCACACCGCGACTCCGTGGGCCGTGGCCAGGTCGTGGATTTTGCGGGCCTCGAGGTAGCCGCCGACGCGACCGGGCTTGATGTTGATGATCTGGCAGGCGCCGAGCGCGATCGCCGCGGCGGCGGTCTGCGCGGAGACGATGGACTCGTCGAGACAGATCGGCGTCGCCAGCCGCCGTGCCAGCGCGGCGTGCCCGAGGACGTCCTCCTCCTCCAGCGGCTGCTCGATCAGCAGCAGGTCGAACTCGTCCAGCTTGGCGAGGTGGCGCGCGTCGCGGAGCGTGTAGGCGGTGTTGGCGTCGACCTGGAGCGGAACCTCCGCGCCGAAGCGCTCGCGTACGGCGGCCACCGGGACCAGGTCCCACCCCGGTTCGATCTTCAGCTTGATCCGCGCGTACCCCGCGTCCAGGTATTCCCCGACGACCGCCAGCAACTGCGGGACCGTGTCGTGGATGCCGACCGACACGCCGCTCGGAACCCGGTCGGTGACCGCGCCGAGTTCACGGCCGAACGAGCGGCCGATCGCGCGCAGCTCCGCGTCGAGGATCGCCATCTCCACGGCGGCCTTGGCCATGCGATGCCCCTTGAACGGGTGGAGCAGGCCGGCGACGGCGGCCGCACCCGAGCGCGCGATCGCCTCTCGCCCCTCGGGCGAGGCCAGCTTCGGAAACAGCCAGCGCCGCAGCACGTCCGCCTGCGAGTCGGCGTACTCACTGGAGTAGAGCGGGTCGGCGAGCGCGACGCATTCGCCCCAGCCCTCGGCGTCGTCGGTCACGGCCTTGAGAAGGAGGATGTCGCGCCCGGTCTGCGTGCCGAACGAGGTCCGGAACGGTGACACGAGCGGCATGGAGATACGGCGCATCTCGATTCCGCGCAACTTCATGGCGATTCTCCAGGTCCTGTGCCGTGTCAGTGGCGGGCGAGCTCGACGAGATAGCCGAGGTCGAGGTCGAAGTCGACGACGCGGCCACCGGAGGCCATCAGCGGCTCCAGCTCGCCGCGGAGCCGGAGGCGCCAGGCCGCGGCGGCCGCCCCGTCGCCGGCGCGCAGGGCGGCGATGTCGGCCGGAGCCGCGACCCTCCTGCTCGACGCGCCGGCGACCGGACGCCCGAAAGGCATGCCGGAGCAGGCGGCGCGGGCCCGCGGTGAGAGCAGTTCCCAGCGCACCAGCAGCCGGTCGGTGTCGTCGCCGCCGTTGATCGCGTCGTGCATCACGCCGTAGAAGTTGGTGAGGTACTCCACGGGGAGCGCCCCCAGCTTGACGATGTTGAAGTAGGCGTTGCGGCTGACCAGCGGATCGAAGGTCCACTCGATCGTGACGATGCCGCGGGCGAGCGCCCACGCGCGCTGGTGGAGCTTGAGCGCCCTTCCGACACCGCGACCGGCCAGCCCCGGCGTCACCCCGGCGATATGGCTGTGCAGGGTGCGTGCCGCCGGCTCCGCGTGGAAGCCGATGCAGACGCCGATGAGCCGGTCGCCGGCGTAGGCGCCGGCGACGTAGTTGCCCGCCTTCGTCAGGGCGCGCAGGAACTCGACCGTGATCAGCGGGTTGTCCGGCCGGCCCCAGATCCCGACGAGCAGGCCGATCACGGCGTGGGCCTCGTCGAGGTCCCGGAGCTCCCGGACCACCACCGCCGCCTTCGCGGCCCACCTCGCCGCGTCCTCGGCCGCCAGGTCGAGGGAAGAAGCCTCGATGCTCACGCGCCGTCCTCCCGGAGTTCGGCGACCAGCTCGCGCACCAGCACGGTGCGGTCGAGCAATCTGGCGACGACGACGTGTTCGTGGTCGGCGTGGGCGCCGCCGCCCACCGCTCCCAGACCGTCGAGCGTCGGCGTCCCGACCCCCGCGGTGAAGTTGCCGTCCGAGGCGCCGCCCACGGTCGCGCCGGACACGGGCGGCAGACCGAGCCGTTCCGCCACGGCGACGGCCCGCTCGAACAGCGAGCGGCTCGCCGGCTCCTCCAGCGGTGGCCGGTTGACGCCGCCCCTGATCTCGATCGCCGCGCCGGGGAGGTTCGGCGCCAGGGAGCGCAGCGCGCGATCGACCCGGAGTTGCTCGTCGTGGCTCCACGCGCGCACGTCCAGGGCGAACGAGCCGGACGCGGGCACCGTGTTCGACGTGGTGCCCGCGGCGATCACGGTGGGGGTGACCGTCGTGCCGGCCGCCGGGTCACCCAGAGCGTTCGCCGCGATCACGAGGTGGGCCAGCTCGATCGTGGTGTTGACGCCCTTCTCCGGTTCCAGCCCGGCGTGGGCGGCGCGACCGATGACGTGGACCTCGTACCGTGACACGCCTTTGCGGCCCACCTTGAGCGCGCCGCCGTCGGCCGACGCCTCCAGCACGAGCGCCGCCGTGGCGCGACGGGCCTCCTGCTCGATCAGCGCGCGCGAGGTGGGCGACCCGAGCTCCTCGTCCCCGGTGACCAGCAGGGTGACGCCGGTGCGCTCGGGCAGATCGGCGAGGGCGTGGATCGCCATGACCAGGCCGGCGAGCATGTCCAGGCAGCCGGGGCCGCGCAGCACGCCGCCGGTGATCTCGTACGGATGGGTCGCCAGGGTGCCGAGCGGCCAGACCGTGTCGTGGTGGGCCAGCAGCAGCACCTGGCGCTCGCCGTCACCGAATCGCCACCGCAGGTGCGAGCACCCGTCGATGGTGATCCGCTCCGGCTCGGCGCCGAGTCGTCGCGCGCCGATGCGGGCGACCAGGTCGGCCGACCTGGCGACCGCGGCCTGATCGGATGAGGGCGACTCGCACTCGACGAGTTCCCTGAGGTCGGCGAGGAACATCTCCAGGCCGAGCGCGCCACGCGAGGTACCGGGCATGGTCAGCCGAGCTTCTTCGGGGTCGCGCGGGCGCCGTAGTGGACGTACTCCTCGCCCGTGGGCAGCGAGTAGAACCTCACCGGCGCCCACGACTCCATGCCGCTGAGCCGGACGCCGTATACGCCCTGCGAGACGGGGATCATCTCGTAGGTCTCGACGGGAGTGTCGTCGAGTTCGGCCAAGGGGCCCATCAGAGTGGTGCGCAGGGTCGGCTTGCCGTCGTCCTGGAACACCTCCATGCGCACCGACTCGCGCTCGTACGTGCCGACGTACGGCGCCACGTCGGCCGTCACCGGCTCGGCGGGCGGCTCGAACGGCTCGGGCATCCGCACGCCGGTGAGCTCGGTGAAGATCTCCTCATAGAGGTCGACATAGAGGTCGTGGGTGTTGCCGCCGTTGGTGTTGAGCGCGACCGCGACGCCGGCCTCCGGCAGGACGCGCAGGAACGCCGCCTGCCCGATCGTGTTGCCGTCGTGCCCGTAGGCCCGGTGGCCGTGCCAGTCGCAGCGGAACCAGCCCAGGCCCCACGAATCGCCGAGCAGGTGCTCCTCGGGGCATTCGGTCTGGTAGGCCGACATCGCCGCGGTGCTCTCCTCCGACAGCACACGTGTGCCGTCGGCGGCGAGCCCGCCCACCAGGTGCATCCGGGCGAAGGCGAGCACGTCGGTGACGGTCGCCGTGATCAGGCCGGCCGGGCCGACCGCGCGGGGCAGGCCCCACACGGGCGCGACCACCGGCTCCTCGCCCCCCTTGACGTGGCCCATCGCGTGGGCGAAGACCATGGCCTCCTCGGGCAGGGTCGAGGTGTGGGTCAGGCCGAGCGGAGAGAAGAGCCTCTCCTTGATCGCCTGATCCCAGGTTCGGCCGGTGACGACCTCGATGATCCGGCCGAGCACCGAATAGCCCGCGTTGCAGTAGGACCAGGTGGCGCCGATCGGATGGTTCTGCGCGGAGTCGGCCAGCAGCGCGACGTACTTCTCCAGCGCGTCGTCACCGCGGCCGGTGTCGGTGAACAGGTCGCCGTCGATGCCGCTGGTATGGGTCAGCAGGTGCCAGACGACCACGCCCGCGGTCGCCTCCGGATCGCGCAGCCGGAACTCCGGCAGGATCTCCGTGACCGGGGTGCGGAGGGCGAACCTTCCCTCGTCGACGAGCTGCATGATGACGGTCGCGGTCCACACCTTGGAGATCGAGCCGATCTGCCAGACCGAGTCCGTGCTCGCGGGCTGACCGGTTCCGGCGTGCAGCACGCCCGTCGCCGCGGTGACCAGTTCGTCGTCCGCGCCGTCGGCGCCGAGCCGGAGGATGCCCAGCTGGGCGCCGGGAATGCCATGCTTCGCGGCGAGCTCGTCGAGACGGTCCTGCCAGTGGGCCTGGTCGATGGTGGTGGTCACGTCTGCTCCTTCAGGGGCGAGGTGGGGGCGTGTCGCCCGTTTCCCGATGAGGTTCGGCGCACGGCTCCGGGCACAGCGTCGAGGAGGTGGCGGGTGTAGTCGTGCCGCGGCGCACCGAGCACCCGCGCGGTGGGGCCGTACTCGACGATCTCTCCGGCGTACAGCACGGCCACGTGGTCGGCGACGTACCGGACGACCGCCAGGTTGTGTGAGATGAACAGCATGGACAGCCCCAGCTCGCGTCGCATGTCGCGCACGAGGTTGAGCACGGCGCCCTGGACGGAGACGTCGAGCGCGGAGGTGATCTCGTCGGCGAGGATCACCTTGGGCCGGGCGGCGAGCGCGCGGGCCAGCGCGACGCGCTGACGCTGGCCGCCGGAGAGCCGGACGGGAAGGTCGCCGGCGCGTGCGGAGTCCAGGTGGACCAGCGCGAGCAGGCGCGCGATCTCCGCCTGCCGGGCCTGCTTGCCGAGGCGTTCCGGCATGGCCTCCGCGATGCTCTCGCCCACGGTCATCCGCGGGTCGAGCGAGGAGTACGGATCCTGGAAGACCATCTGCACCGGGCGCACCCGGCCCCGATGGGGGACCGGCCGTTCGTCCAGCAGGATCCGGCCGCTCGTCACGGGCGCCAGGCCGACGGCGGCCCGCGCCATCGTCGACTTTCCCGAGCCCGACTCGCCGACCAGGCCCACGACCTGGCCGTCGGCGACGTCGAGGCTGACGCCCTTCAGCACGGTGTGCGCGCCGTAACGCACGGAGACGTCGCGAAAGCTGAGGAGACTCATGCGGTGACCTCCGCGGTCTCGGCGGGAAGCGGCCGCCCGGCCTTGTGGCACGCCACGCGGTTGCCCGCCGCGTCGGCCTGGAGCGGGGGTTCGACGGCGCGGCAGTGGTCGTCCGCGAGCGGGCAGCGGGACGCGAAGGCACAGCCGGCCGGAACGTCGGAAGGGTCGACCGGCGACCCGGGGATGACGGCGAGCGGCCGCGTCAGGTCGGTCTCCATGTCCGGCACGGCCGCGACGAGCGCCCGCGTGTACGGGTGCCGGGCGAGGGTCCGCAGGTCGCGGGCCGGCAGTTCCTCGACGATGAGGCCGGCGTACATCACCAGCACCCGGTCGCACACCTCGGTCACGACCGAGACGTCGTGACTGATGAGCAGGAGGGCGGCGCCGGTGTCGCGGCGCACCTCGGCGAGGAGTCCGAGGACCTGCCGCTGCACCGTGACGTCGAGGGCGGTGGTCGGCTCGTCGGCGATGATGAGCCGCGGTGTCCCCATCAGGCCCATGCCGATCATCGCCCGCTGGCGCATTCCCCCGGAGAACTCGAAGGGGTACTGCCTCGCGCGCCGTTCGGGCTCGCGGAGCCTGACCGCGCGGAGGCGGTCGACCGCACGGGCGAAGGCCGCCTTGCGCCCCAGCCCCTGGTGGAAGCGGCCCACCTCGGCCAGTTGCGGTCCGACCCGGTGAGCCGGGTTGAAGGACGTCATGGGGTCCTGGAAGACGACGACCATCGACGTGCCGAGGCGTTCGCGCAACGAGCGGGGATCGCCGGCGGCCATGAGGTCCTCTCCCGCGAAGACCAGGTGGTTCGCCTCGACGCGCGTCGGCCGCTCGAGGAGCCGGGCCACCGCCAGCGCCGTCACCGACTTGCCCGAGCCGGACTCGCCGACGACCCCGACGGCCTCGCCGTCCCGGATGGCGAACGTGACGCCGCGCACCGCCTGGATCGGGCGCCGGGCGCCGGGAATCGTCACCCGCAGGTCGTCCACCGACAGGATCGAGCCGGCCACAGGGTCCGGCGCCGCGACCGTGCGCTCGGGGTCCTTGCCGGCGGCCTTCCGGACGGCGCGTACGCGCGCCATGCCGGGGACCACGTCGATGCCGAACGCGGCCGCGAACGCCTCACCCGTGAGGTTGAACGCGAGTCCGGCGAGGATGACGGCGATGCCCGGCCCGAGCGCGGCCAGGGGGTGGACGTAGATGCCGTTGAGCCCGTCCTGCATGAGCTTGCCCCAGTCGTAGGACGGAGCCTGCACTCCGAGCCCCAGGAACGAGAGCCCGGAGAAGGTGAGCAATACCCCGCCTGCGGCCATCGTCGCGTTGACGATGAGCGGTTCGGCGATGTTCGGCAGCGCATGGCGGAGAAGGACGCGGAGCCGGCTCACGCCCGCGATACGGGCGGCGGCGATGTAGTCCCGCTCCGAGACGCCCGCGAGGAGTGTGTGACACAGCCGGGCGAACGCGGGCGCCCCGGCGAGGCCCACCGCCAGTGCCGCCCCTCGCGCGCCGACGCCGAAGACGACGGCGAAGAACAGGACGAGCAGCAGGCCGGGGAAGGCCACCAGCACGTTGACGGACGAGGTGACGAAGCGGCCCACCCGCCGCCCGGCCAGCATCGGCGCGGCGCCCAGGACGACGCCCAGCACCATGCCGATCGCCGTCGCCGCGAGGGCCAGCACGATCGAGAGCCTGGTGGCCACCAGCACCCGGAACAACAGGTCCCGGCCGAGGTTGTCGGTGCCGATCCAGTGCTCGGCCGAGGGGCCGGCGAGCAGGTTGCCGGTGTCGATGGCCGTGGCACGGCCCTCCCACAGGACCGGGGCGAACACGGCGACCAGCAAGACGATGGCGAGCAGGCCGAATCCGGCGACGCCGACGGGCCTGAGCAGGACGCGTGCCGCGCGCATCTCAGCCGTCTCCGATCGTCGAACGCGGGTCGAGCAGCGCGAGTGCCACGTCGACCAGGGTGTTGATCAGCAGGACTCCGATCCCGTAGACCAGGACGGTGCCCTGGACCAGCGGATAGTCCTTGGCGACGATCGAGGAGACGATCGCTCCGCCGAGGCCGGGCCAGGCGAAGACGTTCTCCACCAGGACCGTTCCGGCCACCAGCGAGCTGAGCAGCAGGCCCCCGAGCGTCAGGGTCGCCGTCACGGCGTTGGGCAGGGCGTGCACCAGATGGACCCGCGACGGCGTGAGCCGCTTGGCCCGCGCCGTGCGGATGTAGTCGGCCTCCATCACGGCGAGCATCTCCACGCGGACGATGCGCGACAGCACCGCGGAGGGACCGATCGCCAGCGCGAGCACCGGCAGCACATAGGAGTCGAAGCCGGCCCGGCCCGCCACCGGGAAGAGATTGCTCTGCACCGCCAGCAGATAGACCAGCCCGACGCCGAGCAGGAAGTCGGGGATCGCGCCGAGCACGACGTTGGTCCCCGTGAACGCCAGCTCCGTACGCCGCCCCTTCCCGCGGCGGGTGATCACCGCCATCACGACGCCCACGGGCACGGCGACGACCATCGACACCAGGAACGCCGCCACCGCCAGCTCGGCCGTCGCGGGCAGGCGCTGGGCGATCATCTCGCCCACGGGAAGCCGGGTCGAGATCGAGATGCCCAGGTTCCCCTGGAGCAGGTGCACGAGGAAGTCGGCGTACTGCCGCCAGAGCGGGTCGAGCAGCCCGAGCTCCTGCTTGCGCGCCAGCACCAGTTCCGCGGGAGCGGTCGGTCCGAGTGCGGCGCGCACCGGATCACCCGGGACCAGGTGGATCATCAGGAACGCGGCGGTCACCAGGACCCAGAGCGAGGTCAACAGGCGTCCCGTCCGCCGCAGCGCGAAGCGGAGCCACCTGTGCGACCACAGACCGCCCACCCTGCTTCGGAGGCCGGTCGCGGGCGGGACGGCTGCCGGCGTCGACCTCTGCATCGTCAACCGAGCATCCGGATGCTGGTCGGGACGATGCTGCCGATGATGGAGAGCTTCGCGCCCTTGAGGAAGGTCGGGATCACGTTGTTGGCGAACGGCACCAGGTCCGCGGCCTTGTAGAGCGCCCGCTCGGCCGCGAACCAGTCCTTGCACCCGTCGGCGCCGTTCGCGCCCATCGCCTTGGTGGCGAGGGTGAGGTAGTCGGCGTTGTCGATGGCGGCGAAGTTCGTGCCCTTCGGGGCCTTGGCGCCGGAGACGAACGGCATGATCTGGTCGGGGGCGCTGACGTTGACGGGCGCCCAGGCGATGTCCCAGTCACCGGTGCCGAAGAGCGCGCCGGAGAGCTGGGTCTGGTTCTGCTGGGTGGCCTTGGCGTCGATTCCCACCGCCTTCCAGGCCGCCACGGCGAGCTCCGCGGCGGCGCTTCCACCGCTTCCGAGGGAGTTGTCGTAGATGAGGGAGACCGAGAGCTTCTTGCCGTTCTTGGCGCGGATGCCGTCCGATCCCTTCGTCCAACCGGCGGCGTCCAGGGCGGCGCCCGCGGCGGCGGCGTCGAAGGACGGCACGTTGCCGGTCACGGCGTCGCCGACGCAGCCCGACGGCGCGAGGGCGGCCAACTGGGTCGCGGGCACGCCCTTGCCGGAGGTCAGCGCGACCTGAAGCTGCTTGAGATCGAGCGCCTGGGTCAGCGCCATGCGCACCGCCGCGTCGGCGGTGACGTGCCCGTCCCCGTGGTTGTACCACTGCTCACCGATGATCGCCTGCGTGCCCACCGAGGTCAGGCCCGCCTTGGCGAGGCGGGCGGCGTCGGGGCCGGTGATCATGACGGCGTTGATGGTGCCCCCGAGCAGTTCGTTGGCGGCGGTGGTCTCGTTCGCGACGATCTTGACGACCACCTTGGCCGGCATTCCCTGCTCCGCCGTGGTCGCGCCGCCGGGCCCCCACGTGTAGCCCTTGCGGAGCTCGTAGGAGTAGTGGTCCGACGGGACCGCCTCGGTGAGGACGTAGGGGCCGGTGCCGTTCGTGCCGGCCTTGAGGGTGGCGCGGTTCTTCATGCCGGCGTCGCAGACCATCGGCAGGTTCGAGAAGGAGTTCAGCGCGAACGGAGCCGGTGCGGCCAACTTGACGGTGACCGTCGAGCCCGAGGCGGAGGCCTTCGCGCCGGCGGGGACGAAGACCCCCAGGAACGGGCTCTTGTTGGCCGGGTCCTCCACGTAGGCGATGTTGTCGACCACGGTCCGAGCCGTGAACGGCGTGCCGTCGGAGCACGTCACGCCGTCCATGATCGTGAAGGTGAGCGTGGTGCCGTCGACGGTCCACGACTTGGCGAGCTGCGGGCGGATCGTGCCGTCCTCCGCGACGGCCACCAGGTTGTCGTAGGCGAACTGCGTCATGCCGAACAGGGCGCTCACCGCCGAACCCTGCGGGTCGAGCGCGCCCGGGTCCCCCGCGAGGTCGAGGGTGAAGGTCTTGCCGTTGACGCCGGCGCCGGCGGTGGGCGAGGCGGAGCCGGAGGTGCCGCCGCCGCAGGCGGCCAGACCGACCGGACCGGTCAGTGCCAGAGCGAGCGCCGCGAGGGCCCTCGTACGTGTGGGGGTCATGCGGTTCCTTTTCTGGGGGGCGAGCGGGAGCCGTCGGCGTTATCAAGCGTTCTCAGGCGTTCTCAGGCGCGGGCGACCACACGGCCGTAGTGGATGTACTTCGCCAGACCCGCCGCGTCGCGTCCGATGAAGGCGAAGACGAGGTGGATGCCGTGGCTCGGCTCCAGCGAGATCAGCGAATCGCCTTCGAAGTGCACGAGCCGGCTGCGCTCGGGCTTTCCGCCGATCTGGGCGATGACGTCCTTGGGCACCCGGTCGAGCCAGATCGCGCCGTCGGCGTCCTGACCGACGGTGATGTCGTAGATCGTGTCCGCGTAGCGGCCCAAGTAGGGCGCCGGGTCGATCGGCTCCGGATCGGCCGGCGGCACCGGACGGCCCGGCAGCGTGATGCCGGTGAGCTCGCCGAGCAGGTACGCGAGCACGTCGTTGCAGACGCCGAAGAAGTCACCGCCGTTGGTCAGCAGCGCGATCGCGACACCGTGCTCAGGCACGAACCGCAGGAAGGCCGCCTGGCCGATGGTCCCGCCGTCGTGGCCGATCACGGTGTGGCCGTCGTGTTCGTCCATCTCCCAGCCCAGGCCCCACGAGCCGCCCATGCCGCTGAGCCGGGGCAGCTTCACCTGCGGCTGCCGCATCGCGGTCACGGTCTCCGGCCTGAGCACGACCGAGCCGTCGGGCGCCGTGCCGTCCGCCAGGTGCATGGCGACGAAGCCGAGCAGGTCGCGAGCCGTCATGGCGAGCATCGAGCCGGCGGGGGCGTTGGACCTCGCGAGCGCCCAGGTCGGCGCGGCCACCGGCGCGCCGTCCTCGCCGGGCACGTGGCCGACGGCGGTCCGGTGCAGGATCGCCTCGTAGGGGCTCGGAGAGACGTGGGTGAGACCGAGCGGGCTGGCCAGGCGCTCGACCAGGACCTCGTCGAAGGGCTTGCCGCGCAGCACCTCGACCAGGCGGCCGAGCACCACGAAGCCGGTGTTGTTGTAGGAGAAGACCTCGCCCGGCTCGAAGAGCTGCGGGATGTCGTGGATCGAGGCGAGGTACCTCTCGATGGCGTCGTCGCCGCGGCCGGTGTCGGTGAAGATGTCGCCCTCGAAGCCGGCGACGTGGCACAGCAGCTGGCGGGTGGTGATCGCCGCGGCCGCGGCCTCGTCGCCGACGGCGAACTCCGGCAGGTAGGCGCGCAGCGGCGCGTCGAGGTCGACCAGCCCGTCGTCCACCAGCTGCATGACCAGGGCGCTGGTCCACAGCTTGGTGATCGACCCGATCTGGAAGACCGAGTCGGTGGTCGCCTCGACACCGGTGGTCACGCTGAGGACCCCGCCGGCGGCGGCGAGCACCCGGCCCTGGGTGAGAACGGCGACCGAGGCGCCTGGTACTCCTCGCTCGCCGACGATCCGGGCGAAGTGCTCGTCGAGCCAACTCTGGACGCTCTCCGGCGACATCATGCAGCTGAGGCTAGGGGGCAAAACTGTCGCCGTACTCGTTCGATCGGACAACCCCTCGCCGCCGAGGTTGTCCGATCGGACAACCTCGCTATTTCCAGACCTGGGCGGCCACCCGCCGGAAGTTGCCGCCCAAGATGCCTCGCACGGTCTCCTCCGGGTAGCCGCGCTTGACGAGCTCGTGCTCGATCAGCAGCGTGACCTCCGGCTCGACGAACTCGATCACGCCCCAGCGGGTGTACTCCTCCGGGAAGAGATCGGGGTTGGCCTCCAGGTCCGCCTGCACGTCGTCGGCGTCGAAGGAGAAGTCGCTGCCGATGCCGACGTGCTCGGGCCCGACCAGTTCGACGGCGTAGTCGATGTGGGCGATGAAGGCGTCGAGGGTCGCGGTGTTGGGACCCAGGAAGATGCCGACGCCGGGGATGCCGATGACGCCGCCGGTCGCGGCGCACTCGCGGGCCTGCTCGTCGGTGATGTTGCGGGCGTGGTCCCACAGCCCGCGCATCGCGGAATGGGAGTAGATCATCGGCTGCTCGGAGACCGCGGAGAGGTCGAGCCCGGTCCGGGCGCCGCAGTGCGAGCCGTCGACCAGCATGCCGACCTCGTTCATCCGCCTGACCAGGTCACGGCCGTACGCCGTCAGGCCGGTGTCGGTCTTGTCCAGGCAGCCGCCGCCGGCGGCGTTGCCGTTGTTGTAGCTGGGCAGCAGCGACTTCACACCGAGGTCGTAGAACGTCCGCACCATGTCCAGGTCGCCGGCGAGGGGGCCCGAGTCCTCCAGGTCGAACGCCACCACGATGCGGTCGCCGGAGACCGCGGCGTCGATCTCCCCGATGGTCGTCGCGATCTCCAGGGCGGGGTGGGCCTCGATCGAGCGGGTGAAGTGGTCGATGTACGACAGCGAATCCTCGCGGGAGTGCGGCGCGTAGCCGACGTTGACGCATACGTACGCACCCCCCGGACGGCGGTACCGCAGGATGTCGCTGACGTCGGCGTCGAGGGTGAGGGGCAGGCAGGCGTGCTGCTCCCAGAAGGCGCGGCGGGCTGGAGTCATGGCCACATCCTGTCCCAGCCCGCCCGGCGACGCCCCCGGCGGGCGCGCGTTCCTGTCCCAGCCCGCCTGGCGATGCCCCCGGCGGGCGTGCGATCTCGTCCCAGACCGCCCGGCGAGGCCGCGCCCCGTCGATCCTGTCGTGATCACGCGCGCTTCCGCGGGGCGCGGTAGCGTGGAGATCAGGTACGTCGAGCGGCGATGGCGCTCACGGTCCTGATATGTCGGGCGCGACGTCGGAGGTGATCACGGTGCATCCGGTCCCATGACGGCCCCATCCCGGGGCGTCACGGAGCCGAAAGGTGACCGTATGAGCAAGACCGACAAGACGCGGCCCTGGTGGGTCCGCATCGCCGACGCGCCGATGGTGACCTGTCGTGCCGTTCATGATCATCGGTTCGGGCCGTGCACGCTGCCCGACGAGATCACCGCCGACAGCGTCGACCTGGACCACCGTACGGGCGGCTGTCACTGGCGCGCCGCCTTCTTCTTCTGGGTCTGCTACGGCGGCTACGACGGTAGCCGGGAGTGGGCCTACTTCCGCCGCGAGGAGCGCCGCCGCAGCCGCCGCGAGGCGCGCCGCGAACTGCGCGCCTACCGCGGCGAAGACTGACAGAACCCGCGCGGGCGATCGAAGGTCCGGGACCGGGGAACCCAGGTCCCGGACCATCGACGCGGAAGCCTCGGCCCGCAGTGGTCGCACATCCCCGCGCGACCGCACGACGCCGCGATCGCCACCCACTACGAAGTGCCGTCCCCTCCGGCGTTTCCGGCCTAACGACGGCCCCATCGGGCCAGAGCCCGAACGACACTGGGGATGTCCTCCTGGCGGGCACGCACGAGCGCGACGAGCCCGAGCACAAGCCAGGGGAGAACCGTGATCACGGCAGCGAGAACAAAGGGCACGACAGATCACCTCTCGAAACCGGTGCTGTCGCTAGAGCCTGCAATGCATCGCGCACGAGACCGCGCGCCCACAAAACAGATCCCAGCGTCCAGATTGGTGAGTCGACGATCTCACATCTCACGTCACCGCTGTCAACCCGCGAACGATGAATCACAGGCTCACCATCGCGTGCATGATCGCCGTGGCGTCGGCCGGCGACGGGACGGCCGCTCGTGGCCGGCGAGGACCGACCGGCCGCCGCCCTCCCGTGGACCGCGCGGTCGCAGCGGGTCGGGGTGCGCCGCGCCGGCCCGATCCGCCGGTCCTGTGCCGGGAGGCGTTCGTGCTCCGCCGGGTCCGGTCAGGGGGCCGCGGGCCGCGATGCCGGTCCGACTACCCTCGTGGGCGTGGAACCGCTGCTCGACACGGTGCTCTCCGCGCACCGTGCGTACCTCCTCGGCTGGGACATCGGCATGCCGGGGAGTCCTGACCTGCTGACCTACCGGAGCGAGGTGCCGCACGCGCCCCTCAACGGCGTGCTGCGCGCGCGTGGACGCGCCCCGCGGGATGCTCTCGCCGAAGCCCGCGACCGCCTCGAGGGCGTCCCTCGGATCTGGTGGGCCGGGCCGGACGGCGACGAAGGCATGGGTGACGCCCTGGTGTCCCTCGGCGCGGTTCAGGTGGCCCGTATGCCGATCATGACGGTGACGATCGACCGGGCGGCCATCGCACCCCCGCCGGCCGGGCTGCGCATCGCGGAGACCCACGACCTGCCGGAATTCGTAGCGGCCTACGCCAGGGTCTCGGGAATCCGCCCGGACGGCGTCGCCGCCGCCGTGGACCGCGAGAAGGCGTTCTCCGGAGACGGCTCGGTGATCAGACTGGCCGGCCGCCTCGACGACGGCCGGATCGCCGGCACCGCCGTCGCCTGGCTGAGCCACGACCTGCTCACCTTGTACTTCGTCGGCACCCAGCCCGAGCACCGCCGACGCGGCATCGGAACCGCCATGAGCGGAGCCGCGCTCGCCCTGGCGCGTGAGCGGGGCATCCGGACGGCCGCCCTCGTCTCGAGCGCCGCGGGAGAACCGATCTACCGCCACATGGGCTTCAGCACCTTGGACACCTTCCAACTCCTGTCTTTCTGACCTCGGGCTGAGCCGGCTGCCCGCGTCCATGGATGCGTCCTCATGGACGTTGGTGGCCGTGTGGGAGGGGTCTCGGCGGTCGTGGGGGAGGGAGCCGGCGACTCGCGATCCCGCGGAGCGTCTGGTGTGGGGCCGGGGCTGAGGGGGTGTCGCGGGCGGCCGGCTTCACCTAGCGTTCTGCTTCGGGTGCGAGGGTGATGCCGCGCGCGCGGCGCCGGAACGGCAAGGAGGGCGATCGGTGTGACCGGTTCCGGTACGGGCCTCGGCCTGGGGCGGACGCCCGCGTGGCGGTACGCCGTCGGGATGTTCGGCACCTCGATCCCGATCAGCATGATCAAGGGGTCGATGATCCTCTACTACGTCGACATCCTGGGGCTGGACGTCCGCGCCTACGGCGTGGTCATGGTGGTCTACGCGGTCATCGACGCCTTCGACAACCCGCTGCTCGGGCACCTGTCGGACCGTACGCGAAGCCGGTTCGGCCGGCGCCGGCCGTGGTTGCTCGTCGGCGCGCCGATGCTCGCGGCGTGCATGATCGCGTTCTTCTCCGCGCCGGCCTCTCTGCGAGGGGCCGGTCTCGTGCTCTGGTTCGCGGTGTTCGCGATCTTGTGCGAGGCCTTCGACTCGATGCTCAACGCCAACTACGGCGCGCTGCTGCCCGAGTTGTACCCCCAGGAGCGCGATCGCGCCGTCGCCAACTCCCTGCGCCAGGGTTTCCAGCTCCTGGCTCTGGTGATCTCGCTCGCGGTCACCCCGGTGCTCACCACGCAGGTGTTCGGCACCGAGGACTCCACCGAGGGGTTCCAGACCACGGCGGTCATCTACGGCGTGGTGGCGCTCGCCGTGATCGTGTTCATGGCGCTCGGCGCGCGGGAGAATCCGCGCTACTCCACGCGCGAGCGGCCGCTGCTGCTGCGGAGCCTGTGGTCGATCGTCCGCGACCCGATGTTCTGGACGGTCGGGCTCACCGGCGCCTGCTACGGGATCGCCATGGCCCTGGTCCTGTCGGGCGTCCAGTTGTACGTGCGGTACTCACTCGGGCTCCCGGTCGGCTACGCCCTGTTCCTCCAGGGGGCCGTCATCCTGGTCTCGGCGGGGGGCCTCGCGGTGTGGACGCGCGTCGTGGCACGCCGCGGCGCCCTGTGGACCTGGCGGCTCGCCTTCGCCGTCCTCGCCGCCGGCTTCGCGGCGCTGTTCTTCGCCACCGGCCTGCTCACGGCGATCGCCGCGGGCGTGCTCGTCGGGGCCGGGTGGTCGGGGATGCTCGCCACCAACGACCTCATCGTCGCGCGCGTGCTGGACGCCGACGCCGGACGCAACGGGCAGCATCGCGAGGGGCTGTTCCTGTCCGCGTTCGGCTTCTTCACCCGGCTCAACGGGATCGTGACCGGACTGGCGCTCACGTCGCTGGGAGTGTTCTTCGGCTACAACTCCGGCGATGATCCCGGCACCAGCACCGGGATGGCGTTCCGGGTGTACCTGTGCGTGTACCCGTTCGCGCTGACGGCGGCCGGCGCGGTCGCGGCGCGGTTCATCTCGGTGCCGATCGAGCCGCCGCCCACGGCGGCCGCCGGTCCGGTGGACGAGTCCGCCGCGGAGGGGACCCGATGACCCGCCGCGTCGTGATCACGGCGGACGACCTCGGCCGTGAGCCCGGGACCACGGAGGTCATCGCCGCGCTGCTGGCCGAGGGGCATGTCAGCGCGACGACGCTCATCTGCTGCTCGCCCGCCGCCGAACGGGCGGCGAGCGAGGCCCGCCGGCTCGGCGTCGTGCCGCGGGTGCACGTGACGCTCACCAGCGAGCGGGGGGTCCCGCGCTGGCGGTCGCTCGCCGGCGCGGCGAGCCTGGCCGATGCGGACGGGACGCTCAGTGACGACCCGTTCGTGCTCGGGGCCCGCGGCGAGACCGGCGACGTCATCGCGGAGGCGGACGCGCAGCTGCGGTGGATGCGCGAGCGGGGGCTGCCGCCCGAAGGGGCCGACTCCCATGCCGGCACCCTCTACGGCCTGCACGGCCGATCGTGGCTGGCCGAGACGCTGGAGTGGTGCGCGCGCCACGGCCTGGCCTTCCGGCTGCCCCGCGACCCGGAGCCGTACGTCGGCGGGCCGCTCCCGCCGCCGCTCGCGGCCGAGCACGAGCGCGCCGTCGCCCTGGCCGACGCGCTGGGCGTGTCCATCCCGCAGACGATCGCGACCAACCGGCGCACGGCACACGAACTCGGTTCCTACGCGCGGCTTCGGGACGACTACCTCCGCCGGCTCGCGGCCCTCCCCGAGGGCACGAGCGAGTTGTTCCTGCATCCGTCCCGGCAGGACGCGGTCACGGGACCCGACGGCATCGTGCGGGCCTGGGAGGCGCGGCTGCTGCGCGACCCGGTGTGGCACGACGCCATCGACGGCGAGGGCGTCGAGGTCGCCGGGAACTGGTGGACCTGACCGGGAGCGCGTCCCCGCTTCACGATGGGCGAAGCTCGGCTCGAGGGCGCGCTCCCGGGTCGGCGGTCGCGCGAGCCGTCACCGGCCGCCGGCGGCACCCTCAATCGGATGCCGCCGGCGGAGGACCGGCACGTCGGTCCGATGAGGTCAGGCCCTGCTCCACTTCTGGCTGCTTTGGCCGTTGCAGGATCTGATCTGGGCCTTGGTGCCGTTGGCGGTGCCGGAGCCGGAGACGTCCAGGCACTTGCCGGCGCCGACGGCGGTGATGGTGCCGTCGGAGTTGAGGCGCCACTTCTGGTTGTTCTGCCCGTTGCAGTCCCAGATGATCACACTGGTCCCGTCTGCGGTGCCGGCGCCGTTGACGTCCAGGCACTTGTTGCCGTACACCCGCAGCTCACTCGCGCTGGTGGAGGCCCAATTCTGGTTGGCGCCGCCGTTGCAGTCCCAGATCTGCGCCTGCGCGCCGTTGGCCTGGGAGGCGCCGTTGACGTCCAGGCACCGGCCCGACGCCACACCCTTGAGCGCGCCCGTCGCCGGCGGGTTGCCCGTGGGGGTGACGGTGGGGGTGGGGGTGGGGGTCGGCGTCGGCGTGGGGTTGGTGCCGCTTCCGAACTGGGTGAAGAAGTTCCACACCACCGGCCTGGTCCAGGAGTTCTCGCCGGGCTCGAGGTCGCCGGACTTGCCGTCCACGGGGTTGGGGGTGTGACCGGCGTCGAACGCCGCCCACGCGACCGGATACCCGGCCCGGCACCCCGAGTAGTACGTGACGATGTGCGTCAGGCTGCCCTGCGCCGGCTCGGGCGGGTTCTGCGCCGTGCAGCCGTTGTTCCTGACGAACCTGTCGCGCAGCGACCGGCCGTTGGAGATGTTGAGCACCGGGTCCCGCAGGCCGTGCAGCCCGATGTAGGCGATGGGCTCGGTGCCGCCGCTGCACCCGCTGAGCTGCCCGCCGGAGTACACCGCCACCGCGCGGAAGACCGTCGCCCGGTTGCAGGCGAGCGAGTAGCTCATGCCGCCGCCGTAGCTGAAGCCCATGGCGAAGCGCTGGGAGGTGTC
Source organism: Sphaerisporangium sp. NPDC005289 (assembly GCF_040607455.1). Lineage (NCBI taxonomy): Bacteria > Bacillati > Actinomycetota > Actinomycetes > Streptosporangiales > Streptosporangiaceae > Sphaerisporangium > Sphaerisporangium sp. NPDC005289. The sequence goes on from NZ_JBEXGS010000032.1 coordinate 57,208, forward strand.
GACGCACAGGTCCGACTCGATGCGCCGGATCATGTCGTCGACGAAGGTGGTGTCCTCGCCGCCGGAATTGGCCCAGCCATTGTTGATGCCCTGGGGCGCGACGAAAATGGCGGTGTTGTTCGACAGCGCCCTGGTCCCGTAGTACGACCAGGGATAGCCGCTGGTTCCACCCGAGTCGACGTCATTGGCGGTTCCGCCGTTCCAGTGGAACCCGAAGACCAGCCGGTAGGGATTGTTGTTGTTGTAGTTGTCGGGAATCCGCAGGATGAAGCTGCGGTTCTTCCCGCTGGAGGTGATCGACTGGCTGCCGCTTCTCAGCGTCGGAGTCTTTCCGCATCCCGCGGTGGCGGCGAGAACGCTCTGTCCTGTGGCCGGTGTGGAGGCGCTGTCACCCAGCGCCATCTGCGCCGACGTGGTCAGGACGAGCAGTGCCGCGGCCGCGAAGGCGGTGAGGAGTGACCGTTTCCTCGACATCACGCGAATTCCTTTGCCGTTGTCATGGTGGCACACGGAACAGGGGAAGTGATTTCCTCCACCTTTCCGGTGGTGGGGGCGCCGGCCGATCGGAGTTCGTCTCCGACTCGGTGAATACCGAACCGACGCCGCGCGCCGTGTCCTGCCGGCCGGAAATCGACCGGCCCGGCGACGCATAAGACCTCTCACCAGGTTCTGAGGTGTCCTGCTCACCAACGCCGCGCGATCGCTTCTCCCTTCTTTCTGGTGGCCGGAGGCGACGGTGCAGCGGAGCAAATATGACCGTGACGACGCCTGTCAAGGACGGGCCCTTCCGGCGTCACGGGCCCTCGCGGGGGGATGACCCGCCGCTCGCGCACGTGGCCAGGGCGAGCGACCCCGGCCACCGCCGGCGCGTCGGCATGAAACTTTCACCGCCCGGCGTCGAATCGGTTCGCCGTCGACCGTCCGCGCCGACGACGCCGTGCGCACCAGGACACCTCGCCTCCCGGCCTCAGGAAAGAATTCCGGGAGATCGGTTCATGAGTATGAAACATTCGGCCTTCATCACGCGGAGACGGCAACGTCGTCGGCGAGACAGGACGGAAATTTCCGCTGATCAGCGGAGTGGTGCCGCCCACAATGGCCGGTGGCCGAAGTGAACGTGTGGAAATAAGCGTTCTTAAGGTCTTGACGACCCTCGCCGTGCGGACCGTAATTGGTGCCCAAGCACGGAGAGGAGCGCCCGTGACCGGGTTCCCAGCTCGTGTCGTCTCGCGCCGGCGCCGCGACACCGCGAGCAGAGCGACAGGATGGTGGCGGCTTCTCGTCGCGGTCGCGATGGCGCTCGGCACGGCCGTGGTCCTGCCGGTGCCGGCGGACGCCGCGACGATCGACACCACGGCGTACTACCAGGTGGTGTCGCGGTCCAGCGGCAAGGCGCTCGCGGTACAGGACGGCTCGACCGCCGACCAGGCCCAGATCGTGCAGTACACCACAGGGACCGCGACCAGCCAGCAGTGGCAGTTCGTCGACTCCGGCGGCGGGTACTACCGGCTGCGGGCCCGTCACAGCGGAAAGGTCGTCGACGTCGCGGCCCGCTCGACCGCCGACGGGGCGAAGGTCGTGCAGTACACCGACAACAACGGCGCCAACCAGCAGTTCAAGCCGGTCGACACCGATTCCGGCTACGTCAAGCTCGTCAACCGCAACAGCGGCAAGGTGCTGGACGTCTACGGCCGGTCCACCGCCGAGGGCGCGGTGATCTCCCAGTACACCGACAACAACGGCGCCAACCAGCAGTGGCGCCTGATGCGCGTCGACGCTTCCTCCGCGCACAACCCCGCGCTGCCCGGCTACAACGCCGACCCGCAGGTGCGCTACCTCGCCGGGCAGTACTGGATCTATCCCACGAGCGACGGCTACGCCGACTGGGGCTCCACGAAGTTCACGGCGTACTCCTCTCCCGACCTGGTGAACTGGACCGACCACGGCGTGGTGCTGGACCTGGCGAATGTGAGCTGGTGCCACGCCAGGGCGTGGGCGCCCACCATCGCCTACCGCGACGGCACGTACTGGCTGTACTTCAGCGCCTGCCAGCAGATCGGCGTGGCCAGGTCCACGAGCCCGTCGGGGCCGTTCACCGACGCGCTCGACCGCCCGCTGGTCAGCACCGGTCAGTACGGCGAGCAGGAGATCGACCCGGACGTCTTCACCGACGACGACGGGACCGCTTACCTGTACTTCGGCTCGGGCAACGCCGAGGTGGCCAGGCTGAGCGCGAGCATGACGGCGTTCGCGACCGCTCCCGCGCGGATCACTCCGGCGAGCTTCCGCGAGGCGTCCAACGTGTTCAAGCGCAACGGCACCTACTACCTCATGTACTCGGAGAACGACACCCGCAGCGAGGACTACCGCGTCGACTACGCCACCTCGGCGTCCCCGCTGGGTCCCTTCACCAAGGCGGCCGGCAGCCCCGTGCTGTCCAAGGACACCGGCGCGGGCATTCTCGGCACAGGCCACAGTTCGGTGGTCAAGGTCCCCGGCCGTGACGAGTGGTACATCGCCTACCACCGCTTCCGCATCCCCGGCGGCGACGGCACCCACCGGGAGGTGTGCATCGACGCGATGACCTTCGCCTCCGACGGCTCCGTCAACAGGATCCGCCCCACCCTCACGGGCATCGCCCCCGTCGCTCCCTGACTCCCCGCGCCCCACATCCACACCCGCCGGCACCGCTCGGAGTGGGGGGTGTCCTGGGGTGGGGGTGGAGATGGTGCCGACATGGAAACGGTCGTCTTCCCGGCGCTGCCGCCTGCCTGCCGCCCGGTCCCGAACCGGGGCGGCAGCCGGTGGTGGGCCGTCCTTGACGATGGTCCAGTTTTATGGTTACCTAGTAGGAAATGCAGGTAATTGGCGCGGCTTGACGGCCGGCGCTGATCTCGGCTCGCGGACGACGGGGACGGCGGCCGGAGAAGGGCGTTGACCTTTGTGGCCGGTCGACCGCTGCTGCATCTTCCGGCGGAGCCTCAAATGAAATCTGTGGACCATCGATTCGAAATAGATCGGCGTGCGGAACCGCTCGAATTGATCCGTGAGTTATTCGCGGACGCGTCCGGGGACGAGCAGATGTCGGCGGAAATCGCCACGATCATCGACGAATTTCTCGGCCGGTCGCGTCCGGAGGTCGTCACCGCGTCGTCAGTACGGCTGATGCTGTTACGCGGGCGCACCCACGAGGCCGAGCGCCATCTGCGAGAGTTCCGCGACGCTGGATCGTTCCCGGAACTGGCCGACTGGGTGCGCTGCTGGTATCCGGGGCTGTCCGGGCTGGTGTCCGCGCCGCCCCCGGCCGCCTCGTTCGAGGTCGGCACCGGCCTGGAAGGGCTGAGCGTGCTGGCGGCCTTCTTCGCCGGGCACGACTCGGCCGCGGCGGTCGCGCGGGCCGATCAGGTGCTTCGAGCGTGCCCGATGGGAGAGCCCGGGCTGGAGTCGCTGGTCTCCGCGCTGGCCACGCTCGTGTACGCCGACCGCGCCGACCTGGCCGCCCGCTGGTGCGAACCACTGCTGGAGCAGACCACCAGCCACTGCGATCCCTACTGGCAGGGGGCCTTCGCCGCCATCAGGGCCGAGACGGCGATACGGCAGGGCAGGGTCAAGGACGCCGAGCGGTGCGCCCGCAACGCCTTCTCCCACCTGCCGATGGAGGCGTGGGGGGTGGCGCTCGGGACGCCGCTGGCGGCCATGACGATGGCCAAGACCGCCCTCGGCAAGCTCGAGGACGCCGCGCGCTACCTGGCCGTGCCGGTTCTGGACGCCATGTTCCAGACGCCGGTCGGGCTGCACTACCTGAGCGCGCGAGGCACCTACCGGCTGGCCGCGGGCGCGGCCGAGGACGCCCTGGCCGACTTCCTGGCCTGCGGCGATCTGATGCGTGGCTGGGGGATCGACCTCCCGGGCGTCGTCGCCTGGCGGCTCGGCGCCGTGCGCGCGCTGCTCCAGCTCGGCCGCACAGGTGAGGCGCGGCGACTGGCCGAGGAGCAACTGGCCGAGGGCCGATCGGCCGGCGCGGAACACACCCGTACATGGGGGATCGCCCTGCGCCTGCGGGCCCTCACGTTGCCCCTGAGGGAACGGCCGGAGGCGCTGGAGCAGGCGGTGGAGACGCTCCAGCTCGTCCAGGACACGCTCGAACTGGCACACGCCCTGGCCGACGCGGGATGGGCGTACTCCCAGCTGGAGGACGGGCCGAGGGCCCGTGCGGCGGAGCGGCGGTCGCGGCAGCTTCTGCGGTCGTGCGGTGCCTCACCACAGGAGCGGCCCGTCCCGCCGCCGTCGCCGGGGGCCGACCTGAGCGAGGCCGAACGGCGGGTGGCCACGCTGGCCGCGCGGGGGCAGACCAACCGGCAGATCTCCGGGGTGCTTTTCGTCACGGTGAGTACCGTCGAACAGCATCTAACCCGCATATACCGAAAGCTCGGCGTGTCGCGCCGGGCCGATCTTCCGGTGTTTTTGGACTGACCTCACTTAGGGGTTTTTAGGGGTACTGCATTAGGGGTCGGTTGGCGAATCTTTTAAGAGCTTGCCGCCGGTTCTCAATGTGGAGCGAAAATGAGTGTGGGCCGTTCCAGATCGGTCGCCGTCGCCGTCGTCGGGATCGCCTGCCGGTTGCCGCAGGCGCCCGATCCGGCGGCGTTATGGGAGCTGCTGCGAGACGCGCGCTCCGCGATCACCGCGCCTCCTGAGGGGCGGTGGGAGGAGGCGCCGGACGCGCCCCGGTTCGGCGGGTTCCTCGACGGGCTCGACGGGTTCGACCCCGAGTTCTTCGGCATCTCCCCGCGTGAGGCGGCGGAGATGGATCCGCAACAGCGGCTCGTCCTGGAACTGGCCTGGGAGGCGCTGGAGGACGCCAGGATCCCGCCGGCCCGCCTCGCCGCGACCTCGGCCGGTGTCTACGTCGGGGCCATCGCGGCCGACTACGCCGCCCTCGTCGCCCGCGGCGGCCCGGCCGCCGTGACCCGGCACACCCTGACCGGGCTCAACCGGGGGCTGATGGCCAACCGGGTCTCGCACCTGCTGGGGCTGCGCGGGCCGAGCCTGACGGTCGACTCGGCGCAGTCGTCGTCGCTGGTGGCGGTGCACCTGGCCGCGGAGAGCCTGAGGTCGGGGGAGTCGGCGGTGGCCATCGCGGCGGGCGTCCACCTCAACATCGGCACCGACGGCGCCGTGGCCGCCGGCCGGTTCGGCGCGCTGTCGCCGGACGGGCGGTGCCACACCTTCGACGCCCGGGCGAACGGATATGTGCGGGGCGAGGGCGGGGTCGCGCTGGTCCTCAAGACGCTCGACCAGGCCCGGGAAGACGGCGACCGCGTGCACGCCCTGATCGCGGGGTCGGCGGTGAACCACGACGGCCACACCTCCGGCCTGACCGTGCCCGACCCGCAGGCGCAGGCGGAGGTCGTCCGGCAGGCCGTCACGCGCGCGGGCGCCGACCCCTCCGACGTGCAGTACGTCGAGCTCCACGGCACCGGCACCAAGGTCGGCGACCCGGTGGAGGCCGCCGCGCTCGGCGCCGCCCTGGGGGCCGGTAGGGCCGAGCCGCTGCACGTCGGCTCGGTCAAGACCAACGTCGGCCACCTGGAGGGCGCGGCGGGCATCACCGGCCTGCTCAAGGCGGTCCTCAGCGTCTCCCACCGGCACCTGCCCGCCAGCCTGAACTACCAGACCCCGAACCCCGCCATCCCCTTCGACGAACTCCACCTGCGGGTTCGCACGTCGGGCGGGGACTGGCCCCGCCCGGACCGCCCGCTGGTGGCGGGGGTGAGCTCGTTCGGCATGGGCGGCACCAACTGCCACGTGGTGGTGACCGAGGCGCCAGGAGCGCCCGAGGCTCCCGCTGAGACACGGCGGGCGGGGCAGACCGGGGAGGCCGGACAGACCTGGAAGACCGGGGAGACGGGGCGGACCGGGGGACCCGTCGCGGAGCGCGGCGCCTCGGCATCCGGCGTGCTGCCGTGGGTGCTGTCCGGCGCCGGTGAGGGGGCCCTGCGGGACCAGGCGGCCGGTGTCCTGAAGACGCTGGACGGGCCCGGCGCTCCTGCCGACGCGGATGTCGCCCTGTCTCTGGCGGTGACGCGGACGGCGTTCCGGTACCGGGCGGTGCTGGCCGGGGACCAGGCCGAGGTCAGAGACGGTCTGCGTGCGCTGGCGAGGGGCGCACAGGCGGCCGCGCTGGTGCGGGACGTGGCGCGGCCGCGCGGCCGGACCGTGCTGGTGTTCCCCGGGCAGGGGTCGCAGTGGACGGGGATGGCCGTCGCGCTGCTGCGCGAGTCCCCGGTCTTCGCCCGGTCGATCGAGGAGAGCGCGCGGGCGCTGGCCCCGCACACCGGCTGGTGGCTGCCCGACCTGCTGACCGGCCGTCCGGGCGCGCCTTCCGCCGACCGGGCGGAGGTGGTGCAGCCGACGCTGTTCGCCGTCATGGTGGCGCTGGCCCGGCTCTGGGAGGCCGCCGGGGTGCGCCCCGACGCGGTCATCGGGCACTCGCAGGGAGAGATCGCGGCGGCGCACATCGCGGGCGCCCTGTCGCTGGAGCAGGCCGCCACCGTGGTGGCGCTGCGCAGCCGGGTCATCACCGCGATCGCCGGCCGCGGCGGCATGGCCTCGGTGCTCCTGCCGGTGGACGCCGTGCGCGAGCGGCTGGCCGGTCATGGGGGCAGGCTGGCGGTGGCGGCCGTCAACGGGGCCGCCTCGACCGTCGTGTCGGGGGACGCCGACGCGGTCGCCGAGCTGGTCGCCCTCTACCAGGCGGAGGGGGTGCGGGCGCGGGCCGTGCCGGTCGACTACGCCTCGCATTCGGCGCACGTCGAACCCCTGCGGAATCGACTCCTGGAGGAGCTCGCCGGGATCACCCCGCGCGCCGCTGAGGTGGCCTTCTACTCCACCGTCACCGGTGGGCCCCTCGACACGGCGGGGCTCACCGCCGAGTACTGGTACCGCAACCTCCGTGAGCCGGTCGAGTTCGATCGGGCCGTGCGGAGCGCCGTCGCCGACGGGCACGACGTCTTCGTGGAGAGCAGTCCGCATCCCCTGCTGGTGGACGGGGTGCGTGAGAGCGCCGAGAACGTGGTCGCCGTCGGGACCCTCCGCCGCGACCACGGCGGGCTGCGGCAGTTCCTGCTGTCCGCCGGGCGCCTCCACTGCGCGGGTGGCGCCGTCGGCTGGCCCGGGCTGATCGGCCCGGACGCCCGCCTCGTCGACCTGCCCACCTACCCCTTCCAGCGCCGCCGTCTGTGGATCACGCCCCACGCGCCCGCCGCCGGGCACGAAGCCCAGATCTCCGCCGCAGCCGCCGCAGCCGTTGAAACCGTCGAAGCCGCGGCCGAAGCCGTGGCGGACACCGCCGCCGAGGCCGGGCCGGAAGCGCTCCTTGAGATCGTGGCCGCCGGCGCGGCGCTCGTCCTCGGGTACGCGTCGGGCGATGAGGTCGACCCCGACGTGACCTTCAAGGACCTCGGGTTCGACTCGGCGGCGGCCGTGGAGTTCGCGCAGCGTCTCGCCGACGCCACCGGCCGCAGGCCGTCCTCCTCCCTCGTCTACGACCACCCGACGGTCCGGGCCGTCGCCGCCCACCTGTCCGGCGCCGCACGGCGGGAGGAGGCCGTCGTCACGGCGAGCGAGGAGCCGATCGCCGTCGTCGCCATGAGCGGGCGCTGGCCCGGCGGCGCGCACACCCCCGAGGAGCTGTGGCGGGTCCTGTCCGCCGACCAGGCCGTCATCACGGGATTCCCCGGCGACCGGGGCTGGGACCTGGCCCGGCTGCGCGGCGCCGGTGGCTCGGTCACCGGCTCCGGCGGATTCCTGCACGACGCCGACCGGTTCGACGCCGCCTTCTTCGGGCTCAGCCCCCGGGAGGCCGCGGTCATGGACCCGCAGCAGCGGCTGCTGCTGGAAGCGGCGTGGGAGCTGTACGAACGGGCCGGGATGGACCCCTCGGCGCAGCGCGGCAGCCGTACCGGGGTGTTCGTCGGCGTCACCCCGCAGGAGTACGGCCCCCGTCTGCACGAGACCCCCGACGACTACCAGGGCCATGCTCTCACCGGCACCCTGACCAGCGTGGCGTCGGGCCGCATCTCCTACACCCTCGGGCTTGAGGGACCGGCGATCACCATCGACACGGCGTGCTCGTCGTCGCTGGTGGCCGTCCACCTGGCGGTGCAGGCGCTGCGGCGCGGCGAGTGCGACCGGGCGGTCGCCGGCGGCGCGGCGGTCATGTCCACGCCGGGCATGTTCACCGAGTTCAGCCGCCAGGGCGGGCTGGCCCCGGACGGCCGGTGCAAGCCGTTCGCCGCCGCCGCCGACGGCACCGCGTGGGCCGAGGCGGTGGGGCTGGTCCTGCTGGAGCCACTGTCGGCGGCGCGGCGTGCGGGTCATCCCGTGCTGGCGGTGGTCCGGGGAAGCGCGATCAACCAGGACGGCGCCTCCAACGGCCTGACCGCGCCGAGCGGCCCGTCGCAGGAGCGGGTGATCAGGGCCGCGCTCGCCTCGGCCGGGCTTGGTCCCGGCGACGTCGACGCGGTCGAGGCCCACGGAACCGGAACCACCCTCGGCGACCCGATCGAGGCGGGGGCGATCCTGACGACCTACGGGCAGGACCGCGAGAAGGCCCTGCTGCTCGGCTCGACCAAATCCCACCTCGGTCACACCCAGGCGGCGGCCGGAGTCACCGGCCTGGTGGCGATGGTGCAGGCCATCCGGCACGCCGCCCTTCCGGCGACCCTGCACGTGGACCGGCCCTCACCCCACGTCGACTGGGCCTCGGGCGAGGTGGCGCTGCTCACCGAGCCGACCCCCTGGCCGCGGACCGGTCGCCCGCGCCGCGCCGCCGTCTCCTCCTTCGGCATCAGCGGCACCAACGCCCACCTGATCCTGGAGCAGGCCCCGGAACCGGAGCCTCGCGACATCACCGGCCCCGGCGGGCCGCTGGTGCTCTCCGCCAAGTCGGAGCGGGCGCTGCGCGCCCAGGCGGCCCGGCTGAGCGAGTGGCTGGCCGGCGACCCCGACACCACCGGGCTCGCCCGGACCCTGGTCACCGGCCGTGCGCTCTTCGAGCACCGGGCGGTGCTGCTCGGCGACCCGCACGAGGACGGGCCGGCCGCGCTGGCGGCGCTGGCGGCGCTGGCGGAGGGGGCCGACCTGCCGGGCCTGGTGCGCGGGACCGCCACCCGCCGGGGCGGGCTCGCGGTCATGTTCACCGGTCAGGGCAGCCAGCGAGCCGGGATGGGCCGGGAGCTGGCCGCCGCGTTCCCCGTCTTCGCCGACGCGCTCGCCGAGGTCGCCGGGCACCTCGACCCCCATCTCGGCCTGCCGATCCGGGAGGTCATGTTCACCGGCGGGCAGGGGGCGCTGGACACCACCGAGTACACCCAGCCCGCGCTGTTCGCCTTCGAGGTCGCGCTGTTCCGGCTCGCGGAGTCGTTCGGGCTGCGGCCGACCCATCTGATCGGGCACTCGATCGGCGAGCTGACCGCCGCCCACCTCGCCGGGGTGTTCTCCCTGGCCGACGCCGCGGCGCTGGTCACCGCCCGGGGCCGGCTCATGCAGTCGGCACGCGCCGGCGGCGCGATGGCCGCCCTGCGCGGCACCGAGGACGAGATCGGCGGCACCGTGGACCTCGCCGCCGTCAACGGCCCGGACTCGGTCGTGGTGTCCGGCGACCGCGACGCCGTCGCCGAACTGGTGGCCCGGTGGCGCGAGCGGGGCCGCCAGGCCACGCCGCTCCAGGTCAGCCACGCCTTCCACTCCTCCCACATGGACCCGGTCCTCGCGGAGTTCCTGAAGGTCGCCGAGCGGGTGAGCTTCGCCGCGCCGCGCCTGCCGCTCGTCTCCAACGTGTCCGGCGGCCTGGCCGGGGACGAGGTACGCGACCCCGGCTACTGGGCCGGGCACATCCGGCGGGCGGTCCGGTTCCGCGACGGCGTGGAGACGCTCCGCTCGCTCGGCGTCACCGACTACCTGGAGGCGGGTCCCGGCGGGGCGCTCACCTCCCTCGCCCTGGACATCCTCGGCTCCGACGAGAACCTCCTGGTCACGGCGGCGTCCCGGGGCGGCCGGCCGGAACCGCTCGCCTTCCGCACCGCCCTGGCCGAGCTGCACACCGCCGGAGTGCGCGTCGACTGGCGCGCCGGCGTGGCGGACACGGGCGCGCCTCCCGCCGGCCTGCCCACCTATGCCTTCCAGCGCAGCCGCTTCTGGCTGACCCCCGCCCCCTCCGCCGGGACGGGCGCCACCGGCCACCCGGTGCTGACCACCGAGATCGACCTGGCGGACGGCTCCACCGTCCACACCGGCCGGCTGCCCGAATCAGAGCCCGACGCGGACGCCGCCGGCCTGGCCGCGCACGCCGCGCGCCGGGCGGGCCGCCTGCTCCTCAGGGAGCTCACCGTGGAGACGCCCCTGCCGGCGGCGGCACAGGTGCAGGTGCTGGTGGGCGCGGACGGCGGTGAGGGACACCGCACGGTGACCGTGCACTCCCGCCGGTCCGCCGCCGACCCCTGGGTGCGGCACGCGAGCGGGACCCTCGTCCCCGGGCCCTGTGAGACGGCGACCGCACCCGAGACGCCGGACCCGGCGCACCACGCGCTGGTGACCGAGCTGCTCGGCCGCTCCGAACCCGGACGGCTCGACCGGCTGATCGAGCTGGTCCAGACGACGGGAGCGGCCGTGCTCGGCCACACCGACCTCTCGGCCGTGCCGCCGGACAGGGGCTTCCTGGACGGCGAGTTCGACTCGCTCAGTAGCGTCGAGCTGCGCGTCCGGCTGGAGCGGGCGACCGGGCTGCGGCTGCCGTCGACGCTCGTCTTCGACTTTCCGACCCCACTGGCCGTGGCCGCGTACCTCGGGGAACGGATCTTCCCCGAGCAGCCGGCGGACCCGGATCCGCGCACCGAGCAGGACTTTCGACCAGACACCGGCCCCGAGTTCGACGGTGAGATCGACGGGGCGACGAACGACGAGCTCTTCGAGCTCATCGAGAACGAACTGCGTCTTTCGTGAAGGGCACCCCGCACATGTCCGACGAAGAGAAACTCCGCACCTACCTCAACCGGGTGACCCACCAGCTGCGCCAGACCCGGCAGAAGCTGGAGGCCGTCGAGTCGGCCGCCAGGGAGCCGATCGCGATCGTCGGCATGGCGTGCCGGTTCCCCGGCGGGATCGCCTCGCCCGGCGACCTGTGGCGGGTGGTGGTCGAGGAGCGGGACGCCATCGGGCCGTTCCCCGCCGACCGGGGCTGGGACCTCGACGGCCTCTACCACCCCGACCCCGGGCATCGCGGCACCTCCTACGTCAGGGACGGCGGCTTCCTGTACGACGCCGGCGACTTCGACGCGGAGTTCTTCGGCATCCCGCCGAGGGAGGCGCTGGCGATCGATCCGCAACAGCGGCTGCTGCTGGAGACGGCGTGGCAGGCCCTGGAGGACGCCGGGATCGACCCGGCCGCGCTGCGCGGCGGCGACACCGGCGTGTTCGCCGGGGTCATCTCCCAGGAGTACGGCCCCAGCCTGCACCATCCGCCCGCCCGCGGCACCGACGGTTACGTGCTGACCGGTAACACCACGAGCGTGGCCTCGGGACGGCTCGCCTACACCTTCGGCTTCGGAGGCCCGGCGGTGACCGTCGACACGGCGTGCTCGTCGTCCCTGGTGGCGTTGCACCTGGCCGCGCAGTCGCTACGGCTGGGGGAGTGCTCCTTCGCCCTGGCCGGCGGCGCGACCGTGCTGGCGGCGCCCGGGATGTTCATCGAGTTCTCCCGCCAGCGCGGCCTGGCCGCCGACGGCCGGATCAAGGCCTTCGCGCGCGCCGCCGACGGCACGGCCTGGGCCGAGGGCGCCGGGCTGCTGGCGCTCGAACGCCTCTCCGACGCCCGGCGGCACGGCCACCGGGTGCTGGCCCTGCTGCGGGGCAGCGCCGTCAACCAGGACGGCCGCAGCAGCCAGCTCACCGCCCCCAACGGCCCCGCCCAGCAGCGCGTCATCCGCCGCGCGCTGGACGCGGCGGGGCTGGCGGCGCACGAGGTCGACCTGATGGAGGCGCACGGCACCGGCACCACCCTCGGCGACCCGATCGAGGCGGGCGCGCTGCTGGCCACCTACGGTCAGGGCCGCGAGCCGGGCCGCCCGTTGTGGCTGGGCTCACTGAAGTCCAACATCGGCCACTCCCAGGCCGCCGCCGGCGTGGGCGGCGTGATCAAGGCCGTGCAGGCGATCCGGTACGGACTGCTCCCGCGCACGCTGCACGTGGACGAACCGTCTCCGCACGTCGACTGGTCGGCGGGCGAGGTGGAACTGCTGACCGAGGCCCGCCCCTGGCCGGCGGAGGTGGTCCGCCGCGCGGCCGTGTCGAGCTTCGGCGTGAGCGGCACCAACGCCCACGTGATCGTCGAACAGGCCCCGGCCGCCGCGACGCCCACGGCCACGCAGGACCCGGCCGCGCCGGGCTCCGGCGCCCCCGTCGTTCTCGGGCACGCCCCTGCGCCGGGCTCCGCCACCTCGCCCGGACGACCGGCCGGGGCCGTCCCGTGGGTGGTCTCGGGCCGGACCCTCACCGGGCTGCGGGCGCAGGCCGGCCGGCTGGCCGAGTTCCTCACGCCCGATCTCGACCTCGCCGACGCCGCCCACTCCCTGGCCCGCCACCGCGCGGTGCTGGACGAACGCGCGGTGGTCGTCGGAGATCGCGACGACCTGGTGGCGGGGCTGCGGGCGCTGGCGGCGGGGGAGCCGTCGGCCTCGGTGGTCACCGGCCGGGCGGGCAGGGGCCTCGCGTACCTGTTCACCGGGCAGGGCAGCCAGCGGGAGGGCATGGGCAGGGAGCTGTACGACCGGTTCCCGGTGTTCGCCGAGGCGTTCGACGCGGCCGTCGCCGAGCTGGATCGTCATCTCGGCGGGGTGCGGTTGAAAGACGTGGTGTTCGGTTCCGGGGGGTTGTTGCATCAGACCCTCTACACCCAGACCGGGTTGTTCGCGTTGCAGGTCGCTCTGTTCCGGTTGCTGGAGTCGTGGGGGGTGCGGCCGGACCACGTCGCCGGGCATTCGATCGGGGAGCTGGCGGCGGCGCATGTCGCGGGGGTGTGGACGCTGCCGGACGCGGCGCGGGTCGTCGCGGCACGCGGCCGGCTGATGCAGTCGCTGCCGGCGGGGGGTGCGATGGCCGCCGTCGAGATCACCGAGAGCGAGGTCCCGTACGACGTGGAGATCGCCGCGGTCAACGGCCCGTCCTCCGTCGTGATCACCGGCGACGAGGGCGTGATCGGCGACCTCGTCGCGGAGTTCACCGAGCGGGGCCGGCGCGCGCGGCGGCTGACGGTCAGCCATGCCTTCCACTCCAGGATGCTGGACCCGATCCTCGCGGAGTTCCGCCAGGTTCTGGAATCGGTGGCCTTCCACGAGCCGCGGATGCCGCTGGTGTCCACCCTCACCGGCCAGGCCGGCGATGTCACCGTGCCGGACCACTGGGTCCGTCAGGTACGGGAACCCGTCAGGTTCGCCGACGCGGTCATCACCCTCGACGCGGCGAACGTCACGACGTTCATCGAACTCGGGCCCGACGCGGTCCTGTCCGGCATGGCCCGCGAATCGCTGCCGGCCGACCGGGTCGTCGTCCCCGTCCTGCGCAAGGACCGGCCCGAGGAGACGACCGCGCTGCTGGCGCTCGGTCACGCCCACGTCCACGGCCGGCGGATCGACTGGGAGGCGGTCTTGCCCGGCGCCGGCCGGGTCGAGCTCCCCTTGTACGCCTTCCAGCGCGAGCGCTTCTGGCTCGACGCCACCAGGCCTGCCCAGGCCGGACAACCCCACGGCGCCGACGCCTGGCGGCTCCAGGTCGTGTGGCGGCACCTGCCCGACCTCCCCGCCGCCACGGGACTGGGCAGATGGCTGGTGGTCGTCCCGGAGGGCGCCGGGGACACCGCTGGGGACGCCACTGGGGACGCCGCCGAACGGGCGCTGGAGCGCCGGGGAGGCGAGACCGTCAGGCTGACCGTCACCCACGAGGGCCGGGAGGAACTGGCCGCGCGACTGGCCGCGGCCGGGCCGGTCACCGGGGTGCTGTCCCTGCTCGCCGACTCCGGCGTGGACGCCCGCGAAGACCTGCCATGGGCGTACAAGACGAATCTGGCTCTTCTGCAGGCCGCACACGACGCGGGCCTGGCCGCGCCCGTCTGGTACGTGACCAGGAACGCCGTGTCGACCGGCCCCGGCGACACGCCGCCCGAGCCGGCGCAGGCGCTGCTGTGGGGCCTCGGCGCGATCGCCGCCGCCGAGAGCCCGGAGAACTGGGGCGGCCTCGCCGACCTGCCCGCCGACGCGGGACCGGCCCACTGGGACCGCCTCGCCGACGCCCTCGGCGGCCCCGAGCACGAGATCGCGATCCGCGACTTCGGCCGGTACGCCCGCCGCCTGGCCCGGACCACCCCGCCACCCGAGCCACCGGAGGGCAATCCGTGGACGACGACCGGGACGGTGCTGGTGACCGGCGGCACCGGCGCGCTCGGCGGGCACCTCGCGGGGCTGCTGGCCGGACGCGGCGTGCGGCACCTGCTGCTGGTCGGCAGGCGCGGCGCTGACGCCCCCGGCGCGGCCGAGCTCCGCGACCGTCTCGCGGCGCAGGGCGCCGAGGTCACCTTCGCCGCCGCCGACGTCGGCGACCGGGCCGCGCTCCAGCGGGTGCTGGACGCGATCCCGGACGACCGGCCGCTGACCGCCGTCTTCCACGCCGCCGCCGTCCTGGACGACGGCGTGATCACCGACCTCACCCCGGGCCGGGCCGAACACGTGCTGCGGGTCAAGGCGGGCGGCGCCCGCCACCTGGACGAACTGACCCGCCACCTCGATCTGACCGCGTTCGTCCTGTTCTCCTCGCTGGCCGGCGTGTGCGGCGTGCCGGGGCAGGCCAACTACGCGCCCGGCAACGCCTACCTGGACGCGCTGGCCGCCCGCCGCCACGCCCAGGGCCTGCCCGCCACCTCCATCGCCTGGGGCCACTGGGCCGGCGCGGGCATCGCCGGCTCCGAGGCCGGCCGTGCGCTCGCCCGTTACGGCCTGCGCGGCATGGATCCGCAGACCGCGATCACCGCTCTCGGCCGGGCGCTGGACCGCGGCGAGGTCGACGTCGTCATCGCCGACGCCGACTGGGCAACCCTCTTCGCCACCCGTCCCCGTTCCCTGGTCAGCGAACTCCAGGAGGCCCACGCCGGCGCCCCGCAGGCCGTCGTGGAGGAGGACCTGGCCGCCCGGCTGGCCGGGCTCGGCGGCGCCGACCGCCACCGGACGGTGCTGCGGCTGGTCCGCACGCAGGTCGCCGCCGTGCAGGGACGCTCCTCGGCCGACGCCGTCGACCCCCGGGCGAACTTCCGCGACCAGGGCTTCGACTCGCTCACCTCGGTCGAGCTGCGCAACCGGCTCGGCGCCGCGACGGGCCTGCGGCTGCCGCCGTCCATGGTGTACGACCACCCGACCCCCGAGGCGCTGGCCGCCTACCTGCTGACCGAACTCGCGCCCGCCGCGCCCGCCGCGACCGGCCTGCTGGACCGCATCGAGGAGCTGGCCACGGCCGAGGCGACCCCGCGCGAGCGGGAGGCCGCCGCCGCCCGGCTGCGCTCCCTGGCCGCCGCCTGGGACGGCGGGCCCGACCTCGCGCCGGCGGGCGACGACGAACTGGTCGACTTCATCACCCGAACCCTCGGCATCTCCTGACCTTTGGACAGACGACACATGAGCGACGACCAGATCAGGCACCTGCTCAAGCGGGTCTCCACCGAACTGCACGACACCCGGCGACGGCTCGACCGGGTCCAGCGAGAACAGACCGAGCCGATCGCCGTCATCGGCATGGCCTGCAGGTTCCCCGGCGGCGTCCGGTCACCCGAGGACCTGTGGCGGCTGCTGGAGGACGGCACCGACGCCGTCACCGCCTTCCCCTCCGACCGGGGCTGGGACCTCGACGCCCTGTACGACGAGGACCCGGACCGGCCCGGCACCACCTATACCCGCCACGGCGGCTTCCTGGACGGTGTGGCCGACTTCGACGCCGGCTTCTTCGGCATCGCCCCGAGAGAGGCGCTGGCCACCGACCCGCAGCACCGCCTGCTGCTGGAGCTGGCCTGGGAGGCCTTCGAACGGGCCGGCCTCGACGTCACCGCGTGGCGCGGCGGGCGCACGGGCGTGTTCGCCGGGATGAACGGCCAGGACTACGCGGCGCGGCTGCCGTCCGTCCCGGCGGCCGTGGAGGGCCACCTGTCGATCGGCACGGCCATGAGCGTCGCGTCGGGGCGGGTGGCCTACACCTTCGGCTTCGAGGGCCCGGCGGTGACCGTGGACACCGCGTGCTCCTCGTCGCTGGTGGCGCTGCACCTCGCGGCCCGGTCGCTGCGGTCGGGGGAGTCGGAGCTGGCGCTGGCCGGGGGCGTGACCGTGATGACGTCTCCGGTGGGGTTCGTGGAGTTCTCCCGGCAACGCGGCCTGGCCCCCGACGGGCGCGTCAAGGCCTTCGCGGCCTCCGCCGACGGGACCGGCTGGGCCGAAGGCGCGGCGTTCCTGCTCCTCGAACGCCTCTCCGACGCCCGGCGCCACGGCCACGAGGTGCTGGCCGTGCTGACCGGTTCGGCGGTCAACCAGGACGGCGCCTCCAACGGCCTCACCGCGCCCAACGGCCCGTCACAGCAGCGGGTCATCCAAAGCGCCCTTTCGGCGGCCGGGCTGTCCGCGGGTGAGGTCGACCTGCTGGAGGCCCACGGCACGGGGACGACCCTCGGTGACCCGATCGAGGCGGGGGCGCTGCTGGCGACCTACGGCAAGGACCGCGACCCCCGGCGGCCGCTCTGGCTGGGCTCGGTGAAGTCGAACATCGGGCACACCCAGGCGGCGGCCGGCGTGGCCGGAGTCATCAAGGTCATCGAGTCGATCCGGCGCGGCGTGCTGCCGAGGACGTTGCACGTGCGGGAGCCCACGCCGCACGTCGACTGGAGCGCGGGGACGATCCGCCTGCTCACCGAGGCCGGACGGTGGCCCGCGGAAGGCATCCGGAGGGCGGGGGTGTCGGCGTTCGGCGTGAGCGGCACCAACGCGCACGTCATCATCGAACAGGCCCCCGCGTCCCCTCCGGCGCAGACGGCGCAGACGGCGCAGGCGGCGCGGCCGGCGGGGACGAGCGAGGGGCCGGTGCCGTGGGTGGTGTCGGCGCGGACGCCCGAGGCGCTCCGGGCCCAGGCCGCCTCGCTGGCCGCGCACCTGGCGGAGCCGTCCGACGTGGCGGCGGTCGCCCGGTCCCTCGCCACCGGCAGGGCCCGGCTGGACGAACGCGCGGTCGTGGTCGGGTCGGACGGCGCCGAACTGGTGGCCGGGCTGCGCGCCCTGGCGGCGGGGAAGTCCTCGCCGCAGGTCGTGACCGGTGCCGAGGGGGGCGAGCTCGCCTATCTGTTCACCGGGCAGGGAAGTCAGCGGGAGGGGATGGGGCGGGAGCTCCACGAGCGGTTCCCGGTGTTCGCCGAGGCGTTCGACGCGGCCGTGGCCGAACTCGACCGGCACCTCGAAGGTGTCTCGGTACGTCAGGCGGTGTTCGGGTCCGGCGGTCTGATCGACCAGACCGTCTACACCCAGACGGGGCTGTTCGCGTTGCAGGTCGGGTTGTTCCGGTTGCTGGAGTCGTGGGGGGTGCGGCCGGACCACGTCGCCGGGCATTCGATCGGGGAGCTGGCGGCGGCGCATGTCGCGGGGGTGTGGACGCTGGCCGACGCGGCGCGCGTGGTGGCGGCCCGCGGCCGGTTGATGCAGGCGCTGCCGGCCGGTGGCGCGATGGCGGCCGTCGAGGCCACCGAGGACGACATCCCGGGCACCGTGGAGATCGCCGCGGTCAACGGCCCGTCCTCGGTCGTGGTGACCGGTGACCAGGACGCGGTCGAGGCCGTCGTCGCGGACCTGTCCGGCAGGGGCCGGCGGACCCGGCGGCTCACCGTCGGCCACGCCTTCCACTCCGCCCGGTTGGACCCGATGCTGGCCGACTACCGGCGGGTTCTGGAATCGGTGACCTACCACCCGCCGCGCATCTCCCTGGTTTCCACGCTCACCGGAGGGACCGGTGAGGTCGGCACGCCGGACCACTGGGTCGATCAGGTACGGCGACCGGTCAGGTTCGCCGACGCCGTCACCACCCTGGACGCGGCCGGCGTCACGACCTACCTGGAACTGGGCCCGGACGCCGTCCTGTCCGGCATGGCCCGCGAATCGCTGCCCGCCGACCGGGTGGTCACCTCGGTCCTGCGCAAGAACCGGCCTGAGGACCTCACCGCGCTCCTCGCCCTCGGGCACGCCCACATTCACGGCAGGCGAATCGACTGGGACGCCCTTCTTCCCGGCGTGGGCGGCGCCGGCCTGCCCACCTACCCGTTCCAGCGCTCCCGCTACTGGCTCGACGCGCCGGACGGGGCTGCCGCGGGAACACACGACCATCCGCTGCTGAACGCCGTCGTCCACCTCGCCGGCGGAGGCGTGCTGCTCACCGGCCGGCTCTCCACGCGCACCCGCCCGTGGCTCGCCGACCACGCCATCGCCGGCACCACGGTCCTGCCCGGCACCGCCCTGGTCGACCTCGCGCTGCGCGCCGGCGCGGAGGCGGGGCTGCCCGTCCTTTCCGAGCTGGTCATCGAGAGCCCGGTGGTCATCCCGGGCGACGGGGAGACCGACCTCCAGCTCGCCTTGGACGGCGGCGACCTCGTCGTCCACTCCCGATCCGGCCAGGGCGACTGGGTCAGGAACGCCACCGGCCGCCTGGTGACCGCCCACGGCGAACGGGAACCCGGCACGGGCGTATGGCCGCCCGAGCACGCCGAGCCGCTCGGCGTCGAGGACCTGTACGAGACGCTCGCTCTGGCCGGGCTCGACTACGGCCCCGCCTTCCAGGGCGTGACCGCGGCCTGGCGTGACGGTGAGACGATCTACGGCGAGGTGTCCCTCCAGGACGGCGAGGACGCCGGGCGGTTCACCGTGCACCCGGCCCTGCTGGACGCGGCCCTCCACCTGGCCGCCGACCCGGGCCGCCTGCTGGTCCCGTTCGCCTGGCGGGGAGTCCGCGTCCACCGCCCGGGAGCCGCCGGCGCCCGCGTCCGGCTGGTCCCGGCCGGCACCGACGAGTGGACGGTGGAGCTGGCCGACGCCGCGGGCGCCCCGATCGTGTCGGTCGAGGGCCTGCGCTCCCGCCCGATCGACCCCGGCGCCCTCCGGCCGGCCGCCCTCTACGCGGTCGAATGGATCGACGCCCCGGCCGGGCCGCCCGCGCGGACCGCCACCACGATCGACGTGGCCACGACAGACCTGGCCGCGACCGGCGGGGTGGCCGCCGCCACCGAGGCGGCGCAGGACGGGCCCGGTCTCCATGACGTGGTGAACGGCCTGCTCGCCGAGTTGCGCGACCGGCTCGACGAGCCCGGCACGATCGTGGTGCGCACGTCCGGCGCGGTGGCGGCCCTGCCGGGCGAGACCGTCGACCCCACGGCCGCCGCCGTCTGGGGGCTGGTGCGGTCGGCCCAGACCGAGCACCCGGGCCGCATCGTCCTGATCGACGGGAACGTTCCGTCGTCGATCCCCGCTGGAGAGCCGCAGTTCGCGGTGCGGGACGGGCGAGTTCTCGTGCCCCGCCTCACCAGGACCACGGGAGAGGCGGGCGCGCCGCTCGCCCCCGCGGGGACCGTGCTGGTCACCGGCGGCACCGGCGGCCTCGGGGCTCTGCTGGCCCGGCATCTGGTCACCCGCCACGGCGCCCGGCGGCTCATCCTGACCAGCCGCCGCGGCGCGGGCGCGCCGGGAGCGATCGAGTTGCGGGAGGAACTGGCCGCGCTCGGCGCCCGGGTCGACATCCTCGCCGGTGACGTGGCCGACCGGACCTTCCTGGAAGGCGTGCTGGCCACCGTGCCGCGGGAGCACCCGTTGACCGCCGTGGTGCACGCGGCCGGAGTCGTCGACGACGGAGTGCTCGGCTCGCTCACCCCCGAGCGGGTGTCGGCCGTGCTGCGGCCCAAGGCCGACGCCGCCCGCCATCTGCACGAGCTGACCATGGACCGGCCGCCGGCGTGGTTCGTGCTGTACTCGTCGATCGCGGCCACGCTCGGCAGCGCCGGTCAGGCCTCCTACGCCGCCGCCAACGCCTACCTCGACGGCCTGGCCGCGCACCGCCGCGCGCTCGGCCTGCCCGCCGTGTCTCTGGCCTGGGGCCTGTGGGCGGAGAGCACGGGGATCAGCGGCCACCTCAGCGAGGCCGACCTGACCAGGGTGGCCAGGAGCGGGGTCCGGCCGCTGGCGACCGCCACCGGCCTGGAGCTGTTCGACGCCGCGCTCGGCGTGCGGGCCCCCGTCGTGATCCCGGCCGCGCTCGATCCGGCCGCCGTGCCGCTGCTGCGCGGCGTCGCGAGGCCGGTACGCGTGTCCGCCCCCCAGGACGACCTGCCGGCCCGCGCGCTCGCCGGTCTGGCCGGGGAGGCCCGCGGCGAGGCCGTGCTCGCCCTGGTCCGCGCGGAGACCGGAGCGGTACTGGGCACGAGCGCGGTCGGCGCCAAGCGGCCCTTCGGTGACCTCGGGCTCGACTCGCTGATGTCGGTCGAGCTGCGCAACCGGCTCACCGCCGCCACCGGGCTGCGGCTGCCCGCCACGCTGACCTTCGACCACCCCACGCCCACCGCCGTCGCCGCCTTCATCGAGACCCTGCTCGAACCGGAGGCCCCCGCCGCCCCCGCCCCCGCCGCCGTGACCAGGCGCGCCCGGACCGGTGAGGACCCGATCGTCATCGTCGGCATGGCCTGCCGACTGCCCGGCGGCGTGGCCGGCCCCGACGACCTGTGGCGGCTGGTCGAGTCGGGCGGCGACGCGATCTCCGGGTTCCCGCAGAACCGGGGCTGGGACCTCGACACGCTGTACGACCCCGACCCCGACCCCGGCCGTCCCGGCACCTCCTACACCCGGCACGGCGGGTTCCTGCACGACGCCGCCGAGTTCGACGCGGCGTTCTTCGGCATCTCGCCCCGCGAGGCGCTGGCCACCGACCCGCAGCACCGCCTGCTGCTGGAGACGGCGTGGGAGGCCTTCGAGCAGGCCGGGATCGACCCGGAGACGCTACGCGGCAGCCGTACCGGGGTGTTCGCCGGGGTCATGTACCACGACTACGCGCCCCCCGCGGGGACCGCGCCGGTCGCCCTGGAAGGCTTCCTGGCCAACGGCAACGCGGGCAGCGTCGCCTCCGGCCGGATCGCCTACTCCTTCGGGTTCGAGGGGCCCGCGGTCACCGTCGACACGGCCTGCTCGTCGTCGCTGGTGGCGCTGCACCTGGCCGTGCAGTCACTGCGCACCGGAGAGTCGGATCTGGCGCTGGCGGGCGGAGTCGCGGTGATGGCCACGCCGTCGGTGTTCGTCGAGTTCTCCCGGCAGCGCGGCCTGGCCGCCGACGGCCGGTGCAAGGCGTACGCGGCGGCGGCCGACGGCACGGGCTGGGCCGAAGGGGTGTCTCTGCTGCTGGTCGAGCGGCTGTCCGACGCCCGCCGGCTGGGCCATCCCGTGCTCGCCGTGGTCCGCGGCACCGCCGTCAACCAGGACGGCGCCTCCAACGGGCTGACCGCCCCCAACGGGCCGTCCCAGCAGCGGGTGATCCGGCAGGCCCTGGCCACCGCCGGGCTCGCCCCGGACGAGGTGGACGTGGTCGAGGGTCATGGGACCGGGACGACGCTCGGCGACCCGATCGAGGCCCAGGCCCTGATAGCCGTCTACGGGCAGGACCGGCCCGGCGACCCGCTCTGGCTCGGCTCGCTGAAGTCGAACATCGGCCACACCCAGGCCGCCGCCGGCGCGGCTGGGGTGATCAAGATGATCCAGGCGATGCGGCACGGCGTGCTGCCGAGGACCCTGCACGTCGACGAGCCGACTCCGCACGTCGACTGGTCGCAGGGCGCGGTCCGGCTGCTCACCGAACCCCGCGAATGGACCGCGGAGCGGCCCCGCCGGGCGGGGATCTCCTCCTTCGGCGTCAGCGGCACCAACGCCCACGTCATCATCGAGCAGCCGTCCGACGCCCCGGCGGCGGAACCGGCACAGGCGCCGGCCCCCGGAACGGCCCCTCAGACGGCCCCCCGAACGGCCACTGAAACAGGCCCCGAAACGGCGCGGCGGCCGGATCCGCTTACGGTCTGGCCGATCTCCGCCCGGACGTCCGAGGCGCTGGCGGGCCAGGCGGCCCGGCTCGCCGAGGTCGCCGCCGATCCGGTCGACGTCGGCTTCTCCCTGGTCACCACCCGGGCCGCGTTCGAGCAGCGCGCCGTCATCGTGGCCGGCGACCGGGAGGGCTTCGCCGAGGGAGCCCGTGCGCTGGCCGCCGGGACCTCCGCGAGGCAACTCCTCCGCGGCACCGCCGACGCCGAGGGCAAGGTCGTGTTCGTCTTCCCCGGGCAGGGGTCGCAGTGGGCCGGCATGGCGGTCGAACTGCTCGAAGGCTCGCCCGTCTTCGCCGCCAGGTTCGCCGAGTGCGCGCGGGCCCTTTCGCCGTACATCGACTGGAGCCCCGAACGCGCCCTGCGAGACGGCTCCGACCGTGTGGAGGTCGTCCAGCCCCTGCTCTGGGCCGTCATGGTGTCGCTGGCCGCCGTGTGGGAGCACCACGGCGTCCGGCCCGACGCCGTCGTCGGGCACAGCCAGGGCGAGATCGCGGCCGCCGCCGTGGCGGGCCTGCTCACCATCGAGGACGCCGCCCGCGTCGTGGCGCTGCGCAGCAGGGCGATCGTCGCGCTGGCCGGCACCGGGGCCATGGCCTCCATCGCACTGCCGCCTGACCAGGTCGAACCCCGGCTCGGACCGGGCGTGTCGATCGCGGTGGTCAACAGCCCCGCGCAGGTCGTCGTGTCCGGCGATCCGGAGGCGGTGGCGGCGCTGGTCGAGGCGGTGAAGGCGGAGGGCGCGCGGGCCCGGGAGATCGCCGTCGACTACGCCTCGCACTCCCACCACATCGAGCGCGTCGAGACCGCCGTCCGCGACACCCTCGCGCCGACCAGACCGCGACGGGGCCGGGTGCCGCTGTTCTCCACGGTCACCGGTGACTGGCTCGGCGACACCCCGGCGGACGCCGGCTACTGGTATGCGAACCTGCGGGAGCGGGTCCGGTTCGAGGAGGCCGTGCGCGGCCTCGCCGACCAGGACTACGGCGTGTTCATCGAGGTCAGCCCGCATCCGGTGCTGACCTCGGGCGTCCAGGAGACGCTGGCGGGCCGGCCGGTCGTGGTGGCGGGCACCCTGCGCCGCGACCAGGGCGGACGCGAGCGCCTGCTCACCTCGCTGGCCGAGGTGCATGTGCGCGGTGTCGCGGTGGACTGGCTGCCGGTCTTCCCCGGCGCCCGCCGGGTGCCGTTGCCCACCTACGCCTTCCACCGCCGCCGCTACTGGCTCGACCACGCCCCCGCCGGGCCGCGCGCCGCCGACGTCGTCACCGCGGAACCGGCGCAGGCGCCGTCACTGGCCACGCTCACCGGCGCCGACCTCGAAGCCGCCGTGCTGGCGGTGGTGCGGACCGAGTCGGCGATCGTGCTCGGCCACGACGACGCCGGGGCGGTGGAACTCGGACGGCCCTACCGCGACGTCGGGCTCGACTCGCTGACCGCCGTCGACCTGCGCAACCGGCTGAGCACGGCGACCGGGTTGGAACTGCCGCCCACGCTGGTCTTCGACCACCCGACCCCGGCGGCCATCGCGGCCTACCTGCGCGACGAGCTGTCCGGCACGGCCGTCCGGTTCCCCAACGCGGCGGCCTCCCTGGACTACCTGGAGACGGCGCTGTCCGCCGGCGCCGAACCCGAGCTGCTCGGCCGGATGCGGCGGCTGCTCGACCAATGGGACACCGGCCCCGGCACGACGGTCGACCTCGACTCCGCCACCGATGAGGAGCTGTTCCGCCTCCTCGACCACGACCCGCTTTAGGAGCGTTCTCCCATGGCTGACGACGCACAGCTTCGCGACTATCTGAAGCGCGCCATCGCCGACGTCCATACCTTGCGGTCCCGGCTCCACGAGGTGGAGTCGGCGCGGCGGGAACCGGTCGCGATCGTGGGCATGGCCTGCCGGTTCCCCGGCGGGGTCAGCTCGCCGCAGGACCTGTGGGAGCTGGTCGCCTCCGGGCGCGACGCGGTGAGCGAGTTCCCCGCCGACCGCGGCTGGGACCTCGGCTCGCTGTACGACCCCGACCCCGACCACCAGGGCACCTCCACCACCCGCCACGGCGGGTTCATCGACGACGTGGCCGGGTTCGACGCCGGGTTCTTCGGCATCTCCCCCCGCGAGGCCCTCGCCATCGACCCGCAGCACCGGCTGCTGCTGGAGACGGCGTGGGAGGCGTTCGAACAGGCCGGGATCGACCCCGGGACGCTGCGCGGCAGTCGTACCGCCGTGTTCGCGGGGCTGGCCGGCGGCGACTACGGCGTCGGGGCCGGTCATCCCGTGGAGCTGGAGGGGCAGATCGGAATCGGGACGCTGCGCAGCGTCGCCTCCGGTCGCATCGCCTACGCCTTCGACTTCGAGGGCCCGGCCGTGACGGTCGACACGGCCTGCTCGTCGTCGCTGGTCGCGCTGCACCTGGCGGCGCTGTCGCTGCGGTCGGGAGAGTCGGACCTGGCCCTGGCCGGAGGCGTGTCGGTGATGGCGACCCCACAGGGTTTCGTCGAGTTCTCCCGCCAGCGCGGCCTGTCGGCCGACGGCCGCTGCAAGGCGTTCGCCGCCTCCGCCGACGGCACCGGCTGGGCGGAGGGGGCCGGGTTCCTGCTGGTCGAGCGGCTGTCGGACGCGCAGCGGCTCGGCCACCCGATCCTGGCGGTGGTGCGCGGTTCGGCGGTGAACCAGGACGGCACTTCCAACGGCCTGACCGCGCCGAGCGGCCCGTCGCAGCAGCGCGTCATCCAGGCCGCCCTGGCCGCGGCCCGCCTGTCGGCGGCCGACATCGACCTCGTGGAGGCCCATGGCACCGGCACCAGCCTGGGTGACCCGATCGAGGCCGCGGCCATCCTGGCCACCTACGGCCAGGGCCGCGCGCCGGGCCGTCCGCTGTGGCTGGGCTCGCTGAAGTCCAACATCGGGCACTCCCAGGCGGCGGCCGGCCTCGGCGGGGTGATCAAGGTGGTGCAGGCGATCCGGCACGGGCTGCTGCCGCGGACCCTGCACGTCGATGAGCCCTCTCCGTATGTGAACTGGTCGTCGGGCGAGGTGGAGCTGCTCACCGAGGCCCGCGACTGGCCGTCGGAGGGGCCGCGCAGGGCCGGGGTGTCGGCGTTCGGCGTGAGCGGCACCAACGCCCACGTGATCATCGAGGAGGCCCCGGCCACGGCCGCCACCGAGCCGGGCAGGCCCGCCAGGACGGGCCGGGTGCCCTGGGCGGTCTCCGCCCGCACGCCCGGCGCGCTGCGCGCCCAGGCGGCCCGGCTGGCCGACTTCGCGGCCTCGGGTCAGGACCCGGCGGACGTGGCGTGGTCGCTGGCCCGCACCCGGGCGCGGCTCGACGAACGGGCCGTGGTCGTGGGGGCGACCCCGGCCGAGCTGGCGGAGGCGCTGCGGGCGCTGGCGGCGGGCGAGCCGTCGGCCTCGGTGGTCACCGGCCGGGCGGGCGGGCACCTGGCCTATCTGTTCACCGGGCAGGGGAGTCAGCGGGAGGGGATGGGCAGGGAGCTGTACGACCGGTTCCCGGCGTTCGCCGAGGCGTTCGACGCGGCCGTGGCCGAGGTGGACCGGCACCTTGACGGGGCTTCGGTCAGGGATGTGGTCTTCGGGTCCGACGGCCTCCTCGATCAGACCGTCTACACGCAGACCGGGCTGTTCGCGTTGCAGGTGGGATTGTTCCGGTTGCTGGAGTCGTGGGGTGTGCGGCCCGATCATGTGGCCGGGCATTCGATCGGGGAGCTCGCGGCGGCGCATGTGGCCGGGGTGTGGTCGCTGGCGGACGCGGCGCGGGTGGTCGCGGCCCGGGGGCGGTTGATGCAGGCGCTGCCGGCGGGTGGCGCGATGGCGGCCGTCGAGGCCACCGAGCAGGAGATCCCGGGCACCGTGGAGATCGCCGCGATCAACGGCCCGTCGTCGGTGGTGGTGACCGGTGACCTGGACGCGGTCGAGTCGGTGGTGGCCGGGTTCGCCGCGCGTGGCCGCCGCACCCGGCGGCTGGAGGTGAGTCACGCCTTCCACTCCGCGCGGCTCGAACCGATGCTGGACGGGTTCCGCGAGGTGCTCGAATCGGTGGCGTTCCACCAGCCGCGCGTTCCGCTGGTGTCCACGCTGACCGGTCAGGTCGGAGAGGTCGGCACACCGGACTACTGGGTTCGTCAGGTGCGCGAACCCGTCAGGTTCGCCGACGCCATCGTGACCCTCGACGCGGCGGGGGTCACGACGTTCCTGGAACTGGGCCCGGACGCCGTCCTGTCCGGCATGGCCAGGGAATCGCTGCCCGCCGACCGGTCCCTGGTCCCGGTGCTGCGCCGCGACCGGTCCGAGGAGCACACCGCGCTGCTCGCCCTGGGCCGGGCGCACATCCACGGCCGGCCGGTCGACTGGGAGGCCGTGCTCCCGCAGGCGCGCCGGGTCGACCTGCCGACCTACGCCTTCCAGCACGACCGCTACTGGCTCGAACCCCCCACGCTGGGCTCCGGCGACCCGGCGGCGCTCGGCCTCACCGCGGCCGGGCATCCGCTGCTGGGCGCGACGGCCGTGCTCGCCGACGCCGGCGGCGTGCTGCTGTCGGGGAGGCTGTCGCTGCGCACCCATCCCTGGCTGGCCGGGCACACCGTCATGGGCACCGTCATCGTCCCCGGCACCGCCCTGGTCGAGCTGGCCGTGAGAGCCGGGGACGAGGTCGGCCTGCCCGCCCTCGACGAGCTCGTCGTCGAGGCCCCGCTCGTCGTCCCGGCCGACGGTGCGGTCGACGTCCAGGTCCACGTCGGCGCGCTCGACGACGAGGGCCGCCGTCCCGTCACCATCCACTCCAGCAGCGGCGAGGGCTGGACCCGGAACGCGGCGGGAACCCTCGCCGAATCGGGCCCGGCCCCGGAGAGCATCGACCGGTGGCCCCCGCCGGGCGCCGTACCCGTCGACATCGAGCACCTCTACCAGGAGCTCGCCGACGCGGGCCTCACCTACGGGCCCGCCTTCCAAGGGCTGCGCGCCGCCTGGCGGGACGGCGAGGAGCTGTTCGCCGAGATCGCGCTGCCGGAGGCCGAACGGGGCGAGGCGGACCGGTTCGGCGTGCACCCGGCGCTGCTCGACGCCGCCCTGCACATCGCCGCGCACCACGGGCTCAAGGACGTGCCGCAGGGGCGGAACCGCCTGCCCTTCGCCTACGGCGGGGTCCGGCTGCACGCCTCCGGCGCCGCCGGGCTGCGGGTCCGGCTGGTCCTGCACGGTCCCGACGAGCTGTCCCTGCACGCCGCCGACGACACCGGCGCGCCGGTCGTGTCGGTCGCCTCGCTGCGGGCCCGCTTGGTCTCGGCCGACCGGCTGCGCCCGGCGGGCCACGACTCCCTGTACACGCTCACCTGGACCGAGGTGACCCCGCGGCCCTCCGGCGAGGAGCCCGGCGTCGCGGAACCCGGCGCGGAGCCCCGGGTCGTCCAGGTCACCGGCGCCGAGTTCGGCGACCTGGACACGCCGGACGCCGTCCACGGGCACGTGAACCGGGTGCTCGGCCAGGTGCGGCGGTGGCTCGCGGAGGAGAGCGAGAAGCCGCTGGTCGTCCTCACCCGGCATGCCGTCGCCGTCACCCCGCAGGAGAACCCGGACCCGGTCGTCGCGCCGGTCTGGGGGCTGGTCAGATCCGTACAGGCGGAACATCCCGGGCGGGTCTTCCTGGTGGACGCCGACGACGGCGCGCCGGTGGCGGCGCGCCGGGCGGTCGCCGCCGTGCTCGGTTCGGGAGAGCCGCAGCTGGCGGTGCGGCAGGACAGGCTCCTGGCGCCGAGGCTGGCGCGCGCGTCCGCGCACGACGGCGCGGCGGCGCGGGAGTGGGACAAGGACGGCACGGTGCTGATCACCGGCGGTACGGGGGCGCTCGCGGGGGAACTCGCCCGGCACCTGGTGCGGACCGGGCGCACCCGCCACCTGGTCCTGCTGGGCCGTGGCGGGCGCCTGGAACCCGGCCTGGAGGAGGAGCTCACCGGGCTCGGCGCGCACGTGACCGTCGCCGCCGCCGATGTGGCCGACCGCACGGCGGTCGCGGCGGTGCTGTCCGCGATCCCTCCGGACCGGCCGCTGACCGCGGTGGTGCACGCGGCGGCCGTCGTCGACGACGGCCTGGTGGAGTCGCTCACCGGCGAACGGGTGGAGCGGGTGCTGCGCGCCAAGGCCGGCGGCGCGTGGGTGCTGCACGAACTCACGCGCGGCCACGACCTGGCCGCCTTCGTGCTGTACTCGTCGGTGGCCGGGCTGCTCGGCGGCCCGGGGCAGGCCTCCTACGCCGCCGCCAACGGTTTCCTGGACGCGCTGGCCGCGCACCGCCGTGCCCTCGGCCTGCCGGGCCTCTCGCTGGCTTGGGGCCTGTGGGAGCGCCCGACCGGGACGACCGCCCACCTCACCGGCGCCGACCGGGCCAGGGCGGCGCGCGCCGGGCTCCGCGCGCTGACCACACAGGAGGGGCTGGCGCTGTTCGACGCGGCCCTCGAACGGGACCAGCCGCTCCTGGTCCCGGCCCGCTTCGATCTGCGGCCCCGGGACGAGCAGCCGCCCGCCCTGCTGCGGGGCCTGGTCCGCCCGGGCCGGCGCACCGCCGCGCCGCGCGCGGCGGCCGGGCCGGCGCTCGCCCACCGTCTCGCCCGGCTGCCCGGAGAGCGGCGCGAGGAGGCCGCGCTGGAGGCGGTCACCGCCGAGGTCGCCGCCGTGCTCGGCGCGAACGCGGCCTCGATCGCCCCCGGCCGCCCGTTCAGCGAACTCGGCCTGGACTCCCTGACCGCCGTGGAACTGCGCAACCGCCTCGACGCCCTGGCCGGGCTGCGGCTGCCCGCCACGGTCACCTTCGACCACGGCACCGCCGAGGCCCTCACCGGTTATCTGCTGACCAGGCTCGATACGGCCGGGCCTGAACCGGACCCGGAGCCGGTCCGCCAGGGCCCGCTGTCGGAGCTGTACCGCGCCCTGTACGCCAAGGGGCAGTACGCGGCGGCGGCCGAGCTGATCGGCGTCGCCTCCCGGCTGCGCGGCGCCTTCACCGCCGAGCAGACCCCCGGCCACGTGCTGCCCCCGATCCGCCTCGCCGAGGGCCCGGCGCCGGTCGCCGTCATCTGTTTCCCCGCCGTCAGCGCCATCTCCGGCCCGCACGAGTACGCCCGCTTCGGCCAGGCGCTGAACGGCCTGCGGGACGTGCACGTGCTCCCGTCGCCCGGTTACGACCCGCGGGACCTGCTCCCCGACACCGAGGAGACCTACGTCCGGATGCACGCCGACACGGTGGCGAAGCTGGTCGGCGGGAGGCCCTACGTCATCGTCGGCCGGTCGATGGGCGGCTGCGTGGCCCACTCGGTCGCGGAGGAACTGGAGAACCGGGGGCTGCCGGCGTCCGGGCTGGTGCTGATCGACTCCTACCCGATCGACAGCCCCACCCAGGAGGGCCTGAGCGAGTGGTGGCTGAAGGCGATGCTCACCGGGATGCTCGAACGCATCGAGCGCTATCGCATGGTGTGGAGCGACGCGAGCCTCACCACCATGGGCGGCTACGGCGTCGTGCTGGCCGGCTGGCGGCCCAAGCCGATCTCGGCCCCCACCCTCATGGTCCGCGCCGCCGAGCCGCTGCGCGGCACCATCGTCGACCCGACGGGCCGGCTGGACTGGCGGCCCTCCTGGCCGCTGCCGCACGAGACCACCGACGTGCCCGGCGACCACTTCACCGTGCTGGAGGAGCACTCCGGCACCACGGTGGCCGCCGTGCGGGACTGGATCGAGACCATCGAGAAGAGGAGCGTATGAGCACACAGGTCGTGGCCGTCACCGGTGCCGCCGGTGGGATCGGCCGAGCCATCGTGGGGCTGTTCGCGGAGCGGGGCGCCCGCGTGGTCGCCGTCGACGCCGACAAGCGCGGCCTGGACGAACTGGCCGGTGACGGCATCGCCACCCTGGCCGGGGACGTCTCCGCCGAGGAGACCAACGACGCTTTCGCCGAGCTGGCTCTGAGCCGGTTCGGCCGGCTCGACGCGGTCGTCCTGAACGCGGGCGTCGGCGGCGCCGGGCCGCTGGAGTCACCTGGTGCGATCGAGCGGTTCGACCGCATCTGGGCGATCAACGTGCGCGGCGTCGTGCTCGGCGTGAAGGCGGCGCTGCCCGCGCTGCGGGTCTCGGGAGGCGGTTCGATCGTGGTCACCTCCTCGATCTCCGGTCTCGGTGGCGATCCGGGTACCTGGGCGTACAACGCGACGAAGGCGGCGCTGGTCAACCTCGTGCGCGGGCTGGCCGTCGACTACGCGGTCGAGAACGTCCGGATCAACGCCATCGCGCCCGGCGGGGTGTCGGTGGGGCTCAACGCCGGCGCCGCCGCCCATCCCGTGCTCGGCCCGGCCATCCTCGCGCGGATTCCGCAGCACCGCTGGTCGCTGGCCCGAGAGCAGGCCGAGGCCATCTGGTTCCTGACCTCGCCCGCCGCCTCGTACATCACGGGCGTCACCCTTCCCGTCGACGGTGGCCTGAGCGCCAACAACGGCATCCTGCTGCCCCCCGCCCGCCCGGGCGACTCACCCCGATAGGAGCGTCTATGAGCACCGAGAACGGCACCTCCGGCAACGGCACCGAGAGGAACGTCGACGGGAACGTCGATCGGAACGTCGAGAGGAACAAGGAGACGGCGCGGCGGCTCTACGAGGAGCTGATCACGCTGCACCGGCCCGGGCTGCTGGAGGAGCTGATCGCCGAGGACGCCGTCGACGAGACCATCAGGTCCGGCGGCGGCCGGGAGGACTTCCGCCGGCACGTCGATTCGGTCTGGGCGACGGTCGAGGGCGTCAAAGCGACCGTCACCGACCTGGTCGCCGAGGGCGACCGGGTTGTGGTGTTCTGGCGCATCGAGGGCGTCCAGCGGGCGCCGCTCTTCGGCGCCCCCGCGAGTGGCCGTCATTTCACCGGCCACAGCATCAGCACCATCACCTTCCGGGACGGGAAGATCGTGCGATACACCGTCCTGCCCGACCGGCTGGGTATTCTCCAGCAGATTTCCTGAGGCGCAAATGGATGAATTGTCATTAGAGGACGTTTCGGACATCCGGGGCACACTCGCCCTGTTCTCTCACGTCTTCGACAACCAGGAGGTCGGCGAACTCCACCGCGTGTTCACCGAGGACGCGGCGATCGAGATGACCCGGGGCGCCGGGCGGGTCGTCCAGGGCCTGCCCGCCATCGCCGAATTCTCGCTCGTGCTCGGCCCTGACGGGCCTGACCACCAGACTCTCGACAGCCACGTGTTCGTGGACGAGGCGGGAGCGGTGCGGGCGCGCAGCCGTTACCTGGCGATCCTTCAGGACGGGAGCGTGCACAACGGGGAGTACCTCGATCTGCTGGAACGCACTCCGGACGGCTGGCGGATCAGCCGCCGAGTTTCCATTCCGCGATTTCCCCGGGAATAGCCCTTAGGGGGTATTAGGGGTACCGGGAAGGTGGGCCGCGAATTAGCCTTCGGACTGAAATATCGGCTAATTATTCACGCTTGCCGGATCGGTGAAAATGCACATTCTCCTAAAAACCCGATGGTGCGGAGCCGTCGCGGCGCTGGCGCTGTTCCTGGCCGCCTGCGGCGGCTCCCCGGCCTCCTCCACCGGTGCCCCGGCGGCGCCGGCCGCGCCGGTCAAGGGCGGCTCGCTGACGTTCGCGGCCGACACCGAACCGGTCTCCTTCGACGTCCACCAGAGCTCCCAGGACATCACCGGCGCGATCATGCGCAATGTCTTCGACTCGCTCATCTCCCTGGACGCCTCCGGCAAATTCCATCCGTGGCTGGCCGAGTCGTGGAAGGCCGCGCCCGACCTGAAGAGCTACACCTTCAAGCTGCGCAAGGACGTCGTCTTCCACGACGGCACTCCCTTCGACGCCGAAGCCGTGAAGATCAACTTCGACCGGATCCACGACCCGGCCACCAAGTCACAGCTCGCGGCGAGCCTGCTCGGGCCCTACACCGGCACGAAGGTCGTCGACTCCCACACGGTGACCGTGGAGTTCTCCCAGCCGTTCGCGCCGTTCCTGCAGGCCGCCAGCACCGCCTACCTGGGCTTCTACTCGCCCAAGACGATCGCGGCCAACTCCGCGGCGCTCGCCTCCGGCGGGACGGTCGAGGCCGGCACCGGGCCGTTCGTGTTCAGCCAGTACGCCAAGGGCCGGCAGGCCGTCTTCACCCGCAACGACGCCTACAAGTGGGCGCCCGAGACGGCCGCGCACACCGGACCCGCCTACCTCGACAAGCTGACCGTGCGCTTCCTGCCCGAGGCCTCGGTGCGCGTCGGGTCGCTGTCGAGCGGGCAGATCGACGTCGCCGCGGCCGTTCCGCCCGCCCAGAGCGCCAGGCTCAAGGGCAACGCCGCCCTGACGATGCTGAGCGCCGACTACCCGGGCGGCAACTACAGCATCTACCTCAACACCTCCAAGCGACCGCTCGACGACGAGAAGGTCCGCAAGGCGATCCAGCGTGGCATCGACATCGACACCGACATCAAGGCGCTCTACTTCGGCCAGTTCAAGCGCGCCTGGAGCCCGCTCGCGCCGACCACGCCGGGCTACGACGCCTCCCTGGAGAACTCCTGGCCGTACGACCCGGCGCTGGCGAACAAGCTGCTCGACGACGCGGGCTGGACCGCCAAGGACGCCGAGGGCTACCGCACCAAGAACGGCGAGCGCCTGGTCGTCGACTGGCCGCTGCTGCCCGCCCAGTACGTCCGCGACCAGCGGGACATCCTCGGCCAGGCCTTCCAGGCCGACCTGAAGAAGATCGGCGTCCAGGTGATCCGCCCGCAGGCCGACATCGGCACCTACCTGGAGCGCGTCTACGGCGGGAAGGCCGACATGGCCGACTACAGCTGGTCGCGCGCCGAACCCGACGTGCTGTGGCTGCTGCTCAACGGCGCCAGCCGGCCGCAGAAAGGCGGCCAGAACGCCACCTTCCTCAACGACCCCGACCTGACCAAGTGGACCGACCAGGGCAGGGCCACTCTGGACGAGACCGTGCGCAAGGACGTGTACGGCCGGACCCAGCGGCGCGCGATCGACCTGGCCATCGTCATCCCGGTCTACACCCAGTCGCAGGTGCTCGGCCTCGGCAGGCAGGTCCAGGGCCTCAGCCTGGACGCCAACGCCTGGCCGCTGTTCTACGACGCCTGGCTCGGCAAGCCGTCCCGATGAGGACGGCCCTGAAAAGGGCGGGAGCGGGGATCGCGGTGCTCTGGGGCGCCGCGACCCTCGCCTTCGCCGCCCTCATGCTCCTGCCGGGCGACCCGGTGGCCACCCTCCTCGGCCCGGCCACCATGGCCTCGGCCGAGGTCCGCGACCGGATCCGCGCCGACTACGGCTTCGACCGGCCCGTCCTGGTGCAGTACTTCGCCTACCTGAGGAAGCTGGTGACCGGCGACCTCGGCTCGTCTTACCAGCTCCAGCGCCCGGTCTGGGGTCTGATCACCGACCAGCTCGGGCCGACCGCGCAACTGGCCGTCGCCGCGGTGGTCGTGGCCGTGGTGATCGCTCTCATCAGCGCCGTCGCGACGGCGGGCCGGGACCGCCGGGTTCGCGCGGTGGCCGGGGCGTGGGAGCTGGCGGCGGTGTCGCTGCCGTCGTACTGGCTGGGAATCCTGCTGCTGACCGCGTTCTCCTTCCAGCTTCGGATCTTCCCGGTGATCGGCACCCAGGACCTCGCCGCGCTGGTGCTGCCCGCGCTGACCCTGGCGCTGCCGATCGCGGGCCTGCTCGCCCAGGTGCTGCGCGAGGGGCTGGAGGCCGCGCTGGCCGAGCCGTTCGCGGTCACCGCGCGGGCGCGCGGGCTCTCCCAACTCGCCGTAAGGCTCCGCCACGCCCTGCGCCACGCCGCGGCGTCGCTGGCCACCCTCACCGGGTGGCTGGTGGGCACCCTGCTCGGCGGGGCCGTCCTGGTCGAGACGGTGTTCGGCCGGTCGGGCATCGGGGCCCTCACCCTCCAGGCGGTCGGCGACAAGGACATGCCGGTCGTGATGGGGGTGGTGCTGCTGTCGGCCCTGGTCTTCGTGGTCATCTCCGCAGTCCTCGACCTGCTGCACGCGGTCATCGACCCGAGGCTGCGTCCCGCATGAGAAGATCGACGATCATCGCGGGGCTGGCGCTCGCACCGCTGCTGGCCGCCGCCGCCGTGCCCGGTCTGCTGACCTCCGTCTCGCCGATCACCATCGACCCGGTGCACGCGCTGCTGCCGCCCGGCGCCGGCCACTGGTTCGGCACCGACCAGCTCGGGCGTGACCTGTTCACCCGGGTGGTGTACGGCACCCGTCCATCCCTGCTGCTCGGGCTCGGCGCGACCGTGCTCGCGGTCGCCGCCGGGGCGCTGGTCGGCGTCGTGGCGGCGCTCGGCGGCCGGGCCGTCGACCAGGCGACCATGCGGCTGCTCGACGTGCTGCTGTCGCTGCCGCAGCTCCTGCTCGCCCTGCTGGTGATCACCGTGCTCGGCGGCGGCCTGGCCAACGTCGTGGCGGCCATCGCGCTGGCCTTCACCCCCGGGTACGCCCGGATGGTCAGGACCGAGGCGCTGGTCGTGCGGCGGTCGGGCTACGTGGAGGCCGCGCACGGCCTCGGCCTGCGGCCGGTGGTCCTGGTGGCCCGGCACGTGCTGCCCAACGCGGTCGGGCCGGTGCTGGTGCTGGCCACGGTCGGGTTCGGCACCGCGCTGATCGCCGGGTCGGGGCTGAGCTTCCTCGGGTTCGGCGTGAAGCCGCCCGACCCCGAATGGGGGTCGATGCTCGCCGAAGGCCGCGACTTCCTGGCCGACGCCTGGTGGCTCGGACTGTTCCCCGGCGCCGCCATCACCCTCACGGTGATCGGCGTCAACGTGCTCGGCCGCGCGGCCCAGCGCCGCTACACCCGGAGGACATCATGATCGACGTCGACGGGCTGACCGTGTCGTTCGACGGGCCGCCGGTCGTGCGGGACGTGTCGTTCCAGGTCACGCCGGGCGAGTGCCTGGCGATCGTGGGCGAGTCCGGCTCGGGCAAGAGCGTGACCGCCCGCGCCCTGGTCGGGCTGGCGGGTGACCGGGCGAAGGTCTCCTCGCGCGGCTTCACCTTCGACGGGCAGGACCTGTCGCGGCTGTCGGAGGCCGGGTGGCGCGGGGTGCGGGGGCGGCGCATCGGGCTGATCCTCCAGGACGCGCTGGTCTCCCTCGACCCGCTTCGCACGGTCGGCGCCGAGGTGGCCGAGACGCTGCGCACCCATGACGTGGTGCCGGCCAGGACGCGGCGCGAGCACGTGCTCCGCCTGCTGGCCGAGGCCGGCATCCCCGACCCTGAGCACCGCGCCGGCCAGCACCCGCACGAACTCTCCGGGGGCCTGCGTCAGCGAGCCCTGATCGCGTCGGTGGTGGCGGCCGGTCCCTCGCTGCTGGTCGCCGACGAACCCACCACCGCGCTCGACGCGACCGTGCAGGTGCAGATCCTCGACCTGCTGGGCCGTCTCAAGGACGCCGGCTCCGCGCTCCTGTTGATCAGCCACGACCTGGCCGTGGTCTCGCGCCTCGCCGACCGCGTCGCGGTCATGTACGCCGGGCGCATCGTCGAGGAGGGGCCTGCCGCCGACGTGCTGGCCGAGCCCGCGCACCCGTACACCAGGGCTCTGATGGCGGCGGTCCCCGCCGCCCACGCCAAGGGCGCCCTGCTGTCGGTCCTGCACGAGGGGCCCTCGGGCGCCTGCGCCTACGCCGCCCGGTGCGCCCTGGCCGAGGACCGCTGCCGCGAGGAAGACCCACCCGACGCCGATGTCGCCCCCGCCCGCCGGGCCCGCTGCCACCGCCCGTTCACCCGGCTCCCGGACCTCCCCCCGGTCGGCCTCGGTGGCGACCGGGACCCGGGCCCCGTCCTGCTGTCGGCCGAAGGCCTCGTCAAACGGTTCAGGGGCCGGACGGCGGTCGACGAGGTCTCCTTCGAACTGCGAGCGGGGGAGACCCTCGGCCTGGTGGGCGAGTCCGGCTCCGGCAAGACGACCGTGGCCCGCATCGCCCTCGGCCTGCTCGCCCCCGACGAGGGGACGGTGATGCTCGGCGGCCGCCCCTGGAGCGGCGTGCGGGAGAAGGAGCGCAGGCCCGGACGCCGCCGCATCCAGGCCGTCTACCAGGACCCGCTCGGCTCCTTCGACCCCCGGCACTCCGTCGGACGCATCGTCGGCGAGGCCGTCGCGATCACCGGCCTGCCCAGGAACCGGCGCGCGACGAGGGTGCTCGAACTGCTCGACATGGTCGGCCTGCCGGCCACCCTGCTGCGGCGACGGCCGTCGCAGATGTCGGGAGGACAGCGGCAGCGGGTCGCCATCGCGCGCGCGCTGGCCACCGGCCCCGACATCCTGGTCTGCGACGAGCCCGTGTCGGCGCTGGACGTGTCGATCCAGGCGCAGATCCTCGACCTGCTCGCCACCCTGCAGCGGGACCTGGCGGTGGCCATGCTGTTCATCTCGCACGACCTCGGGGTCATCCACCACGTCAGCGACCGGATCGCGGTCATGAAGGACGGCCGGATCGTCGAGAGCGGCCCGGTGGCCGAGGTGTTCGGCTCGCCCAAGGACTCCTACACCAAGGACCTGCTCGCCGCCGTCCCCGCCCTCACCTCGGAGCCGACCCCGCGGTGACCGCCGTCCCCAGGATCGCGCCCGGCCTGCGAACGACTCGATGACCGCGACCGCCCCCCGGGAGGTACCGGCGCGTCAGGACGGCTGGACGCCGTCCTTCCGGGCGTCGGGGCCGCTGATCGTCCAGCCGGGCGCGTGGGACACCAGGTGCAGGTCGTCATCGCTGATCGCCTGCCCGCAGGTGCGGCACACCATGGCCGGCCGGATGCGCCCCGGTGTTGCCGGCGATCTGGCTGAACCGCGGGTTCCCGAAAAGGATCTCTCGCATGGCCGGTAACGACCAGCGGTCGCCGGCCACCTGAAGCGTGGCCGCCATCGAACAGGGTCTTCCTGGCGCCACCGGGGACTCGGCCATGATCAAGGCTACCAAGCCACGGTTTGCTATTCAAACCGTCGAGCGATAGCGTGACGCCACGGTCTGGAAATCAAACCGTTCGGACCGTGATCACCGCTCGCGCATCGTCGCGGCGATGCCCGCCTGTCCATGGTCGCCGGGCCCGGAGACGTCACCGACCTGATCGCGGACGCCCCCCGCCACGGCTGACAGGCGGCGACACATCGGTGCGACCAATGCGACCAATGAGGAGGAAGTGGAATGCCGGAGAAGACGATCCTGGTGACCGGGGCGGGAAACGCCGGATCGGTGGGGAGGAAGGTCGTCGAGCGCCTGCGAGGCCGCGGACTGCCGACCCGTGCGCTGGTCAGGCAGGACGACGAACGCGCCGAGACCCTCCGCGCGACCGGAGCCGAAGTGGTCGTCGGCGACCTCACCCGGCCGGCGGACGTCGCCCGTGCCCTTGAGGGGTGCCACCGGCTCTACTTCGGGATGAGCGTGTCGAGTTCCTACCTGGAAGCCACGACGGCGGTCGCCGCCGCCGCACGCGAGCACGGGGCCCTGGAGGCCTTCGTCAACATCTCGCAGATGACCGTCTCGCAGATGACGATCACGAGTGGTTCTGAGTCACGCCAGCAGCGCCTCCACCTGCTGAGCGAGCTGATCCTCTCGTGGTCGGGCCTACCCGTCGTCCAGGTCAGGCCCACCATCTTCATGGAGAATCCGCTGTTCCGGTTCGCGGTCCACTCCGCGGCGGACGGGATCGCCGTCCGGTTGCCGTTCGGCTCCGGGCGCACATCGCCGGTCGCCACGGACGACGTCGCCGACGTGGTGTCCGCCGTTCTCGCCGAGCCCGGCCCTCACCTGGGCCGGGTGTACGAACTCACCGGACCGGTCTCCAGGACCATGGACGGTGTCGCGGAGGAGTTCGCCAAGGTGGTGGGCCGGCCCGTCACCTACGTCGACACGCCTTTCGGCGAGTGGGCCGAAGGTCTGGCGGCGGCGAGGCTTCCGGAACATCTCTTCGAGCACATCGCGACCATGACGAGGCTGCATCGCGAGAACCGCTACGACCGGGTCTCCACCGATATCGAGACCATCCTCGGCAGGCCGCCCCTCGACGTCCGGGACTTCGCCGAGAACAACCGCACGATGTTCCAGTAGTTCATCTCCGCCGATCCGTCGCTGGCCGTCGCCGGCCGTCCCTCGCAGATCCTCCCGGCCCCCGGCGCCGGCCGGCGTCACTCCGACGTCGTCGCAGTCGGATGCTCGCGTTTTCGTCGGTTCCCAAGCCATGCCGCGCATGGTGTTCGTCCAGTTCGATGCTCGAACTGCAGAAGCTGAGGAGATCGTCATGTCATCATCCGTTCCACGGCCGGGCAAGGCCGGGCCCGTGGTCACCCAGCACCGCACCTGGATCCCCCTCGTCGTCACCGGGCTCATCATCGGCGCCGCGTTCATCGCGGTCTATGTCGGCCTCCAGCGATCACCCACGCCCCACGGGCTTCCCGTGGCCGCGGTCGGCGGGCGGCTGGTGAGCGCGGCACAGGCCAAGCTGGGTGACTCGCTGAAGGTCACGCAGGTTTCCAGCATCGACGAGGGCGCCGCCCTGGTGCGAAACGGCGACGCGGTCGCCGTGGTGGGCGCGACCTCCCCGACCACACTGCGGTTGGAGTACGCCGGCGCGAGCGGGCTCAGTGAGAGCGGGGCGGCCCGGCAGGTCGTCGCCGGTCTCGCCCGCGGGGCCGGGCTCACCGTTCAGGAGGCCGACATCGT
This sequence comes from Sphaerisporangium sp. NPDC005289, assembly GCF_040607455.1. NCBI lineage: Bacteria > Bacillati > Actinomycetota > Actinomycetes > Streptosporangiales > Streptosporangiaceae > Sphaerisporangium > Sphaerisporangium sp. NPDC005289. The sequence continues at coordinate 96,121 of NZ_JBEXGS010000032.1, forward strand.
CCCTCTGGCCGCCTACGACTCGCGCGGGCTGTCCGCTTTCTACGTGGTCTTCGGCGTGACGCTCTCGTCGTTCGTCCTGGCGCAGGGCCTCACCGGTGCCGTCGCGACCGTTCGCCTCCGTCACAGGCTCTCCGCGATGGCCGGCTTCGCGGTGGCGATCGGTGTCGTGGCGGCCACGATCGCGGGCCCCATCTGCGGCTCGCTGACGCCGTCGTTCCCGCTCCTGGCCGCTTCTCTCATCCTGCTGTCGGCCGCGAGCGCGTTCGCGACCAAGGCGCTCGGGGCATGGCTGGGCCCGGCCGGAATCGGCCTGGCCGTCCTCACCCTCACGACGATCGGCAACGCGACCAGCGGAGCGACCATCGGGTTCGACCTGCTGCCCGGATGGGCCCAGGCGGTCTCCGCGAAGCTGCCCCCCGGCGCGGCCGTGCGCGCCATCAACGACTTCGGCTACTTCGGCGGATCGCACGCGGGGTCCGCGCTCGCCGTCCTCGCACTCTGGTTCGCCGCGGGCCTCGGCCTGGTGCTCCTGCGGCAGTGGACGACCGTCCGCCGCGTGAGAGTGAGCACCGTCGCGGCCGAGCCCCTGGTGACGGCCGGATGAGCAAGGAGGGAACCGATGCGCTCGTCGGTCGCCAGAGCGTCAGGGGGTGGCTACGCCGATCTTGGGGGCGATGATGGGGGCGAGGCGGGCGGCGACCTTGAGGTGGCCGGCGTCGTTGGGGTGGCCGTCGCCGTCGGCGTAGTCGGTGCCGGTCGTCAGCCAGCCCTCTGTGGGGATGTAGTAGACGTTGGCGTCGCCGGAGTTGTTGAGCGCGGCCACGGCGGCCTTGGTCTCGGTGACGTACCGCTTCTTGAAGGTCTCCATGGCGAACAGCGCGGCGGCGGGGTACTTGGCGCGGATGTTCCGCAGGAAGGTCGTGTACGCGGCCTGGAAGGCGGCGTTGGTGACGTGGTGCCCGATGTCGTTGGTGCCCAGGTTGATCACGACGGCGCTGGCCTGGTACCGGCTGAAGTCCCACGCGGTCGTGCCGGTGCTGCCGAGGTCGAAGAACTGGGAGGCGAGCCCGACGCAGCCCTCCTGGGCGACCAGGCAGTAGCCGGAGCGGGCGATCTGGGTGTGCCGGACGCCGAGGCGTTCGCCCAGGACCCAGCCGTAGGCGCTGACGGCGAGCTTGGAGGACAGGTAGCCCGCGGTGATGGAGTCGCCGACGAACTCCACCAGCTTGCCCGGCGGTGCCGGGGTGTTCACGGTGGAGGCGCCGCTGTCCAGGACGAGTCCCTGGAAGACGACGTCGCCGGAGCGGTAGGACACCCAGAGGGTGTGCGTGCCCGCCCGCAGGGGCGTCGGGGTCAGGTTGACGGTGCCGGAGACGCCCGCGTAGAAGACATCGGCGCCGCCGTCGATGCTCACGTAGATGTTGACCGCGGACCGCTGCTTGATCTTGACGGTGGTGCCGGTGAAGGACGTCCGGATGTAGGCGCCGGCCCACTGGGGGACGTGGGCCGAGTCCCAGCGGCCGACGTAGGTGATGTTGGGGTCGCCCGGCTGGCCGTCACCGGTGACCACTCCTGAGGGCGTGGGCGACGGGCTGGGCGACGGGCTGGGGGACGGGCTGGGCGACGGGGTCGGGGTCGGGGTCGCCGGAGGGGTCGGGGTCGCGGAAGGGGTGGGGGTCGGCGTCGGGGTCGCCGGGGCGCCGGTGCAGGTCACGCCGTTCAGGGCGAAGGACTGCGGGACCGGGTTGGCCGTGTTGTTCCACGAGCCGTTGAAGCCGAACGCGACGCTCGCGCCGGTGGCCAGCGCCGCGTTGTATCCGGCGTCGGCCGCCCTGACCTGGGCGCCGGACTGGGTGAGCGTGGTGTTCCACGACTGGGTGACCGTCTGCCCGGCGGTGAAGGCCCAGGTGAGCGTCCACCCGCTGATCGGGTCACCCAGGTTGGTGACGGTGACCGAGGCGCCGAAGCCGCCCGACCACTGGTCGGACACCGCGTACGCGACGCGGCATCCGGTGGCCGCCGACGCCGTGGGCGCGCCCCCGAACAGAGCAGACAGGACCGCCGCGACGGTGAGGAGGATCGTCACCGGACGGATGAAGCGCTCGCGCGAGGTGGGCATCACGGCTCCTGACGGGGATGGTCCTGCCGTCGCAGCATCGGAACCTCGCCGTGGCCTGTCAACGCCGCCCGCCCGCGCGGACGCGGAACGCGGAGGTAGAGCGCCCGGCCCGCGGGGGCCGGGATGAAAGCTTCACGAGGCTCCTTCGTCCCGGCTCGCCGCGCCCGGCCCGCGCGTCACGCCGTCGGGGCCGCCCGGCGGCGGACGGCCGGGGGGACGGCCGGGGCGGGCGTTCAGCGTGTCGACTCGCGGATCACCAGCTCGAAGGGGGCGACGTACTGGCCGGTCGGGCGGAGGGGGGAGCGGATGCGCTGAGCCAGCAGCTCGACGGCCCGCTCGGCCATCCACCGGTGGTCGGGTGCCACGGTGGACAGCGACGGCACGGCGAACCGGGATTCGGGGATGTCGTCGAACCCGATGAGGCGCACGTCGCCGGGGACCCGCAGACCGCGGTCGGCCAGGCCGCGCAGGACGCCGAGGGCGACGGTGTCGGTCACCGCCACCACCCCGTCGATCGCCCGGCCGGAGCCGGCCAGGCGATGGGCCGCGTCGCGGCCGGCTTCCATGCTCGCGTCGTCCAACGGGAAGACCAGGGGCGGGTGGACGTCCAGGCCCCGTTCGGCGAGCGCGGCGCGATAGCCGCGGTAGCGGCGCGTCGCCATGTTCACGGCGTTCCCACCGTTCCCGGCGTTCCCGGCGTTCAGGTCGTTCTGGCCGTTCACCTCGTCTACGGCGTCCACGGCGTCCACGGCGTTCAGGTCGTTCCGGCCGTTCAGGTCGTCCAGGACGCTGCCGGTGACGAGGGCGATGCGGCGGCATCCCTGGTCGGCCAGGTGGGCGGTCGCGGCCTTCGTGCCTTCCTCGTTGGGCATGGCGACGTGGTCGAAGCGGCCGCCGAAGTCCTGCTCGCCGAGCATGACCAGGGGGTAGCCGGCGTCGGCCAGTTGCTGGTCCACGCGGCCGAGCGCGACCGCGCTGAGGATCAGGCCGTCGAAGTGCAGGGTGCGGGAATGGGCTATCGCGTCGGCCTCGCCGGCCGCCGCCGCGCCGGTCTGTTCGATCGACACGTGGAACCCCCGCCGCCTGGCCGCGCCGATCACGTGGGCGGCCAGGTGGCCGAAGTAGGGGAGCCCGATCTCGGGGACGGCCAGGCCGATGACGCCGGTCCGCCCGGACCGGAGGGTGCGGGCGGAGACGTTGACGCGGTAGCCCGACCGGTGGATGGCCTCCAGCACCCGCTCACGGACCGGATCGCTGACTCCGTCACGGTTGTTGACCACGTTGGAGACGGTCATCTTCGACACCCCGGCCAGCCGGGCGACGTCTTCCATGGTCACCATGCCGTGCCCCGCGTTCTGCCGGTGAGGGTGGACTCCGGCTGCCGTGCTCGGTCGAGGCCGTCGTCGCCTCAGTTTATCGCGGATCGTCCTTCGGCTCCGGGCGCCGTGAGGGCGGGGGAGGGCCGGCGGCGGCGCGCCCGCGGCAGGTCACGCCGTCCGTCCCTCCACCGTGACGAAGGAATGGGCCGGCAGGTGCACGCGCAGCCCGGAGGCCGTGGCGGTGACCTGCTCGTGGACGCGCGGTGCGATGGTGCCCGGCGCCTCGGGGGTGTTGTGGTCCTGCGGCCTGCCGGAGGTCAGGATGCGGGAGCGGACCTCGGTCAGCGCGGCGCCGCGCAGGTCGAGTTCGACGTCGGCCGTCTCGGCCATGTCAAGGTTGGACAGCGAGATGAGCACCCGGCCGTCCTTACGGCTGGCCGACATCGAGACGGTCGCGAGCGGCGCCGAGTCGACCTCGCGGACGGGGACTCCGCCCGGCAGGTCGACCCGCAGCGAGGCGGCGTCCTGGTGGCCCTTGTTCATCTCGAACACGTGGTAGGTGGGCGTCAGGACGAGCGCGCCGGAGTCGGGGTCGGTGAGGACCATGGCCTGGAGCACGTTCACGGTCTGGGCGATGTTGGCCATCACCAGGCGGTCGGCGTGCCGGTGGAAGATGTCGAAGTGCACGCTCGCGACCAGCGCGTCGCGGAGGGTGTTCTGCTGGTACAGGAAGCCGGGGTTGGTGCCCGGCTCGACGTTCCACCAGGTGCCCCACTCGTCCAGCGCCAGGCCCACGTTCTTGCCGGGGTCGTAGCAGTCCATGATGGAGGAGTGGCGGGCGATGAGCTCCTCGACGTGCGCCGCCTTGACCATGGTGCGGTAGTGGTCGTCGGCGTCGAACACCGTGGCGTCGCCCTTGTCCTCCCAGGTGCCGGGGATCGTGTAGTAGTGCAGCGACAGCGCCTGCATGAAGGCGGCGGGGCGGTAGGCGCAGCCCAGGTCGCCGAGCTGCTTCATCAGCGTCTCGGTCCAGGTGTAGTCGTCGGAGTTCGCGCCCGCGGCGATGCGGTACAGCTTGTTGTCGCCGTGGTCGCGGCAGTAGGTGCCGAACCGGCGGGCCTCTGCCGCGTACTGCTCGGCCGACATGTGCCCGCCGCAGCCCCATGCCTCGTTGCCGAGCCCCCAGAAGCGCACCCGCCAGGGCTCCTCACGGCCGTTGGCCTTGCGGAGGCGCACCATCGGCGAGTCGCCTTCGCGGGTGATGTACTCCACCCAGTCGCTCATCTCCCTGACCGTGCCCGAGCCGACGTTGCCGCTGATGTACGGCTCGGCGCCCAGCAGTTCGCACAGGGCCATGAACTCGTGCGTCCCGAAGTGGTTGTTCTCCTCGACGTTGCCCCAGTGGGTGTTGACCATCGCCGGACGCCGGTCCTTGGGGCCGACGCCGTCCATCCAGTGGTACTCGTCGGCGAAGCAGCCGCCCGGCCAGCGCAGGTTCGGGATGCTCAGGGCGCGCAGCGCCTCCACCACGTCCAGGCGGATCCCGCCCGCGTGGGGAATGTCGCTCTGTTCGCCCACGTAGAAGCCGCCGTAGATGCAGCGGCCCAGGTGCTCGGCGAAGTGCCCGTACAGGTGCCGGTTGATCACCGGGCCGGGGACGTCGAGGTTGATGATGGCGGTCACGACCTGGTCGGTCATCGATGGGCACCCTTGCGCTTGGGGGAGGTCGGGTGGAGGCCGCGGGATGGGACGGTTCCCGCTCGGCGCGGCCGATGGGAGAGGGGGTGAGGCGTACCTCACTTTACCGATCCATGGATCGGTAAAGTGAGGCAACAGTATCGAGCCGTCTCGCGGTGTCAAGACCCCGGCCGGCGCGGTCCCGGCAGAGGCGGCCGGCGCCCGGATTAGGACGACGGGGCGGGGCCCGTCGAGTCGCGGACGCTGAGAGTGGTCGCCAGCTGGAGGTGCCGGGAGGCGGGCTGGACGCCGTCGGCCATGGCCAGGACGGTCTCGACGGCCATCCGTCCCATGCCGACGAGCGGCTGCCGGACGGAGGTGAGCCGGGGCGTGATCCACTGGGTCTGCGGCGTGTCGTCGAACCCGGTGACCGAGAGTTCGCCCGGGACGGTGATGCGCAGCTCCTTGGCGGCGGCGAGGATCCCGACGGCGATCTCGTCGTTGCCCGCGACGACCGCGGTCGGCCGCTCGCCGAGCGAGAGGACCTCGCGGCCGTGCCGGAATCCCGCCTCGACGGAGAACGCCTCGTGGCGGATCAGCGCGCGGTCCGGCGTGATGCCGGCCGAGTCGAGCGCGGCCTGGTACCCGTGGAAGCGTTCCACCGAGGGGGCGGAGCCGGGCGGGCCGCCGATCCAGGCGATCCTGCGGTGGCCGAGCCTGATGACGTGCTCGGTCGCCGAGCGGCCGCCCGCCCAGTTGGTGGAGCCGATGCTGACGACCCGGGATTCCGTGGTGTCGATCGGGTCGATCGCGACGACGGGCATCTCCAGGTCCTCCGCGGCGACGAGCACCGAGCCGGGCACGGCGATGGCGAGCGCGATGATGCCGGCGACGCCGGACGCCTTCTGCTCCGCCATCCAGGTGCGGGCCGCCGCACGGCTCGTGCTGATCGGCTTGTGGGCCGGTAAGCGGAGCAGGAGTTCGGCCTGGGCGGAGGTCGCCGCCAGAAGGATCCCCTGGAGCACCGTCCCGGCGTAGCGGGACTCCACGATGTCCAGCATGGTGACCAGGGCCCGGTCCCGTGTCCGCTCGTGCCGCGCCGCCGTCGGCATGTAACCGATCTCGGCCATGACGCCGAGGACGAGCTCGCGCGTTTTCGCCCCCACGTCGGTGCGGCCGTTGAGGACCTTCGAGGCGGTCCCCGGCGAGACGCCGGCCAATCGGGCGACATCCGCCAAGGTGGCTCGCTCGGAACGGCCTCGCCGTGGCATCGCGGCTCCCTTCGGTCTACGAAACTATTTCGAATCTACCATGAATCGGCTCGCGGTACCTGCCACGTGTTTTCTCACCTTTGACCGTTGACAGGCGTTAGGCGCCAACCTACTGTCCTACCAACACCGAACATGTTGCGAAATCTTTTCGGAACGTCTCCAGAACGAGAGGAGAGGCCGATGCGGCTCTCCCAGAAGGTCGGGCTGCTCTCCGCGGTCCTCGTGCCGATGGTCGCGCTGGCCGCGTGCTCAGGCGGCGCGGGTGGCACGGGTGGCACGGGCGGCGGCGCGGACGGTGGCGGCGCCGCCGGCGGCGAACAGGTGAACCTCACGGTCTGGAGCTGGGACGGCACGGTCGAGCAGGCTGTTCCCGGCTTCCAGGCCGCGAACCCGAACATCAAGGTCAAGGTCGTCAACGCGGGCTCGTCCACGGACGAGTACAAGGCGCTCGACAACGCCATCCAGGCCAATTCCGGCGTACCCGACCTCGCGATGTTCGAGTACTTCGCGGTGCCCTACTTCGCCATCCCCGGCAAGCTGGCCGACCTCGCCGAGTTCGGCGTCGCGAACTTCCAGAAGGACTACGTCCAGGCCGCGTGGAACGACGTGACGGTCAACGGCAAGGTCTACGCCCTGCCGTCCGACTACGGCCCGTCGGCGATGTTCTACAACATGGCCACGCTCAAGAAGGCCGGCATCGACGAGCCCCCGGCCACGTGGGACGAGTACTACGAGGATGCCAAGAAGGTCCGCGCGCTCGGCCGCGACTACTACATCGCCCAGGACACCGGAGACCTGTTCTTCCTGCTCTCGCTGATCTGGCAGGCCGGCGGCCACCCGTTCACGGTGAACGGCGAGAAGGTGCACATCGACTTCACCGACCCGGGCACGACCAGGGCCGTCTCCTTCTGGCAGAAGATGCTCGACGAGGGGCTGCTCAACAAGAAGATCACCGGGTGGTCCGACGACTGGAACCGGGCGCTCAACGAGGGCACCCTCGCCACCCAGACCATGGGCGGCTGGCTCACCTCGACGCTGCCCGAGCGCGCGCCGAAGAGCGCCGGTGACTTCAGGGTCGCGCTGATGCCGCAGTGGAAGCAGGGGGACAAGGCCGGAGCGGAGAACGGCGGAAGCTCCTTCGGCATCCCGGCGGCGGCCGAGCACAAGGAAGCGGCCTTCAAGTTCCTGGAGTACTTCACCCACGGCGGCGGTCTGTCCACCCGCGTCGACGCGGGCGCCTTCGTGCCCAACACCTCGGTGCTGAACAGCGACGCGTTCAAGGGCAAGGCCAACAAGTACTTCGGCGACCAGAAGGTCGGCGCCGTGCTGTCGGAGGCGTCGGAGATCGTCGGGACCGGCTGGCAGTACCCGCCGTTCTTCGAGTGGGCGCGCTCGATCTACGGCGACATCGCATCGCCCTACTACACCACCGGCAAGGGCTCGCTCGTCGAGATCCTCCAGCAGTGGAAGCAGCGCTGCGTCCAGTACGGCAACGAGCAGGGCTTCCAGGTGGACTAGCGGATCCTCACCGCACGGACGGGGGCCCGGTGTGCGGCGGCGGCCCCCCTGTGCCCGTCGTCGGCTCGCTGCCCTCGTTCATCGCCGGCTCCCGCCTGTCGGTTCTCGACTGTGCCACACGCAC
>NZ_JBEXGS010000033.1:0-84715 GCF_040607455.1 Sphaerisporangium sp. NPDC005289
TCCGCCGGAGTGGTCTGGTCGCTGATCTTCGCCCCCGCCCCCCGCACCGGAGGACCGGTCGACGTCGAAGCCGCCGGCGGCACGGTCGTCATCACTCCGGGCGAGTCCCTGCCACCCCTGCTCGACTCCCCGCCGCCTCCCCCCTCTTCCCCGAAGACCACCACGGCACCCACCCCGGCACATAAGGCCACGTCGGCCCGAAAGTCCACGCCCGAGCAGAGGCCCACACCCGGGCAGGCGTCCACGCCCGGGCAGAGCCCTCCGCCGCGGGCCGCCTCGGCATCACCGGCCCCGCCGTTCGTGAGCGTCGCCGGCACCGTGGACGTGGGGTACGCCAGGCACGGCACGGCGTCGATCACCTCCACTTCGGGGACCGTCCGCTGGAGCGCGGCCGGGTCCGCCTACGTCACCGCCTCACCGTCCGGCGGCACCCTCCGCGACGGCGAGCGCGGCCGGTTCCGCCTCACCCTCGGCGGCCTGACGCCGGGCACGAGGTCGGACTGCGACCGGCCGCTGAGCACCTACCTCACCATCACCTGGTGGGGGCAGAACAAGGGCGCCGAGGGCTCCGGCAGCGCCACGGTCACCATCGCCTACAAAAAGCCCTGCCCCAAGGGTTCGTAGCCTGTCGCCGAGCGGGCGTGGAACGCTCCCGGTTCGACCTTGCACGACCGGCGACGGTGCCGGCCGAGCCGGCGCGGCGCCGGTCGCAGGCCGAGGCGGAGCCCGGCCGAAGTGGCGTCCAACATAATAGGGATAACCGGGAATTGCGAGGCGTTGACATCGATCGCATATCGCGGCGAAACTTCCTGGGGGGCAGGTGGTGACCCCGGTTGTTTCGAGGTTGTTCCGAGTAGCGTCAATCGATGTGTTTGTCCCCTCACCGATGATGGGCAATGCGTAGAGCCTCGTGGCAGTAACCGCTCGTAGCAAAGTACCTGGACGTTGACGGTCCCTTTCGCCTGCCGGGTGTTCTCGCCTGCCCGGGGGCGGAGTTCCGCCGTTCATGCGTCGCCGTCTCGACTCGTTTCCGAAGGCAGGAGGGTGTCGCGGTCGTGGCTGCCGTGGTGCGTCCATAGCCAAATGTCGAGTCGGTCTCGTCCTTTCTCGATGAATCGGAGATTTGATGCGCGTAGCCCTGCTCACCACGACTCAGCATGGTCATCTGAACCCCTATATTCCGGTGGTCAATGCGCTCCAGGCCGCCGGCGGCGAGGTCGCGCTGCTGCTGTTGTCCGCGGACGGTGGTGCGCTCGACGAGCAGCGTCGCCAGGCCTTGGGCAAGGCACAGGTCCACGCGATCGGGCAGGTCCAGATGGCGCCGTGGAGCGGCGACCCGGCGAAGATCGGCCCGATGCTCGAGTCGTCGCCTGTGGCAGAGCAGACGGCCGACACCCTCCGTGCGACGGCGCCGGACTTCGTGCTCGTCGATTCGCTGCCGGTCACGGCGTCGGCGATGGTCGGCGCACAGGCGTCCGGCGTGCCGTACGGGATGATCTGGGCCAACCTGGGCGGAGTATGCCCGGCCAAGCATCGACAAGGCCGCTGGGCGTACGACGAGCAGGTCGGCGACTATCTGACCAGGCACGGGGTGGCGTGGTCGACCCTGACTCATTCGGCGCGTTCGCCGATCCTCAATCTGATGCCGACGATCCCCGCTCTCGTCGGGGAGGACGGGGTCACCGACGACGGTGTGCAGCTGGTCGGGTTGCCCGGTGCGGCGGGGACCCGCGGCGACGAGGTCGCCTTCTCGGGCCTGGATCGCATCGACCCCGGCCGCCCGGTGGTGTACGTCTCCTTCGGCACGATCTTCTACCGGCGGCCGGACCTGCTGCGCACGGTGATCATCGGGGCGGCGGCGACCGGCGCCCAGGTGATCGCCTCGGTAGGAGATCTCGCCGAGGAGCTCGCGCTGCCCGACGAGGTGCTCACCGCCCCGTATCTGCCGCAACGTGAGGTGCTCGAGCGCGCCGATGTGTTCATCACCCATGGCGGATACAACTCGGTGGCCGAGTCGATCCGGGCGGCCACGCCGATGCTGGTGATCCCGCTGGCCGTCGATCAGCCCATCCAGGCGTACTTCGTGGGCAGCGCGGGCTTCGGGACGGCGTTGGAGCCGGCCGGAGTCACCGAGCAGACGGTCGCCGACGCCGTCGCCGATCTGCTCGATCCAGCCCAGGGCTACCGGGCCCGGCTGCGCGCCGCGCAGCCGGAGTGCGGCGATTCCGCCGCGCGCACGGCCGAGCTGGTCCTCAGCACGGTCGAGACGTTACAGCGAAAGGGGGAGCAGTGACGATCGAACTGCGGCGGCCGGTGGGCGACCCGATCGTGATCGACGATCTCGAGCGCCTCTCGTTCCAGGTTGATCGCCGCGCCTACACCGACGAGGACCTGGCCGCACAGGAGATGACCAGGATCTTCGATCGCTGCTGGTTGTACGTCGGACACGAATCGGAGGTGCCCGGGCCGGGCTCCTACGTGGCACGCGACGTCGGCGGGCGCCCGGTGGTCATGGCGCGCGGGTCCGACGGGGTGGTCCGGGTCTTCGCCAACAGCTGCACCCACCGCGGGGCTCTGATCTGCTCACAGCCGGCCGGGCAGACCCGATCGTTCCGGTGCCCGTACCACGACTGGACCTTCTCCAACCAGGGCGACCTGGTCGGGGTCCCGATCCCGGACGGGTACGGGCCGGGCTTCCGCAAGGCGGACTTCGGCCTGGCACGGCACCGTAGTGACACCTACCGCGGTTTCGTGTTCCTCACCTTCGATCCGGAGCAGCCGCGCACCTTGACCGAGTACCTGGCGGGTGCGACGGAGTACCTCGATCTGATCGACGACCAGTCCGAGGCCGGGATGGAGGTGATCCAAGGCGCGCAACTCCACGGGGCTCGGGCCAACTGGAAGCTCATGATGGAGAACAGCGTCGACATCTACCACTTCCGGGCCCTGCACAAGCGCTACGTGGGCTACATGGAGTCGCTGGGGTCGGTGCCACCGCGACGGCGAGGCGGGTTCGGCCGCGCCCTCGGACTGGGACATGGTGCCAACGAGCTGCCCCCGGCGGCGGCCCGCCCGCTCGCCTACTGGACGCCGATGTTCGGCGAGGAGGTCCGGCCGCGGATCGAGGCGACGGCCGCACGGTTCGTCGACCGGTTCGGCGCCGAACGCGCCGAACGGATCACCGGCACCAATCGCGCGGTGCTGATCTTCCCCAACCTGATGATCATCGACGCGATCGCGATCACGATCCGCAAGATCGACCCGGTCGGCGCCGGCCAGATGGCCATCACCTCGGTCGCCCTGGCCCCCAAGGACGAGGACCCCGACATCCGGGAACTGCGCAAGAGTCACTACCTGACCTTCCTCGGCCCCGCCGGCTTCGCCACCCCCGACGACATCGAGATCGTCGAGTCGTGCCAGCGGGGTTACCTCAACCGCACGGTCCGCTATTCGGACCTGTCACGCGGCATGAACAAGGAGGTCCCGGAGACGACCGACGAGCTTCCCGCCCGCGAGTTCTGGCGGCAGTGGGACCGGCTGATGCACGGCGACGACGGTCACCTCGAGGTCGCCCACCGGGCCGAGATGCGAGGGGCGCGAACACGATGACCACCGAGCTGACGGTCGACGAAACGGCCCAGGTGCGCCTGTGGCACCAGGTGAGCCGGTTCCTTTTCCGTGAGGCGCGGCTGCTCGACGAGTGGCGCCTGCGCGAGTGGTACGACGAGATGCTGACCGGCGACATCCGCTACTCGGTGCCGGCCACCGATGTCCGCGGCGAGAGCGCCGACGCCCTCGGGCTCATCGACGACGACGCCGCCCGGCTACGCCAGCGGATCGAACAACTCCTCAACGGCGAGGTGTGGTGCGAGAACCCCCGGTCGCGCACGAACCGCATGATCAGCAACGTGGAGATCCTGACCGACCGGGGCACGCACCTGGACGTGGCGGCGAATGTCGTCGTGTACCGGTTCGGGCACGGGCGCTCTGACACCTACGTCGGAAAATGCCGGTTCGAGCTCGTGATCGAGGGCGAGTCGTTCCGGATCAGGAGACGGGTCGTGGTGCTCGACCACGAGACGTTGTACGAGCACGGAAAGCTCAGCATCATCCTGTGAGCGGACGGTGACCGCGGCGGGCCCCGGCGGCGCCCCACCCGTCGCCACCGCCCGGCCGAGTCTCCCGCGCGAGGTCTACGTCCTCAGTGTCGTCGGTGGCTGCGTCATGCTGGGCCTGGGGCTGGTGGTCCCGGTGCTCCCGGTGTACGCGGCGACGTTCGGGGCCGGGCCCGCGCAGATCGGAGCGATCGTCGCTCTGTTCGCGTTCCTGCGGCTGGCCACCAGCCCGTTGTGCGGCCGGCTCGGAGTTCGTTTCGGCGAGCGGCGGGTGCTGGTCGCCGGCCTGCTGCTCAGCGCGCTCTCCTCGGCCCTGATGGCGTTCGCCGGGTCCTACGAACAACTGCTGGTGTTCCGCGGTCTCGGCGGCGTCGGCTCGGTGCTGTTCTCGGTGTCCGCGCTGGCGACCCTGCTCGCGGTCGCGCCGCCCGACCAGCGGGGCAGGGCCGGCGCCGTGTTCGAAACGGGCTTCGTGCTCGGCGGGATCTGCGGGCCGGCACTGGGCGGGCTGCTTGCCTCCATCACCCTGTCCGCGCCGTTCCTGGTCTACGCCGTGCTGTTGCTGGCCGCCGCGGCGCTGACCCTGATGGTGCTGCGCACCGGTGGAACCGCCGGCGCGGAGCACGGCCGTGACGTCGTCGGGCTGCCGGCGCTGCTGCGGGATCGGCGCTACGTGGTGGCCTGCATCGCGGCGCTGGCGCAGGGATGGGTCCTGTTCGGCCTGCGCGGCGCACTGGTCCCCGCGGTGGTCGTGGCGTGGGGGCATGACGTGACGTGGGTCGGGTGGGCGTTCACGATATCCACCGTCGTCCAGACGCTGCTGATCGTCCCGGCCGGCCGGATCGTCGACCGCGCCGGCCGCCGGCCCGCCATGATCGCCGGCACGGGTGTGGCCGCGGCGGCGGTCACGGCCCTGGTGTTCGTGGACGGCTACGCCTGGCTGGTCGTCCTGCTCAGTGTGTACGCGGCGGGAACGGCGCTGCTCAACGCCGCACCGGCCGCGCTGGTCGGCGACGTCGTCGCCGGCCGGGGCGGCAGCGGCGTCGCCGTCTTCTCGATGTGCATCGATGTCGGCGCCATGGTCGGACCGGTCCTGGTCGGTCTCATCGCCGAGCGGGTGAGTGTTCCGGCCGCCTTCGGCAGCGGCGCCGCGTTGCTGGCCGTCGCCTTCGTGGCGTCGTGGACGTTGACAACTGTTGGCCAAAACCAAGGAGCTGATCGATGAACCAGCCCTCTGCCCGGCATGAGCAGGGTGAAGCCATGTTCAAGCAGGTCTTCGGCCGCGAGCCGCGTCCGGGTTCCTACCCGGAGTTCCTGCGGATCACCGTCGACCACCTGTTCGGTGAGATCTGGACCCGCCCGCACCTGAGCGTCCACGAGCGCGAACTGGTCGCGCTGACCGCGGTGGCGCTGGCGCGCACCGATTGGGAGCTGCGCGGCCACATCGGTGCCGCCCTGCACCTGGGGATGTCGCGGGAGAAGATCATCGAAGTCATCATCCAGCTCGCCTACTACGGTGGCTGGCCGGTCGCCAACAACGGGCTGCGCGTCGCCCAGGAGGTCTTCGCCGAGTTAGACGGCGACAGCGGGAAGGACGCCGACCATGACCACTGAACCTGCTGCGACCACCGAACCCTCTGCCCTCGACCCGGCCGAGAAGGTCGACCTGTGGCGCCAGCGGTTCTTCGAGGCCCAGGCCGCCGCGGAGGAGTTCGTCCTGGGAGAACACGGCGAGGAAGGGCTGACCGCGTGGATCCAGGCCAACTCCCGCATCACCGCCAAGCTCCTGCAGGCGCAACGGCCCGCCGGGGTCTCCGCCACCGATCACTTCATGACCCGGCTGCAGCGTCAGCTGATGCTGTACGACTCGGCGGTGACCAGTGAGCCCCGGCCCTCGGGCACCGTCCTGCGCAACGCCGACTGCGGGATCCTGCGGTACCGCAAACGGGCCGCCCGCGCCGGCGTCGTCCTGACGTTCTCCTCACCGTGCTCCTACTGCCAGGAACTCAACACCGCCATCGCCGCCCGCTACGTGGAACCGGAGGTCACGGTGTCGTGCGAACAGGCGGGCGACGGGTGCACCTGGCGCGCGGAGCCCGCTCAGGCCGAAGGAGAGGACGCGGCCGGGTCACCGCACCGCGGACGGGCCGGCGACTGAACCAGCGGCAGTGCCGTGCGGCCGTCGGCCGGCGACCGGCTGCCCTCGAGCGTCATGCCGAGTTGCCGGCCCACGGCCACGCACATGTCGAGCGCCGCGGTGCGGGTCAGATCCTGATGACCGCTCTGCGTGAAGCACGCCGAGGCCACGTTCTTGTTCTTCAGGCGCAGGAACCACGGGAACAACGATCCCAGTGCGGGCTCGGTCAGCATCGTGCGCGAGTGCACGATGGTGCCCACCAGCAGGTTGCCGAACGGGCGGTGCGTGGCGTTCATGAAGCTCTTCAGGCGCTCCTGGAAGATCTTCAGCACGGAGGGCACGTTTCCGGCGTACACCGGCATGGCCAGCAGCATCCCCTGCGCGCCCTCGGCCAGATCGACGACGTGCTCGAAGTCGTCGTCGAGAGTGCACCGGCCCACCTCGGGATCAAGGCAGGTGTCCTCGCCTTCGCACATCGCGATGCGGTGGTCGATCAACCGGATCGGCTGGATCCGCGCGTCACCGACCTCGCGGACGACGCCGCTGATCGCCGCCTCGAGCAGCGCGTCGGTCAGCGACGGCAGACGCTTCTGCGTGCAGGACAACGCGACGATCTTCACCTGAGGGCCTCCTCTGTCCGCCCAAGACGGGCACCTGACGAAGCCCCGTGACCGCGCACTGAGGCAGCATCAAAATACCCACCTCGGGTGTGCCTGCGGAAGGGGGCCGGCGAAGGCCGGTCCCCCTCCCCAGGTCATGCCAGGCTGTCGAGCCAGGCCCGGTGCAGGTCGGCGTAGCGGCCGGCCTCGCCGATGAGGCGCTGCGGGGGGCCGTCCTCGACGACGCGGCCGGCCTCCATGACCAGCACCCGTTCGGCGATCTCCACCGTGGACAGGCGGTGGGCGATGATCAGGGCGGTGCGCCCGGCCAGGACGGTGCGCAGGGCCCGCTGGACCAGGCGCTCGCTGGGCACGTCCAGACTGGAGGTCGCCTCGTCCAGGATCAGCACGGCCGGGTCGGCCAGGAAGACCCTGGCGAAGGCCACCAGCTGCCGCTGACCGGCCGACATGCGGCCGCCGCGCTTGCCGACCTGGGTCTGGTACCCCTCCGGGAGCGCCGCGATGAACTCGTGCGCGCCGATCGCGCGGGCCGCCTGCTCGATGTCGGCCGGGGTGGCGTCCGGGCGGCCGAACCTGATGTTGTCCGCCACCGTGCCGGTGAACAGGAAGTTCTCCTGCGTCACCATCACCACGGCCCGCCGCAGCGTGGCCTCCTCCAGGTCGCGCAGGTCGACCCCGTCGAGCAGGACGCGCCCGGCCGTCGGGTCGTAGAAGCGGGCGATCAGCTTGGCCACGGTGGTCTTGCCCGCGCCGGTCGCGCCGACCACCGCGACGATCTGCCCAGGAGGGATCGACAGGTCCAGCCGGGGCAGGACCGGCACGCCGTCGATGTAGGAGAACTCGGCGGCCTCGAACCGCACCTCGCCGAGAGGACGCTCCAGCGCGACCGGACGCTCGGGCTCGGCCACGGCGGGCCGCTCCTCCAGCACGCCGGACAGGTTGGACAGCGCCGCGCCGGCCGACTGCAGGGTGTTGTAGAACTGGGAGATCTCCTGCATCGGCTCGTAGAACTGCCGCAGGTACAGCAGGAACGCGGCCAGCACGCCGACGGTGACCGCGTGGTGCAGCGCGAGCCAGCCGCCGTACAGCAGGACCACCGCGACGGTGATGTTGCCGATCAGCTTGATGCCCGGCATGAACACCGCGACCAAGCGCATGCTGCCGGCGTTGGCGTCCCGGTAGCCGGTGTTGAGCTCCTGGAAGATCTCCTGGTTGCGCGGCTCCCTGCGGAACGCCTGGACCGCCCTGATGCCGGTCATCGACTCCACGAAGTGCACGATGACCAGCGCCACCGCCTCGCGGGTGCGGCGGTAGACGATGCTGGACTCGCGCCGGAACCACCGGGTGAACAGCAGCAGGATCGGCAGCGGCACCAGGGCGACCGCGCCGAGCGGCAGGTCGAGCACCAGCAGCAGACCCGCGGTGCCGAACAGGGTGAGCACGGCGGTGACGATGCTGTCGAAGCCCGACTGGAGCATCTCGGCGATGGCGTCGATGTCGGAGGTGAGCCGGGCGATGACCCGCCCGGAGGTGTAGCGCTCGTGGAAGGCCAGCGACAGCCGCTGGAAGTGGTCGAAGACGCGGCGGCGCAGCTCCAGCAGGATGTCCTGGCCGATCCGCCCGGAGATCTGCAGGAACGCCTGGCGGGTGAACGCCTGGGTCAGTGTCGCGGCCAGGATCGCCGCGACCGAGGCGACCAGCGTCCCGGCGCCCTGGTGCCGCAGCATCGGCGGGATGCCGGCGTCGATGCCCACCTTCACCAGGTACGGGATCGCCAGGCCGGCCGCGCTGGAGACCACGATGACCGCGATCAGCGTGGCGATGGCCCTGCGGTGGGGGCGCAGCAGGTCGCCGAGCAGCCGCCGCGACCGCGCCCGCAGCAGCACCGACACCTTGTCGGGCAGGTCCTCCTTCTTCTCCGCGGCGACGCCGCGCCAGCGCCCGGGTTCGACCGGCGCGCCCGCCGGCGCGCCCGCGTTCACGGGGGTCATCGCAGCGCCTCCCGCTGGTCGAGGTCGGCGTCCTGCGCGAGCAGTTCCCGGTACTCCGGGACCGTCGACAGCAGTTCCTGGTGCCGGCCGACATGGGTGATGGTGCCCTCGCGCAGCAGAGCGACCTTGTCGGCGAGCAGCACGGTGGAGGCGCGATGCGCCACCACCAGGCCCGTCGCCTCCGCCAGCACCCCGCGCAGCGCCTGCTCGACCAGAGCCTCGGTCTCGACGTCGAGGGCGGACAGGGTGTCGTCCAGCACCAGGATCCTCGGCCGGCTGAGCACCGCGCGGGCCAGCGCGAGCCGTTGCCGCTGGCCGCCCGACAGGGACATGCCCTGCTCGCCGATGCGGGTGTCGAGCCCCCAGGGAAGGTCGTAGGCGAACGTCGCCTGGGCGATCTCCAGCGCCTCGCGCAGTTCGTCGTCGCTCGCCTCGCCCCGGCCGAGGGTGAGGTTCTCCCGCACGCTCATCGAGAACAGCGTCGGCTCCTCGAAGGCGGTGGCGACCACCGACCGCAGCGCCGGCAGTTCCAGATCGCGGATGTCGCGGCCGTCGATGGTGACCCTGCCCGCGGTGACGTCGGCCAGCCTCGGCACCAGGGCGGTCAGCGTCGTCTTGCCCGAGCCGGTCGCCCCCACGATCGCGACCGTCTCGCCCGGGCGCACCTCCAGCCAGACGTCGCGCAGCACCGGCCGGTCGTCCCCGGCGAACCGGAAGCCGACGCCCTCGAACCGCAGGTGCCCGCGCGGCCGCTCGATCACCTCCACGCCGCCGACGATCTCCGGCTCGGTGTCCAGGACCTCCATGACGCGGTCGGCGGAGGTCATCGCCTCCTGCGCCATGGCCAGGATGTAGCCCAGCGACGCGATCGGCCACACCAGCTGGAGCATCAGCGTGGTGAAGGCCACCAGCGTGCCGAGCGTGAGCGAGCCGGCGCCGACGGCCAGCGCCCCGAGCAGGAGCACCATGGCCAGGGTGACGTTGGGGATCACCTCCAGGAAGGTGAAGAAACGCGACGCCAGGCGGACCTTGTCCATCGAGACCCGGTAGACCTTCCGCGCGGCGGCGTCGAACTCGGAGAACACATGCGGCCTGCGGCCGAACGCCTTGATCGTGCGGATCCCGAGCGCGGCCTCCTCCACGTAGGTGGCGATGTCGCCCTGCATGTCCTGCACGTCGCGGGAGATGCGGCGGTACTTCTTCTCGAACCGCAACGACACCGCGAAGATGGGCACCGCGGCGGCGACGATGAGCAGGCCGAGCGGCCAGTACATCCGCATGAGCAGCACGGTCACCGTGGCCAGCTGCAGGATGTTCATGACCAGGAACAGCAGGCCGAATCCGGAGAACCGCCTGATCGTCGACAGGTCGGTCGTCGCGCGCGACAGAAGCTGGCCCGACTGCCACTCGCCGTGGAAGCTCATCGGCAGCAGTTGCAGGTGCCGGTAGAGGTCGTCGCGGATGGCCGTCTCCAGGCCGAGCACGGCCTTGGTCTGCATCCACCGGCGCAGGAAGGTCAAGAACGCCTCGGTGACGCCGAGGGCGAGGGCGAGCAGTCCGAGCGGGAGCAGGGCGTCGCCGTGGCCGTGGCCGACCGGGCCGTCGATGATGTCCTTGCCGACCAGAGGGATCGCGGTGCTGGTGGCGATGCCGGCGATGGTGGCGAGCCAGATGATGACCAGTCGGGGGACGTAGGGGCGCAGGTAGGGCATGAGCCGCCGCAGTGAGCGGGATCTTGTTCCGCGGCGCTTGTCCGGGGAGTCGGGGGCAGGGCCTGGGTCTGTACCGTCGGAGGGCATGAGGAAGCGGCATTCCTTAGGGGTAGGCGCGATGGACGGGGGCGGAAGGGCGCTCGAGGGGTGTCGCGGCGGCTTCGGGGGCGCGCGTGGGCAGCCACGGCCGCGGGCGTCACCTTCACCCTCCAAGCCTTCTACTCCCCCGGGCAACCGATTTTCGACACGCACGCGATTCCCGGCATCCCGGGCGGGTGGTCCGGTGTTGGCATACCCACTCGGCGGACCCACCCCACTCCGACGCATCGGCGCCGCCCGCGGGCCCGGCGCCGATGCCGGCGGCGATCAGGCCGCCCGTCGACGCGGACCGGTCAGGGGTTGGCGGCCAGGAACAGGTAGGCGGCGCACAAGGCGAGGTGGACGGCGGCCTGCAGGAGGGTGGCACGACCGGGCATGACGGTGAGGATGCCGACGCCGGCGGTGAGGGCGAGCAGCACGATCTGGGTCGCGCCGAGCCCGAGCAGCAGCGGGCCGCCGAGCCAGATCGAGGCCACGGCGATGGCGGGGATGGTCAGGCCGATGCTGGCCATGGCGGAGCCGAGGGCGAGGTTGAGGCTGATCTGGACGCGGTCGCGGCGGGCGTTGCGGGCGGCGGCGAGGGTTTCGGGGAGCAGCACCAGCAACGCGATGACGACGCCGACGACGGAGTGGGGCAGCCCGGCGGCGGCGACGGTGTGCTCGATGGTCCCCGACTCGACCTTGGCCAGGCCGACGACGGCGACGAGCGCGGCCATGAGCAGGGCGAGGCTGATCAGGGGGGTGCCGGCCGCCGGGACCACCGGGCCACCGGAGCCCTTGGGGCCCTCGGGGCCTTTGGCGCCCTGGGGGCCGGCGCCGGGCACGATGGGGGCGGCCGGCGGTTTCCCGGAGGGCCGTTCCCCAGGGGGGCGTTCTCCGGTGGGCGGTTCCCCCGTGGGACGGGCGCCCTCGGGGGCGCGGGCGGGGACCGGCGGGGCGGCGGCGGGAGCGGCAGGAGCGGGCGGGGCAGGGCGAGCGGCGGGCGGCGCCGGCGGGGCGGACGGAGCAGGTGCAGCAGATGGGGCGGCGGCCGTGGTGGCGGTGAGGAAGGACTCGCGGTGGCGGACGTTCTGCACGAAAACGAACAACGAGTACAGGACCAGTGACGCCACGGCGGCGAAGGCCAGCTGCGGCGTGGAGAACTCCGGGCCGGGGGCGCTGGTGGTGAAGGCGGGCAGCACCAGGCAGAGGGTCGCCAGAGTGATCACGGTCGCCAGGGCCGCGCCGGTGCCCTCGGGGTTGAACCGCGCGGTGCGCGAGCGCAGGGTGACGATCAGCAGCGACAGCCCGACGATGCCGTTGCAGGTGATCATCACGGCGGCGAAGACGGTGTCGCGGGCCAGGGCGGCGGTGGCGGGGCCGCCGGAGATCATCAGGGTGATGATGAGTCCGACCTCGATGATGGTGACGGCGACCGCGAGGACCAGCGAGCCGAAAGGCTCCCCGACACGGTGGGCGACCGCCTCGGCGTGGTGGACCGCGGCCAGCACCGAGGCGGCCAGCAGCGCCACGACGACGATCTCCACGACGGCGGGCAGATCGCGCCCCCACACCGCGACGAGTGCGAGGACCGCCACGATCGGCACGATGGCGGCGGTCAGATCCAGCGGCGAGCGGGCGGTCGTGGCCGCGACCGGCGGAGTGTTCACCACGAGCCTCCGTCGATTGAGATGGCCGGTGCACTCCCCCGCCGGCGACCGTACCGCCTGCCATTCTAGGCGTCGTGGTCACCGGCGGCCCGCACGCGCGTGCCCGTGAACTGCGAACTCACCCCCTCACGCCCGGTCCGCCCCGGCCATGACCGCGCGAGCGATGTCCCCTTTGTGAGATCTATCTCGCCGCGCCGGACTCCGTCGCCGCCGCGCGGCCGAGCGTGCGGTCGAAGACGGTCAGCAGGAGGTAGAGCACGCCTGCGGCGAGCATGATCCAGGCGAGGTGGTGCATGCCGCCGGTGTCGGCGCGTCGCCCGAAGGACGCGCCGGCCGCCGAGGAGGCGATCATGGAGCCGATGTAGGCGAAGGTGCGCAGCAGGCCCGCCGAGGAGGCGATGCGCTCGGGGTCGGCCTGGAAGTAGACGGAGTTCTGCAGGGCCAGGCTTATCAGCCCCTGCGGGAGGCCGAAGAGCAGGGACACCAGCAGCAGGGCCCACAGAGGGCTGTGGCCGGTGAGCGTCAGCATCGCCAGGCAGGCGACGATCTGCCCGGCCGCGCCGGCCAGCAGCTTTCCCCGCACGCCCTTGCGCCGCCCGGAGACGATGGAGACGCCGATCGCCAGCAGGAACAAGGGGACCTGCACCAGCCCGGCGTGGAAGGGCGTCAGCCCGTAGCCCTGCTCGGTCCACTGCGTGAAGCCGAACAGGAAGGCGTAGGCGACGAGGTAGGCCACGAGCGCGCGTGCGTAGGTGGCCAGAAGTGGTGCGTTGCCGCCGAGCACCCGAAGGTCGATGAACGGGGTGGCCGCCCGCAGCTCCCGCGCCGCGAACCCGGCCGCCGCGACGGCGGCGATCACCGGCAGGTACCACTCGCGCGGGTGCGGGTTCATCAGGAACAGCAGCAGACAGGTGAGCATCGCGGCGAACAGCCCCATGCCGGGCAGGTCCAGCTCGGCAACCGGCCGCCCGCGCCGCGGCGACGTTCCCACGGCCGGCCGCCCGCGCCGCGGTGACGTTTCCTCTCCGGCCGTTTCGGCCGGCCTGGGCAGCCGGCGCGCCCCCAGCAGCACGGCCACGACGGCCAGCGGCACGTTCAGCGCGAAGGTGGCGCGCCAGCCGCCCGCCGCGATCAGCAGGCCGCCCAGCAGCGGGCCGACGACGGCGACGGTCTGGTTGGCGACCGCCAGGGCGGTCAGCACCCAGCCGGGACCGTCCGCACCGGTGCGGTCCGCCTCGCCGCGCACCAGTGCCATCGCGGCGGGATACCCGCCGCAGGTGCCGAACCCGAGCAGGACGCGCGCGAGGATCAGCACCCCCAGGTTCGGCGCCAGGGCCCCGATGACACCGGCCACGCCGACGAGGCCGTCTGCCGCGCGTCCCCGGCTTGTCGGGCGTCTCCGGTCCGTCGCACGGCGTCCGCGGTCTGCGGCATGGCGTCGCTCGTCGGATCAGTCACGGGTGAGCCGCTGGAGGACGGCCATGGCGGCGATCACGGCCTGGCGTTCTTGTTCGGTGCACCTGTCCTGCAACCGGCCGGCGAGCCATTCCGTCCGGGCCTGGCGCCCCTCCTCGACGCGGCGGTGGCCCTCCGCGGTGAGCGTGATCAGCAGGCGCCGCCCGTCGGCGGGGTCGGGGCTCCGCTCCACCAGCCCCATCGCGGCCAGCGATGTGACCGTCGCCGTCATCGACTGGTGGCGCACCCCTTCAGCGGAGGCCAGCTCACTGGCCGTGACGCCCCCCTCGCCGGACAGGCGGGCCAGGACGGAGGCCTGCCCCAAGGTGATGTCCTCGGCCTGGGAGGCGTTCAGGATGCGACGACGCAGGCGGCTGATGACCGCGCGGATCTCCCGAGACGCCTGAACCGCCGAGGGCGAGAGGCCCGGGTTCTCGCTCATGCCGTCCACGCTAAAGCGCACAGTTCAAACTGTCCAGTTTGCCTGTGCAATTTCCCTGTACACCTTCTCTGTCCAGATGAGCTGTATGAATGCCCGGCAGGACCCGCCGCGGCCTTCGTCGCGATATTCTCCGGCCCGCCCTTCGGTCGACGCCCCTTCGTCCCGGCGGCCATCGTCGCGCCTCACGCGGCGCCGGATCGCCTGGCCGGTCGTCATGGGCCAGCGCCGGCCGGATGCCCGGTGGTGTAGTGCCGCAGCCGGGGGGCGGCCCAGGCGATGGCCGCCACGGTGGCGGTGGTGAGCAGGCCGCCGGCGCAGACCACCGTGCGGGGGCCGTACGCCGCGGCGGCGGCCCCGTGCACCAGGTTGGCGAGCTGCGGCCCGCCGATGAGCACGACGGTGAGGGCTCCCTGGATTCGGCCGCGCATGGCGTCGTCGGTGTGCGCCTGGGTGATGGCGTTGCGGAAGGCGCTCAGCACGCAGTTGGCCGCGCCGCCGAGGACGAGCGCCGCCAGAGCCGCCCACAGATGCGGCGCCAGCCCGAGGACCACGACGGTCAGGCCCCACACGGCGGCGGCCGCCGCCATGAGGGCGCCCTGGCGGCGGGCGTGGGTGAAGGTGCCCGACAGCAGGCCGGCCGCGCAGACCCCGGCCGGGTAGGCGGCGTACAGCAGGCCCAGTTCCACGCCGCCTCCGGCAGGACCGCCGTAGGTGTGCCGGGCCAGTTCGGGGAACAGCGCCACCGGCATGCCGAAGACCATCGCCGCCAGATCCACCGCCAGCACCGCCACCAGCAACCGGCCCGCCGCCAGGTGGCCGAAGCCCGCCCACACCTGCCCGGCCACCGACCGGTTCCGGCGCCGCGCGCCGTCGGGGGGAGGTGGCAGGGGCGGCAGCGCGGCGACGGCCCACACCACCGCCGTCAGGGCGACGGCGTCGAACAGGTACAACGGGCCGAGCCCGACGAGCGGGATCAGCGCGCCGGCCAGCACCGGGCCGCAGATCGCCCCCGCATAGCGCACCAGCGAGCCGAGACTGTTCGCCGCCGGCAGCAACTCGGCCGGGACAAGGCGGGGCACCACGGCGCCCATCGTGGTCATGATCGCCCCGTAGGTCAGCCCCTGGCACGCCACCAGCACCAGCAGGACCGGGATCGAGGTCGCGCCCAGCGCCGCCTGGATCCACAGACCCGCGTACGTCAGCGCCAGCCCGCAATCGGCGGCCAGCAGCAGCCGGCGCCGGTCCATGACGTCGGCCAGGGCGCCGCCCCACAGCGCCGCCACGACCAGGGCGACGAACGAGACCCCGGCGGCCAGGCCCACGGCCGCGGACGAACCGGTCACCGTGAACAGCTGCGCGGGCACGGCGACCACGCTGAACGAGCCGCCGGCCGCGCAGACCACCGAGGCGGTCCACAGCCGCCGGTAGGGTGCGATGGCCAGCGGGCGCCGGTCGACCGCGCGGAGGCCGAGCGACCGGACCGCCGCGGCGGTCACCGTCCGCTCCCGCCGTCACGGCCGGTCGTGGCGGGGGTCTCCAGCCTGACCACGTCGGCGACCACGCAGGCGATGTTGTCGGGGGCGCCGGCCGCGTACGCCTCGGCGATCAGGGTGTCGAGCACCTGCTCGGGACCGCCGGGGCCGTTCAGCGCCTCGCGCAGCGATGCGGGGGGCACGACGGTGGACAGCCCGTCCGAGCACAGCAGGTACCGGTCCCCGGCCAGGGCTTCGTGCAGCGACAGGTCCGGCTCGGCGGCGCCGGCGCCGGTGAGCGCCCGCACCAGCAGCGAGCGCTGCGGGTGTGACACGGCCTCCTCGGCGGTGAGCCTGCCCTCCTCGACCAGCGAGCGCACGTAGGTGTGGTCCTGGGTGATCTGGAACAGCTCCCCGCCGCGCACCAGGTAGGCCCGGGTGTCGCCGATGTGCACCAGCGCCAGCCGGGACCCCGACCACAGCAACGCGGTCAGCGTGGTGACCGCCTGGCCCGAGGGCGTGGAGGCGGCGATGTCCTTGAGGGCGCGTTCGGCGTCCTCGATGGCGTCGGCGAGCGCGCCGAGCAGATCCTCCGCCGGCACGGCCAGGGTCTCCAGCGGCTTGAGCGCCTCGACGGCCGCCGCGCTCGCGCGGTCGCCGCCCGGGCCGCGGACGCCGTCGGCCACCGCCAGCAGCCGGGCGCCGGCGTAGGCGGTGTCCTCGTTGCTCGTGCGCACCGGTCCCGACTCCGACCGGGCGGCGTAACGGATGCCCAGCATGGTCGCGGCGTCCTCCACGGCGCTGCCCCTTCCCGATAGGTAGTCGACGAGGAAGGTGGCAAGGCGCCCGCGGGCGGCGGTCTCGGCCCGCACCTGGTCCCAGTAGCGGGCGACCTCCTCGGCCGCCGCGGGCGCGGGCAGGTCGCACACCCGGCGGATGCGGGCCAGCGGCATGCCCACCCGGCGCAGCCAGGCGATCAGCCGGGCCCGCTCGAGCTGCGCCGGATCGTAGAACCGGTATCCCGACTCGCCGTCGACCGCGGCCGGCCGCAGCAGGCCGAGCTCGTCGTACAGGCGCAGCGCCTTCGGTGACAGCCGGGCGGCCCGGGCGAACGCCCCGATCGTCAGCAGCTCCCCCACCAGTCCTCCTCGTCCCGGCCACCGCGGCCGGTGCCGACGATGCTTTGGCTTCACCCAGGGGAAAGGTCAACACCGCGCCACCGTTCCGGCCGGCGCTCGCGCGGTCAGGTGGGGCGGGCGCGCAGGTGGGCGCGTTCGCCCTGCGGGCCGAACAGGGCGAGCAGCTCGACGGGCTGGTCGTCGGCCGGGCCCATCCAGTGCGGGACATGGGTGTCGAACTCGGCCACCTCGCCCGGCTTGAGCACCAGATCGCGCTCGCCCAGCAGCAGCCGCAGGCGGCCGTCCAGGACGTAGAGCCACTCATACCCCTCGTGCGTCTGCGTGACGGGCTCGGCGGCGTCGCACCGTGGCGGAATGACCAGTTTGTGCGCCTGCACCCCGCCGACCCGGCGGGTCAGCGGCACGATCGTCATGCCGTGGCGGCGCACCGGGCGCAGATGCACCCGCGGGTCGCCGGTCTGCGGCGCGCCGACCAGCTCGTCGAGGGGAACCCCGTACGCGCGGGCGAGCGGGAGCAGCAGCTCCAGGTTCGGCCGCCGGGTGCCGCTCTCCAGCCGCGACAGGGTGCTCTCGGAGATGCCGGTGGTGCGTGACAGCTCCGCCAGCGTGAGGCCGCGCCCTTTGCGCAGCTCGCGCAGCTTCGGGCCGATCGCCGCCAGGACGTCCTTCAGCTCTCCCATGGCCCCACCTTGCCGAAACGGCACGACGAATTGCAACCGGCGCGGAGGCGGGGCCACCATCGAGCCCACGTCCGGCCGCCCGCGCGGGTCCCCTTCGCGGCGTCCCGCGCCCCACCATCGAGAAAGGCAGCCTCATGCACCACGACACGCCCGGCGCCGGCCGCACCGACGAGGCCGGAGACTTCTGGGAGAACCTCTACAGCGGCCGCGAGCAGGTGTGGAAGGGCGATCCCAACCCCCTGCTGGCCGAGACGGCGCGGGGCCTGGCGCCCGGCGCCGCGCTGGACCTGGGGTGCGGCGAGGGCGGGGACGCCGTCTGGCTGGCCACCCGCGGATGGCGGGTGACCGCCGTCGACATCTCCCCGACCGCTCTGCGCCGCACCGCCGCCCACGCGGCCACCGCCGGCGTCGCCGACCGCGTCACCACCGAGCGGCACGACCTGTCCCGCACCTTCCCCACCGGCGCGTTCGACCTCATCAACGCCCAGTATCTGCAGACGCCGTTCGAGTTCCCCCGCCCACGGGTCCTCCGCCAGGCCGCGAACGCGCTGACGCCCGGCGGGCTCCTGCTCATCGTCGACCACGGCTCGGCACGCCCCTGGGCCTGGAACCCCGATCTCGACGCCCACTTCCCGGCCCCCGAGGACATCGCCGGGGAGATCGGCCTGGACCCCGCCCGCTGGCGCCCCGAACGCCTCGACCGTCCCCAGCGCCAGGCCACCGGCCCGGACGGCCAGACGGCCACCGTCACCGACACCGTCATCACCATCCGCCGCCTGACCCCCTGACTCCTCCCCGCCTCCTCCCTCCCTGACCTTCCGGCGGCCCCACGGCCAGGCGGCCCCCCGTACCCACCGGTGGCGATCTTGCACGGATGACCGCCGGTCGCCCGCCCCCGTCGGAGGACGACCGGCGCACGCCTCGACCGCCGTCCGTCCCCCCCCCGGACGGACATGCGGCCGGCGCTCCTGCCACCGAACTCTCGCTGTGCCGGCTTTCGCGGGGACCGGCGGCGAAGGCGCCCTGGTGCCGACCACCGCAGGGCGAGGAACAGGCCCCCGCCCGTCAGGCGCCGCCCGGCGTCACCGGATACGGCGCCCGCCTGCGACCGGTCGCACCGGCCCCGCCCTCGGCGGCGCGGAGACGGACGACGGACGGCGGACCGCCACGAGGGTGACGGCGGGGGTGACGGCGGGGGTCGGCGAACGGCGGATCGCCATCGGGGTGACGGTGGCGGACGGCACGCGCGACCTCCTGGGATGCCGGTGACCCCTGCCGCCTCCCGGTCCTGCCCAACCCCGCCGGAGGCCACCGCCTCGCGCTCCGGGCGAACGCCGGTGGACACCGCCGGTTCGCGAGCCGGGTGGACGCCATGCGGGTCCGAGGAGGATGTGCTTCATACCGTCCCTCGCGTTGTCTGCTGCTCTGATGCTTGCCATGTCGTGCAGTGTCAGGAACAAGCCGTCACACCCGTGGCGGTCCGTCTGGAAAGGCGGGACGGGGCGCACCGTCCCTCGTGGAAGACCTGCCCGCCCGATCACGGGTGCTCTTCCCGACGCCCTCTTTCCTGTGGGCCCGGGGCGAAGCGCGTCCGCACGCGCGGGGCGGAGTGCGCCCCGCCAGGGGCGCGGGGGCGGAGCCCGTCCCGCCGGTCGCGCGCTCTGGGCGCCGTCAGCTGCCTTCCTGTACCTGGAAGATCTCATCGGCGACCAGCCCGTGCGCCGCGCGGTGCACCGCGGCGGCCGCCTCGGCCGAGGGCGCCTCGACCAGGCAGAAGATCCTGCCCTGCCCCTCGTCGACCCAGTACCGCAGATAGCTGACGTCGTGCCCCGCCTGCTGCTGCAGGTCGGCCTTGTGCGCCTGGGCGACGTCGGCCATCGCGACGCCCCCGGCGATGGTGTGCACATCCATGTAGAGCGGCATTCCGGCCTCCTGTCTCGTGGTGAGTCCCGCCAACCGTAGGGACGGGGGCCGCGGGGCCGGATGGGGAGCGGTTCCCTATGTTGCGCCGCGTGCTCCCCAGATTTCCGCCGCGCCGCCACGCGCCCCCGGCGTGCGGCCACGCGGGCCCGGCGTCCGGGCCGATCCGCCGCGCCCGGTCGGCTCCTCCGCGGCGCCGCCGGCCGGTCCGGCCACCGTCCGGCCGGCCGGCCCCTGCCTCGTCCCACCGGCCGTCACCGGGACTTCGAGGCCGGCGAGGCCGAGACGGACGGCCTGTTCGGCGGCGGCGCCGCGGCTGGGGGCGCCGAGCTTGGCGAGGATCGCCGAGACGTGGTGGCCCGCGGTCTTGACCGAGATGAACAGCTTCGCGGCGATCTCGGCGTTGGTGTGCTGTGCGCAGACCAGGGCGAGCACCTCACGCTCGCGCCGGGTCAGCCCGGAGGGATGCTCCCGGGTGGCCGCTCGCGGCCCGGCCGGCAGCGACCGGACGCCGAGCCCGCGCAACTCCTGACGGACGATGCGGGCCGCGGGGAGGGCGCCCAGGTCGGTGAACATCGCCAGGGCCTCACGCAGCTCCGGCTCGCCGCCGGCGCCGGACAGGGCGAGCGCGGCGTCGTAGCGGCAGTCCAGCTCGGTCCAGGCCCGCGCCGCCGCGACGGGCTCGCCGCCGAGCTCCAGCCGGTACGGCTCGGGCACCTCCCCCTGCGGCGGCCGCGGGGACCCGGTCCGCACCAGCCAGACGGCGACCGCGCCACGGTCCCAGGGATCGGAACCGGCCGACACGTCGTGGGCCAGTTCGGCCTCGCGGCGCGCCTGCCCCGTCCTGCCCTCCAGCCAGTACGCCTCGGCGCGGGTCAGCCGGACGGGCACGATCTGCTGCGGCTCGCCGGTGCGGTCGGCCAGCACGGCCGCCTCCTCCAGGTGCTCCCACACCCCCGGCTCACCCCGGCGGGCCAGGACCGAGCCGATCCTGCGCACCGTGCACAGCCGGTTGGACGGGGACGCGCCCACCGTGGCCAGGATGCCCGTGCTGATCAACAGCGACTCCTCCCAGCGCCCGTCGCGTTCCATGACGGTGGACCGCTCGCTGCGCAGGCAGGTCGCGTAGGAGGTGAGATCGTGCTCGTCGCAGTAGGCGATGCCCTCGGCCAGGTAGCGCTCACTCTCGGCGAACCGCCGCCGGCCGTTGTGCAGGGCGGCCAGGTTGGCGTACGCCCTGCCCGCCTGGTCCTGGTGCCGCCCGGCCAGCGCGATCTCCAGCGCGCGGCGCATCGGCCCCTCCCAGTCGCCGCCCCGGGTCCAGGCGCACACGGCGCGGGTGTTCAGCGCGTCGCTGAGCACGTCGGTGGCGCCGAGCCGCTCGGCCAGCTCCTGGGCCCGCAGCGCCGCCCCCTCCGCCGCGTCCAGTTCATAGCGCAGCATCCGCTGGTTGGCGTAGGTGGCGTACGCCCAGGCCAGCTCGACGCCCGGCCCGAGCGGCTCAAGGAGCGACACGGCGCTTTCGACGGGGGCCCGTTCCCCGTGGCACATGTTCCACATGATGCGCGACAGCCGCCGCAGCGCGTCGCCCTCACGCAGCCGGTTCCCCGCCTTGCGCCACTCCACCAGGGCGCGCTCGCACGCCTCGGCCGCCTCGTGCCACTGGTCGAGCAGCGCCGCCTCGTCGGCCAGCCCCTCGCACAGCTCGGCGAGGGTCGTGGCGTCCGTGCCGGCCGTGTCGCCCGGGTCGGCCGCGAAGCGCAGTGCTCGCCGGAACTGCGCCGCGGCCTCGCGGTGGGAGGACAGCCACGCCGCGCGGCGGGCGGCGGCGGGCGCGTGACGCAGGACCGCGGCCGCCTCACCGGCCGCCTCGGCGTGGAAGGCCATCCGGGCGTCGTCGTCGCAGCCGAGGGATTCGAGCGCGGCGAGGACCCGGCCGTGGACGGCGCGGGCGCGGTGGGCGGGCACCGCCTCCTGCACCGCCAGCCGGGCGATCTCGTGACGGAACCGCAGCCACTCGCCGTCCCCGACGACCAACCCGCACGCCAGCAGCTCGTCCACGGCCGGGCCCGGGAACGGGGTCACCGCCTCCAGCAGCCGTGACTCGACCCTGGTGCCGGTCAGCGCCGCGACGTCGAGCACCTGACGGGCCGGGCCGCTCAGCCGCGCCGCGCGCGCCAGCACCGCGTCCCGCGCCGAACCCGGGATCTGTGATGACCCGGGCGCGTGCATGCCGGCCCGCACGACCTCGGTCACGTAGAAGGGGTTGCCGCCGGTCAGCCGGTGCAGCGCGCAGGCGTCGGCGCCGCTGCCTGCGGCCAGCTCCCGCACCGCCTCCGCCGACAGCGGCGCCAGGCCGATGCGCCGGGTCGACCGCTGCGAGGCCAGACCGCCCAGCGTGACGCGCAGCGGATCGGACGGCGCCATGGCGTCGTCCCGGTAGGTCGCGATGAGCAGCAGCCCGGTGCCGCGCAGCCGCCGGCCGAGGAAGCTCAGCAGGTCCAAGGTGGCCTCGTCGGCCCAGTGGACGTCCTCCACGACGACGGCGTCCAGCGCGTGCGGGTCACCGACTTCGCGCAGCAGCCCCCGGAACAGCTCCTCGCGGCCGGCTCCGGCGCGGCACAGCTCCAGCAGGGGGCCGCCCAGCCGGTCGGCCAGGTCGAACAGCGGCCCGAGCGGGCGCGGGGTGAACAGCCCGTCGCACGCCCCCCACGACCACCGTGCCGGCGGCAGGTCCCGCTGGAAGCGCTCGACCAGCGCCGACTTGCCCACCCCCGCCTCGCCGGCGACCAGGACCAGCCGCCCCTCACCCCGCGCGGCCTCGGCCGCGTACTCGGCCAGCGACGCAAGCGACGACTCCCGCTCCAGCAAGCGCATCCCCGTAGTATCCGCCACCGCCGCGACGGCCGGTAAGGGATCGCCCCGGCCTCCGGCGGCCCGGCCGGCCGGGGCCGGGCGCGAGGAACGGGAACGGGTCTACCCGCCGGAGGTGAACCCGCCGGCGATGATCTCCAGCAGGGCGGCGTGCGTCGGCTGGTCGGCCGCCACGACCAGACCGCCCGCGCCGGTGTGCACGGGCTCGCCGCGCAGACCGGTCACCACGCAGCCGGCGGCCCGGCACAGCGCGATGCCGGCCGCGAAGTGCACGCTGTCGCGCAGGTGGCCGTCGGTGAGGTACGCGGCCCGCCGGCCGGCGGCCACCCAGGTCACCGCCAGGGTGGTGGAGACGACCCGGGGCCGGAACCGCGCGGCGAAGCCGGGGTCGGCGAGCACGCGGACGGCGCGGAAGCCCGGCTGGTTCGGGAACGGCGGATCGAGGTTGAGGTCGACCAGCCGCGACTCCGCCGAGGGCGCCAGCGCCTGGTCCACGCCGTCGCGGCGGACGTAGGCGTGCTCGCCGCCGGTCCAGAACACCTCTCCGGAGAACGGGTCGGCGCAGGCGGCCACCGTGACCTCCGGCCCTTCGCGCAGGGCGACATTCACCGCGACCAGCATGCCGCCCGTGGCGTAGTTCAGCGTGCCGCACAGAGGGTCGACCAGCCACACCCGCTCCGCGCCCGCGGAGCCCGTGCGCCCGCTCTCCTCGCCCACCACCGCGTCGTGCGGGCGGGCGGCGCGGATGACCTCCATGATGGCCTTCTCCGCCTCGATGTCGGCGGCCGTGGCGAAGTCGTCCCCGGACTTGGGTACGCGCGTCATCGACGCGCCGTACATCGCGCGCACGACGTCGGCTCCCGCCTGCGCCGCCGTCCGGGCCAGCTCCTCATCGGTGATCACCATGCGCGCAGCATAGAGGCCGCGGCGCGGATGGTCGCCTCAGCCGTCCTGGCCAGGGGCGGCGCGGCGGGCGGCGACGGCCAGGCGGGTCTCCTCCTGGACCAGGTCGGCGTTGATCGCCGCGGCCGCGCGCATCCCGGCCGCCGCCGCGGTGACGACCTGGCCCATCAGGTCGGTGACGTTGCCGGCCACCCACACCCCGGGCACACCGGTGGCGCCCATGGGATCGGCGTCGAGGCGGGTGCCCACGACGTGACCGCCCAAGGACTGCTCGACCGGCTCCAGGCCCAGGCCCGCGAGCGCTCCGGTGCGGGCCGACAGGTGCGACGTCACCACCAGGGCGGTGCAGGGCACCACCCGGCCGTCGGCCAGCCTCACCCCGGTCAGCCGGTCGCCGCCGACCTCCAGCCCGGCCGCCTCGCCCTCGACCACGGCGATGTCGCGGGCGGCCAGCCGCTCGCGGTCGCCCGCCGGGGGCTCGGGCGCGGTGTGCAGCAGCAGGGTCACCCGCGGGCTCCACTGCCGCCACAGCAGGGCCTGCTCGGCGGCCAGGGCGCTGGTCGCCAGCACGGCGATCGGCTGGTCGCGGACCTCCCACCCGTGGCAGTACGGGCAGTGCAGCACGTCGCGGCCTCACCGCTCGGCCAGTCCCGCCACCTTGGGCGGCTCGTCGGCCAGGCCGGTCGCCACCAGCAGCCGCCGCGCCCGGACCGGCGAACCGCCGGCCGGCACCACGCGGAAACGGCCGTCCTTGGTCCGTTCGACCGCGATCACCTCGCCGGAAAGGACGCTGCCGCCGTAACGGGCGACCTCCGCGCGGCCCTCGGCCAGCAGCCGCGCGGGCGGCGTCCCCTCGCGCCCCAGGTAGTTGTGCACCGCCGAGGCCGGGGCGTTGCGCGGGCCGCCCGCGTCCACCACCAGCATCGAGCGGCGCGCCCGGGCCAGCGTCAGCGCCCCGCTCAGCCCGGCCGCCCCGCCGCCTACCACCACCACCACGTCGAAGTCCCGCTCCCGCTCGTCGGAAGCGGTCCGCGCCGTCTGTTCGTGCCTGTCGGTCATGTCCGGCACCTCCGTTCGCCGCAGATGCTCCGCCACCGCTCGCCGATCGGGCAAACCCTCTTGCCGATCCGGCAAGGGTAAAATCCCGCCAAAGCATGCGAGGGCCCGGCGCCGCCCGCGGCGCCGCTTCACGGGCCCGCACGGCGGGTCCGGCGCGGGCGGGCCCCGCGGCGACCGCCGCCCGCCCCGCGGACTGTCACCTGCGCACCCGGCCGACGGCGTAATTTGAGATATGGACCGTGACCGGCCACTAGGAGCCTTCCTCCGGGCCCGCAGAGAGTTCACGACTCCTGAGCAGGCGGGAATCGCGCCCGGCCCGAACCGCCGCAGGACGCCGGGACTGCGGCGTGAGGAGGTGGCGATGCTGGCCGGCGTCAGCATCGACTACTACATCCGGCTGGAGCAGGGCCGCGAGCGCCGTCCCTCGGAGCAGGTGCTGGACGCTCTGGCGCAGGTCCTGCGACTGGACGCCGAGGCCACCGAGCACCTGCACGAGCTGGCCCGCCCGCGCGTGCACCGGCGCGAGGTCCCCGGCCGCGCCGACACGGTCGACCCGAACGTGATACGCCTGATGAACGGCTGGGACCGCGTCGCCGCCTACGTGGTCAACCCCCGCCTGGACGTGCTGGCCAGGAACGCGGTGGCCAGTGCCCTGTACGAGGGCCTCGACCACAACGACAACCTGCTGCGGCTGGCCCTGCTCAATCCCCGGGCGCGGGAGTTCTATCTGGACTGGGAGAAGGACACCCGCTACAAGGTGGCCCACCTGCGCGCCGCGTCCGGCGCCGACCAGGACGACCCGTACCTCAACGAGCTGGTGGAGGAGCTGTCACGGGCCAGCCGGGAGTTCCGCCGGCTGTGGGACCGCCACGACGTGCGCAGCCGCATCCGCGCTCCGGTGCGCTTCCATCACGCGGTGGTCGGCGAAGTGATCACCACCATGGAGGTGCTGAGCGTCGACAGCGCTCCGGGCCAGAAGCTCGTCGCCTTCCAGGCCGATCGGGGCAGTCCTTCCGAGTGCAAGCTGGCAGAGCTCGGCCGCATGGGACGGGAGACGGCCGGCCGCCGCGGCGAGGGCCCGTCCGGACGCGAGCGGGGCGGGGCGTCCCGGCCCGCCGTCTCACCCGAGACCGGCGACGCGGCGGGCCGGGTGCGGTGCCACCCGGACGCGCCCTCCGGCGGGCAGGGACGGTGACCCTCGCGGCGCGGCGCGGCCGGGCGGAAGATCGGGTGTCCGGCGGGGGGCTTTCCGTTCGGGTGCTCGTCATGCCCCGGACCTGCCAGGCGTAGCGTTGCCAAGGTGAGCCCGCCCGCCTGCGGCCTCGGACCGCGCGGCCGCGGGCCCTGGCCGTGACCGGCGAAGGGAGCATTCGATGACCGCCAAGACCTCCCACGTGACGGACGTGGCACGCGAGGCGCATCGGCTGATCGTGGACGTCGGGATGCCCTTCGAGGAGTTCAGGCTGAGATACGAGCGGGCGGTTCCCCCCTTCGACGCGCCGGTGTACGAGCGGCTCGTGGCGGAGGGAGCCGGCTGGCCCGCCGTGCGGGCCGCCGCCGACCGGAACGCGTCACACGGCTTCGTGATCTTCTGGAGCCTCGACAACGGGGCGCTTCTGCGGGGTTCGGGCGAGTGGTGGCGCAGCGTGCAGTACCTCATGGGCAACGCGGCCATCGCCGAGGGGATGTTCCGCCATGATCCGGCGGTGATGCTCTACGCGCCGCTGCGAACCACGATCTACGAGTACCCCGCGGGGGTGACGCACTTCGCGATCGAGCAGCCGAGCGCGCAGTTCGCTCAGTTCGGGCATCCGGAGATCACCGCGGTCGGCGCCGAACTGGACGAAAAGCTCGCACGTCTGCTCCGCCACCTCCGCGTCCCGGTGCCCGACCGTCTCCTGCACGACGCCCGCCCCTGAAACCCTGACACCCGAGGCGTCCCTGCCG
Source organism: Sphaerisporangium sp. NPDC005289 (assembly GCF_040607455.1). Classification (NCBI taxonomy): domain Bacteria; kingdom Bacillati; phylum Actinomycetota; class Actinomycetes; order Streptosporangiales; family Streptosporangiaceae; genus Sphaerisporangium; species Sphaerisporangium sp. NPDC005289. The sequence goes on from NZ_JBEXGS010000033.1 coordinate 26,215, forward strand.
GTCCGCCGGCTCCCGGCCGAGTGGCGGCGGGAGGGATGAGGCGGAAAGCGGAAAGCGGAGGCACAAATCTTCCGCTTACTCGTGAGTAATGTCAATTATCGACATTTGTCAGAAAGCTCCTTACTGTGCACCCGTTGGCACCCCCCACCGAGGAGCACGCATGAGACCCCCCGGACGCCGATCGATCCCCGCCGCCAACCGCCTGCTGGCCGCCGCCCTGTTGGCCCTGGGTTCCCTGCTGGCGCTCACCGCCGCCCCGGCGAGCGCCGCCCCGCCGGGCGCCCCGGCCGAGCCCGCCCTGGCCGCCGCGTTCGCCCGCGCCGCCGCCGCCCACGACGTCCCCCGCGACCTGCTGGTCGCCCTGGCCTACGCCGAGACCCACCTGGACGGGCACGCGGGCAAGCCCAGCGCCAGCGGCGGCTACGGCGTGATGCACCTGGTCAGCAACCCCACCACCCACACCCTGGAGCGGGCCGCCGAGCTCACCGGCCGTCCGGCGGCCGCACTGCGCTCCGACACCGCCGCCAACATCGACGGCGCCGCCGCGCTGCTGCGCTCCTACGCCGAGGAGGCCGGCCTGGACGAGACGGCTCGCAAGGACGCCGGCCGCTGGTACCCCACCGTGGCCAGGTACGGCAACGCCACCACCCCTGAGGTGGCTCGGCTGTACGCCGACACGGTGTACGAACTGCTCGGCCGGGGACTCCGCGCGGCCGGTGTGAGCATCGCCCCGCGCGAGGTCACCGCCGACCGCGGCGCTTACGCCCGCACCCTGGACCTCAACGCCCAGGCCGCCGCCGCGCCCGACTACCCGAGCGGCACCTGGGTGGCGGCCAGTTCCAGCAACTACACCGCCTCCAGCCGCCCGTCGGCCTACGCCATCGACCGGGTGGTCATCCACATCACCCAGGGCTCCTACGCCGGCACGATCTCCTGGTTCCAGAACCCCAGCGCCCAGGTGTCGGCGCACTACGTCGTGCGCTCCTCCGACGGCGCGGTCACCCAGATGGTGCGCGAGAAGGACATCGCCTGGCACGCCGGCAACTGGAGCTACAACACCCGCTCGATCGGCATCGAGCACGAGGGCTACGTCACCGACGCCTCCTGGTACACCGACGCGATGTACCGGGGCTCGGCGGCGCTGACCCGCTACATCTGCGACAAGTACGGCATCCCCAAGGACCGGGCGCACATCATCGGCCACTCGGAGGTGCCCGGCGCCACCCACACCGACCCCGGCCCGTACTGGGACTGGAACAAGTACATGGGATACGTCACCGGAGGCGCCACCACCTGGTCGGCCACCGTGGACAACGCCACCGCCGGCGCGTTCACCGCCAGCGCCAACTGGGGCGTGTCGACCTACTCCTCCCAGCGTTACGGCGCCGACTACCGCTACGCCGGCCCGCTGTCGGCCAGTGACCCGGCCTGGTACCAGGCGAGCATCCCCAGCGCCGGGACCTACCGGGTGGAGGTCTGGTATCCCGCTGACCCCGGTTACAACAGTTCCGCGCCGTACATCGTCGCCGCCTCCGGCGGCAACCAGACGGTGTACGTCGACCAGCGCTCCGGTGGCGGCGGGTGGCGCTCGATCGGCACCTTCTCCCTCAACGCGGGCACCTACAACGTGGTCGCGGTGAGCCGCTGGACCGGCGGCACCGGCTACGTCGTCGCCGACGCGGTGCGCATCAGCCGCTGACCACCCGCGGTCCTCGACGGCCGCCGACGGCCGCGGCCTGTCGCGACTCCCCGGCGACGACCGCGAGCGGCGACGACCCGCGACCGGCGACGACCGCGACGGCCCGGCACGTGCCGGGCCCTGCCCGCCCGGGCCCCGCCCGCTCCGCCGGTCCGGAGCGGGCGGCGGGTCATCACAGCTCGGCGCGGTAGGCCTCCAGCCGGTCGGCCAGTTCCTCGGGCCGGCTGAGGGCGATGCCGTGGCCGCCGTCGATCTCGTCGGGGACGATGCCGAGGCGCTCGCCGACGACCCGGCGCATGAACTCCGCCGGGAAGAAGCGGTCGTCGCGGCACAGCAGGAACCGGGTCGGCACCGCCGGCCACGCGCGCAGCGGCCAGGGTTCCAGGAACGGCGTGGCCGACTGCGCGCGGCGCCGGGCGAGCGCCCGCGCCGCCAACTCGGGCGGCACGTCGTGCAGGAACAGGGCGATGTCGTCATCGGGCGCCCTGCCGTCGCGTTCGTCCTGTTCGCGCCTGGCCCGCTCCCAGCCGGTGGCGGCCCACCACCGCCCGGGCGTCTCCCCCGGCGCGGGGATCATCGCCGTCACCAGCACCAGCAGGTCGACCGGCACCCGCTCGCACACCAGGGCCGCGGTGAACCCGCCCAGGGACTGCGCGACCACCACCAGGCCGGTGCGTGCGCCGATGGCATCGACCACCGTGTCGGCGTACCGGTCCAGTCCGGCCGAATCGTCGTCGCAGGGCAGGTCGGGGGCGACCACGTCGTGGCCGCGGGCACGCAGCTCCGCCGTCACCAGATGCCAGTACCAGGAGCCGGACCCGGCGCCCGGGATCAGCACATACGTCGTCATACCGCCCCGTCCCCGTGACCGCCGTCCCGGCGACCGGTCGCGGCCCTCACCGCCGGCCCCGGCGCTCGAAGTCCCGCATGCTGATGCCGCCCGGCAGCCGGGTCTGGAAGTCCAGCACCCCGGCCCAGGCGGGCCGCACCGCGATGCGGACCATCGTGACCCCGGAGTGGTCGAGCGCCGCCAACTGGGCGGCGGCCTGCTCCTGCCCGCCGTAGCGGCGCAGGGCGAGCGCGTACTCCGGGACGACGCCCTCCACGTCGGTGACCCGCGCCCGTCCGCGGATCAGCAGCGCCTCGGGCGGGGTGGAGGCGACGTCGATGGTGATCGCGACGTCGGGCCTGGCCCGCAGGGCGCCGACCTTGGCGCCGCCGAACGTCGACAGCACGATCTCGGCGCCCGTCCAGTGGAACAGCATCGGGAACACCCGCGGCGTTCCGTCCGCCGCGACATAGGCCACCCGGGCCGGTTCACGGGAGGCAAGCAGGCGCCGCGCCACCTCGCTGTCCAGCAGGCCGAGATCCCCCTGCGGCAGCGCCATCACATCTTCGCGGTTCTCGATCGCCATCGGTGCCCTCTCATCGCCGGCCGCGCGTGCCGCGACCGTCCGTTGTTGAGACGGCACGGCGCCCGCGAAGGAATCGCCCCCGGGTGGCGGCGGTCACGAACGGCGCACCAGAGGACCGCGGGTGCGGGATGCGGAGAGCAGAGGGGGGTCAGGGCAGCGTAGGGGGGAGATGGAAGGCGGGGAACAGGCGCGCCTCGAAGACGGTGATCTCGGCGATCATCCCGTCCTCGACCCGTAGCACGTTGAGCGCCTGGGCGCGGTACTCCCCGGCTCCCACCGGCCGGGCGTACACCGCCACCGCGGGCTGCCGGTTCGCCCGGGCCGGCAGGCCGCGCCACCGCGCCCCACGCAGCGGCGAGCCGAGCCCGAAGGCGTCGGCGGCGAAGCGGGCCACCGCCGCGCGGCCGTGGAACCAGAACGGCAGCGGGGGCATCGTCATCCGCACGTCCTCGCTGAGCAGCCGCGCGAACGCGGCGCTGTCGCCGCGTTCGTGGGCGTCCATGAAGCGCCGCAGCAGCGCCCGCTCCTGCGCGGTCGCCGGCGCCGACGGCGCCCACTGCTCTCGCCGCCGGGGAAGGCGGGCCCGCACGGCCGGCCGCGCCCGCTGCAGGGCGCTCTTCACCGAGGCGACGCTCGTCTCCAGCGCCGCGGCGGTCTCACCGGCCGGCCAGCCGAGCACGTCCCGCAGGATCAGCACCGCGCGCTGGCGGGGCGGCAGGTGCTGGATGGCGACCAGGAAGGCCAGCTCCACGCTCTCCCTGCCGAACGCGGCGGCCTCCGGGCCCGTCTCCCCGGGGGCCACCGGCTCCAGCAGCCGGTCCGGATAGGGCTGCAGCCACCGGATCTCGGCCGGTGGGGTCCGGGACGTCTCGCCGGCCTGCCCGGCCTGCCCGTCGGCTCGCGGGAGGGGACGGCGCGGGTGCCGCTCCAGGAAGTCCAGGCAGGCGTTGGTGGCGATGCGGTAGAGCCAGGCGCGGACGCTGGAGCGGCCCTGGAAGCCCTCGCGGGAGCGCCAGGCCCGCAGGAACGTCTCCTGCACCAGGTCTTCGGACTCCTCCAACGAGCCGAGCATGCGGTAGCAGTGCGCCTGCAGCTCGCGCCGGTGCCGCTCGGTCAGAGCGCCGAACGCCGCCTCGTCGCTTCCCTTGACCGCCTCGACGGCCGCCGCCCGGCGCGCCGCCTCCGGCCCCTCCCCTTCGCCCCGCGGCCCGGCAGGGCCCGTGCGCGCGCCGGCGCCCGTCCCGGCCGGGGGATTCCCGCCGGCCGGCGGGACGGCGTCGGCGAGGTAGCGGTGCAGGGAGGTCTTCGGGATGCCCGTCTCGGCCGCGATCTGGGACAGGGAGTCGCCCTGGGCCTTCAGCCGCCGGGCCTGCTCGATCTTGCCGGCCGGGTGGGCGACGGGCCGGCCGACGCGCCGCCCGGCCGATCCGGCGGCGGCGCGGGCGTGGGCGGCGCGCTCGGCGGCGAAGGTGCGGTCCATGTCGGCCAGCAGCGCGAGCAGCAGGCGGACGGTGCGGCCCTCGCCCTCGCCGGCGGTGTCGACGGGCAGCGGGCCGGCCAGCGTCCGCACCCCGATGCCGCGCTCGGACAGCTCCCCCACCAGGGTCAGCACCTCGCGCAGGTTGCGGCCGATGCGGTCCAGGGTGTGCACGACGATCGTGTCACCGGCGCGCGCCCCGGCCAGCAACCGCTCCAAGCCGTCACGCGCCCCGCCGCCGCCGGTCCGTCCGCCGGTCCGTCCGCCGGTCCCGCCGTCGGTGTGGACGCGTTCGGCGGGAATGCCCGCGGCGCGCAACGCCTCAAGCTGCCGCTCCAGGGACCGCTTGGTCGCGGACGCGCGCGCGTAGCCGTACTCGACCCGGCCGCCCCCGGAGTGCGCGGCACCGCTTCCCATGAGGCGAGCGTACCGAAATCCATCCCCGCACGCCGTTCTGGAACAGGCGTGCCGGAACGGACGTCCGACGGGAACGCCGACCGCTCGGCAGGCCCCGGCCGGCAGCGCCGGAGCGCCGCGGGTACGCTCGCCGTCTCGTCACCTCTGCGTGGGATGGCCGCTGCTCAGGCGAGATCAGGTGGCGGGCTCGCCGAACCAGCGGGAGAGGTGATCGTCCAGATCCCGCTGGTCGTCGCCGATCCAGGCGACGTGGCCGTCGGGGCGTAGCAGGACGCACGGAGCATCCAGTGCCGCGGTCGGGTCGGCGAGGTGGTCGACCCGGTCCGACCAGCCGCCGACGCTCAGGCGTTCGGTGCGGTCCAGCAGCAGCCCGCGGCCGCGGTGCAGCAGATCGTAGAGGCGGCCCTGTTTCACCTCGATGTCGCGCAGGCGGCGGCCGAGCAGGTCGGGGCCCTCGCCGAAGTCGTAGCGGACGCCGATCGCGGTGATCTTCTCGATCAGGTGGCGGTTCACCTCGTCGAAGTCCATCAGCTCGGTGAGCAGCCTGCGCACGGCCTGCGCGCCCGGTTCGGTGGAATGCAGTTCCATCTGGGCGCGGGTGTTGTCCAGCACGTCCTCGGCGACCGGGTGGCGCTCGGCGTGGTAGGTGTCCAGCAGTGTTTCCGGCGCCCAGCCGCGGATCTGTGCGGCCAGTTTCCAGCCGAGGTTGAACGCGTCCTGAACGCCCAGGTTGAGGCCCTGCCCGCCGGTGGGTGGATGGATGTGCGCCGCGTCGCCGGCCAGCAGCACCCGCCCGACCCGATAACGTTCGGCCAGCCGGGTGGCATCCCCGAAGCGGGACATCCAGCGCGGAGAGTGCACGCCGAAATCGGTTCCGGCGATGGCGCGCAGCTGTCGCCTGAAATCCTCGAGAGTGGGCGGTTGCGTGCGATCGCTGACTCCCGCGGCAAGAACGACGACGCTGTAGACCCCTTCGCCGAAGGGCCTGAGCCAGAACCGCTGATGGGTCTGGGCGATTTCAGCCACCTTGGCGGTGATCTCCTCCTGCGGCACGCCCACTCGCATCTCGCCCATCAGCGTCTCGGTGCGTGAGGGCTCGCCGGGGAAGCCGACGCCGAGCCGCTTGCGCACCGTACTGCGCGCGCCGTCACAGCCGACGAGGTAGCGCGCACGCAGCTGTTCCCCGCCTGCCGGCTCGACGGTCACGCCCTGGTCGTCCTGCTCGAAACCGGCCACCGCGCAGCCGCGCCGGACCTGCGCGCCCAGCTCGATCGCGTGTTCTTCGAGCAGGTGGTTGATGACCGGCTGCGGGATGCCCAGCAGGTAGGCGTGCGCCGAATCCAGGCCCTTGGGCGCGGGCTTGTTGATGGCGGCGAAGAATCCGCCGGCGGGACGCTGTCTGCCGTGCGGGCGAATGCGCTCCAGCAGTCCGCGCATCGCCATCAGCTCGATACTGCGGATATGCAGACCGACGATGCGGACGAACGAGACCGGTTCGGTGTCCTTCTCCAGAACCAGGACCCGCACATCGTGCAGCCGCAGTTCGGCGGCCAGCATCGCGCCGGTCGGCCCGCAGCCGGCGATGATCACGTCGAACATGAGGGGCGCGCGATCGGCGCCGGAGCCCGGTGACCAGGAAACCGCGGGGACCTCGCCCGCGGGCGAGCCGCGCTCGGCGCTGTGGTTCGACGGCGGCTCGGCGGTGAACTGAGAAAAGCTCATGGTGTTGCCTTTCGGGAGTGCCTTGTCGGCGAGGCGCTCCCGGCGACACCTACCTCGATCGCCCGGCCGTGAGGGGAAGGGGGAGCACCCACATTGATACGGCGTTCATGGGGCTCACCTCCTTGGGCGGTGTCACGGTCGAGTGCAAGCTACAAGCCCGGGCGTCATCGCGTCCAACCCTTTTCCCGGCCCCGTGGTCACGGCGCCGAAAGGGGGGCCGCGCGGTCGCGTGGCAGAATCCGGCGTGGCGGCCCGGCAGATACCGGCCACGGTCGACGGTTCGACTCTGACCGCCCCGAGGCGGCGGGGTCTTCGATGCCCGCCGCCGCCCGGCGAGGGCAAGGCGACTGCGACTGCGGAGAAGTGGGCCGTCCGCGGCGAACGTCAATGAAGGAAAGGGGAGTGCCCGCGCCTTTCCACTCTCAACGTATAGCGCACCGGGGGGCTTGCGGCAAGACCCCGGGCATGCCGCACAATGGCGGGCCGAAGCCGGAACCTGCGAAAACGGGGAGTCGCGTAGTGGGGGTGTCGTTGTCGACGCATGGGTTCGCCGGGGGGACGTCGAGCCGCCGGTGGCGTTCGCGGTGCGGTCGCGGGAGTCGGGCGCGCGGGTACGGGGGTGCGCGCCGCCGTGGAAGGACATGAGCCGGCGGCCGCCACGGGGCTCGGCGCCAAGCCGAGCGCCGTCCGCCATGGCCGCCCCTTGAGGTCACATCGGCCCGTACGCCGCGCCGCGCAATGGTCGCCCGGCGACCTTCAGATCGGAGCTTCACCGTGAACCCCTTGACCACCAGCGCGTTCGACCTTCCCGGCCACCTCGCGGCCAAGGCCGACCCGGCGCTGATCGCCCGCGACGAGCGGCACTTCGCGGACATCGCCCGCACCCTCGAGCAGTCGATCGCCGAGCTGTCCGAACGCCTCGACACCGAGCGCAGGTCCCCCGGCGGCCTCGGCCGGCAGGCGCTGGACCGCGACCTGGAGATCCACCGGCTGACCGCGCGCCTGCGCGCGCTGCGCCGCTTCGGCCTGGACCTGTGCCTTGGGCACATCGTCGGCGCCGACGACCCCGAGCCGGTGTACATCGGACGGCTCGGGCTCACCGACCGCGAGGGCCGCCGGCTGCTGCTGGACTGGCGCTCCCCCGCGGCCGAGCCGTTCTTCGGAGCGACTCACGCCAACCCCATGGGTCTGGCCAGCCGCCGCAGATACCGCTGGACCCGCGGCCGCATCAGTGACTACTGGGACGAGGTGTTCACCTCCGAGGGGTTCGACGGGCACGCCGCGCTCGACGACCAGTCCGCCTTCATCGCCAGCCTTGGCGCCGACCGGTCGGCGCGCATGCGCGATGTGCTGGGCACCATCCAGGCCGACCAGGACGCCATCATCCGCGCCGGGTCCAGCGGCGCCCTGGTCGTCGACGGCGGCCCGGGAACCGGCAAGACCGTCGTCGCGCTGCACCGTTCGGCCTACCTGCTCTACTCCGACCCTCGCCTGGGTCACCGCCGGGGCGGGGTGCTGTTCGTCGGCCCGCACCAGCCCTACCTGGCCTACGTCGCCGACGTCCTGCCCAGCCTCGGCGAGGAGGGCGTGCAGACCTGCACCCTGCGCGACCTGGTCGCCGAGGGGGCCGCGGCGGCGGCCGAGACCGATCCGCAGGTGGCCCTGCTGAAGTCGTCGGCGCGGCTGCTGCAGGCGATCGAGCCGGCCGTCAGGTTCTACGAGAACCCGCCCGCCGCGGGGATGACGGTCACGACCCCCTGGTCGGACATCTGGCTGAGCGCCGAGGACTGGGCCGAGGCGTTCGAGGCGCCCGACCCCGGCACCCCGCACAACCAGGCGCGCGACCAGATCTGGGACCGCCTGCTCACCATCCTGGTCGACAAGCACGAGGAGGAGACTCCGGCCGATCTGCTCCGCAGATCCCTCACCCGCGACAGGGAGCTGCTGACGGCCTTCAACCGCGCCTGGCCGCTGATCGAAGCGGCCGACCTGGTCGGAGACCTGTGGACGGTGCCCGCCTACCTGCGCAAATGCGCTCCCTGGCTCAGCATCGAGGAGGTGCGGCGGCTGCAGCGCGACGAGGCCCAGGCATGGACGGCGTCCGACCTTCCGCTCCTGGACGCGGCGCGGCAGCGGCTGGGCGACCCGGAGGCCTCACGGCGCAGGCGCCGGCATGAGGCCGCGGTCGCCGCCGAACGCGCGCGCATGGCGCAGGTCGTCGACAATCTGCTCGAAGCCGACGACGACGGCGAAGGCGCGGTGACGATGCTCCGCGGCCAGGACCTCCAAGACAGCCTGGTCGACCCGACGGCGCCGCCTGGCAGTGACCCCGACCTGCTCGCCGGCCCGTTCGCGCACATCGTGGTGGACGAGGCGCAGGAACTCACCGACGCGGAGTGGCAGATGTTGCTGCTGCGCTGCCCTTCACGCAGCTTCACCATCGTCGGGGACCGCGCGCAGGCCAGGCACGGGTTCACCGAGTCCTGGCAGGAGCGGCTGCGGCGCATCGGCCTGGACCGGATCACCCTGGCCTCGCTGAGCGTGAACTACCGCACGCCGGAAGAGGTCATGGCGCAGGCCGAGCCGGTGATCCGGGCGGTGCTCCCGGACGCCAACGTGCCGGTCTCCATCCGCGGCAGTGGTGTCCCCGTCGTGCACGGGTCCGCCCGCGACCTGGATGCCATCCTCGGTGCCTGGCTCGCCGCGCACGCCGAAGGCATCGCCTGCGTGATCGGCGATCCCACTTTCCAGGCCACGGGCCGCGTCCGCTCGCTGCCCCCGGAACTGGCCAAGGGGCTGGAGTTCGACCTGGTCGTCCTCATCGATCCCGAAAACTTCGGCGAAGGCGTCCAAGGGGCGGTCGACCGCTATGTCGCGATGACCCGCGCGACCCGGCAACTGGTCATCCTCACCCACCCCTGACAGCGGCCAGCCCTTCACCGAACCGGTGCGGGATGCCCGCGCCGCCCCTCGACAGAGCAGGCCTGTCCTCTGGGCTCGCTGGCCCCGCCAAAGGCATCGGTCACGGGACCGTCAGCGGGCGGACGGCCCGCGGCGCGGCGGGCGGCGCCCGCGTCGGACCGCCTCGGCGGTGCCCCCGGACACGTCGGGCAGGCCGGGCTCCCCGGGCTTTCCGGGTCTGCCGGTCCTGCCGGTCCTGGCGGTGCCTGCGGGGGCGGCGGTGATCGGCCAGTGGGAGGGGCGGGCCAGCGGGGACGGCAGCCGGGTGGCGCCGTCGCCCCTGGCGGCGTTGAGCTGGGGCCGGGTGAGGAACAGGCAGCCGGTCAGGTCGGCGCCGCCGAGATCGGCGCCCCGCAGATCGGCGCCGATCAGGTCCGCCAGCCGCAGATCGGCGCCGCGCAGGTCGGCGCCGATGAGGTAGGCCCCGCGCAGGTCGGCCGCCCGCAGGTCGGCCCCGCGCAAAGACGCGCCGATCAGGTCGGCCCCCCGGCGGTCCTTGCCGCGGCGCCCGGCGCTCGCGCGCACCAGTTCGCTCGCGCGGGCCAGCAGCGGGCGGATCTTCTGGCGCCGCTCCTCCACGTCCAGCTCCGCCAGGGTCTCGGCGGGCCGGGCCGTGAGCCTTTCCAGGTCGGCAAGGGCCAGGCGGACCTCGTCGTGCACGGGGACGGCCCGGGGATGTCCCAGCGCCTGGGTGAGGTACCACATCAGCTCGTGCAGCCGCTGCATGACCGGGAAGACCGCGAACATCCGCTCGGCGTCGCCCGGGTCGGCCCGCCAGTCACGTCCGGCGAAGGTGAGCTGGGAGACCTTCTGCCCGGCGCCGAAGCAGTCATAGGCGACGCAGCCCGGGTAGCCGCTGTCGGCGAGCCGGTCGTGGATTCCGCACCCGAAGTCCGGCCGCAGGTTGGCGCACGGCCGGCCTGCCTGCTTGCCGGCCGCGAAGTCCGCCGACGCCGAGAAGGGCAGTGCGACGCAGCACAGTCCGAAACAGCTGCCGCAGTCGCCCTGGAGCAGGGCGAGCGGGCCGCCGTCCACCACTGGGCGGGGGGTGTGTTCTCGTCTGTCGGACACCGTGCGTGTTCTCCTCGTGCGCCGCCGTCACCGCCTTCCGGTACGGCGCTCCCAGGGTACGTCGAACCCGTCCCCGCACCGTCGAGCGCGGTCCCCGCGCGACCGGTCAGTGGTGGCCCGTCAGTGCAGGGGCCGGTGTGGTCAGTGGCCGGGGGCCAGGCCGGTCAGATCCAGGTCGCTCAGGCGGTCGGGGTCGGCCAGGATGTCGATGGCGGCGATCCGCCCGCCGGAGACGGTGAAGCTCAGCACCGACGCCGGACGTCCCTGGACGACGCTGACGACCCCGGCCGTGCCGTTGACCATGGCGGGCAGGATGGTGGCCGTGCCGCCCGACAGCCGGTGGAAGGTGAGGGCCTGCCCGGCGACCGCCTCGGCGCCGCGGACGACGCGCAGCCCGCCGGAGGCCGCGCCGGTGTCGACGCGCAGCACCACGTCGGGGTCCAGGGTGGACAGCAGCGTGGCGAAGTCGCCCTCGTGCGCGGCCGCCAGGAACGCCTCCACCAGCTTGCGCCGGCGCACCGGGTCGTGGTCGGGGACGGGGGTGGCCCCCTGAACCCGGCGGCGGGCGCGGCTGGCAAGCTGCCGGGTCGCCGCCGGCGAGCGGCCCACGATCTCGGCGATCTCCTCGAACGGCACGGCGAACATGTCGTGCAACACGAACGCCAGCCGCTCGGCCGGTCCGAGCGATTCGAGCACCACCAGCAGGGCCAGCCCGACCGCGTCGGCCACCATCACCTGCTGCTCGGGGTCCATGCCATCGGCCGCCGAGGCGACCACCGGGTCGGGCAGGCGCTCCTCCAGCGGATCCTCACGCCGCGAGGTGCGCGAGCGCAGCATGTCCAGGCACACCCGGCCGACGACCGTGGTCAGCCAGCCGCCCAGGTTCTCCACCTCGTCGCCGCCCGAGCGGGCCAGCCGCAGCCAGGCCTCCTGCACCGCGTCGTCGGCCTCGCTCAGGGAGCCCAGCATCCGGTAGGCCACCGCCTTCAGGTGGGCGCGGTGCCCCTCGAACCTGCTCGCCAGCCACTGGTCCTGCTCCATCGGTCACATCCTCTGGTCACGTCCCGTCATGGCTATGACGAACCGGACCGCCCGGGTGTGACGCACCAGCGCGAACCGGTGACCGGCCCGCGCGGTCCCGGCGAGGAGCGGCGGCCACGGTGAAGCGGCCGCCGCGAACGCCCGCACGGGCCCGGACCGGGGACGACAGATGCCGGTCGATCGCTCCAGGTCGAGCGGTGCCGGTCAATCAGAGGCCGGTCAATCAGAGGCCGGTCAGTCGGTGCCGGACTCCATCGCGGCGTGGTCGAGCAGTTCCTCGTCGCTGGGCACCTCGCCGCGCGAGGCGATCGCCTCGGCGCCGCCCTCGGACATCGAGCCGATCAGCTCGGTCGGGGCCGCCTGCGTGGCGCCGATCAACGTCGGGTGCTGGCTGCCGACCATGCCCAGCTGGGCGTACTGCTCGAGCTTGGCGCGCGAGTCGGCGATGTCGAGGTTGCGCATGGTCAGCTGCCCGATGCGGTCGACCGGCCCGAACGCGGAGTCCTCGACCCGCTCCATGGACAGCTTGTCGGGGTGGTAGCTGAACGCCGGCCCGGAGGTGTCCAGGATGGAGTAGTCCTCGCCGCGCCGCAGCCGCAGGGTGACCTGGCCGGTGACGGCCATTCCCACCCAGCGCTGCAGCGACTCGCGCAGCATCAGCGACTGCGGGTCCAGCCAGCGGCCCTCGTACAGCAGCCGGCCGAGCTTCCGGCCTTCGGTGTGGTAGCTGGCGAGGGTGTCCTCGTTGTGGATCGCGTTGACCAGCCGCTCGTAGGCCGCGTGCAGCAGCGCCATGCCCGGCGCCTCGTAGATGCCCCGGCTCTTGGCCTCGATCACCCGGTTCTCGATCTGGTCGGACATGCCCAGGCCGTGCCGGCCGCCGATGGCGTTGGCCTCCAGCACCAGGTCGACGGCGGAGGCGAACTCCTTGCCGTTGATCGTCACCGGCCGGCCCTGCTCGAAGCCGATGGTGACGTCCTCGGCGGCGATGTCGACGGCGGGGTCCCAGAACCGCACGCCCATGATCGGGTCGACGATCTCGATGCCGGCGTCCAGGTGCTCCAGCGCCTTGGCCTCGTGGGTCGCGCCCCAGATGTTGGCGTCGGTGGAGTAGGCCTTCTCCGTGCTGTCCCGGTAGGGCAGGCCACGGGCCAGCAGCCACTCCGACATCTCCTTGCGGCCGCCGAGCTCGCTGACGAAGTCGGCGTCCAGCCACGGCTTGTAGATGCGCAGGGAGGGGTTGGTGAGCAGGCCGTAGCGGTAGAACCGCTCGATGTCGTTGCCCTTGAACGTGGAGCCGTCGCCCCAGATCTGCACGTCGTCCTCGAGCATCGCGCGCACCAGCAGGGTGCCGGTGACGGCGCGCCCTAGCGGGGTGGTGTTGAAGTAGGTGCGGCCACCGGTGCGGACGTGGAAGGCCCCGCAGGACAGGGCGGCGAGCCCTTCCTCCACCAGGGCCGCCCGGCAGTCGACCAGGCGGGCGATCTCGGCGCCGAACGCCGTGGCGCGCCCGGGCACCGAGGCGATGTCGGGCTCGTCGTACTGGCCGATGTCAGCGGTGTAGGTGCAGGGAACCGCACCTTTCTCGCGCATCCACGCGACCGCTACGGAGGTGTCGAGGCCGCCGGAGAAGGCGATCCCGACACGTTCGCCGACAGGAAGGGAGGTGAGAACCTTGGACACGAGCAGAAGTATATACACACCAGTGCATGACCATGCAAAGCCTTCGGTCTGTGTCCCCTCCCCGGTCCTGCTCGCCACGGCTCCTGCTCGCGTCCGCTCGGGTCCTGTTCGGGGGTGCGGGCAGGGGGTCGAGAACACACCCACGAGATCGTGCGCTGAGCGTCCGGGGCTGTCTGTGACGGCTTGACCTGGAGTTATCACCCGCCGACACCTTCGTGGATCGGTTTGCCGATCTTTCTCCGGAGGGTGTCGTGGCGGTCGAGTTCCCGGCCGATGAGCTTCGGACCGAGGAATGCACGCCTATTTCGTCAGGGCAACTTGACGTCAGGGTGGCTTGACGCGAGACTCGGAGGCATGTCGACCCCTGACGACCTTGAACGCCATTTCACGCTGCTGACCGCGGTCGCCCGCTATGAGGCGTTGAGGACGCGCGACGCCCTCGCGGCCGCAGATGACGACGATGGTGTGACCGACGCGGTGCCGCTGACAGGTGAGGAGACCCTGGAGATGCTCGCGCTGAGCGAGGTGATCGCACGTAAGGCCGTCTACGGCCGCCAGCTGTCGGTCCGCTCCGCACGCCGGGCCAGGGCATCGTGGGCCCAGATCGGCGCCGCGCTGGGCACCAGCAAGCAGGCGGCCTGGGAGACCCATAACCGGTGGATCGATGAGCAGGCCAAGCGAGACCACAGCCCGGGGCATTGGGGCTGGGACGACGACGACGTCGCGGCCGCACGAGCCCTGGCGGGCGAGCCGGACGAAGAGGACCAGGCATGACCGTGGAAGCGCACGCGCTGGTCCGTCCCTTCGAGCTCGACGTTCCGCACGCGGCCCTGGACGGCCTGGCCGCGCGCCGCGACGCCACCCGGTGGCCGGACGAGGCCACCGTTCCCGGCCGGCCGCAGGGCGTTCCGCCGGCGTATCCGAAGGAACCGGCCGCGTACTGGCGCACCGTCCCCCGCCCCGGCGGGGGCTACCGCCCGGCGTCCTCGGGGTACCAGCGCAGCTCGACGGTGTTGCCGTCGGGGTCCCGCACGTAGATCGCCTGCGCGTCTCCGCGCGCGCCGAACCGGCGGACCGGCCCCTCCAGCACGGTGAGGACGCCGGATTCGATCACCTGCCGCCAGTCCACCGGATCCACGACAAGGCAGATGTGGTCCACGTTGGACTCGCCCCGCGGGCGTTCCACCAGGTCGATGATGGTGCCGGCGTCGACCCGCACCGACGGGAAGGGCGCCTGGCCCGCCCGCCACGCGGCGACCCGTTCCTGTGCGAGCCCGAGCGTTCCCGAGTAGAACTCCAGTGCCCGCTCGGCATCGCTCACGTTGAGCACCAGGTGATCGAAGCCCGTCACGCGCATCGGCGATCTCCTTTTCTGGACGTGCTGATGGGTGGTTCACGGCTGGAGGGATCCGGTCTGTTCGCCGGCGGCCGGCGCGTCGCGGGGCACGGCGGGTGAGATCCGCCGGCGGGCGCCGAGCGTGAGCAGCGCCGCGGCCGCCGTCAGCGCCACGCCGAACCAGACGACGCTCGCCACACCCAGATGATCGGCCAGCAGCCCGCCGAAGAGCGCCCCGAGCGCGATGGAGGTGTTGTAGGCCATGGTGTTGAGCGACATCGCCGCCTCGAAGGCCTCGGGCGCGGCGGCCTGCGTCATGGTGAGCTGGCACAGCTGGACCACGCCGAAGCAGACTCCCCAGGCGATCAGCGAGATGACCGCACCGGCCCGCCAGTGACCGATCGTGAGCAGCGACAGCAGGGACGCCACAAGACCCGCGCAGCCGGCGATGAACCAGCCCCGGGGGTTCCTGCTCACCACGTGTCCGGCCAGGAGGTTCCCGGCCGCGCCTCCGGCGCCGTAGAGCATCAGCACCACGGTGACGAACAGCGGCGTGGCGGAGGCGCCGTCCTCCAGGTAGGGGCGCACGAAGGTGTAGGCGCCGAAATGGCCGAGCACGAACAGCACGACGGTGCACAGCACCAGGCGCAGCGGCGCGTTCCCGACCGGGAGCGCGAAGACCTCCCGCACCGAGACCGCGTTCGCCGAGGGCAGCGACGGGACCATGGCGAGGACCGCGGCCAGCACCAGCGCGCCCAGGCCGGCCCAGATGAGGAACGTGGTGCGCCAGCCGGTGAGGCTCTCCAGGGCCGTACCCAGCGGTACGCCCACGACCGTCGCGACCGAGATGCCGGACATCACCACCGCGGCCGCCCTGCTCGCGTGGCGTCCGGGAACAAGGCGCATCGCCATGCTCACGCCGATGGCCCAGAACACGCCGTTGGCGAATCCCATGATCAGCCGGGTCGCCAGGACCAGGGGATAGTTCGGCGCGATGGCGGTGACCAGGTTCCCCAGCGTCATTATCGCCAGGAGGACCGACAGCATGACCCGCCGGTTGACGCGCCTGGTGCCCGCCACGATGAAGGGGACGCCCAGGCCGGCCGAGACGCCGTACAGGGTGACCATCAGCCCGGCGACCCCCACCGATATGCCGAGGCCGGCGCTCACCGGAGTGAGCAGGCCGACGGGCATCAACTCGGTGGTGAGAAAGACGAACAGGCTGGCCGTGATCGCCGAGACCCCCAGCCATGATCTCAGGGCCGGATACCGGCCTCCCGCGTGTACGGCCGTCTTCTTCAGTGTCACCATCATGCGTTCAAGGGTGCTCGACCATCGACCGATGAGTCCAACACATACTTGTCATCGTGATCGATCGCGATCCATCATGGATGGATGGAGCTGCAGCAGCTGAGGTACGTTCTCGCGGTCGCCGAGACCCGCAACTTCACCCGGGCGGCCGAGCGCTGCCGGGTCGTGCAGTCGGCCCTCAGTCATCAGATCGCCGCTCTGGAACGGGAACTGGGCGCCCGGCTGTTCGAGCGCACCAGCCGCCGCGTGCGGCTGACACCGGCCGGAGAGGCGTTCCTGCCCGCTGCCCGCGAGTGCCTGGAGGCCGCGGACCGCGCGCGGTCGCACGTCGCGGCCGCCGGCGGGGAGATCCGCGGGCGGCTCGCCGTCGGCGCCATTCCCACGGTGACCGCCGTCGACCTGCCGGCCGCCCTGAAGGACTACCGCCGGCGCCATCCGCGGGTGCGCATCACCCTCACCTCGGCGGGGAGCGACGACCTGATCAAAGGTGTCCGCCAAGGCCGCGTCGACGTCGCCTTCCTCGGCCTGCCGCCCCACACCGAACCGAAGGGCGTCCAAGGCCGCCGGCTCGGCGCGGGAGAACTGGTCGCCGTGGTCGCGCCCGACCACCACCGGGCGGAGCAGGAGGTGGACCTGTTGAGCCTGGCGGAGGAGCCGTTCATCGACTTCCGCGCCGGCGCGGCCGGGCGGGCACAGTCCGACCAGGCCTTCGCGGCCGCGGGGGTGCGGCGCGAGGTGCCCTTCGAGGTGTCCTCCGCCGACTTCATGGTCGAACTGGTACGGCAGGGCCTCGGCGTCGGCATGCTCCCGGCCGCCTACGCCTCGCGCTTCCCCGACCTGCGCCTCATCCGCCTGCGCGACGCCCCCACCCGAATGGAGCACCTCATCTGGGACAACCGGCCCTCCCCGGCGGCCACGGCCTTCCTGGAGCTGATCCAACAGAGGACCTGACGCGGCACCTGACCGCACCCGGCATCGCCGACATCCGCCCACACCTCGGCGCGTTGCCTCCTCATCATCACCGCACTCGATGACCGGCCGTTTTCCTGCTATGCCTCACGCACGCGCTCCAGGACATGCTCGGCCCAGACGTCAGGCGCCTCCAGCGGGCTGAAGTGCCCGGCGTTCTCCAACAGGTGCAGCGTGTGGTCACTGTAGAAGTCGGACAGGTTGTCGCTCCATTCCTGCGGGAACAGCGGGTCCTTGTCGGGCCAGAGAATGGTGATGTGCGTGGAGAACCTGTCCGCGAGATCCGGCTTCTGCTCGTTGGCGTAATAGGTGATGGGGTTCCCCTCCGGGAACCGGAACCACATGATGCCGGCCACGAAAGCGCCCGGGGCGGAGTGGTTCTCGGTCAGATGGTCCAGCAGTTGGCCCACGACGTCGGAGCCGGGAGCCGACCA
Organism: Sphaerisporangium sp. NPDC005289; assembly: GCF_040607455.1. Lineage (NCBI taxonomy): Bacteria > Bacillati > Actinomycetota > Actinomycetes > Streptosporangiales > Streptosporangiaceae > Sphaerisporangium > Sphaerisporangium sp. NPDC005289. Next base: position 43,751 of record NZ_JBEXGS010000033.1, read on the forward strand.
GTTCACCAGGCTCTCCCTCAGCGCCGCGCGCACGGCATCGGGCCTGCCGTCGATGAGGTCCTCTACCAGCCTCGTCTTGTAGAGGATCGCGTGGAGGAAGGCGTTGACCGCCTTCTCCTCCAGGATCCGACGGCCGACCCCGAGCGCCGGCGGCGCGATCACCACAGATCTGACGAGGTCGGGGCGCTTCACCGCGATCGTCTAAACGGTGAAGCTGCCGATGTCGTATCCGCACAACACCGCGTCGCTGACGCCGAGTTCGTCGATCAGGGCGATGACGCCGTCCACCTGCCCGGACAGGGCGTAGGCGTTGCCCACGTCCTTCAGGTGCTTGTCCGACCTGCCGAAGCCCCTCAGGTCGGGGACGACGACGTCGGCGAAGGGCGTCAGCAGGGGCAGCAGCTTGGAGTACTCCTTGTTGTCGCCCGGACTGCCGTGTACCAGGACCACCGGCGGCCCTTCTCCGGAACGCAGGTAGTGCAGGCGGAAACCATCGGTCGGCCTGGAGAACGGCATGGTCTGACCCCCGAATTCGTGCGGCCGTACCGGCCCGGGTGGACCGCGGCTCGTTCGCGCCGCCCGCCCGGCCCCAGAGCAAGCGCTCCAACGCTACCTACGAGACGGTTGACCAGCGCCGAAAACACGCCTTGGCCTTCATTCCCCTGTTTCACCCTTCACCGATACGTTGCCGAGCCCACGACAGCTATGGCGACGGCGTCCCGCTCACCGACGGCGTCAAAGGCGCGCACGTGCTCGGGGCCGGCTCTTTCCGCCCGGCGACGGTGACCTCGACCGGGCCCTGCGGCACCGTGGCGGCCGCCGTGCACACGATCTGCTCCACGGCCAGGCGGGACAGTTCGCCGGCCGGAGTGGACAAGGTCACCACCAGGCGGCCGGCCGGTTCGGCGGTCACCGAGAACGGGCCGGCCTGCGGCGGGACGTCGCTGGTCAGTCCGTGCGCCTGTTCCCTCGCGGTCGGCCCGGCCGCCAGCAGCGCGAGGGTGTCGGCCTGGGACAGCCGGCCGCCGGGCCGCGTCACCGCGCTGACCCGGCCGTTGCTCACCAGGTAGAGGGTGACCGCCGCGATCGGCTCGACGGCTCCGCTCGGCGGGTCGCCGGCGGGGATGACGTCGCTGGGTTGCACGCCGCACCCGGCCACGGCGACCAGCGACACCAGGCCCGCGGCGAGCACGCGGCGCGGGGGCCCGGCCCTCACTCGGAGCCCCGGTCGGAGTCGGGCGCCGGGTCGGGATCGGGCGCCCGGCGTGGCAGACGCACCGTGAACACCGCGCCGCCGTCGACGGCGTTGACGACGGTCAGGTCGCCCCGGTGCAGGCGCGCGTTCTCCCGCGCGATGGCAAGACCCAGACCGCTGCCCTCGGACCTGGCCCTGGCCGCGCTGGCCTTGTAGAACCGGTCGAACACGTGCGGCAGCACCGCCTCCTCCAGCCCCGGTCCGTGGTCACGGACCTCCACGGCGATCCAGTGCGCATCGGCGGACAGCCGCAGAGACACCGGCGGCTCGCCGTGCCGCAGGGCGTTGCCGACCAGGTTGGCCAGGATGACGTCCACTCGGCGCGGGTCCAGCCGCGCCGACACCCCGGACGGGAGCTCAGAGTGCACCGACTCCGACCACCCCCGTACCCGCAGGGTGGCACGCACCAGCTCGGCCACGTCGACCTGGTTCAGCGCCAGGGCCGCCACGCCGGAGTCGAACCTGCTGATCTCGATGAGGTCGTTGACCAGCGCGGTGAGGTTGAGCGTCTCCTGGCCGACCAGCCGGGCGGCCCTGCCCGCGGGCTCGGGCAGCCCGGCCGCCTCCTCCTCCAGAACGTCGGCGACCGCGGTGAGCGCGGCCAGCGGGGTGCGCAACTCATGCGACACATCGGCCACGAACCGGCGGGCGTCGGCCTCCATCTCGCGCAACTGCGTGACGTGCCGTTCCAGCTCCGCGGCGGTGTCGTTGAACGTGCGCGCCACCTCGGCCAGCTCGTCGGAGCCGCGCACCGCGATCCTGGCCCGCAGCTCCCCCTCGCCCAGCAGGCGCGCCGCCCGGCCGAGCTCACGCACCGGGCGCAGCACGCCACGGGTGGCCAGCAACGCCAGCACCACCGCGAACGCCAGGGTCGCCCCACCGGTGCGCCAGGCCCGCGCGGCGAGCTCGTCGATGCTGCGCTGTTCGGCGAGCAGGCTGCGCGCGGCGTAGACCTCGATGCCCGACGGCCGCGCCGGCCCGTCCGGCTCGACGATCAGCAACGGCGTGCCGATGAGCAGCACGGGCGCGCCCCGCCACACCACGCGTTGCCAGGCGACGTCACCGCCGGCCACCGCCCGCCGCAGTGGCGGTGGAATCACCCCCGGATCCAGGATCGGCGCGTTGCCCTCCGGCCTGCCCTCCGGCGGCGGACCGGGCCGCGGCGCCCTCACCCCGGAGTCCGACAGCGGCGCGTCTCCCACCGGCCCCAGCCGCCCCGGCAGCGGCACGACCGGCGAGCGCACCTGGTGGTACACGGCGACCGCGGAACTGTACTGGTCGGTCACCGCGCGGGCGATCTCGCCGAGCTCGGCCGGGCCTGGCGCCGGGTTCCGCAACGGGAACAGCGCCTGCAGGCGGCTCGTCATGACCTGCACCGCGGCATCCTGGGTCCGCTGGAGGATGTCGTTGCGAGCCTGGACGTAGATCCCGCCGGCCACCGCCGCCGCGGTCACCACACACAGCAGCGCGAAGGCGAACAGCAGCCGGGCACGCAGCCCCAAGGTCGGTCGAGGTGCCACCGGCGGCTCACACCGGCCCGAACCGGTACCCGAACCCACGCACCGTCTGCACGTAGACCGGCGCCGCCGAGTCGTCCTCGATCTTCGCGCGCAACCGCTGCACGCACGCGTCCACCAGACGCGAGTCGCCGAAATACCCGTGCTCCCACACCGACTCCAGCAACTGCTGGCGGCTGTGCACCCGGCCCGGCGTGCCCGACAGCTCCAGCAGCAGGCGCAGTTCGGTCGGGGCGAGACTGACCGGCACGCCGCGGTTGGTGACCACCAGCCCGGCCCGGTCGATGGTCAGCTCCCCGTGCCGCTCCAGCTCCGCCTGGTCGCGGCCCATCCGCCGCAGCACCGCGCGGATGCGCGCCTCCAGCACCCTGGGCTGCACCGGCTTGACCACGTAGTCGTCCGCCCCCGCCTCCAGCCCGGCCACCACGTCCATGTCGTCGCCGCGCGCGGTCAGCATGATGATCGGCACCTCCCCGGCGGCCCGGATGCGGCGGCAGACCTCGAACCCGTCCATGCCGGGAAGCATCAGATCGAGCACGACGGCGTCGGGAAGGTCGGTGCGCAGCCGGTCCAGCCCCTGCTCGCCGGACTCCACCGCCCGCACCCGGTGCCCGTGCCGGGTCAGGGCCAGTTCAAGGCCCTCCCGCACGGCCGGGTCATCCTCGATCAACAGCACTCGCGACACCCCGCCGAGTTTCACCGCACGCTCCGTAACTCGCCCGCCGGTCAACTCCATCCACTCTCGACCGGCCGTGTCCCCGCCTCGTCCGCGCCGTGTCATGGTCGTGTCACCGTCGCGCCGACGGCGGCCGCCGTCGACCAACCATGACATTCGGCGCACAACGCGGGCACATTCGGCGCCAATCGTAGTCGTCCATGAACCAACCACACACGATCCCCCCTCGGCCCCGGGACCGGCTGTTCGCCGTGGTCACGCTGGTGCTCGCCGCGCTGCTGCTACCCGCGGCGTTCGCCCGCCGGCCCGGCCGCGCCCGCGAACTGGCCTGCCGCTGGGCGTTGAGCATGCGGTTCCCCGCCGAGGATCTCACCGGCCTCACCGACGGCGCCATGGCCGCGTTCACCGCGGCGCGCACCGAGGCGCTCTGGCGTCACGGCCAGATCATCGGCCTCACCTCCGGATACCGCGACCCCCTCGTCCAGCAACGGATGTTCGACGAACAGGTGCGCCGCTGCGGCTCCCACCCCTCGCCGCGAACACTCGTGCTCCCACCGGCGCAATCACCCCACGTCAAAGGCATCGCGCTGGACGTGCGCCCCCACGAAGGCGCGCGCTGGCTGGAGCGGCACGGCGCCCGCTACGATCTGTACCGCATCTACGACAACGAGTGGTGGCACTTCGAGCACCGCCCCGAATGCGGCGGCATTCCGCCCCGACGACACCCCCACCCCGGCGCCGGCCACATCGACGACGAGCGGATATAGCAGCCGGCCCAGTGCCATTCGGGTACCTCGACAGGCTCGCGCCCGAAACCCCGGAAAGAGATCCGGCGGGCACGACCGGCCCGCGCTGATCATGGACGCTCCGGATCGTCCGGCCGGAGGGCACGGCGCGGCGGCCGGGGCTCACACCGCCGAGGGGGCCCGCGGAGTCGTCTCACGGGCGCGACCGACCAGCGCCCTGGCGTACACGCGCGGCGGCGTCACAGGGCGCGCGGACGGAACCGGAGACGGCGCGGTCGCCGACCAGTCCCCCGGGCGGCCGTCAAGGTCGGGCCGGAAGGGATGCTCCAGCCGGGTGACCTCCAGGACGCGTTGCAGGATGCCCCGGACGCCCACCAGTCGCAGCGAACCACCGGCGCCCGCCGTCCGCTCACTCGCCGCGATCATGGCCTCCAGTCCGGTCGAGTCACAAAAGCGCAGGTCAGTGACGTCCAGCGCCAGGTGCGCGTGTCCGCGGCCGATCAGATCCTTGGCGCTCGCGACCAGGATGTCCGCCGTGGCCAGGTCGAGTTCCCCCGCCAGCACCAGGAGGACGACGGGTGGCCGGTAGGCGATGGACACCTCGAATTGTGCGGCCATCTGTGCCCTTTCATCCGATTCGGGATGTAGGTACGAACGCTACCCGTCCCAGGTCAACCGGCCGGTAACGTCGCCGACCCGCCAACGCCCCGGAATGGTCGAGAATCCCTCATCAACACCAGACCGCCGTCAAAAGTGCAAAGCCCCCAACTTGACAGCCCCACCTGCCCCACCCTTCAAGCGCCCTGGGCCCAAGACCGCCGCACCACCGCCCCGGACGCCAACCCGCACCACCGCCCCGGCCGCGCCACCCCGGAGACCACCCCGGCACTCGGACCGCGCCGTACCCCCCTACCCAGGGGCCCCGCACCGCGCGGCACCCCTGGGATCACGCGGCGCCCCGTCGCCGCACCACGGCCTCACCCGGCGGCCCGCACCGCCCCGCCGTCCGGGTCACGCACCTCGCCACCCCGCGAATCACGCAGCACCCGTACCGCCAGCGCGGTCAACCACGCCATCCCGACCACCAGCGTCAGGCGCTGCAAGAGCCCGCCCACCGCCACCAGCCCGGGATCCTGCGCGAACGCCTTGGACGCCAGCACGAACCCCACCAGGAACACCACCGCCGACGCGGCGCTGTAGACGGCGAACCACCGATGCCCCGATTTGGCGAACCGGTAACAGGCCACCAGAGCCGCCACCGGCAACCCCAGGAACACCGGAGTCCCGAACACACCGTGCAACGTCCCGTGGATCGTCGCCGCCGCGCCCTGCGGCACCGCGGGCGTCCCCGGCGGATATCCACTCCACGGATCGGTGGTGAACAGCGCCGAACCCACCAGACCCAATCCGGCCAGCGCGACCAGCAACGGCACCCATAGGCCGCCCCCGTAGAGCCGCATCGCCGGCCGCAGGGCGAACGCGAACACCAGCAACGACAGACCCACCATCAGGAAGTCCGCCACCTGGATCCACCCCAGTTCGCCGATGGCCAGCGAACTCACCGGATGCCGCAGCGCGCTGTACCCCTCAGGGCGGAGCACCGACCCCTCCAGCAGCCACACCGCCACGAACAGCGGCGGCCCGACCACTCCGAACGCCACCAGCTCCGGCCGAACCGCCCCACCGGAACGCCGCGCACTCGCACCGGACTCACCAAGAGCCATCCCGTCGCTCCAATCGTCGGCCTGACCCGGAATTGCAACGTACGGCCAACACGATCGAAGCGCCAGATGCTCGATCGACCTTCAACGGGAAAAGGGCGGTCGAACCGCCGGGGCGCACGTTCAGGCGCTAGTGGAACTTCCCTTTTGCCCCGCCTCTGGCCTTCTCTCCAGCCTTGGCCGGTTTGCCAGAAATGGCGGAAATACCCGGAATACCAGGCCTATCGGGCTTGCGCGCGGAGCCCTTGCCTTTCGCGCCGCCGCCCTTTCCCCCCTCACCCTTCCCCTTACCGGACCCCTTCTCCTTCCCGGACCCCTTCTCCTTAGCGGGCCCTTTCCCCCCACCAGGCCCCTTCGCCTCACCGTGCTTCTTCGTCCGCCCGGCGCCGGACGGACCTCCCGGCGCCTTCTTCACCGACCGCACCCCCTCCGGCCGTCCCCCGCCCAAGAGGGACACCGCCTCCGGGCGCGCCGCCCCGCCCCGCGAGCCCGCACTCCCACGACCCCCCGGCGCACGACCGGCACCCTCCCCCGTCCGATCCGCAACCCGCTCGCCGCCGGTGCCACGCTCCTCCGCGACAGGCCGGGACGGCGCCACCGTCACCCGCACCGCCTCCGGCGCCGCCGCCATCCCCTGATCGACCGCAGGACGCAGATAGGCCAGCCCTCCGACGACCAGCCCGCCCAGCAACAGCGTGGCACCCGCCGCGGCGAACAGGCGGCGCGGCGCCGGCAGGGAGACCGCCTCCGGCGACAAGGCCCGGCCGGCCATCGCCATGGGCCGCGGCAGACCCCCAGGACCGGACACCACACCCGTCCCCGACGTCGAGCCCCGCACCGGACCCGCGCCCGCCTCCGGGATCGGCATCGGGGCCGACACGGCGGTCGGCACCCCCACCGGCTCGGTCGCACGACCGGACGCGACCTCGCCCAGCAGGCGGGCCACCTCAGGCGCCCGCATCCGGACCGCCGGGTCCTTCACCAGCAGCCCCTCGATCACCGGAGCCAGCGCCCCCGCGCTCTGGAACGGCGCCGCCTCCTGGTACAGCACCGCGGCCAGCGTCGCCAGCATGTGCCCCCGCTGGAACGGCGACCTGCCCTCGACCGCGAAGTACAACGTCACACCGAGCGACCACAGGTCCGACGCCCGCTCGGCCCGCCCCCCGAGCGCGCGCTCCGGGGCGATGAACGCCGGCGTCCCCACCAGCGTCCCGGTCCTGGTCACCGGCGAGTCCTCCTCCAGCGTCGCGATGCCGAAGTCGGTCAGCACCGCGTTGCCGTCCGCCGTCACCAGCACGTTGTCCGGCTTGACGTCCCGATGCAGCACCCCCGCCTTGTGCGCGGCCGTCAGCGCCGCCAGCACCTGCAGGCCGATCTCGGCGACCCGCCGCGGCGGCAGCGCGCCGTCCTCACGGACGATCGCCCCGAGCGTCCGCGAGGGCACCAGCTGCATCACGATCCACGGATGGCCGTCGTCCTCGAAGACGTCATAGACGGCCGCGACGCCCGGATGGCTCAGCCGCCCGGCCGCCCGCGCCTCGCGGAAGGTCCGCGTCGTGAAGATCTCCCGCTCCGGCTGGGTCAGCTCCGCCGAGCCGAGCAGCTCTTTGACCGCCACCTCGCGGAGCAGCAGCTCGTCCACGGCGCGCCACACGACTCCCATGCCACCCTGCCCAAGGGGTTCCAGGAGCCGGTAACGTCCCGCGACCACACGTCCGGAGCTACAAGTATCGGCCATGAGCCCATCGCTACCCCAATAGGGCGCGCACACTCACCACAACATCACAACGGCCTGGCAACACTATTGATCACCGTGATCACCGTGAACACCGCGACGGCCGCCCCCTCCCCGCAGGTCACGAATATTGATCGTTCCCGCAGGCCCAGCCCGCAGGCCCAGGTGATTTCCTCTGAACAACACGCCGACGGGACCCACCTGTCGCACGAATGCGTCGGCGCCCAGGAGTCGCAAGGGTCGGTTCGTCGTTGCGGGTTGGTTTATCTGGGGAGTTCATGGATGGTTGTACATATCCAGCGCCTTTACATTGTAGATCAAAGCGCTGCCGGGAGTCGCGGCCCAGTTCTGAGAACGGCACGGGGGCCGATGGTCCGGCCACCGATCGGAGAACTCCATCAGCACCCCGGCCGGCGGATGTCACTTCCCTGCCGTGCCGGGTTGCCCGCCGGTGGGCTCCTGATGGATGTCCGCGTAGGTGCGCGAGTCCTTGATCAGCTCGTCGCAGAAGGCGGCGACATCGTCGCCGATGAGCTCCAGGACTCCCCTGCCGGCCGCGACGCCCTCCTGGAAGAAGTCGAGGATGCCGGAGAACAGGGATCCGTCGGTCAGGTCCAACGCTCCGACCTTGAACAGGTACCTCTGGATCTCCTTGTAGACGATCCGATAGTCGGGCGGGAGCGCTTTGACCCGGGCCATGTGCGCCCGCCATTGCCTCTTGCCCTCGATGATGTCGTGGATGCCCACGTCAGCCTCCCAGCCGGCCCAGTTTCCTGGCGATCTTCCTGTTCAACCGCTCGCGCCACCGGTCGCGATAGCTCCGAGCCCCCTGCCCGCCCGCCAGGGCCGCGCAGAAGCCCTTGATGTCCTCACCCAGCACCTCGTGGATGCTCTGCCCATCGGCCGCCGTCTCTTCGAGCAGCCCCAGAGCACCGTCGAGAATCGGCATCAGGTTTCGGCCGGTGAAGTCCCCATAGGGGAATAGATGGCACTTGATCTGTTCCCACGCCGCCCGGTGGTCGGCCGGCAACGCCTCGGCCCGGACTTCGAAGGCATTCCATTCCCTGGTCAGATCGCTGCCCGTCATGGTCTCCCAGAGGTTCATCTCCCGCCCTCTCTGAGCTTGTCGATCCGCGATGTGATGTACTCCCACTTCGCCCAGAAGGTCGCGAGCTCCGCGCGCCCCGCGTCGTTGAGTGCGAAGAACTTGCGCGGCGGCCCCAGCTCGGACGGTCGTTTCGCCACCTCGACGAGCCCGTTCTTCTCCAGGCGCAACAGGATGGTGTAGACGGTCCCCTCGATGACGTCGGCGAAGCCGAGTTCGTTCAGCCGGCGCGTGATGGCGTACCCGTAGGTCTCCTCGCTGTCGATGATCTCGAGCACGCAGCCCTCGAGCGTGCCCTTCAGCATCTCCGTCAGGTCGTCCACCGTGAGTCCTCTTCGGTATCCAGTACTCGGTACTACCAAGTACCACTACAACGTACCACAGAGTAGTGAACCGGCAGGGCCCTGATCTCCGAGGCGTGCTCGCAGGCGGCCCTCGGCCGGGCCTGGCACTCCGGCGCGCGCACGCCGCCCGACGCCGATGTGCCCGGCGCCGCCCCACCCGGCGGTGCCCCCCGGGCGCACGCCTGCGGGCGCCGCGCCCGCCATCGGACGCGACGCCCGCAAGGGGTCAGGTGGAGGTGGGGTCAGACCCTCTGCCACAGGGCCGGGACCTTCGGCGGCTCCCAGCCCACCAGTGCCGTGTGCGCCTGGAGGCAGCGATACCGCAGGCCGTCGTAGGTCACCTGGGCGCCCACCGCGTACGCGGTGCCGGCCGCCCACGTGCCGCCCGGCGCGGGAGTCGTCGGAGTCGGGGTGGGAGTGGGCGTCGGCGTGCGGGTCGGCGTGGGCGTCGGGGTCGGGGTCGGCTGCGGGTTGCCGCCGCCGCCGATCTGCAGGTCGACGCAGGAGTAGAACGCGTTCACCGTGTCGGCGATGTTCCAGATGGCCAGGACCTTCTGCCTGCCGCTGAAGCCGGACAGGCTCACGGTGTGCGAGACGGTCGCCCCCGGCTGCCGGCCCCCGTCGTCGAACACCGCCACCCGGGTGTTGCCGATGTAGTACTCCCAGGTGCTGGTGGCGTGGCGGGCGGTGAGCACCCAGTTGAAGGTGACCGTGGAGCCGACGGAGGTCGCCGGCCACGACTTGCCGTCGTCGCTGAGCTGGGCGAAGCGCGCGACCCCGCCGTGACAGTTGCGCTGCCCCTTCGGGCCTTCGACGCTCTGCGGCTCGTAGATGATGTCGCCGCAGCCGGTGACTCGCCCCTGGGCGCACATGGCCTGCCGGCTCGGCGGCGAGTTCACGTACCCGTGGGCCAGGGCGGGCGAGGCGGCGAACACCGTGATCCCGGCCGTCATCAACGCCGTGACCACCACCAAGATCGTTCTTCGCATGCCGGACTCCTTCGCTGGGGGTGCGGCAAACATAAAAGAAACTTTCTTAAGAGTAAAGGCCCAGGACGGTGACGGTGAGGGCGGATGTCAAGGCCCGCACGCGTTGCGTTCCCCCTGAGCCCCGTGTTACCACTGGCACACCACGCCGTGCGCCGCCGGGCAGGGCCGTACGGGCGAAACCCCCCTCGCTCCCCCGTCGAGAGAGACCGGCCCATGCCCCTGCCTCCATTCCGCAGAGCTCGTCTCGCGCTGCCCGCCGTACTCCTGTTGGCCGGCACCGCGCTCAACGTCGCCGGCGCCACCCCCGCCCAGGCCGCCGGTGAGACCGTCAACGTCTGGCTCACCACCACCTCCGACGCCGCCGGCCGCACGGTGACCCGCGGCCTGCAACAGCAGGCGCCCATCGCCTTCACGGCCACCAGCCCCGGCGCCGCCCAGACCATCACCGTCGACGAGAACACCACCTACCAGCAGTTCGAAGGCGGCGGCGCCTCGGTCACCGACTCGGCCGCCTGGCTGCTGAACAGCAGCGGCGTGCTCAGCGCCGGCGCCCGCGACACGGTGATGCGCAGGCTGTTCGACCCCGTCCAGGGCATCGGCCTGGGCTTCCTGCGCAACCCGATGGGCTCCTCCGACCTCGCCCGCTCCAGCTACTCCTACGACGACACCTGCTGCGACCTGTCGGGCTTCTCCATCGCCCACGACCTGACCGACATCGTGCCGCTGACCAAGCAGGCCAAGGCGCTCAACCCCGCACTGAAGGTCATGGCCTCGCCGTGGAGCGCGCCCGCCTGGATGAAGGACAACGACGCCTGGAGCCAGGGCTGGCTGGAGGCGCAGTACTACGGCATGTACGGCGAGTACTTCGCCCGGTACATCTCGGCATACCAGGCCCAAGGCGTGCGCATCGACTACGTCACGCCGCAGAACGAGCCCACCTGCTGCGCCGGATACCCCTCGATGAACTGGAACGCCTCCGGGCTGCAGTACTTCATCAAGAGCGCACTGTGGCCGGCCTTCCGGACCGCGGGGATCACCACCAAGACCCTCGTGCACGACTGGAACTGGGACGGCTGGAACACCTGGGGCGCTCCCCTGCTCGCCGACACCGCGATCCGCGAAGACCCGCTGTTCGGCGGCATCGCCTGGCACGGCTACGGCGGGGACGTCGGCACGCAGAGCACGGTGCACGACCAGTACCCGAACGTCAACGCGTACATGACCGAGCACTCGGGCGGCACCTGGATCGGCGACCAGCACCGCGAGGACATGAACAACCTGATCGACTACACCCGCAACTGGGACCGCAGCTGGATCAAGTGGGGGCTGGCCATGGACCAGGCCCACAACCCGCACAACGGCGGCTGCGACGTCTGCACCGGGCTGGTCACCGTGCACAACGGCGACGCGCGTCACGGCCAGGTCGACTACACCATCGAGTACTACACCATGGGCCACCTCACCAAGTTCGTCAGGCCCGGCGCCTACCGCATCGCCTCGACGGCCGGCTCGGCGGTGAAGAACGTCGCCTGGCGCAACCCCGACGGCTCCAAGGCGCTGATCGCCTACAACACCACCGGCAGCGCCCAGTCGGTGAAGGTCACCTGGGCCGGGCAGTCGTTCACCTACACCCTGCCCACCCGCACCTCGGCCACCTTCACCTGGCCGGGCACCGCCTTCGCCGGCGGCCGGCCCATCTCCGGCTACGGCGGCAAATGCGTCGATGTCGCCGGGGCCTCCGGCGCCAACGGCACGCAGGTGCAGCTGTACACCTGCAACGGCAGCGCCGCCCAGCGGTGGGCCACCGGCGTCGAAGGCAGCCTGCAGGCGCTGGGCAAGTGCCTGGACGTGGCCGGGGCGAGCAGCGCCAACGGCACCAGGGTCCAGCTCTACGACTGCAACGGCACCGGCGCCCAGCAGTGGACGGCGGCCTCCGACGGCACACTGCGGGTGCTCGGCAAGTGCCTGGACGCCACCGGCCCGAGCTCGGCCGACGGCACGCCCCTGCAGATCTGGGACTGCACGGGCGCCGCCAACCAGAAGTGGTCTCCGTAGGAGTGAGGCCGGAATGCGAGCGAGACATGCCACGGCGATCCGCGCCGAGGTGATCCGGGACGTGTTCGCCACCCCTCGCCGGCCGGATCACTCCGGGGCGGCGCACGTCGCGGACGCTCGAAGAGGGAGATGCCGGAGGCGTGGGCGAACGGGTTCGACGGGTCGTCGTGGCCATCGGGAAGCAGCCCGTCCCAGTAGTCCTCGTCGGCGTTCCAGACATAGACGATCGTGCTCGTGGCGTCGTCCAGCGTGACCCGGTAGACGCCCTTCTTGCTGCCGTTGAGCAGCCGGTCGACGCCCGCGATGCGGCGGTCGGAACCGAAGACCTCCCGCATCACCGGGGTCAGGGATCCGGCGTCGGCGAATTTTCGTGCGGCGGTCATCTCTGGTCCTCCTCCGGAGCGCTCGTATTCCGGTCCCCCATAGTCCCCTACCTCGGCGGCAACGAGCCTCTTGACTCCAAGTGGCCGCAGGGCGTTGAATCCTCTCATTAAACAAGAAACCTTCCTAAGAGTTTCGGGGCTGCCCACCCGAAGCGCAAGGAAGGACCGGCCCCGGGCGAGATCCCCCTCGCCTCCATCCCCGCACGACCACAGGAACAGCACAGAACACGGCACCTCCCCCCACGCACGAAGGAAGCGACACCCCCCATGAATCCGGAACACTCCGGCCGTTTCCGCTCCCCCTCCCGACTCCGTTCCCGGGTGCTCACGGTGGCCGCCGCCGCGGCGCTGCCCCTGCTCGCCACCGGCCTGATCCCCGCCTCGGCGGCCACCGGCCAGATCACCGGCTACGGCGGCAAGTGCGTCGACGTCGCCGCGGCCTCCAGCGCCAACGGCACGCAGGTGCAGCTGTACACCTGCAACGGCACCACCGCACAGCAGTGGACCACCGGCTCCGACGGCACCATCCGCGCCCTCGGCAAGTGCCTGGACGTGGCCGCCGCCAGCAGCGCCAACGGCACCAAGGTCCAGCTCTACGACTGCAACGGCAGCGCCGCCCAGGTCTGGACCGCCCAGAGCGACGGCACACTGCGCGCCCTCGGCAAGTGCCTGGACGCCACCGGCCCGAGCTCGGCCGACGGCACGCCCCTGCAGATCTGGGACTGCTTCGCCGGCGCCAACCAGCAGTGGACCCTCCCCGGAGGCGGCACCACCCCGCCGCCCACCCCCGGCAAGATGGCCGGCGCGCCCTACCTCTACATGGGCTGGGGCAGCCCGCCGAGCGCCACCTCGGTCATGAGCGCGACCGGGGTGAAGTCCTTCACCATGGCCTTCATCCTCTCCGGCGGCGGCTGCACGCCGATGTGGGACGGCTCGCGCCCGCTCACCGGCGGCGCCGACGCGCAGACGATCTCGGCCGTCAAGGGCGCGGGCGGCAGCGTCCAGGTGTCCTTCGGCGGCTGGTCGGGCAACAAGCTCGGCCCCAACTGCTCCTCCTCCAGCGCCTTCGCCGGAGCCGTCCAGCAGGTCATCAACGCCGTCGGCCCGGCCGTGGTCGACTTCGACATCGAGAACACCGACGAGTTCTCCAACTACACCGTCCAGGACCGCATCCTCGGCGGACTCAAGATCGTCAAGCAGAACAACCCGAACGTCAAGGTGGTCCTCACCTTCGGCACCGGCACCAGCGGCCCCAGCGGCGACGGCATCCGCCTGATCAACCAGTCGAGGGCGCTGAACGTCCCCATCGACAACTACACGATCATGCCGTTCGACTTCGGCGGCGGCGCCAACATGTACCAGAGCACCGTCAACGCCTCCGAAGGGCTGAAGAACGCCCTCAAGAGCGCCTGGGGCTGGACCGACGCCCAGGCCTACGCGCACATGGGCATCTCCGGCATGAACGGCCTGTCCGACCAGCAGGAGGTGACCTCGACCGGGACCTGGACGCAGATCCGCGACTGGGCCAAGTCCAAGGGCCTCACCCGCCTGGCCTTCTGGTCGGTCAACCGCGACCGTCCCTGCCCGGGCGGCGGGGTGTCGGAGACCTGCAGCGGCGTCTCCCAGAACAACTGGGACTTCACCCGCATCACCGCCGGTTTCTGACCGGCCCGTCCGACCGCGGCCGCCGTCACGCACACCGATGGCGGCGGCCGCCCGGCCCGGCGGCACGCCACAAAGCGTCCCCGCCGGGCCTTTCCCGTCCCCGCGGGCCGTAGCGGCGGGCTCATCGCGACCACGGCCCTGGCGCGGGGGCGGCGGGACGGAGCGTCCGCGCACCACGCCGGGTAGAGGACCATGGAGAGCATGAACTTCGTCCTGACCGCCTGGCACGAACCCGAGCCGATCACCAGGGAACGCGCGAGGGAGGTCCACGCGGCCCTCGGCCGCGGCGACACCACGGCCGTCCGGCCCCACCCGGGAGTCGCGGCCTTCGCCGGGGGCCTGGCCGAGGCCGAGGCCGCCTCCCCCGCGCACGCCGTCGTCACCGTCGGCCTGGACAGGTCCGACGAGGTCGCGCGAACCGCGTTCGCCCTGGCCCGCGCGTGCGGGCTGGTCTGCTACGACCCCCAGCGCCACCTGGTGCACAACCTCGCGCCCACCGGCTCCTTCCGCGAGATGCAACTGCACACCGGCGACGGCATGGTCATCACCGACCCCGATCTGGGGCTGGTGTCGGACGTCCTTGCCACCCTCTCGGCGCAGAACCCGTTCGCCGCCCTGGTCGTGTTCGGCCGGCACTTCCTCCAGGTCTCCCCCGAACCCGGCGGATACGAGCTGGAGTTCAAGGACAGCCCGCGCGACCTGCTCCTGCGCACCCACGTCACCGGACTGAAGGCCCTGCAGGAGTCCTTCACCGACTACGCCACCGGCGACCACACCTTCCTCGAACGCCACGACTGGCATCAGGCCTGATCATGGGTCCGTTCGTTGCTGTGGTTTTAATGGTGATTTCTTTGCAGTGTGTCCGAGCGGCCTCCTTTACAAAGTAAGTCAAGTGAGCGCGGTAGTGGAGGGAACGGCACGGTGAACGAGGGCGACGGCGACCACGGGAACGCCGGAGATCACGGGGACGCGGCGCGCACGGCCCCGCGCAAGCGGGCCGACGCCCGGCGCAACGAGGCGGCGCTGCTCGACGCCGCCGCGGCGGCCTTCGTGGCCTCGGGGGTCGAGGCGCCGGTGCGCGACATCGCGGCCAGGGCGGGGGTCGGCGTGGCCACGATCTACCGCCACTTCCCGACGCGGGCCGATCTGATCATCGCCGTCTACCGGCACCAGGTCGAGGTGTGCGCCGAGGCCGGTCCGGCCCTGCTGGCCGCCGGCCCGACCCCGCACGCCGCACTCGGGGCGTGGATCGACCGGTTCGTCGATTTCCTGGTCACCAAGCACGGGCTCGCAGCGGTGCTGCGCTCCGACGACGCCGGGTTCGACGCGCTGCACGCCTACTTCCTCGACCGGCTCGTGCCGGTGTGCGCCGGCCTGCTCCGCGCCGCGGCCGCCGCCGGCGAGATCCGCGCCGACGTGGACGCCTACGAGCTCATGCGCGGCGTCGGCAACCTGTGCATCGGCGCGGACACCGATCCCCGCTACGACGCGCGCCGGCTGGCCGGCCTCCTCATCGCCGGCCTGCGCCTGCCGTGACGGCCGCTCCACGGAGTGGAACCGCCCGTCAGGGATGAAGAGGGGACCTTAGCCCCTAACCGGATCCCCCCTCGCTCGGGCAGGCTGTGACGCGTGAAGATCGATGCTGCCGGCCTGCAGGTGCTCTCCCGGGAAGAGTGCTTGGAACTGCTCGCCTCGACCCCGATAGGACGGATCGTCTACACCGACCGCGCCCTCCCGGCCGTCCAGCCTGTGAACTTCCACCTCGACGGCACGAGCATCGTGATCCGCACCGGGACGGGCTCCAAGCTCGCCGCCGCCGCGGGCAACGCGATCGTGGCGTTCGAGGCCGACGAGATAGACCCGCGGGCCCGCACCGGCTGGTCGGTGACCGCTGTGGGGCACGCGCGCGCCGTGAGCGACCCCGAGGAGATCGCCCGGCTGTCGGAGCTGCCGCTGACCCCGTGGGCGCCGGGCGGCCGCGAGCACTTCATCGTCGTGTCCACCGAGCAGGTATCCGGGCGGCGCATCCGGCGCTAGTCGAGCGGCACGCTCCAGGTCAGGCGGGTGCCCCCGCCCGCGGGCGCGTCCAGCTCGAACGTGCCGCCGAGGCCGGCCGCCCGCTCCTCCAGGTTGCGCAGCCCGCTGCGCCGTCCTCCCCCGGACAGGCCGACGCCGTTGTCCTCCACGATCAGGGTGAGCCGGTCGTCCCGCGTCCGCGCCACGACCTCGGCGCGGGTGGCCTTGGCGTGGCGCACGACGTTGGACAGCGACTCGCTGAGCACCGCCAGCACCTGCTCGGCGAGCCGGGGCGGCACCTGGTTGTCGAGCTGGCCCTCCATGCTCAGCGCGGGCATGAACCCCAGGTGGCCGCGCGCGTTCTCCACCACCTCGACGATCTGCGCGCGCAGGCTCGCCGCGGCCTCACGCGGCGTCTGCAGGGCGAAGATCGTGGAGCGGATCTGCCGGATGGTGTTGTCCAGCTCGTCGATGGCGCTCTGCAGCCGGGAGGACGCCTCCGGCCGCTCCACCAGGCGCACCGCGCTCATGAGCGTCATGGCGACGGCGAACAGGCGCTGGATGACGACGTCGTGCAGGTCCTTGGCGATGCGGTCGCGATCCTCCAGCAGGCCGAGCCGCTCGGCGTCCTTACGGGTCTCGGCCAGCTCCAGGGCGACGGCGGCCTGCCCGGCGAAGGCCGACAGGGTGCGCAGCTCCGAGTGGCTGAACGGGATGCGCCCATGCCGTTTGCCCAGCGACAGCACCCCGCGCACCGCGCCGGCCGCGCCCAGCGGCACCGCGACCACCGGTCCGGGCATGGGGTGGTCCTCCAGGCCGTCGAGGATCTCGCTCTCCCCCGCGTTGTTCAGCATCAGCGGCTCGCCGCGCACGAACGCCCTGCCCTCCAGGGACACCCCGACCGGCACCTCGTCGCCCGGCCGGCGGGCGCCCGGCTCGCCGTCCCGGATGACCACGCGCAGCGTCTTGCCGCCCTCGTCGCCGTCGTCGGGCAGCAGGATCGCCGAGACGTCGGCGTCGGCCATCTCGCGGGCCCGGCGCGCCATGAGACTCAGCACCTCCCCCGGGTCGGCTCCCGACAGCAGGCGGGTGGTGATCTCCGAGGAGGCCTGCAGCCAGGTCTCGCGACGCCGGGTGTCCTCGTACAGGCGGGCGTTCTCGATGGCGACGCCGGCGGCGGTGGCCAGGGCGACCACGATGGCCTCGTCGTCCTCGTCGAACTCCCCTCCCCCGCGCTTCTCGGTGAGGTAGAGGTTGCCGAAGACCTTCTCGCGCACCCTGATCGGCACGCCGAGGAAGCTGCCCATGGGCGGGTGGCCGGGCGGGAAGCCGGAGGACTCCGGGTGCTGGGAGATATGGGTGAGCCGCAGCGTCTGGGGCTCCTTGATCAGCAGGCCGAGCAGGCCCAGCCCGTGCGGCCAGTGCTCGATGCGGGTGATCTCCTCCTCGCTCAGCCCGACCGGGACGAACTGCACGAGGGTGTTCTCCTCGCCGATGACGCCCATGGCGCCGTAGGTGGCGTCCACCAGGGTGGTGGCGGTCTCGACGATGCGGTGCAGCACCGTCTCCAGCGCGAGGTCGCTGCCCACCGACACCACCGCGTCCAGCAGCGCGTGCACGCGGTCGCGGGTGGCCAGCACGGCCTCCAGCCGGACCCGCAGCTCCGACAGCAGGTCGTCCAGCCGCATGTTGGGGATGACTGAACGCGACTCGTTGTCCGTCATACGAGGAAGTGTCGCACCGACCGCGTCCGGTGTCAGACACAGGGCGAGCAGGGATCGCGGCGCGTCCTCCGGCCGCCGATGACCTCCGGCTCAGGGCGCGGGTCCGGCGCCCCGCCGGCGGCCCGGAGCCCGGTCACCGGCGGCGGGTTCGGAGGGCGGGGCCGGCCCCGTGGGCGGGGGCAGGACGACGACGGGGCAGAGCGCCTGGTGCAGGAGGGCGTGGCTCACCGAGCCGAGCACCAGCCCGGTGAGGACGCCGCGCCCGCGCGAGCCGACGACCAGCAACTCGGCCCGCGCGGACGCCTCGGCCAGCACGTCCACCGCCTCCCCGCTCACGACCGGCTCGCTCACCTTCACCTCGGGGTGCAGCTCCCTCCATCGGTGGCAGGCGGCGGGCGGCGGCCCCTGATTTCCCCCGCCAGGGCCGTTCCCGAGGTGCACGACGACGAGTTCGACCTGACGCAGGGCCGCCTCGGCGAACGCGAACCGCAGCGCCTCCTCGCCGGAGCCGGGGCCGTCGACGCCGGTGACGATCTGCGGCCGCGCGCCCTGCGGCACGGGCCGCACGACGGCCACCGGGCACGGCGCGCGCCCGGCGACGCCGAGCGCGACCGACCCGAGCAGCAGCCCGCGCAGACCGCCGAGGCCGTGGTTGCCGACCACGAGCAGCTCGGCGGCGCCCGCGGCCTCGATGAGAGCCGCACGGGGGTCGCCGGGCAGACGCGCGTGGCTCATCTCCGCGCCGGGGGCGACCCGGCGTGCCTGATCCAGCGCCTCGCGCAAGATCGCGTCGGCGCCGTCGCGCATCCATCGCGCCACCTCGGCGTAGGGCCCGGCCCCGGCCTCGGCGGCCCACGCCGGCATCGCGTGCGCCACCAGCAGCCCGGCGCCGCGCAGCGCCGCCTCCCCGGCGGCCCAGCGCGCGGCTTCGAAACCGGCCGGGGACCCGTCGACTCCCACCACGATCATGACGCCCCCCGCCTTTTGCACCGTTCCATTCCATCGGCCGGCACGCCGGGGGGAACAGAGCCCAAGGTCCCTTCCGCACATACGTCCCAAGACGGTTCGGAGCGGGGCGAACCACGCCGTTCACGGCGTCAGGCGCGAAAGCCCCTTCAAACCGGGCGAGGAGACCGGGCGGGCCACGTGTACGCCCCGCCGCCCGCGGCGAGGGAACCGGCGGGCGCCCTACTGCGGCGGTCGCGGGAGTGGACGCCGGTGCCGCGCGGGCGGACGGCGTCCGGGGTCTAGGACCTGGTGATGCGGCGGCCGGTGATCTGGACCGGGTTGACGCGGACGTACAGCCGCCGCTCACCACCCGCCCACGGCTCCACGCCGGAGGCCCGCACGGCGGCGAGCTCGTCCTCGGCGGACACCCGATGGGCCGCGCCCTGGATCAGCACACTCCAGCCCACGCGGTCGTCGGCGTCGAAGTCGTCGACCTCGAAGGCGACCTTCAGCTCGACGCCCGCCACCCCGGTGCTCAGGTCCTCGTCGAGCGGGCCGCCGAAGGCCGTGCGGAACAGCACCGACTTCTCGTACATGACGTAGGTCACCGGCAGGATCACCGGACCGGTGGCGGCCGTGAAACCCACCCGGCCGATGCCTCCCGGCGCGATGAGCCGCAGGCATTCCGCGAGATCGAGCTCTTCCAGCGACGGAGGGGCGACGCGGTCGTTCATCTGAGTCTCCAACTTCGGGGCCGGTGTCATTGCTCCATGGTCGCGCCGCCGCGGCGGGTGGCCACAGGGACGAAGTACCCTTCCACGCGGGACCCACGTCCCTTCGGTCCCGCCTTCCTCCCGGACCGACCCTCCCGGGACGGCCGGTCCCCCGGTTCCCCTGCCACCTCCGCGGACGCCAGGAGTAGCGTCGGAGATGGCAGGCGCGCTCGCGCGCGCACAAGGGGGTGCCGATGTCCTACGGAACGGCCTCACCCGGCGACCTTGGACGCCGCCTCGCCTACCACCGGCGCAGGCTCGGCCTGACGCGCCGCCAGGTCGCCGAACGCGCCGGGGTGGTGCCCGGCTACGTGCAGTATCTGGAAACTTATCCCTCCCCCCTCGACGAGGGTGTGCTGCTTCGGCTGGCCGCGGCTCTGGAGACCACGGCCCTGGAACTGCTGGGCGGGAACGCCGACCGGACGCCCGGTCAGGGCGGGCCCGCCGGGCGGCCCGTCCTTCGCCCGCTCGGCCGCGACGAGTGCCTGCGCCTGATCGCGCCGGGCGGCGTCGGGCGCGTCGCGTACGCGGGGTCCACCGGCCCGGCCGTCTTCCCTGTCAGCTACGTCTTCCACGGCGGGGCGATCGTCTTCCGCACGCGGGCGGGCGGGCCGATGGACCGGGACCTGCGCGGCGGCGTCGCGGGCGTCGCCGTCAGGGCCGGCTTCGAGGTGGACCGCATCGACGAGGCCGAGCGCCGCGGCTGGAGCGTGCTGGTGCAGGGCCCGGCGCAGCACCTGGCCCCCGATGCGACGCCGCCGCAGGCCGCCGTCCTTGACGTGCGGCCATGGGCGGGCGGCGAGCGCGACCAGTGCATCCGCATCATCGCGCAGGAGGTCTCCGGCCGCCGCATCGAGGGCATCTGACCGCCGCCGCGCTCATCCGCCGGGAGGACGCCTGGGCGGCAGCACCGGCTCCAGGCGGAACAGGCCCGCGACCACCTCGGTCGGCCCGGCCGCGCGCGCCGGCCGCCCGGCGACCGCCTGCAGCACGTCGGTGGAGGTGACCAGCCCCTCCAAGGTGCCGGCGGCGCCCACGACGGGCACGACGTCGACGCAGGAGTCCACCATCGTCGCGGCGACGCTCGCGAGCCCCGTCCCGGGGGCCACGTGGGGGCAGCGCCTGCCGCCCAGAAGCTGCCGCACCTGCTCGCTGGACTGCTCGGCCGGACCGCCCGACCAGTGGGAGGCGATGTCCTCGCGCCTGAGGACGCCGAGCACGTGGGAGCGGGCGTCCACCACGGGCAGGTGGTGGACGCCTCCGCGCCTCATCAGCTCCCAGGCCATCAGGGGCGACTCATCGGGCCTCACCGTGACGACGACCCGGCTCATCACGTCCGCCGCGGTCATGCTCGCGATGTCCATGGCGCCTCCTTGGGCGAGTGCGGCGGGGCCGTGACGGCTCGCCCGTCACCTCATCGAACAACGCGGCGCCGGGCGGGCGCAGGGGCCGAACGTCCCGCCCTGCCGGGACCTCCGGCTCCCAGCCGTCCTCACCCTCGCACGACGGCTCGCGCGCCGCCGGGCCGAGCGGTCCGCGGGGTCCGCGGAGCGGGGATCGGCGCGGCGGAACTCGCGGCCGAGGGCGGGCGCAGGTGGTCCAGGGCCGAGCGGAGCCGGGCGCGGACGGCCGCGTCGGTGACGCGGCCTTCGGCGTCGAAGTGCCCGAAGGCGGGGGAGATGGCGAGGTCGGCGCCCTGCACGTGCGCGCCCGCGGCGGCGAGGGCCCGCTGCAACCGGGTCTGGGTCCACATCGCCTCGTGGTGGCGCAGGCAGGACGTCACCACCAGGGCCGGCTTGCCCAGCAGGACCGTGCCGCCGTGCTGGGAGGCGATCCAGTCGAGCGCGTGCGTCAGCTGTGGGGGCAGGACGCTGTGCGCGGGGGCGGTGATCAGTAAGCCGTCCGCCCGGGCGAGCCGGTCGCACAGGCGCGAGAGCGGGGACGGCAGCGGGCCTTCCGCGACCGGCGGCACCCGCTCCAGGCCGTCCCACACCGCGAGCTCCGCCCGAGCGGGGAGCTCCCGGCCCGCCGCCTCCAGCAACCTGCTGACGTAGGCGTTGGACAGGACGCTTCCCGCGATGCCGACGATTCTCATGCTCTCCCATCTCTGCCGCGTCCCCGCGACGCTCCGAGGGAGGGCGGGCCGCAGGCATGGCCACCGGCCCTGGACCGCCCCCCGCTGTCCACCGGATGCCGCTGCCCCAGGAATCGCGGGACGAACATCGGCGGGGGTCTTCGAGTCCTTTTCCGATCTCCGGCGGGCCCGGGAGGCGGCGGCCGCACCACGACCCCCCCGACAAGATTCCCTACGGCATGTGGTCGACTGCCTATAGGGGGATTTGGCATGGGTCCGGGGCACCGATGGCCGGTGAAACGCCGTCTGACGCTGTACGCCGGCGTGGTGGCGGCGGTGCTGTGCGCCCTGCTGGCCGCCGTCATCCTGGTCGCCGTGCACATGACCACCACGGCCTACCTGACCAAGGAGATCATGGGCACGGCGGGGCGGGTGGGCACCGAGGTGGACCGCGGCAACATCCTGGACCCGATCCCGCACGGCCTCATCTACGACATCCAGGTGATCGACCCGGTGGGCAAGGTGGTGGCGGCGTCCAAGGAGATGGAGGGCAAGCCGCCGATGGCGGACCTGCACCTGCGGGACGGCCGGAGCGGGGTCACCGCGACCGTGTGCGACGGCCCGGCCTTCGCACGCGATGAGTGCTCCATCGTGGTCGGGGAGCAGGTGTTCCTCGCGGGGCGGGTCTGGACGATCTACACCGCCGCCCCGGTGGTCCCTCCGCTGACCCATCCGCTGGTGGCCGCCTCCGTGATCGGGGGCGCGCTGCTGCTGACCGCGGGGATCGCCTACGGCACCCACCGCGCGGTGTCGGCGTCGCTGTCCTCGGTGGACGCCATCCGGACGGAGCTGGACGAGATCAACGCCGACTGCCCGGGACGGCGGGTGCCGACCCCGGACAGTGAGGACGAGCTGCGCGACCTGGCCGAGAGCGTCAACCTCACCCTGGGGCGGCTGCAGTCGGCGATGGAGCAGCAGCGCCGCCTGGCCTCTGACGCCTCCCACGACCTGCGCACGCCGATCGCCGCCATACGCGCCGAGGTCGAGGACGCCCTGATGGACACCGATGACCACGACTGGCAGGCGACCAGCCGGGCCGTCCTCAGCGGGCTCGACCGGCTCCAGGCGATCGTGAGCGACCTGTTGACGCTGGCCCGCCTGGACGCCGGCACCCCCGGCGCCAGCGACCGGGTCGACCTGGCGGAGCTGGTGATGAGCGAGATGAAGAGCCGGCACATGCCCAAGCGGCTGGAGCTGGTGCTGGGCGAGGGAGCGGAGGTGGTGGCCGACCGGGTGCGGCTCGCCCGGCTGGTGACCAACCTGGTGGACAACGCCGTGCGGCACGCCGAGACCACGGTCACGGTGAAGGTGCACCGGGGCCCCAGGCCCGGCGGCCCCGGCCACGCCTTCGGCGCCGCGGTGCTGGAGGTGCTGGACGACGGGGGCGGCATCGCGCCCGACAAGCGCGAAGTGGTCTTCCAGCGCTTCACCCGCCTCGACGCCGCGCGCAGCAGGGACACCGGCGGCACCGGTCTCGGGCTTCCCATCGCCCGGCAGATCGCCGAGATGGCCGGGGGCACGCTGACCATCGAGGACAGCGCGCGCGGCGCGCGGTTCGTCCTGTGCCTGCCCCGGGCGCCCTCGCCGGGCGAGGAGCGCCCACCGCCGACGCCCGCCCCGGTGACCGGCACGCAGGATCAGGCCGGCCCGCTCGCGGAGGGGTCGCCGCCGGCCGGATAGGGGGTCACGCCGCCGAGCTCGCCGGGCAGGCGGGCGAGCGAGGCGCGGACGGAGCGCTCGGCCGCCGCCAGGTCGTCGCCGGCGCCGACCATCAGGCCGGTGAGCTGGGCCTCGAACACCACGTCCGCGTTGCAGGGATCGATGAGGTACTCGCCCAGCTCCAGCGTGACCAGCCCATGGACGGCGGTCCACAGCAGATGGGCCGCCAGCTCGGCGTCGCCGGCGCGGAAGCGGCCGGCCTCGATGCACCGGGTGGCGCAGCCGACCACCGTGCCCAGGGTGTAGCGGCCGTGCTGGCGGTCCTCGTCGGTGAGCGAGAACCCGGCCGGACGCGCGCCGCCGAACATGACGGCGTACAGGTGAGGGTTGGTCACGGCGTTGCGCCGGTAGGCGCGGCCGAGCAGCGCCATGTCCGCCACGGGGTCGTCGGTGGCCTTGACGTGCGAGAAATAGGCCTCCAGCCGGGCGAACCCCTCGAGCACCATCTCGCGGACCAGGCCGCTCATGCCGCCGAAGTTGGTGTAGACGGTCATCGTCGAGCTGCCCGCCTCCGCGGCGACGCGGCGGGCCGACAGCGCCTGGGGGCCCTCGCCGGCGAGCAGGCCGGCGGCGATGTCGACGAGGGCGGTGCGCGTCTGGGGGTCGGTTCGGCGTGGACTCATCTTGACAGTATGGCATAACGGCGTTATTTTTTTCATAACGCTGTTATGCCAGCCGTCTTCCCGGAGGTTCCGATATGACCGTCGCCGAGCACAGCGCCGCCGTCGCGGCGTCCGGTCGCGGGCCGCACGACGCGTCGCTGACCGTCGACGGGGCCCTTCCCTCCGGCCTGGAGGGCGCCCTGGTGTGCACCTCGGCCCACCCGGCGGACGGCGCCGTCCCCGCCTCCCGGTCGCCGCTGGTGTACGGCGTGCGACTGTCCGGCGGCGCCGCCCGCCGGCTGACCCTCCCCTCCCCCGCCCCTGGGGCCGGTACCGCCGTCCCCGGCGCGGGGGCCGCCGCCCCGGGGGCGCAGGTCGCCGCCCCGGTCCGCGACCACGCCGGCGGCGCGTGGCACACCGTGGCCGTGCGCCCCGGGTCCGACATCGCCGAGCACCTGGTCCTCGGGCCGGAGGGCGGCGTGCGCGACGTGCGGCCGTTCGCGCTCCCCGGCGCGCCGCTCGTGCACGCCGTGGCGGTCACCGAGCGGTTCGTCGTGGTGTTCGACCTTCCGGTCACCCACCACCGCGCCGCCGCGATGATGGGCTCCGGCTCGCCCTACCGCTGGCGGCCGGGCCGCCCCGCCCGCATCGGCCTGCTGCGGCGGGACGCCTGGGACCCCTCCGGGCCGATCTGGTTCCCGATCGACCCCTGCTACGTGTTCGAGGCCGTGAACGCCTACGACGACCGAGGACGGGGAGTGGTGGTGGACGTCGTCCGTCACGAGCGCGCCTTCGACACCCCCTGGTGGGACCGCGACCGCGACGCCGGGCCCGCGTCGGTCCACCGCTGGACGCTGGACCTCGCCACCGGCACGGCCTCGGGGCGCACGTTGATCGCCTCGGCGGCGGAGGCGTCGGCCGACCCGCGGCGCGCCGGGCTGCGGCACCAGCTGGTGTTCGCACGCGCGGCGGGCGGGCAGGCGGTCATCGGGCTGGACCTGGCGGCCGGCGTCACGCAGGTGCGCGAGCTCGGACCGGGCCGGCGCGCCGGGCGGCCGGTCTTCGTGCCGCGTCCCGGCGCCCTGGAAGGGGACGGCTGGGTCATGGTGCTCGCCCGCGACCTGGCCCGCCGCCGCGGCGAGCTGCTGGTGCTCGACGCCCACAACCTGACCGGCCCTCCCCAGGCGGTGGTCCACCTGCCGGACGCCCCGCCCGACGCCGGCCACATCGCCTGGGCCGGCGAAGGGCGCTGACCCGCCACGGCGGACGGCGCGCGCGGCACCAGGCCGTGGGTTCACCCACTCGGCAAGGCCCTCCGCGCCGTTCAAGCGGCCACCCGGCGAGCGACCATCACCGACAACTAGAGTCGTATTGACAAATTAATCTTTCGGTGGCATCGTGATGCTCCGAGCGGCCGCCATCGCCTGACGACCCGCTCGCTCACCAACACACCAGACGGCGCGCCCGTGGGCGCCGAGGACGAGGAGCTCCCGATGCCGCACGAGTTCGAGCTGCGCAAGCAGGTGACGCTGCAGGCGACCCCCGAGCAGGTGTGGGAGGCGATCGCCACCGGCCCCGGCGCCGACTC
Source organism: Sphaerisporangium sp. NPDC005289 (assembly GCF_040607455.1). Lineage (NCBI taxonomy): Bacteria > Bacillati > Actinomycetota > Actinomycetes > Streptosporangiales > Streptosporangiaceae > Sphaerisporangium > Sphaerisporangium sp. NPDC005289. Next base: position 69,446 of record NZ_JBEXGS010000033.1, read on the forward strand.
CTGGTTCATGGGACGCAACGAGATCGAGCCGCGTGTCGGCGGATCCGCCCGGCAGTACTTCGGCGACTTCCCGCCCTCCGAGGCCACCGTCACCGCGTGGGAGCCGGCCCGGCGCTTCGCCTTCCGCAGCCCCGAGAGCCCCGAAGGGCTCTTCATGGCCTTCGAGTACCTCATCGAGGGGCGCGGGCAGGGCACCACCGTCCTGCGCCTGGTGCAGAGCGGCGTCCTCGGCGACGACTGGGAGAGCGAGTACGACGCCCTCCGGCGCGGCTGGGACCTGTACCTGCACAGCCTCGGCCAGTACCTCGCCCACTTCCCCGGCCGCACGGCCACGGTCGTCTTCGGGGCGCGCCCGTCCGCGGGCGGCGCCGAGCCCGCGTGGGAGGTCCTCGAGCGCGGCCTCGGGCTGGCCGGCCCGGTCTCCGCGGGCGACCGCGTGCGGCTGACCCCCGAAGGGCTGCCGCCGGTCGAAGGGGTCGCCGACTACGTCGCCCCGGGCTTCCTCGGCGTGCGCACCGGCGACGCGCTCTACCGCTTCATCCTCGGCATGCACGACACGCTCGTCATCGGCCACCACCTGTTCGCGCCGGCGGACGCCGAAGAGAGCGAGCACGCCTGGCAGGCCTGGCTCGGCAAACTGGCCTGAACGCCGGCCCGAACGCCTGGGCTCCGCCGGCAGGCGAGGGCCGCCCGGCGCGCGACGCGGCCGGGCGGGGCGGAGCCCGGCCGCCGGGCGGGACGTGACCGCCACGTCCCGTCCGGCGGACTCCACGCCCCGGCGCCGGCCGTCCCCCAGACGGGGTGCGAGGCCGGCCCACGGCGGGCGCTCAGGCGAACGCCTGGGCCAGCCAGGACTTCCACGCCTGCTCGGTCGCCTCGACGTCGGCGCCCTCGGTGAAGCCGTGCTGCTCCACCACGACCGTGTCGCGGTAGCCGTGCATGAACGTGTAGAGCGCGTCGCCGGTGCAGACGCTGGGGATGCTCGGGTACTCGGTGCTCTCGACCACCCCGTCCGCGGGCGGCAGCCCCGGCACCGTCAGGCGCACCGGCGTGCCCGCGGCGACCTCGCCCGCCACGCCCAGCGCGCTCTTGAACGCCGTCCACACCTGCTCGTGCCCGGGCACCTGGGGGCCGGGGACCAGCAAGGCGAAGGTCGAGGTGCGCCCGGGGAAGTGCTTGAGGTAGGCGGCGAGCTTGCGCATGTACATGCCGTCGCCCTTCTTCAGCGCGTCGTACTGGGCCTCCCAGTCGTCGCCGAGGAAGCCGCTGTGCACCAGCCGCAGCACGGTGCTGCCCCGCTCGCGGCCCTCGATGAGGTAGTCGAAGGCCATGAAGGTGCCGTCGGGGTTCTGCTCGCTCTGGTAGGTGAACCGCTTGCCGGGCTCCCACGCGGTGACCGTGGCGTTCGTGGTGTGCCCCATCAGGCTGTGGCGCACGGTGTTGCCCACGCCCGGCTCGACCTCGTTGCGCCCCATGAACCAGGAGTCGATGCCCGGCCCGGTGGCGATGGCCTCCCAGACCTCCTCGGGCGTCGCGTCGAGCGCGATCTCCTCGCGCACCTCGAATTCGTGCCGCATGCCGCTCACTGCTCCTTGGTCGCGTCCTTGGTCGCGGTCGGGGTGGCGCCGGTCTCGCCGGTCTCGCCGGGGCCGCCTGTCTCGACGGGGTCACGGGTGATGCTCGGGTGGACGGCCACGATGACCCGGTGGTCGCGCCCGCCCGCGGCCCCCTCGTCGTGGTACTTGCCCACCAGCGTGGTGACCGCCTCGGCCAGCTCGCGGGCGAACGCGGCGCGGTCGGCGGCCGAGGCGAAGCGGATCTCGCCGTCAATGGCGAAGGTCGCGACCTTCTGGCGCGCCTTGGCCGCCCCGGTGATCAGCTGCCCGACGTCGCGCACCAGCCGCGAGGCCACCGCCAGCAGCCACCGCGCCGACAGCTGGTCGGGCGCGCGGGAGGGATCGGGCTGCACCGCGGCGAGCGCGACCGGCGAGATGACGTAGGAGGCGGCGGTGGCGCGCATCACGCGCTCGGTCACGTTGCCCTTGCGCCGCTCTTCGACCAGCTCGACCAGCCCGTACCGCTCAAGGGTCTTGAGGTGGTAGTTCACCTTCTGCCGCGGCAGGCCGACCTTGGCCGCCAGCATGGTGGCCGACCCGGGGACGGCCAGCTCGGCCAGCAGACGGGCCCGCACCGGATCGAGCGAGACCTCGGCCGCCGCCGGATCCTCGATGACCGCCACATCCAACATGCCGCAACACTCCCAGCGACCAGATTCGCCCGTCAAGGCGGCCCCGCCCCGTCCCGGAGCGGCGTGCCGTCCCCATGGGACCGTCCCCAGAAGCGTAGTCCCGCCCCCGCCGCGAAGGCCCGCCGGGACGAGCCCGCGACGCCATGATCACCTCGCGCCGGCCGGCGCGGGGGCTCTGCTAGGTTCTTGCCGTGGACCGGGGCATCGTCAGGCGCGCCCGCGTGGCCATCGCCGTGACCTTCGCGGTGCACGGCGCGGTGTCCGGCTCTTTCGCCACCCGCATCCCCTGGCTGCAGGAGCATCTGGGCGCCGGTCCCGGAGAGCTCGGGCTCGTCCTGCTCGCTCCGGCCGTCGGCTCGCTGGTCACGATGCCCATGGTGGGGCGGTTCGCCCACCGCGTCGGGGTCCGGCCCGCCACCCGCCTGCTGATCGCCCTGTGGTGCGTCATGCTCGCCCTGCCGGCGCTCGCGCCGGGTCTGGCCCTGCTGTGGGTCACCCTGCTGGTGTACGGCGCGGTCGCGGGCATGTGCGACGTGGTGATGAACGCGCAGGGCATCGAGGTCGAGCAGCGGCTGGGCCGTTCGATCATGCCCGGCCTGCACGGGATGTGGAGCGTCGGCGGGCTCGCGGGCGGCGCGGTGGGGGTGGCGGCGGCGCACGCCGGAGTGGACGCCCGCGTCCACCTCGCCGCGATGGCCGCGGTGCTGCTGGTCGTGGGCGCGGCGGCCGGATCATGGCTGCTGGACGTGCGCGCCCCGACGGGTCAGGACGCCCCGGCGCGGTTCGTGCTGCCGTCCCGGCCCCTGCTCGTGCTGGGGGCGGTCGGCTTCTGCGCGGTCTTCGGGGAGGCGGCGGCCCAGGACTGGTGCGCGGTCTACCTTCGGCAGGTCACCGGCACCTCCCCCGGCGTCGCGGCGTTCGCCTACACCGGGTTCGCCTTCACCATGGCCGCGGGGCGACTGGGCGGGGACCTGGTGGTACGCCGCGTCGGCCCGGTCGTCTCGGTGCGCCTCAGCGGGCTGCTCGCCACGGCGGGCGGGGTGCTGGTCGTGGCGGCGCGCACCCCGCCGCCCGCCATCGCCGGGTTCATGCTGATCGGGCTCGGGGTGGCCGTGGTGGTGCCGCTGGTGTTCGCGGCGGCCGGCAACGCAGGGCGCACGCCCAGCGAGGGCGTCGCCGGGGTCGCCACGATCAGCTACAGCTCGGGCTTCGTCGCGCCGAGCATGATCGGCGGGGTGGCGTCCGTCACCAGCCTGCCGATCTCCTTCGTCCTGGTGACCGTGGCGATGGCCGCGGTGCTCCTGGGCGCCGGCTCACTGGCTCGGCGCCCGCCCGCCGAGAACACCGACCGCGCCGCCGCCTGAGCGGCCCGCGCGCCGGGCGCCACGCCGGCGGGGCCGGGACGCGGTGGGGCGGTCAGCCGGCGGGGTGCTCCTCGATGGCGACACGGTCGGGATAGAAGGCGAGGTGGCCCTCGATTTCGGCGACGGCCGGGTAGGGGGTCTCGTAGGTCCAGATGGCGTTGACGCCCTTCTCACCGCCTTCGGCGAGGCTGTAGTAGGAGGCGTCGCCCTTGTAGGGACAGTAGGTGGCGTGGTCGGTGCGCTCGAGCCGCCCCATGTCGACGTCCTCGCGCGGGATGTACTGCACCGGCGGGTAGTCGGCCTCGCGCAGGGTCAGGGCGTCACGGGTGTCGGCCAGCACGCGCCCGCCCGCCGACACCACGACGCGGCCGGGAGTGCGCTCGACGGTGATGGGGTGGTCGGGGCCTGGTGTCAGCACCGGCTTGTCGGCCATGGTCGTCTCTTCTCCGTTGGGCCGTGCCGGCGACCGGCCGTCGGGCCGCTCGGGGAAGCCGGGCGCGAAGGGCGGTGACCGGCCCCGTCTCCGGTCGTCCGTCCCATTCTCACCGCCCCGCCGACCACCGTGTACCACCGGCCGTCCCCGCCGGGGCCGGTGCGCCGTGCCGGCGCCGCCAGGGCCGGAGCCGGGCGGCAGCGGCCGGAACCGCCGGATCCGCGCCAGAGTCGCCGGATTCGCCGGCGCCGAGTCGCACGGCGGGCTCAGGAGCCGCCGACGGGACCGGGCCGGACGGGCGGACCAGGCGTCGCCGCGGCGAAGGTGGACAGGAACTCCTGGAGCGCGCGGCCGAACTCGGCGGGCGCCTCCAGGTTCGGCATGTGCGCGGCGCCCTCGATCACCGCCAGCGTCGAGCGCGGGATGCGGCGGTGCATGAACTCGGCGTCGGCGACCGGGGTGAACTCGTCGTGGCGTCCCACCACGACCAGCGCGGGCACCGCGACGGCGGCGAGCATGGCACTGTAGTCGGGACGCTCGGCCCGGCCGCGCAGCGCCGCGGCCGCGCCCTCGGCGGGCGCGTCCCGCATCATCCGCAGCACGTGGGCGGCGACCTCGGGCATCGTCGCTATCGTGGAGGGGGCCACCATCTTGGGCAGCACCTCCTCGGCGTAGGGGCGCATGCCCTCGGCGAGGAGGCGGTCGGCCATGGCGTTGCGCGTCCTCCTGCCCTCCTCGGTCTCCCCTTGGGCGAAGGTGTCGGCCAGGACGAGCCCGCGCACGCGGCCGGGGAACAGCCGGTGGAACTCCAGCACGATCTGGCCGCCCATGGACAACCCGCCGATGACGGCCTCGCCCACCCCCAGGTGGTCCAGCAGGGCGGCGATGTCCCGGGCGAAGACCGCGAGCGGCGTGATGCCGGGGACGACGGTGCTGCCGCCGTAGCCGCGCAGGTCGGGGACGATGACCCGCCATGCCGGGCCGGCGAGGCCGGCGACCTGCGGCGCCCACATCGACCGGTCGAACGGGTGTCCGTGGACCAGCACCAGTGGCGCCCCTTCGCCCTCGTCGTCGTAGGCGACGGTGATCCCGTTGACCTCGGCCGTCGTCCCCATCGCTGCTCCCCTCCCACGGCGCCCGTGACGTCCGGGCCTGGCCGCGATGCTAGGCGGGACACGTCAATCGGTGCAATAGGCTAAATTGCCCTCGGTGCAATGTTGACTTCGTATCGATAGGGGTCCGATGGACGACTACCGGGTGATCGCCGACGCCGTGGCCGCCGACATCGCCGCCGGCCGGCTGCGCCCGGGCGACCGGCTGCCGCCCCAGCGGCTCTTCGCGCGGCGGCGCGGCATCGCCGCCTCCACCGCCGGCCGGGTGTACCAGGAGCTCGCCAAGCGGGGCCTGGTCGCCGGCGAGGTGGGCCGCGGGACGTTCGTGCGCGCCCCGGGCCGCTCCCCCGGCAGCGCCCTGGTCGAGCCGGGCGGGTCGCGCGTGGACCTGGAGCTCAACTATCCGATGGTGCCCGGGCAGCCGGCCCTGCTGGCCGGAAGCCTGGGCGGCATGCTGCGCCCGGACGTGCTCGGCTCGGCGCTGCGCCCGATGCCCGCACAAGGGACGGCCGCGGCCCGGGACGCGGCCGCCGGGTTGCTGGCCCGGGGCGGCTGGCGGCCCGACCCCGCCCGCGTGCTGTTCGCCGCCGGCGGGCGGCAGGCGATCGCCGCGGCGATCGCCGCGCTGGTGCCGCCGGGGGCGCGGCTCGGCGTCGAGGCCCTCACCTACCCGATGGTCAAGACGATCGCCGCCCGGCTCGGCGTCACCCTGGTCCCGCTGGCCTGCGACGAGAAGGGGCTGGTCCCGGAGGCGCTGGCCGCCGCCCACCGCGGCGCCCCGCTGCGCGCGGTGTACCTCCAGCCGACGCTGCACAACCCGTTGTCGTCGACCATGCCCGCCCAGCGGCGCCAGGAACTGGCCGAGACGCTCGGCGACCTCGGGCTGCACGCCATCGAGGACGCCGTCTGGGCGTTCCTGCACGCCGGTGACCAGCCGCCCCTCGCGGCGCTGGCCCCCGAGCGCACGATTTTGCTCGACAGCCTGTCCAAGCGGCTGGCCCCGGGGCTGACGGCCGGCTTCGCGGTCACCCCCGCCGGCCTGGCGGCGCCGATGGCCGCCGCCCTGCGGTCGGGGGCCTGGACGGCGACGGGTTTCGCGCTGGAGGCCGCCGCCCGCTGGACCATCGACGGCACCGTCGACGCCGTCGTGCGGGCCAAGCGCGAGGACGCCGCGGCCCGCCAGCGCCTGGCCGCCCGCGCCCTCGCGGGGTTCGCCGTGCGCGCCGACCCCCACGGCTACTACTGCTGGTGGGAGCTGCCGCGGCCCTGGCACGCCGAGACCTTCGTCGCCGCCGCCGCGCGCCGGGGCATCGCGGTCACCCCGGCCGCGTCCTTCGCCGCGGGGCCGCACGGCGCGCCGCCCGCCGTCCGCGTCGGCCTGGCCTCACCGCCGCCGGAGGTGCTGGAAGGCGCCCTGGAGGAACTGGCGGCCCTTGGGCGGAGCTCCCCCGAGGACGCCCTCACCGACTGAGCCGCCGGGGGCTTTACCGTCCTTTGACACCGGCGTCCCGGCTGGCTAGCGTGAACGATCGGCCACGGACGACAGCGGCTTCGAGCAGGCGTCCATGTGCAGGGCGCCGGCGGTCCCGGCGCCCACCCGGTGGGCAGACCGCCCGAAAGGAACGCGATGTCCTCCGCTCCCCTCCACGCCGCCGAGGTGCACCACAGCCATAGGGACGTGACCGGCGGCTGGCTGCGGCCGGCGGTGTTCGGCGTCATGGACGGGCTGGTGTCCAACGCCTCGCTCATCGCCGGGGTCGTGGGCGGCGGCGCCGGGGTGCACACCGTCACGATCGCCGGCCTCGCGGGCCTGGTCTCCGGCGCCTTCTCCATGGCCACCGGCGAGTACACCTCCGTTCGTTCGCAGACCGAGATGACGCTCGCGGAGATCGACGTCGAGCGCCGGGAGATCGCCCGGAACCCCGAAGCCGAGGAGCGCGAGCTCGCGGCGCTGTACGAGTCCCGCGGACTCTCCCCTGACCTGGCCCGCGAGGTGGCCCGCCAGCTGCACCGGCACGACGAGGTCGCCTGGCGGGTGCACGCCCGCGAGGAGCTCGGCGTCGACCCCGACGACCTTCCCTCGCCGTGGAAGGCGGCCGGGTCCTCCTTCCTGGCCTTCGCGCTCGGCGCGCTGGTGCCGTTGCTGCCGTTCCTGTTCGGCGTCGGCTCGGTGGCCGTGGCGGTGGCGCTCACCGCGGTGGCGCTGTTCGCCACCGGAGCGCTGGTCGCGCGGCTCACCAGCCGCTCGCCGCTGTTCGGCGGCGCCAGGCAGCTCGCGCTCGGCGCGGCGGCGGCCGCGGTCACCTTCGGCGTCGGCCATCTCGTCGGCACGGTGGTCTCCTGAGCGGCGGCCGTGACCAGGCAGTCGCCGCTCGGGAAGGTGGCGCATGCCGGAGTCGTGGGGACTCCGGGGTGGCCCCGGGAGCACTCTGGGGTGACTCGCACCCCCTATGACCGGCCAATCTTTCGTCATCACCCCCGATTCCCGTCTATTGTTTCGACGTGCCGATGAACGAAAACGACCTGCGAAGCGCCCTGCCGGCTCTCCGGCCCGACCGCTCGGTCCTCGTCCTCGCCCCTCCCGGGGATGAGCCCGGCCACTGGGTCGGGGCCCCGAGCTCCGTCCACAGCGATGGCGTCTTCTACCTCGCCTACCGCCTCCGGCGGCCGATCGGCGAGGGACGCGGCTACGCGGTCCGCGTCGCGCGGTCCCTGGACGGCGAGCGGTTCGAGCCGATCTACACCATCACCCGCGAGGAGGCCGACACCGAGTCCCTGGAGCGTCCCGCGCTCGTGCGCACGCCCGAGGGCCGGTGGCGGCTCTACATCAGCTGCGCCACCCACGGCACCAAGCACTGGCGCGTCGAGGTGATGGAGGCCGCCGACCCGTCGGCGTTCGACGCCGCCCAGCGCAAGGTCGTGCTGCCCGGCGACCCCAAGACCGCGGTCAAGGACCCGGTGATCCTCCACCACGACGGCCAGTGGCACCTGTGGGCCTCCTGCCATCCCCTGTCGGACCCGGGCGAGGAGGACCAGATGGTCACCGACTACGCCACCAGCGCCGACGGCCTGGAGTGGACCTGGGAGGGCACGGCGCTCAGCGGCCGTCCGGGCTGCTGGGACGCGCGGGGCGCCCGAGTGACCTCGGTGCTGCACGCCGGCGGCACCGTCCTGGCCACCTACGACGGACGGGCCACCGCGGCGGAGAACTACGAGGAGCGCACGGGGCTGGCCATCGGCGCCTACTCCACGCTGGCCCCGGTGGGCACCGAGCCCATCGCGGAGTCCCCCTACGGCGGGCTGCGCTACCTGGACATCCTGCCGCTGCCCGACGGACGGCGGCGCGTGTACTACGAGATCACCAGGGAAGACGGCTCGCACGAGCTGCGCACCGAGCTGCACTGACCCCACTGCACCGACCTCATTGCACCGACCTCGCGGCGGGGCCGCACCCGGCCCCGCACCGCCCGCGGGGCCCGCACAGCGGCCGGTCACGGCGTCAGGGGACACGCGCGCCGGCCGGTGGCGGCGTCCCGCCGGGGGGCGCGGGCTCAGTGCACGCGCCGGCCGGTGATGGGGTCCCGCCGGAGGCGCGGGCTCAGTGCACGCGCGGGCGTCCGTTGCGCGCCTGCCCCTGGCCGGGGGGCCGGTCGCCCATCAGCCCGCCCGAGCGGTCACGGGGCCGCAGCCAGTCGCCGAACTCCTCCCCCGTGACCTCCTCCAGCAGCGCGATGTCGTCCCGGAACCCGGGGATGAGCGCCTGGCGCTGCTCCCAGCTCAACGGGCGGCGCGGACGGCCGCTGTCCTGCAGCGTCTTCTCCAGCGGCTCGGTCAGCCGGGCCGCCAGCGAGCCCGGCAGATGGCGTCCCAGCGTCGCGCCGGCGCGCATCAGCCGCGACAGCGCCCGGTGGCGCAGCGTCGGATCGGGATGGGCGGTCACGTTCTCGCGGGGCACCTCGGCGACCAGCCCCGGCTCGACGCCGAGGAACAGGCAGATGCGGTCGAGGGTCGCCGCCGGCTCGTCCACCAGGTCGCGGTAGCGGAACACCAGGACGTTCTCCCGCGGGAACAGGCCGAACAGGTGCTCCAGCTGCTCGCCGTACCGGCCGAGCGCCACGTAGTGCCAGAACGCCGACCATCCGGCGGCGATGCGGCGCTCCTCCTCGGCGCAGGCACGCACGACGTCGCCGACCGGCTCCAGGCCGGCCGACCACAGGTGGGTCCAGTTGGAGTGGGCGCGCTCGACGGGATCGCGCAGCACGACGATCAGCCGGGCCTCGGGGAGCAGCGCGTGGATGCGCCGCTGCGCCTGCCGGTCGTACAGGTAGAAGGGGGTGGACTCCCCCTTGAGCGCGCCCGGCGGGGCCGGGTCGAACAGCGCCTCGTAGTCCGTCCTGCGCCAGACGTGCTCTTTGAAGGTCTGGGCGTCTCCGGGCCCGCCCCGATCGGGCGGCGGCCCGTCGGTGAGGAAGAACTTGGGCTCTTTGACGGCGGACATGAAGATCCCCGGATGCCGCGCGAGCGCGGCGTGCAGAGCCGTGGTGCCCGACTTGGGGGCTCCGATCACCAGGAAGTCCGGTAGGGCCACGCGATCTCCTTGGTCAGATCACACCATCGAGCATCATACCCCCCTTAATGACTAGGAAATAGGGATTTAAACGTCGCATGCCAGATCCCTGCCCGATGATCTCCCGGCGGGACGGACGATCTCCCCGGCGCGGGCCGGGGAAGGCGGTGCCATGTCACACCCTCCGCGCAGAGCGCAAGCGGGGATACCGGGCCTTTGACGATCGGGTTCGTCCAGTGAACGCTGTAGAGCGCCCCGGCACGCTGGCAGAAGATCACTAGCGCCACGGTGGCCCGAACAGCGGAACGCCATGGTTTCGCAGGGGATCAGGCCAGGTCGATCACGCCATGTCGGTGGCGGCTTCGCTCGCGGCGCAGAAGCGGCGTGTCAGCGCTCCAGCGGTATCCGTCTCCTACTCGCGCCTGATTGATCGGGGTCGGTCGGTCGACTTAGGCACGTCGAGTCCGTGGCTGTTGTGCGCCTCCTGATACGACCGGTTCTCACGAACGAGGACTTCGATCCGGTCGATGTGGGCTTCGAGGACGGTTAGGAAAGCTTCGACGATCTGGGGATCGAAGCCGTTCCCGGCATCGCGTCTCAGCTCTGCCGCCGCCTCACGGATGGTTCGCGGAGAGCGGTAAGGGCGGGCGGTCGTCATGGAATCGAAGGCGTCGGCGACGGCGATGACTCGGGACACCTCGGGGATCTCGTCGCCTGCCAGGCCGAGCGGGTAGCCACGGCCGTCGAACCTTTCATGGTGGTGGAGGATCCCTGCAAGGGTTTCAGCCACGAGAAGCTTGCGGGCCACACCTTCAGGAGCGCTGTCGAAGAATTCTGGCAGGTCTCGGACGATGCGCATGCCGCGGACGGCGTGCAGTTGGATAAGAGTGAACTCCTCTTGGGTGAGGGCACCGGGCTTGTGAAGCACGGTGGCGGGGATGGTGAGCTTGCCGATGTCGTGAAACAGCCCGCCCAGACGCGCGGCCTCCAACCGGGTGGAGCGCATCCCCACCTCGTGACCGATGAGCACGACCAGATGGGAGATACGCTCACTGTGCCGACGGGTGTGGGGGTCTTTGACCTCCATGGCGGCCATCAGCACCTCTTCCAGATCACTGGCAGAGATGGCGGTTCTTGGCCGGATCCTTCCCACGATTCGCCGCAACACCGATCGCTGATGGGGCGTAGAGAAGGGGTTGGCCGAACCCTTCAAGTAGGCGGCGTTCAGAATGGCACGGTGGGCACGGACCTCTGCGGCGCGCTGACAGAGGCTGAGCGGTGGAGCATCATCGACAGGCTGTGCGAGCAGTTCGGCGAGAATTCCGTCAGCATCGCCGTGCTCCGTGCCCGCTGCCATGCGCAACAGGGGTTCGGCAGCGTCGACGTCCCCTCGGTCCAGCGCGGCCAGGCCCTGGTCGTAGGCCGCGATCTCGATGTCGATCTGTTCGGCCATACTCCGGATACGTCGCGCCTCGCCGGGATCACTGTCGATCTTCTGCATGGCTGCGGCGAAATCCCGCAGCGCGGTCTCGTCGCTTGTGTTGTGCAGGTCAACAGAGATGGCCATGCGTCTGATCAGTTCATCGATGGTCATCGTCTTCTCCCCTTCCCGACTCTTGCCGTTCTCCCCGCTCGTCTCGATCGCGGAGAGCTCGGAGGGTCTTCCTGGCGGCGTTAAGCTGCGATTTCACCGTTCCAAGGCTGACTCCGAGGACTTCAGCGGTCTCCACCTCGGTCAGCTCCGCGATGAGGCGGAGAGCAGCAACATTGCGTTGCCGGCGGGGAAGTTGCCTGAACCAGCGGGCGAGGGCATCGGCGACTTCTACTGCCAAGGTCGTGTCGGCAGGATCGGGAACCGCGTTGAGGACGCTCTCGTAATCTTCTCGGTAGCCGCCGCGGTGGATACGGGCGGCGTGCCGATACCACAGACGGATAGCGATCTTGTACAGATATGCCTTGGGCCTGTCGTAGTAAGCGATGGTCGACCATCGCTCCCGGAGGATGAGGAATGCATCCTGGACGATGTCGTCACTGTCGCTCTCGGCGCACCCCTGCGCGATGAGGTAGCGGCGCAACGGCCGACGGTGCTCCAGAAAGAACAGCGTAAGAGCTCTTTCGCTGGAGAGTTCGTCGCGGACCAGTACAGGCCTGGCCGCCTGTCGTGAGGATCCGAAGCCCGACCCCTTCATGACCCGGAATCATCCGTCGCCGACAGCGTTCCCACGCTGCGGCTTTCAGTACAGGTATGGACGTACACGTGTACTGCCTGAACGACAACCCCCTGCTCGCGCCCTCGCATCACCTCGCGAATGAACTCCACACCCGCAACCGCGAACGTGACCAATGTGACTGCCAGCTCAGGACCATCACCTAAGAGCGCCAACATCAGTCACCCCCTCTCCTTGGTCGCTCCGAACCGCTGCTAACCCTTGAAGGCGAGAGAGAGCTCAAAAGTTGGGACCGCCGTCGAGCTACAGTTGAGAATCAGGGAGGCGAGAATTGAACGCCTCCTAACCTCCTTCCTCTGAGTGGACCTGACCACAGTCTCCCAACCTTCGCTCAGTGAACAAGATCACAAAGGGTGCATCGCCCGGAATCCACGGGGTGCGCGGTCACGGACGGACGGTCAGTCCAGGCGGCGGCCCAGGTAGGCGGCCAGGCGGTCGGCAGGGGTCGCGCCGTCGGGCACCGGGCGCTCGGGGGCGAACGAGCCGCCGGGTGTGCGGGGCAGGCCGCCGTAGATCTCCCGCACCGACGGCATGAGCGCCTCGGCGACGTCGGGGACCAGGTCGGCCGGACGGCCGATCGCCCTGGCCAGGTCCCAGCCGTGCACGGTCATCTCGATGAGGACCTGCTCCACCAGCCGCCAGCCCGGTGCGGGCCCGAACCGCTCGGCCAGCATGCCCGGCCGACGGAAGGCGGCCATCGTGGCCTCGGCGGCGGCCCGGAAGGCGGCGACGTGGTCGCCGCCGAGGTGGTCGCCGGCGAAGTCGGAGCGAGGGGCGCCTTCGGCGAGGCCGGCCCACAGCAGGTTCTCCCAGACCAGGTGGTCCAGCAGCGCCCGCACATCCCATCCCTCGCACGGAGTCGGGTCGGCCAGCCTCCCGGGCGGCACGGCGGCGACCAGCTCCCCCACCTTCGCCAGCACACGGGCGCAGTCGCCGACGATCCCCTCCGGACCGGCGTCGCCCGCCGTCCCCGCGGCCGTTTCGGGGCGGTCGCCGGTGATGCCGGGCGCCGCGTCCTGCTCACCGGGCGCGGGGGCCCGACGCTCTTGCCGGAGGAGGGCTGCGATGCGGGCCTCACGGGCGCCGGGCTCGGGATTGGTGCGCAGTGCGGTCGTCAGCCACCGGCCCGCGGCCGCGATGCTCGGCCGCACCGGCAGGCCGTTGATGACGCACATGAGCTGCCAGTACCGCTCCAGGCGAGGGTCGGCCGCGTTCTCCAACTGTTTCAGCAGCATGCGGCGCGCCTTGGCGCCGTCCCGCTCCGGAGTGCCGGGAACGCGGACCTGGGTGGGGAGCCAGGCGGCGACGACGGCGGCCACCACCGGCTCGGCCGCCGGCGAGTCGGCGGCCGAGCCCGCCTCCATGGCGGCGCTCACCTGCCCGACCCACAGATCGGTGACCCGCTCCACCTCCCGCAGATCCTGCTCGTCGTGCTCGCGAAGCGCGTGCCGCGCGGCGTACTCGGCCATGCGCCGCATGCCGGCGGCCAGCGCCGGGTCCTCCAGAAGCTCGCCGAGCTCCAGCCAGGCGTCGATCTGCTCGGGGGTGGGCTCGGGCGGCAGCTCGGGCAGGGCCGCGAGCAGCCCCTCACGATAGCCGGGGGCGTCGGCCTCCCCCACGGCGTCCGCCACGAACTCGCGGACGACGGCGTTGCGCTCGGCGGCGGACAGTCGTGCCAGCCTCGTCATGAGAGTGAGCCTTTCGGTGGCCGTTCTACCGGAGGTGATCGATCGCAGCACCGCCTGCTGCGACCTCAACGTGCGGATCCGGACCTCCAGCGCGTCGGCGTGGACCGCCGCCACCTCGGTCAGATCGCGCTCGCGGGCGACGACGTCCCTGATCGCGGCCATGCCCAGCCCGAGATCGCGCAGCGCGCGCGCCAGTTCGAGCCGGGCGACCGCGTCGGGGGCGTAGAGCCGGTACCGGGCCGCCGTGCGGTCCGCCGGCGGCACCACACCGATGTCGGACCAGTGGCGGATCAGCTTCACCGGCATCCCGGTGCGCTCCGCCAGCTCTCCGATGCTCAGCAACCTCTCGTCATCGCCACGCACCGGACCACCTTCGGGTCTCCCACAGTGGGAGAGTCAAGCCTCAGGCCGTGGTCGTCTCGCGGTGCCGGTTCAGCCGCTCGTGGTAGTCGGCGTCGCGCGGGCCGTGGGGGTCGGCGTGGACGGTCGCCGCGCGAAGGCGCGCCACCTGGTGGATGAGCCGGTGCTCGGCCTCGACGGCGACCGCGTGCGACTCCACGAGCGACAGGTCGTGGTCCACCTGGATCTCCACCTCGGCCCGCAGCGTGTGGCCGATCCACCGCAGCCGGACGGCGCCGACCCCCCGCACGCCCGGGGTCTGCGACAGGACGCGTTCGGCCTGGTCGAGCAGGGCGGGATCGACGGCGTCCATGAGACGGTGGTAGATCTCCCGGGCCGCGTTCCGCAGCACCAGGGCGATCGCCAGGGTGATCAGCAGGCCGATGACCGGGTCGGCGATGGGGTAGCCGAGCGCCGCGCCGCCCGCGCCCAGCAGCACGGCCAGGGAGGTGAAGCCGTCGGTGCGCGCGTGCAGGCCGTCGGCGACCAGGGCGGCCGAGCCGATCTCGCGGCCCACCCGGATGCGGTAGCGGGCCACCCACTCGTTGCCCAGGAAGCCGACCAGCCCCGCGCCCGCGACCCAGCCGAGCTGGCGGACCTCCTGCGGGTCGAGCAGGCGCTGGATCGCCTCGTAGCCGGCCAGCACCGCCGAGGCGGCGATGATGACGACGATCACCAGGCCGGCGAGGTCCTCGGCCTTGCCGTAGCCGTAGGTGAACCTGCGGGTCGCCGCCCGCCGTCCGAGCCAGAACGCGATGCCGAGCGGGACGGCGGTCAGGGCGTCGGCGAAGTTGTGCAGGGTGTCGCCGAGCAGCGCCACCGAGCCGGAGAAGACGACGATCACCGCCTGCACGACGGCCGTGACCGCCAGGATCGCGAAGGACAGCCCGAGCACGCGGATGCCCCGGCTGCTGGACTCCAGCGCGGTGTCGGTCTTGTCGGCGCTGTCGTGGCTGTGCGGAGTGACCAGATGAGCCCCGAAAGCCACCAGCCGCCCGAGAAGCCCCTGCCTACCCCCGCCATGTCCATGTCCGTGCCCATGCCCGGGCTCATGCCCGTGTCCGTGCTCATCCTGCTCCGCGTTCGCAGGCTCTTCCGCGTGCCCGTGCTCATGGCCGTGCTGAGTGCCCTGCTCAGTGCCCTGCTCAGTGCCCTGCTCAGTGCCCTGCTCAGTGCCCTGCTCAGTGCCCTGCTCAGTGCCCTGCTCAGTGCCCTGCTCAGTGCCCTGCTC
>NZ_JBEXGS010000033.1:84814-96020 GCF_040607455.1 Sphaerisporangium sp. NPDC005289
CAGTGCCGTGCCGGCGGGCGTGCTCATGGCCGTGCCCGTGACCGTGGCCGTCCCCGTGACCGTGCTCCTGATCGGTCACGGGGACGGGTGCCGGCTCCCCGGACCCCGCAAGGCCGTGCTGGTCTCCATCGCCATGGCCCTGCCCGCGTTCGCGTCCGTCCGCGGGCCGGTGCCGGTGTCCATGCTGGTGTTCGGGGTCATGCCGGTCGAGCCCGCCGGGGGATGAAGGGCCGGACTGCTGGTCAGACATGGCTGCCTCGCTTGCGGACGGGGATTCTTGCGTGGAGTATATGTAGTCATGTACGCACGCGACAACGAATCAGGTGCACATCCGTTGCACCAGCAACCGACTTCCTCTCAGGTCGACACGGCCGTCGAGGCGTTTCGCATGCTCAGTGACGGCACACGCCTTCGGCTGATGTGGATTCTGGTCTCCGGTGAGTACGACGTCTCCTCGCTGGCCGAACTCATCGGCGTCGCGCGTCCCTCGGTCTCCCAGCACCTGGCCAAGCTGCGTCTGGCCGGGCTGGTCGACACGCGGCGGCACGGGCGTCGCGTCCTGTACCGCGCCCGCGACGCGCACGTCCGCCGGCTGATCTCCGAGGCCCTGTTCCACGCCGACCACGAGGTCTCGGGCATCCCCCGCCACGAGACCTGACGACGCCCGCCCGGCCCGCGGCACCCGCGAACAGGCGGCGTCCGTCTCCGGACCGGACGGCGCCCGCCCGGCCGCATCCACGAACAGGCGGCGTCCATCCCGGGACCTGACGGCGCCCTGGTCGTCGGCGCAGCAGCCGCCACGCTCAGCCGAAGGCGCCGGCGAGCGCCTGGGCCTGGGCGTAGGACGGCAGCCCGGCCGCCACCACCTCCTCGTGCGCGGCCGCCCACGCCAGCTCCACCGCGTTGTGCAGCGCCGCCCGGAACAGCAGGGAACCGCAGCTCACCCGGCGGACCCCGAGCTCGCCCAGGCGCGCCACGGACGGACCGCCCGGCGTGAACAGGATGTTGAGCGGAGCGTCCACCCCCGCCGCGAGCGCGGCGATGGCGGGCTCGTCACCCGCACCCGGGACGAAGACGCCGTCGGCCCCGGCGTCGCGGTACGCCCGCACCCGCTCCAGGGCCACCGCCAGAGGTCCCCGCCGCGCACCCTCCGGGTCACCGGACCAGCCGGGCTCGGTCGCCGCGAACCAGAAGACGTCGGTCCGCGCGTTGACGAACAGCCCGGGGACGGCGTCCTTGATCGCCGCGATGAGGGCGCACTGGCGGTCCCGCCCGGCCAGGGTGCCGCCTGGGCGGCCGTCCTCGATGTTCAGCCCGGCCACGCCCGCCTCGGCCAGTTCGGCGGCCAGCGCGGCGACCTCGCCCGGGTCCTCACTGAACCCCCCTTCCACGTCCACGCTGATCAGCGCCGGCAGCCGGGCAAGGCCCGCCGCCAGGCGCATGGTGTCCTCGCGGGTGGCGCCGGCGGCATCGGGCTTGCCCGCGGCGGCGGCCACGCCCAGGCTGGTGGTGCCGAGGGCGGTGAATCCGCGGGCCACCAGCGCCGCCGCCGAGGCGTGGTCCCAGGCGTTGGGCAGGAACAGGGGTCGCTCCCCGTGGTGCAGGGCGCGGAACTCCTCGAAACGGTCGATCTTCGCGTTCAACGGACGTGACCTCCGATCACAGCAGGAACACAACGCGCCGGAAAAGATCCCGATCCCGCACGGGCGATCGCGCACGGGCGGGAGCCGCCTCCGCGGCGGAGACGATCAGCCCTCACCGGGCCCGCACCTCCAGTCGCAGCGGGACGCGCAGATTCGCGGAGGGCCCGTGGACCGTGCCGCCTCCGGCCCGCTCGCAGCGGGGCAGCAGCACCTCCAGCACGCCGCACGCCAGCGCGAGGCCGTGGTCGGATCCCGGGCACGACCGCGGACCGTGGCCGAAGGCGAGGTGTGCGGTCGTCCGCCGCGCGGGGTCGAAACGGCCGGGATCGGGGAACACCCGCGGGTCGCGCTCGGCGGCGGCGAGGTCCAGAAGCACCACCGTGCCCGGCGGGACACCGCGTCCCGCGATCTCGGCTCCGGCGGTGGCCACGCGCCGGGTGGACCGCACCGGCGGGTCACGGCGCGCCGTCTCGGCGACGAGCCATTCGACCGGCCACCCGCCCCGGCCGCCCCCACCGCCCCCGGACTCCACCGACCGCTCCCCCATCCGGCTACCGGCCTCCGCCGCTACCGGCCCCTCTCCCCGTCCTCCGTCGCCCTCCGCCGCTACCGGCCCCTCTCCCCGTCCTCCGTCGCCCTCCGTCCCGACCGGCCGGTCAGCGGACCTGTCACCGGCTCCCGGCTCCCCTGGCGGCCGCTTGGGCGCGGGCGGTGGAGGCAGGGCCGCGTCGAGGGTGTTGCCGATCAGGCCGGCGGTCGCGTCGCACGCCTGGACCAGCAGACCTATGCGCGCGGCGACCGCCTCGGGGCTGCCGGGGCCGAGCAGGGCGACCAGAGCGGACACCGCCGCGTCGGCTTCGCCGTTGTCCGCGGCGCCGCCCCCCGTACCTGGGTGGTAGGCCGCCGCGACCGTCGAGACGGCGCTGACGAAGTCCCCTACGCCGTCCGGACGCGCCGGATCGAGCCCGGCCACGCCGAGCGCACCGCCGAGCACGCCGATCGGGACCGTGCGCGCGATCGACGCCATGACGTCGAACGGCTCATCCCCGGCGCCCTCGACCACGGCGGCCGTCCACTCCCGGGCCGCCGCGCGCAGGACCGGAGGTTCCATGCGGCGCAGGTCGGCGGCGACCATGGCCCGCCGGCGCCGGTGCCGGGGTCCGTTGCTGAACCGTGCCACGCCGGCCCGCAGCCAGGCGACCGTCCCGGGGGCAGCGTCGTCCACCGGGACGGTCGGGACGACGAAGCGTGGGTCGGCCAGCACGGCGCACACCTCGGCATGACCACTGACCGTCACCTCGGCATGGCCGGTGGCCGTGACGGCCGAACCGTCCGGCGGCCGGCCGGGCTCATGGCCGGGCGCCGGGGGCGCGGGCTTTCCACCTGTGGCGACGGCCCGCCTGGGCGAGCCGTCCACCTGCGAGAACTCCATGCCCCGACGCTAGGGCCGCGTCGTTTCACCCGGCGTCGAAACGTCCCGCCGGGGCCGGAGGACATAGGGGACCGGGCACCGGGCACCGGCGTATCCCGCCGCCCCATCAGGGGACCCGGACGAATCGGACGGCGGGGCCCGGGGCCTCTAGGGCCAGGTGTAGTTGAGCTCGCGCTCGAACTCGACGTAGCCGGCGCGGCGGAAGGCCCTGGCCATGGGCACGTTGCCGAGGTCGGTGGAGGCGCGGACGCGCGGCACGCCCTCGGCGGCCAGGATACGGGTGCCCTCGGCGAGCAGGTCGTCGATGTGGCCCTTCCCCCGGTGCGCCGGAAGCACCCCGATGTAGGCGATGATCGGGTTGTAGGAGTTGTGCGCCGGGATGACGAAGCCCACCGGCTCACCGCCGGGCGTCGTGGCGACGCGCCACCACTCGCGCGGGCTCTGGTAGCGCTCCAGCTCCTCCTCGTACTGCTGGACGGCCGCCTCCCGGGGGGTCATCCGGGTCAGCTCGTCCCGGCTGTGGGCGTCCAGTGTGCCCTCGAGCACCTCGGTCATCAGCTCCACGAGCTCCTCGCGGCCCGCCACCGGCCGGAACGCCAGGCGCCCGCCGGGCTCGGCGATGGGGGTTCCCGGTTGCCAGTTCAGCCGCAGCCGCTCCACGAACAGCCGGGCGCCGGTTAGCTCCAGCGCGGCGACCCTGGTCTCGACAACCCGGCTCGCCACCGGATCGTCACGCCAGCCCGGCGGGACGTACCGGATGTACTCCGGCGGGCGGGCGCCCTCGGGGAGCACGTGCTCCATGGCGGTGCGCAGCAGCCGCACGCCGTCCTCACCGCTCGGCGCGACGACGGAGCCGACCGGATGCGCGGTCGCCTCCGGGGCGGCGGTGTCCGCGGCCACGTCGAAAATGTCGAGCAGGAAGGGAGCGGGGTCGCCGGGACGGCTCCACCAGGCGAGCCGGGCGGTCGGCCGGTCGCCCCGCAGAGCGACCCACATCCAGTCGGGCCGACGCCTGCCGGTCCGCAGGTCGTCGGCCAGCTCGCGGTCGAGCATGTAGGGCAGGCGGGTGAACAGGTCGAGTTCTTCCGGCCCGGTGATCGGGCGCATGGTCAGGTCTTGCGGTACAGCGGTCACAACACTCTCCTGTGGAGGCGCGCCCGCACGGTTTCCGATGGTCAGCGCCGGTGCGCGACCTCGGAGGACACGAGCGCGGTGATATTGGTGGTCATCGCCTCTTCCCTCCTCTCGTCTCAACGGGCCCGCCGACGTCCGGCCCGGCCCCGGCCGCAATTCCTATCGGTACGCGCGCCCGCCGCGCAACGGCTTTTCCCGTGCCGGGCGGGTCAGTGCCCGGTGAGGGTGCGCGGGGTGGCGTGGTCGCCGGTTCCCGCGGTGAGCCGCAGGTAGGCCTCCTCCAGGGAGGCGCCGCGGGGGGACATCTCGTGGACGGCGATGCCGTGGCGCGCGGCCAGGTCGCCGATGGCGGCCACCTCCATCCCGGTCACCGACAGGCCGCCGCCCGGGTCGTCCGCGACGACGCCGCCCGCCTCGGTGAGCACCGCGGCCAGCTCCGCCGCGCGGGGCGAGCGCACCAGCACCCCCTGCCCGTAGCGGCCGGCGAGCTCGGGCACGGAGGTGTCGGCGATCAGCCGGCCGCGCCCGACGATGATCAGCCGGTCGGCGGTCAGCTCCATCTCGCTCATCAGGTGACTGGACAGCAGGATGGTGCGCCCCTCGGCCGCCAGACCGCGCATCAGCTCCCGGATCCAGCGCACCCCGTCGGGGTCCAGGCCGTTGACCGGCTCGTCGAACAGCAGGACCTCCGGGTCGCCGAGCAGCGCCGCGGCGATGCCCAGCCGCTGCTTCATCCCGAGGGAGAAACCGCCGGCCCGCCGCCGGGCGACACCGGCCAGCCCTACCTGTTCGAGCACCTGCGCTACGCGGGCCTGGCCGATGCCGTTCCCCCGGGCGAGCCATCTGAGGTGGTCCAGGGCGCTGCGCCCGGGGTGCAGTGCCGCCGCGTCGAGCAGCGCGCCGACCGTGCTCATCGGGCGCCGCAGGGAGGCGTACGGGCGGCCACCGACGAGCGCCGCGCCGGAGGTGGGGGCGGCCAGGCCGAGGACCAGGCGCATGGTGGTGGACTTGCCGGCGCCGTTCGGCCCGAGGAAACCGGTCACCTGCCCGGGCCGCACCTCGAAGGACAGCCGGTCGACGGCGAGGGCGCGGCCGTACCGCTTGGTCAGTTCTCTCACTTCGATCACCGTGCCAGGCTGCCGCGAGGACACCGGGCGGCGCATCGTCCCTGGGCCGCGATCCGGCGGCCCCGCCGCAGGCGTAGCGCGGGGCCCGCGGGCGGCCGGCGTCCGCCCGGGGGATGACATCCCCCGGCAGGAGGTGCCGGGCCGGCCGGCACCGGTAGCCTGCGGAGGTGGACGACGCGGAGACCCAGGCCGAGAAGGCGGACCTGTGGCCGTCTCCCGGCCCGGGAGGCTCCGGCGCGGCCTGGTCGCCGCCCGCGCGGGGCCGGCTGGTCAGGCTGGACGCGTTCGCGGCGGCCGGATACACCTTGCTCCTGCTGGGCATCGTCCTGGCGCGGCACTCGGCGCCCGGCGCCGCTGTGCCGGTGGTGCAGTGCCTGATCGTCGCCGGCATGGGAATTCCCCTGGCGGTGCGGCGGCTGTGGCCGGTGCCGGTCTTCTGGGTGGTGCTGACCGCGACCGTGTCGTCGCTGTTCGCCGGGATGGTCAACGATGCCTTCGCCGCGGCCGCCTTCGCGCTCTACATGGTCGCGCTCACCCGTCCGGGGCTGCGCTGGGTGCCCACGCGGACGATCGGCGCGGTGAGCGCCGTCGTGATCGCAGGCTCCACGATGGCCGGTCCGGTCGACTGGGGGACCGACGGCTTTCCGTTCACCTCCGTACTGGTGGGCCTGCCCATCATGGGCGGGGCCTGGACCGTCGGTCGCGCGGTGCGGGAGCGCCGGCTGTACGTGCGGCGCTCGGCGAACGAGCTCGCGCGCCGGGCGGTCGCCGAGGAGCGGCTGCGCATCGCCCGCGAACTGCACGACGTCGTGGCGCACAGCATGACGCTGATCACCGTGAAGGCCGGCGTGGCCGACCACGTCGCCGAGGTGCGGCCGGAGGAGGCCCGTAAGGCGCTGCGCGAGATCGAGTCGGTGAGCCGGGGCGCGCTCGTCGAGATGCGGCACATGCTGGGCGTGCTGCGCTCGGAGGGTGACGGGGAGCCGGCCGACCTGCTCCCGGCGCCGGGCCTTTCCGGGCTGCCCGAGCTGGCCGAGCGGGCGGCGCAGGCCGGCGTGCGGGTCGAGCTGGACGTGGCGGGGGCCGACGGCCTGCCCGAGGGGGTGGAGCTGTCGGTCTACCGCATCGTCCAGGAGGCGCTGACCAACGTCGTGCGGCACGCCGCGCCCGCGCACTGCCGGGTGCGGGTACGCGGCGGCCGGGGTGAGGTGCGGGTGGAGGTCGTCGACGACGGGCCTGGAGCCCGGGTGCTGCCCGGCACGGGCGGGGCCGGCGGCGGCCACGGCCTGGTGGGCATGCGCGAGCGGGTCGTGATGTACGGAGGGTCCTTCGACGCCGGCCCGCGGCCCGCGGGGGGCTTCGCGGTCACCGCCACCCTCCCCTACGGACCGCCGCCGGCGGGAGCGGGCGGCGCGGCGGAGGGGCCGGCTCCGGAGCCGGCGGACGGAGTGGCGTGGTGAGCGGAAAGGTGGACGAGCGGGTGGGCGAGAGCGCGGCGGAGATGGCGCGGGGCGGTCCGGGCGCGGCCGGCGGCGGGGACATCCGCGTCCTGGTCGCCGATGACCAGGCGCTGCTGCGCGGCGGCTTCCGGCTCCTGATCGAGACCGCGCCGGGCCTCACGGTCGTCGGCGAGGCCGGCACCGGCGCCGAGGCGGTCGAGCTGGCCCGGTCGGAGCGTCCCGACGTCGTGCTGATGGACGTGCGGATGCCCGAGATGGACGGCATCGAGGCGACCCGCCGCATCTGCTCGGACCCGCGGATCTCCGGGGTGCGGGTGCTCATCCTGACCACGTTCGACCTGGACGCCTACATCTACGCGGCGCTGCGGGCGGGGGCCAGCGGCTTCCTGCTGAAGGACACCCGGCCGGCCGACCTGCTGGCCGCCGTGCACGTGATCGCCTCGGGGGAGGCGCTGCTCGCGCCCACCGTGACGCGGCGGCTGATCGCCGAGTTCACCCGCAGGCCCGAGCCGGCCCGTACGCTGCCGCGCCGGCTCGACGGCGTCACCGAGCGAGAGCGCGAGGTGCTCACCCACATCGCCCGTGGGCTGTCCAACGGCGAGATCGCCGAGCACCTGCACCTCAGTCAGGCGACGGTGAAGAGCCACGTTGGGCGCCTGCTGGCCAAGCTCCACGCCCGTGACCGCGCCCAGCTCGTCGTGGTCGCCTACGACAGCGGCCTGGTCACCGCCCCGCCCGCCGGTTAGCGACCCCGGGCAACTTCGCCCGGCCGCGCACAGTGGCGGGGTACGGGCAGATGATCTCCGTACACGGTACGCCGTACTCTGTACGGAGCGGAGTTGGTGGGAGGATGGCCGTGTGCCGCCCACGATCGACCGCAGCGGCGCCGGAGATCCGGTGCGCACCCTCGAGCTGCTCTGGAGGCGGCCGGGTGCCCGTCCGTCGCAGCGCGGGCCCCGCCAGGGCCTCACCGTCGACGAGGTGGTGCGGGCGGCAGTGCGGCTGGCCGACGCCGAGGGCCTCACCGCCCTCACCATGCGCCGCGTCGCCCAGGAGCTGGGCGTGGGCGCCATGTCGCTCTACACCTACGTCCCCGGCAAGGCGGAACTGCTCGACCTCATGCTCGACATGGTGTTCGGCGAGATGCCCCGGCCCGACCTGTCCGGCCTGGCCTGGCGCGAACGGCTGGAGGCCGTGGCGCGCGACAACCGCGACCTCTACGAGCGCCACCCCTGGGTGACCGCCGTGTCCACCAGCCGTCCGCCGCTCGGCCCCGGCCTGCTCGCCAAGTACGAGCACGAGCTGCGCGCCTTCGAGGGCCTCGGCCTGGACGATGTGGAGATGGACGACGCCCTGTCCTATCTGCTGGGGTTCGTGCACTCCTCCGCCCGGTCGGCGGCCGACGCGCGCGCCTTCGAGCACGAGGGGGCGCTGACCGACCAGCAGTGGTGGGCGGCGAGCGCCCCCGTGCTCGCCCGGGTGTTCGACGCCGAGCGCTATCCGACGGCCTCCCGGGTGGGCGCCGCCGCGGGCGAGGCGCACAACGCCGCCTACGACCCCGGCCACGCCTACGAGTTCGGCCTGCGCCGCGTCCTGGACGGCCTCGGCGTCCTGATCGACCAGCGACAGGGCGCCGGACCGGCCGACTCCTGACCTAGGCATACCCCGCGCCGCGTCGCCGCGTCGTTCGCCGAGGACGCCGCACCGGGGCGGGGGTGTCAGGCGGCGGGCACCTTGTCGAGGAAGCCGTGCACGTCGCGCAGCCGGCCGTCCTCGGTCAGCACCGCCACGTCGAAGCCGTCCACCACCGACTCGGCTTCGCCGGCCGGGCCCAGGTGCCAGCCGAACCGGACCAGGTTGTGGTGGGCGTCCACCGGCCCCGACAGGCGGAACTCGAATCCCGGGAACTGCCGCTGCACCGCGGCGATGGTCGCGTCGATCGCCTCGCGCCCCTCGACGGACGCCAGCGGGTCCACGTAGGTGCCGTCCTCGACCCACAGCCCGTCGACGGCCGCACGGCGGGCGGCGGGGTCGGTCTGGTTCCACGCCGCGATGTACCGGCTGATCAGTTCGTGCGCGTCGCTCATCGCTGGACTCCTTATATCTGTCTATGGGCTGCTATTTCGGTGGATGTCGGCGACATCCGATGTCCCCAACAATGGCGGGCGGGCGCCGGGAAATCGATTACGTCACGGGTAACCGCGCACCGCCCTCACCAGCGTCGTCGTCCCCGCACCCGGCCGCAGGACCGGTCCTTCCACCCGGGCGACGGGGCAGGCGCGTCGATGGTGGGTGCGCGAGTCCGGACGACGGACGGCGCGTCCGGCAGCGTCCAGACGACGGGCGGCGCGCCCGGGTGCGTGCGGGCGGCGGCGGGTGGCATTGCGGTGGCAGCGTTATGGCAGCGGCGTGGCAGCGGCGCCGTGCACGGTGGTCCCGTCACCGCCACATCCGGCGGAGACCACCTCCACCACCTGGGATGGACAACCATGAACCACACCCCCGTGCTGATCGCCGGAGCCGGGCCCACCGGGCTCACCCTCGCCGTCGACCTCGCCCGCCGCGGCGTCGCCTTCCGCCTGGTCGACGCCTCCCCCGAGGCGCGTCCCAACGGCTCGCGCGGCAAGGGCCTGCAACCTCGCACGCTGGAGGTCTTCGACGACCTCGGCGTGATCGAGCCGACCCTGACCACCGCCGCGCCCTACCCGCCGATGCAGGCCTACGCCGGCGACACGGTCGTGTGGCAGGGGCGCCTGCACGAGCCGGCCGAACCCACTCCGGCCGTGCCGTACCCGATGGTCCTCATGCAACCCCAGTGGCGCACCGAGGCGATTCTGCGCGAGCGGCTCGCCGGGCTCGGCGGGCGGGTGGAGCAGGGCGTCGCGCTCGCCGGCCTGGAACAGGACGCCGGCGGGGTGACCGTCACCCTCGAGGGTCCCGCGGGCGCCCGCGAACGCCTCACGGCCGACTACGTGGTGGGAGCCGACGGCGGCGGGAGCACGGTGCGCAAACTGCTGGGCGTGGGGTTCGCCGGCACCACCCACGAGAGCGAGCGGATGCTGATCGGGGACGTCACCACCGCCGACCTGGACCGCGACCACTGGCACGTGTGGGGCGACCTCGCCGCGCAGAAGCTCGCCGTCGGGCTGTGCCCGCTGCCGGGCACCGACGTCTTCCAGTTCACCGCCGCACTCGGCCAGGACGAGACCCCCGATCGCACGCCGGCCGGGTACCAGGAGCGGCTGGACGCCGCCCGCGGAGACGCGCGCGTCCGCCTGACCGATTTGAGCTGGACCTCGGTCTACCGGGTCAACATCCGGATGGCCGACCGGTTCCGCGTCGGGCGGGTGTTCCTGGCCGGAGACGCCGCCCACGTGCACTCCCCCGCGGGCGGCCAGGGGCTCAACACCGGCGTCCAGGACGCCTACAACCTCGGGTGGAAACTGGCCCAGGTGATCGGCGGCGCTCCCGCCGCCCTGCTGGACACCTACGAGGAGGAGCGGTTGCCCGTCGCGGCGGACGTGCTCGGCATCAGCACCGCCCTGCACGAGAAGGCCAGGCGGGGTGACGCCGACGCGGCGCACCGGGGCGAGGACACCCAGCAGTTGCTGCTGTCCTACCACGGCGGCTCGCTCGCCGCCGTGGGTGCCCGCGCCGGCGACCGGGCGCCCGACGCGCCGTGCCACACCGCCGCCGGGGAGGCGACCCGCCTGTTCGACGTCCTGCGCGGCCCGCACACCACGCTGCTCGTCCTCGGTTCCACCGCCGGCGCCGCTCCGACCGGCGAGGACGCGGCCCGATACGGCAGCGGAACGGGGTCCGCCGGCCTCGGGTCGGCCGGCCTCGGGTTCGGCGGCCTCGGGCCCGCCGGCCTCGGGTTCGGCGGCCTCGGGTTCGGCGCGGATGCGGGGGTGCGCGTGTGCCGAGTCGGCACGGACCTCTCCGACTCCGGCGGGCACATCCGCGCCGCGTACGGCGACCGGGGATACGTGGTGATACGTCCGGACGGGTACATCGGCGCGGTGACCGAGGACCCCGCCCAGGTGGAGGACTACCTGGCCCTGCTCGGCCACCGCCCCACCGCCCCGGCCGCCACTGGCTGATCATGCGCCCCCGCCTCACCGCGGTCGGCGCTCCCGAGGGCGGGTCAGCCGTGAGTGCGGTCCGGCACTGGGGGCGGAACAGCAGTGGGTGCGGGCCAGCGGAGGAGGCCGGCAGTGGGGACAGGCCGGTGGTAGGGACGGACAGGCGGTGGGTGCGGGTCGGCAAGGAGGACGGCCCCGCATCGGGGACCGGCCGGCAATGGGGCCGGCCCCACCGCCGGGCCGGCCATGACCGCCGCCGCGACGATCGGCATGCCGATCGAGGCGTTTCGGAAGATGGAGTCTCTGCTCACCGGGGAGGCGCCGT
>NZ_JBEXGS010000034.1:0-95773 GCF_040607455.1 Sphaerisporangium sp. NPDC005289
GGGTCACCCTGTCGGAGGAGTTCCAGCTGCATCCCGAACAGGCCACCTCCGCCCTGATCGTCCACCACCCCGAAGCCAAATACTTCAACGTCTGACCGCCCCGAGGGCACGGAAGGGCCTCAGGTACGGTCGTCGTGTACGTGAGGGTCATCGGTGCGGGGGTAACAGTGGACGCGGTCTTCTTCGACATGGACGGGACGCTCGTCGACACCGAGAAGCTCTGGTTCCAGGCCGAGCGGTCGGTGATGCGGCGTCTCGGCGCGGGGTGGAGCGCCGCCGACCAGGAGAACCTGGTCGGCGGTTCCATGTCGGCGACCGTCGCCTACATGCTCGCCAGGAGCGGCTCCGGCCGCGACCCCGGCGAGGTGGCGGCGTGGATGATCGACACCGTCCTCGGCCTGATCGCCGAGGGCTTCGAGCTGATGCCCGGAGCGGCCGAGCTGCTGGCCGAGGTCCAGGCGGCGGGCCTGCCCACCGGCCTGGTCACCTCCTCCACCCGCCTGATGGCCGACGCGGTCCTCGGCGGCGTCCCCGGCGGCGACGCGTTCGACGTGGTGGTCACCGGCGACGACGTGGAGCGCTTCAAACCCGACCCCGAGCCCTATCTCATGGCCGCCTCCGCCCTCGGCGTGGACCCCGCGCGGTGCGCCGCCCTTGAGGACTCCCCGGCCGGCGTCGCCTCCGCCACGGCCGCCGGATGCGCGGTCGTGGCCGTCCCCAGCCTGCTCCCCATCCCGCCCGCCGCCCGCCGCCTGGTGGCGGAATCCCTCAAGCAGGTGGACCTCCCCACGCTCCGCCACCTCACCGCCTCCTCCTGAGCGCCCCTGCCGCGGACGGCCGCCCGAAGAGGCATCCCCGGCGGCGTCCCTTAGGGGACGGCATCCCCCGTGAGCCGGGGTGGAGCCATCCTCCAGGAGGAGGGGGTGGCGCCCGCTCGCGTGCCAGGATGGAGAGCGAGAGCCGTGACAAGGGGGGCGAGCCGTTATGTCCTATGACCAGATCGCCTGGTTGCCGCTGTGCGCGGGGGTGAGCGCGGCGGGGCTGGTGTTGAGCTTCCTGGCCCTGCGCAGGCGCGGGGCGGCCGCGGGCCTGCGCGGCGCCGCCTGGTCGCTGATCCCGATCGCCGCCTACCTCACCGGCGCGCTGCCCGCCCTGTGGCAGGCGGGCACGGCCGTCGCCGGGTTCCTCACCGGCCTGGTCCTGTCGCCGATGGTGTGGGCCGGGGTGATCGTGGCGGGGCTGTCGGCGCTGCTCTTCCTGGTCTCCGGCGTCATGCGCGGCAGGCGCCGCGCCGCCGCCCCCGCGGGCGAGCGTCCGGCCGGGCGAGCCGCCGCGACGGCGGGCCCGGCGCCCGGTGCCGCGGCACCCACCCAGCCGTTGCGCCGTCCGCTGCCCGGCAAACAGCCCGCCGCGCCGGCCGCCGACGACGACCTGTCCGATATCGAGGAGATCCTCAAGCGCCGCGGCATCAGCTAGCGCTCTTGGGCCGCCTCGATTCGTCCTGGCCCGGCGCGGGTCGCCCTGGGCTCGGGTGGCGCCGCGTCCCTCTGGCCCTGGCGCGGGTCTGTCGTGTCGTGAAGGAACGGCCCGGGCAAGGAGGCCGCCCGGGTGCCGCCGGATGGACGGAAGGTAACGTTCCGGTAACGTCGGTATCGAGCTCAAGATCGGTAAATCGGGGGCCGGGAGGCCCGCGATAAGATCACCAGCAGGGTCTTCCGGCCATGATTTCCGGCCTCGCGGGAGGGGCGCCGGAGGGTCTGTGGCGCCGCAGCCCCTACGCCCGCGAGGCTTCCGGCACAGTGTCACGGTTCCGCGACACAATCCCTACACCCCCAGGACATTCGCTTCAAGATCAACACGAATGAATTTCGCATGAATCACAGTTGAGCCACATAGCGTGCTCAGGTACTGGTCAGTGCAGCTCAGCACGTAGATTCTGCGTCCGGGGGTCGCACACCCGCGGCCTGCCCGAAGATGGGCGAAGCCTGTGGCCACCCGGCGGCGGGCGGCGCATCGGACAGCCACAGTCGTCTGGGATCCAGGGGGCCGACAACTATGACCTCACCGCTCGACGTCTCCGGCGCGGAGCTTCAGGCCATGCCGGAAGCCGTGCTCGAGGGGACGCAGAGCAAGGCGATCGAGGGCCGATCGCTCGGCCAGATCGCGTGGACGCGCCTCAAGCGGGACAAGGTGGCGCTCACCGGGGCCGGCGTGGTGATCTTCCTGATCCTCGTGGCGATCTTCGCCCCGCTGATCGTCTCCTGGCTGGGGCACCCCCCGAACGACTTCAACCAGGACCTCATCAGCTCCGAGACCCTCGCGCCCAAGGACGGCACCGGCATCAGCGGCGACCACCTGTTCGGCGTCGAGCCGGTCAACGGCCGCGACATCTTCAGCCGCGTCGTCTACGGCGCCCGCATCTCGCTGCTGATCGCCTTCCTGGCCACGCTGCTCTCGGTGTGCATCGGCACCGTTCTCGGCATCGTCGCCGGCTACTTCGGCGGCTGGGTCGACTCGGTGATCAGCAAGGCGATGGACATCTTCCTCGCCTTCCCGCTGCTGGTGTTCGCCATCGCGCTCGCCGGCGTCGTGCCCGACTCCGCCTTCGGCCTGTCCGGTGACGCCCTGCGCGTCTCGCTGCTGGTCTTCATCATCGGATTCTTCAACTGGCCCTACATCGGCCGCATCATGCGCGGTCAGACGCTGTCGCTGCGCGAGCGGGAGTTCATCGACGCCGCCCGCAGCCTCGGCGCCCGCGGGCCGTACATCATCTTCCGCGAGATGCTGCCGAACCTGGTGGCGCCCATCCTGATCTACGCCACCCTGCTGATCCCGACCAACATCCTGTTCGAGGCGGCGCTGTCGTTCCTCGGCGTGGGTGTGCGTCCGCCCACCGCCACCTGGGGCGGCATGCTGTCGGACGCGGTGCGGTTCTACACGATCCCGCACTTCATGTTCTTCCCCGGTATGGCGATCTTCATCACGGTGCTCGCCTTCAACCTGTTCGGCGACGGCCTCCGCGACGCCCTGGACCCGCGAGCCCGCTGAGCTCGACCCGATCTCCCCGCAAGTTCTCTGGCTCCCGACAACAAGGGGTTTTGTAGATGAAGAGAAAAACCACACTGGGGGTGACCGCCCTGGGTGCGGTTCTCGCCCTGGGGCTGTCCGCCTGTGGCGGCGGCACGGCGACGTCGCCGAGCCAGTCGGGCGCGGCGCCCGCCGGTGGTGGCGCGAAGGCGGAGTTCAACGCCGCCCTCACGCAGGTGTTCAACCCTTCCGACAAGAAGGGCGGCATCATCAAGCTGGCCAACGCCGGCGACTGGGACTCCCTGGACCCGGGTGACACCTACTACGGCTACTCCTGGGACTTCATCCGCCTGTACGGCCGCGCCCTGGTGATGTTCAAGCCGGCCCCCGGCAAGGAGAGCGCCGAGCTCGTCCCCGACCTCGCCGAGACCCTGGGCGTCCCGAGCGACGACGCCAAGACCTGGACCTACAAGCTCAAGCAGGGCGTGAAGTTCGAGGACGGCACGCCGATCACCTCCAAGGACGTCAAGTACGCCGTCGAGCGGTCTTTCGACAAGGAGGTGTTCCCCGACGGGTACACCTACTTCAACGACACGCTGAACTGGCCGAAGGGCTACAAGGGCGCCTACAAGTCCAAGGACGCCGACACCAACAGCGCGATCGAGACCCCCGACGACCAGACGGTCGTCTTCCACCTGAAGCAGTCCTACAGCGGCTTCGACTACTTCGCGCAGCTCGCGGCGACGATCCCGGTCCCCAAGGACAAGGACACCGGCGCCAAGTACAAGGAGCACGTGATCTCCTCCGGGCCGTACAAGTTCGACAAGAACGAGATCGGCAAGGGCTTCAACCTGGTCCGCAACGACCAGTGGGACCCCGCCACCGACCCCAACCGCAAGGCGCTGCCGGACGGCTACGAGGTCACCACCAACGTCAACGCCGACGACATCGACAACCGCCTGCTCTCGGGTGACCTGCACGTCGACATCGCCGGCACCGGCGCGCAGCCGGCCACCCTCGGCCGCGTGCTGACCGACCCGGCCCTCAAGGCCACCACCGACAACCCGACGATCACCCGTCTGTGGTACACCTCGGTCAACGGCAACGTGAAGCCGCTGGACAACCTCGACTGCCGCAAGGCCGTGCAGTACGCCGCGGACAAGGTCGCCTACCAGACCGCCTACGGAGGCGAGTTCTCCGGCGGTCAGATCGCCACCAGCCTGCTGCCCCCGGGCATCCCCGGCCACAAGGACATCAACCCCTACCCGGCCGGTGCCGACAACCACGGCGACGCCGCCAAGGCCAAGGAGGCCCTGACGGCCTGCGGCCAGCCGAACGGCTTCGAGACCAACATCGCCTACCGCGCCGAGCGCCCGAAGGAGAAGGCCGCCGCCGAGGCGCTGCAGCAGTCCCTGGGCAAGGTCGGCATCAAGCTCACGCTGAAGCCGTTCCCGCAGGCCGACTACTTCGCGCTGTACGCCGGCAAGCCCGGTTACGCCAAGGACAACAAGCTGGGCCTGGCCATCAACGGCTGGGGTGCCGACTGGCCCGACGGCTACGGCTTCCTGCAGCAGATCGTCGACAGCCGCGTGATCCGCGAGACCGGTGGTTCCTCCAACATCAGCGTCCGCGACCCTGAGGTGGACAAGCTGCTGGACCAGGCGAGCCTGGAGACCGACGTCGCCAAGCGTGAGCCGATCTGGGGCCAGATCGACCAGAAGGTCATGGACGACGCGTTCGTCCTTCCGGGCATCTGGGCCAAGAGCCTGCTGATCCGCGGCAAGGGCCTGACCAACGTGTACTACAGCGAGGCGTTCGGCATGTACGACTACCTCAACATGGGCCTGCAGTAGAAAGCCCGCATCATCCGTTAGATCCGACAGACACGTGAACGCGGCAGGGGGCCGGCCGACCGGCCGGCCCCCGGAGCCGGGGGGACTGTGGTCACATACATCATCCGGCGCCTGATCTGGGGTGTCGTCATGCTCGCCATCGTGAGCATGATCACATTCGCCATCTTCTTCCTGGTGCCGCGCCTGGCGGGCGCCACCTCCGAGAGCCTCGCCACCCGGTACGTCGGCCGTACCGCCACCGCGGAGCAGGTCAAGATCGCCGCTGAGAGGCTCGGCTTCAACGATCCGCTGATCGTCCAGTACGGCAGGTTCGCCAAGGGCATCGTCGCCGGCGCCGACTACAGCTACGGTCCCACCACCGAGCACTGCCCCGCGCCCTGCCTGGGTTACTCCTTCCTCAGCCGCCTGCCCGTGTGGCCCGACCTGCTCAGCCGGCTGCCGGTCACCATCTCGCTGGCCCTCGGCGCGGCCGTTTTGTGGCTGATCGCCGGCGTGGCGACCGGCGTGGTGTCGGCGCTGAGGCGCGGCAGCGTGTTCGACCGGGCCGCGATGGGCATCGCCCTGGCCGGGGTGTCGCTGCCCATCTTCTTCACCGGCATCGTCTCCCTCGTGCTTTTCAGCTACGGCCGTCCGCTCGCGATCACGGCGCCCGGCGGCAGTTTCACCCCGTTCTTCGTCAACCCCGCCCAGTGGGCCTACAGTCTGATCCTGCCGTGGATCACCCTGGCCTTCCTGTACGCCGCCGGATACGCGCGCCTCACGCGGTCGGGCATGCTGGAGACGATGAACGAGGACTACATCCGCACGGCCAGGGCCAAGGGGCTCACCGAGCGCGTGGTCGTCTTCAAGCACGGCCTGCGCGGGGCGCTCACCCCCATCCTGACCATCTTCGGCCTCGACCTCGGCCTGCTGATGGGCGGCGCGGTGCTCACCGAGAGCACCTTCTCCCTGCCCGGCATCGGCAAGTACGCCATCGACGCGATCACCAACCAGGACCTGCCGAAGGTCATGGGCGTGGTGCTGGTCGCCGCGTTCTTCGTCGTCCTGGCGAACCTGGTGGTCGACCTGCTCTACGCGGTGGTCGACCCGAGAGTGAGGCTCGCATGAGTTTTCTGGAGCTGAAGGACCTGCGGGTCCACTTCCCGACCGATGACGGCCTGGTGAAGTCGGTGGACGGGCTGTCGTTCTCCCTTGAGCGCGGCAGGACCCTCGGCATCGTGGGCGAGTCCGGTTCCGGCAAGAGCGTGACCAGCCTCGGCATTCTCGGCCTGCACAAGGGCGGCCGGGCCAAGATCTCCGGCGAGATCTGGCTGGACGGGGAGGAACTGGTCGCGAGCAGCGCCGAGCACGTCCGCACGCTGCGGGGCAAGAAGATGGCGATGATCTTCCAGGATCCGCTGTCGGCCATGCACCCCTACTACACCGTGGGCGCCCAGATCATCGAGGCGTACCGCATCCACAACCAGGTGAGCAAGGCGGTCGCCCGCAAGCACGCGATCGACATGCTCGGCCGGGTCGGCATCCCGCAGCCGGACCGCCGCGTCGACAGCTACCCGCACGAGTTCTCCGGCGGCATGCGTCAGCGCGCCATGATCGCCATGGCGCTGTCGTGCGACCCCGAGCTGCTGATCGCCGACGAGCCGACGACCGCGCTGGACGTGACCGTCCAGGCGCAGATCCTGGACCTGATGCGCGACCTGCAGCAGGAGTTCAACTCCGCGCTGATCATCATCACGCACGACCTCGGCGTGGTCGCCGAGCTGTCGGACGACATCCTGGTGATGTACGGCGGCAAGTGCATCGAGTACGGCTCGGCCGAGGGCATCTTCGAGCGCCCCGAGCACCCCTACACCTGGGGCCTGCTCGGCTCGATGCCTAGGCTCGACCGCGACCGCACCGAGCGTCTCATGCCCATCAAGGGCACCCCGCCGTCGCTGATCAACGTCCCGCCCGGCTGCGCGTTCCACCCGCGCTGCGCCTTCGAGGGGCGCACGGACGGCAGGGCGAAGACCGTGGTGCCCGAGCTCCTGGAGAGCGAGGGCGGGCACCTGGTGCGTTGCCACATGGTGCCCGAGGAACGGCGCGCCATCTGGGAGAACGAGATCAAGCCCAACCTGGAGTCGGTGTGAGCGAGACGCCCGAGGCCCTGCTGTCCGTCGACGGGCTGGAGAAGCACTTCCCGATCACCAAGGGCCTGATCAAGCGCCAGGTGGGGGCGGTCAAGGCCGTCGACGGCCTGTCGTTCGACGTGCGTAAGGGCGAGACCCTCGGCCTGGTGGGCGAGTCCGGCTGTGGCAAGACCACGACCGGGCGGCTGATCACCCGGCTGCTCGAGCCCACCGGCGGGAAGATCGTCTTCGAGGGCAAGGACATCAGCCACATGTCGCAGGGCGCGCTCCGGCCGCTCCGCCGCGACATGCAGATGATCTTCCAGGATCCCTACAGCTCGCTCAACCCGCGCCACACGGTCGGCGCGATCGTGGGCGCGCCGTTCCGCATCCAGGGCGTCAAGACCGAGCACGGCACACGGAAGGCCGTCCAGGAGATCCTGGAGCTGGTCGGGCTCAACCCCGAGCACTACAACCGCTACCCGCACGAGTTCTCCGGCGGCCAGCGGCAGCGCATCGGCATCGCCCGGACGCTCGCGCTCAAGCCCAAGCTCATCATCGCCGACGAGCCGGTGTCCGCTCTGGACGTGTCCATCCAGGCCCAGGTGGTCAACCTGCTGGAGGACCTGCAGAACGAGCTGGACCTCACCTACGTGGTCATCGCCCACGACCTGTCGGTGGTCCGGCACATCAGCGACCGGGTGGCGGTCATGTACCTCGGCAAGATCGTCGAGATCGCCGACCGCAAGGGCCTGTACGAGACGCCCATGCACCCCTACACCACGGCGCTGCTGTCGGCCGTGCCGGTGCCGGACGTCAAGGGGCGCGGCGGGCGCGACCGCATCCGCCTGCAGGGCGACGTGCCGAGCCCGATCAACCCGCCGCCGGCCTGCCGGTTCCACACGCGCTGCTGGAAGGCCCAGGAGATCTGCAAGACCGTGGAGCCGCCCCTCACGCTGCTGGCCCCCGGCCACCAGGCCGCCTGCCACTTCCCGGAGAACGTCCCCTCCCCGAACGACGCGCCCCCCGCGGACGCCGTCCCCGCCGCGCCCGGCCCGGCCGCGGAGTAACCCTGCCCGATCGCCGCGGCGGCGGGGGCTCATCTCCCAGATGAGATCCCCCGTTCGGCCGCACGCACCCTTGGCGACTTCTTAGAGTGTCCATGTCATCACGTGGAGTGGATGTGGACGTGGAGGGGCGAAGGGTGGTCGTTAAGGTATGGCCATGACGAGTCGCGTGCCCGGTGACTGGTACCGCTGGATTCCCGACCAGATCACGGCGGAGGACTACAAGGCGTTGCCTGAGGACTTCTGCCGCACGATCGAGGTGATCGACGGTCATATCGTCAAGTGCGAGAGTCCTTCACGCATGCACAACCGGGTGGGAAGACGGCTGGCCGCGACGCTGGAGCAGGCTCGCAAGCCGGAGCCCTGCCTGATGGTGGAGACCGACGTCGACGTCCGCATCAGCGACCTTCCCCTCAATCTCCGGCGCCCCGATGTCACGGTGTTCCGTTGCCTGCCGGGCGACCGGCGCCTGTACGCGACGGACGCCCTGCTCGTGGTGGAGATCGTCTCGCCGGAGAGTTCGTATCGCACCGACACCGTCGACAAGAAGGCCGCCTATGCCGCGGCCGGGATTCCGGTCTATCTCCTGGTCTTCCTCGACCAGGCGGGCGAGGAGGTGGAACTCATCGAGGAGCATCGGCTGTCCGAAGGGAGATACGAGCTGAGGTGCGGGCACACCCGGCGTCTGTCCTTCGACGATCCGGTCTCGGTGGAGGTGTCGTTCGAGGCGCTGACGTCACTATGACGCGGGGCAGGACCGGGTGAGGCGGAAGCCGGCGGTCACGTCGGTGATCAGGGGATGGCGCCGGGGGTGATCAGGCCGGTCTCGTAGGCCAGGACCACGGCCTGCACCCGGTCGCGGAGCGCCAGCTTGGTCAGCACGTTGCCCACATGGGTCTTGACGGTGGTCTCGCTGACCACGAGCTCGGCGGCGATCTCGGCGTTGGACATGCCCCGGGCGATCAGGCGCAGCACCTCCAGCTCGCGCTCGGTCAGCCGGTGCACGCGGGCGGGGGTGGCCTGCTGGTGGGCCGAGGGCAGCCGGGTGGCGAACTTGTCCAGCAGCCGCCGGGTCACGCTCGGCGCGACGATGGCGTCCCCGGCCGCCACCACCCGGATCGCCTGCACCAGCTCCTCGGGCGGCACGTCCTTCAGCAGGAAGCCGCTGGCGCCGGCGCGCAGGGCCTCGACGATGTACTCGTCCAGGTCGAAGGTCGTCAGCACCAGCACGCGGGGCACGTGGGCGCCCGGCGCGGCGTCCCGCACGATGCGCCGGGTGGCGTCGATGCCGTCGACTCCCGGCATGCGGATGTCCATGAGGACCACGTCGGGCAGCAGCGCCCGCGACTGGTCCTGGGCCGTCGACCCGTTGCCCGCCTCGCCGACGACCGTGATGTCGGGCTCGGCCTCGAGGATCAGCCGGAAGCCGGTGCGCAGCAGCGGTTGGTCGTCGACCAGCAGCACCCTGATTGTCATGTGTGTGAGTCCTTGAGGGGGAAACGGGCCCGTACCTCGAATCCGCCCCCCTGGCGCGGGCCGATTCGCAGGATTCCACCATAGAGTGAGACTCGTTCGCGTATGCCCACCAGACCGTGTCCCTGCCGGTCGTCCGGCCCCCGCGGGCTCGCCCCGTTGACGCCCGTCCCGTCGTCCTCCACCCGTACCAGCAGCTCGCCCGGGTCGTGGCGGACGGTCACCCATGCCCGCGCCGCCGGCCCGGCATGCCGCAGGCTGTTGGTGAGGGCCTCCTGGACCAGGCGGTAGGCGGCCAGGTCGATGCCCGGCGGCAGCGCTCGCCGCTCGCCCTCGACCCACAGCTGCGCCCGCAGCCCCGCCTCGCGCATCTGGTCGACCAGCCCGGGCAGGTCGCCCATGCCGGGCTGGGGCGCGCGCTCCCCGGCCTCGCCGTCGGTGCGCAGCACGCCCACGATGCCCCGCATCTCGCGCATGGCGGTCCTGCCC
Organism: Sphaerisporangium sp. NPDC005289; assembly: GCF_040607455.1. NCBI lineage: Bacteria > Bacillati > Actinomycetota > Actinomycetes > Streptosporangiales > Streptosporangiaceae > Sphaerisporangium > Sphaerisporangium sp. NPDC005289. The sequence goes on from NZ_JBEXGS010000034.1 coordinate 10,018, forward strand.
ATCTCCTCGATGGCGACCAGGGCGTCCTTGGCGGCCTCCGGACGGGTGTCCAGCACCTTGCGGGCCGCCGCGGCCTGGACGGTCATCACGCTCACGTGGTGGGCCACCACGTCGTGCAGTTCGCGGGCGATGCGCGAGCGCTCCTCGGCGCGGGCGGCGCGGGTGTCGGCCTCCCGGGCCCGCTCCAGCCGCTCGGCCCGGTCGACGAGCTCGGCGAGGTAGGCCCGGCGCAGCCGGATCGAGCGGCCCACCACCCACACCGTCAGCGCCACGACCACGACGAACGTCTGCTGCCCCCAGCCGCCGGTGTCCGCGCCGAGGAGCATCGAGGTGAGATGGGAGAGGGAGACGACCGCGGCGGCCACCAGGCTCAGCGCCAGCCCCCGATAGGCGGCCACGGTGTAGAGCAGGATGAGCGACACCAGCCCGGTGAGCCCTGCGTCGTAGTCCAGCGCGGCCAGTGCCACCTGCGGCAGCTCGGCCAGGCACAGCAGCACGAGCGGCCAGCGCCTGCGCGGCGCCACGGCCGCGCAGGTGAGCGTGATCAGGACGAGGCTGAGCGCGTCCGGGGACCTGGTGGGGCCGACCCCGGCGGTGGGGGCGCCGGCGGCGTTGACCACGACCGTGGCGGCCGACAGCGCGGTGATGAGAAGAGCGAGGGCCGAGTCGCCGATCAGAGGATGGGCTCTGAGCCAGGCTCGCGGGCTGCCGGGGGTCGTGCGCACCCTCTCAATTTAGGACTTCCGTGCTGTTCGCCACCCTGCTGAGGATGGATATCGTCCTCATCCCGGGGAAGGACCACCGGCCGGGCGGCGGGCGGCGGCTCGGGTCCGGTGGGTCCGGGCAGGCCGCCGGCCGCCGATCGCGACGCCGGCGCGGGGGCCGGCCGGCCGGTCGGTTCAGGCGGCGCGAAAGGGGCGGGGGGCGCGCGCGACCCGCTCCAGGTCGGCGGTGTCCCCGTCGCCGGACGCGGCCACGGGCAGGCGCAGCACGAAGCTCCTCGCGCCCGACGGCCGCAGGTAGGCCCACAGCGTGCCGTGGTGGGCGTGGGCGATGCCCCGCGCGACCGCCAGGCTCAGGCAGGCCTGGTCGCCCCGGGGGAAGGTGTCCAGCCGCGTGAGGCGCTCCATCCGCTCGTGTTCCGCGGCCGCCCCGTCGCTGGTCACCGTGAGTTCGGCGCAGTCGCCGTCGCGGCGCACCCGCACGCGTACCACCGTGCCGTCGCCCTCGCCGCGCCGCGCCCGGCCGAGCAGGATGGCCAGAGCCTGCGCCAGGTCCGGCCGCACCGCCTCGACGGTGACCCCGTGGCCCGGGATGCAGACCACGTCGGCGCCTTCCGGCGCCGCCTCGGCGGCCAGTTCGCCGAGGTCGACCCGCTCGGACTCGCGCGGCTCCCCCTGCTCGGTGGTGGCGAGCAGGAGCAGGTCGCCGATGGCGGCCTGCAGGCGGCCGACGCCGGCCAGCGTCCGCTCCAGCAGCTCGCCCAGGTCGGTCTGGTCGGGGTGCATGCGCGCCTCCTCCAGTTCGGCGCGCAGGCCGGCCAGGCAGGTGCGGAGCTCGTGCGAGGCGTCGATGGCGAAGCGGCGCTGTTCCTCAAGCACGGCCGCGGTCTGGCGCATGGCCTGCTCGGCGCGGGCCGTGGCCCGATCGGCCTGCCTGCCTGCCCGGTCGAGCCGGTCGAGCGTCGCCTTGAGTATCGAATCGGTCATGTCGTCCTCCTTCCGGCCGTCTGGAGGTGAACGTCCGGCGTCACTGGTGGGCCTGTCAGGTGATGCTCTTCCAGCAAAGCACGTGGGAGGGCGGAGAACAGGGGTCTGAACTGGCACCCTTTAGACCGGGACCACCAGTACCAGGCTAGGCGCGACCCGGCATGGCGACATTCAACAAACCCGACATACTGGACATATGGCCCATGCTACGGAACTGGGGGAGTTCCTCCGATCACGCCGTGACCGGCTGAGTCCCGAGCAGCCGCAGGACGACCGTTCCGCCGGACGGCGGCGGGTCCCGGGGCTGCGGCGCGAAGAGCTGGCCCGCATGGCCGGGGTCAGCGTCGACTACTACACCCGCCTGGAACAGGGCCGCAGCCGCAACGCCTCGCGCGAGGTCCTCGCGGCCATCGCCCGCGCTCTGCGGCTGGACGAGACCGAGCGGACCCATCTGCTCGACCTGGCGGGGGCGGGCCCCGCGCGCGGACATCCTCCGCGCCGGCCCCAGCGGGTCGCCCGGGAGACCTACCAACTTCTGGAGAGCCTGGAACTGGGCGGCATCCCGGCGTTCGTGATCGGCCGCTGCTGCGACGTGCTGGCCGCCAACCGGCTGCTCAGGGCGCTGTGCTGCGACTTCTACGCCATGCCGGCCGCCGAGCGCAACATGGCGCGGTACATCTTCTGCGATCCGCGCGCCCGCAGGCTGCACGACGACTGGGAGGGGGTGGCCGCCAACGTCGCCGCCATGCTGAAGTTCGAGTTCGGCCGCCGCCCCGACGACCCCCGGCTGGCCGAGGTGATCCACGGCCTGACGAAGGACAGCGCCGACTTCCGGCGGCTGTGGGCGCGCTACGACGTCCACGAGAGGGTCAGGGGGATCAAGCGCTACGACAATCCCATCGTCGGGGATATCGTCATGACCTACCACACGCTGTCGCTGCCTGGAGACCCCGACCAGACGCTGTTCATCTACACCGTCGAGCCCGGCACGCCGTCGGCCGAGGCGATGCGACTGCTGGTCAAGTACGTCGAAGAGGGCAACATCCCGGCCGGTTCCGAAACCCGGAAGGATCGCCGGTCTCCTGGTGGCGCCGCCTGAGCGGCGGTGGACGGACGCGGGCGCCCGCCTTCCGGGCGGGCCGTCGTGAGGACGGGCCGCTTTCGGGGATCCGCACGGTCTCGCCGGCGACCGTACGGACCACGGGAGGGCTCAGGCGCCGAAGTGCCCCGCCTTCACGCCGTGACTGAACAAGGTCCACTCGCTGGCCGCGAAGACCAGCGGGGGACCGGCGGGGCGCTTGCTGTCGCGCACGCCGACGCGGCCGCCGGGCAGGCGGGCCACCTCGACGCAGTTGCCGCCGCTGCTGCCGGAGTAGGGGGATCTCGACCATGCCGCTTCGCGCAGCTCGTCCTTCAGGTGGTCCATCGCTGAATCGTCTCCCTGATCAACTCGAGTGACGCGCGCTGGGGAAGCGCCTCAGCGCGGATCACTTCGTACCGAACGGTGAGCTCTTCGACCTCCGCCGCCCGCTCGACGACCTGGCCGTGACCTGCGGACTCCAGGTAAACGGTATCGGGCAGGCCGCGCGTCTGGGCGATAATGAACCCCCCTTCAAGCCCTGTGGTGGAGTACGCGCTGAGGGGGACGACCTGGATCGTCACGCACGGCAGCGCTCCGGCCTCCAGCAGGCGGTGCAGCTGCGCGGTCATGACCTGCGCGCTGCCGATCGGCCGGTGCAGCACCGCCTCGTCGAGCACCGCCCACAGCATGGGCGGCTCGGGACGCTCGAAGATGCGCTGGCGCTCCATGCGGGCCGCCACCTGCTCCTCGACGTCCTCCGGAGTCACGCGGGGCTCACCCAGCAAGATCGCCCGCGCGTACTCCTCGGTCTGCAGCAGCCCCGGGACCACCAGCGGCTCCCAGGTGCGAAGGGTGGCCGCCTCGCGCTCGACCTCCAGCCACGGACGGAACCAGGACGGGGTCGAGGCGCGGTTGATGAACGGCCACAGCCGCAGCAGGGCGCCGTCCAGTTGCAACGCCTTGTCGCAGCGCTCGGCGAAGTCGCGTGATGGGGAGCGCCGGGCGTTCTCCACCATGCCCACCAGCGCGACGGAGAAGCAGATCTTCTGTGCGAGCTGCTCCATCGTCCAACCGGCCGCGGTGCGATGACGCCGCAGCTCGTAGCCGAACAGGGCCTGGGCGGAGGCGGCCGGGTCGAGCTCTCGGGGGGCGGGCATCTCGCTCCGTTCGTCGGTTCTTACTGGTCTCCTGACGCCTTCCACAAGTCTTTACACACAAAGTGTCGAATACGCAATGGATCTCAATGAGTACCGTACGTAGTCGACCGGCGGCATTCTGGGAACGGTGAGCGGTCGGTGGCGGCGTGAACGGCGGAGGCGATGACGAACATGCCACAGCTTCATCGTGAGCGTGCGGGGAGACCTCGTCCAGAGCGACGGCGGACGGAGGGGGTCCGGTGATGCACTTCGGCTACGGACGGCGCGACATCCCCGAGGCCCAGCGGCACGCCAACCTCGACACCGTCAGGCGCGTGCGCGAGACCGTCAGCGAGATGGTGGGCGCCGAGCGCCGCCGTCAGGCCGAGGGGTCGGACGTCTCCTGGCGCCCGGAACACCGCGGGCCGGACGAGGCCGCCCTGGGCATCCCGCCCCACCTCGACGAGGAGGGGGGCGCCGACGGCGCCTGAGCTTCAGAGTTCGTCGGTGGCCGCGCGGCGGGCGCCCCTGATGGTGTCGCCGGGGCGCCGGTCGGGCACCGGCGGGGGAGTGCCGCCGAACTCCGGGCACAGGGCCTGGTAGTCGCACCAGTCGCACAACCGCGAGCGGCGGGCCCGCCACTCGCGCGTGGTCAGCGAGCGCTCGATGGCCTCCCACAGCGCCTGCACCTTGCGCTCGGTCGCCAGCAGGTCGGCCTCGTCGGGGGCGTAGCGCACGATCTCGCCGTTGCCGAGGTACATCAGCTGCAGCAGCCGGGGCACCTCGCCGCGCAGCCGCCACAGCACCAGCGCGTAGAACTTCATCTGGAACAGCGCCTTGGCCTCGAAGTCGCGGCCCGGCGCGCTGCCGGTCTTGTAGTCGACCACCCGCACCTCGCCGGTGGGCGCCACGTCGACGCGGTCGATGTAGCCGCGCAGCATCAGCCCGCTGTCGAGCACCGCCTCGACGTACAGCTCGCGCTCGGCCGGCTCCAGGCGGCGCGGGTCCTCCAGGGCGAAATAGCGCTCGAGCATCTGGCGCGCCTGGCCGATCCAGCGCTCGTGCTCGGAGTCGTCCTCGAACAAGGCGGAGTACTCGGGCGACTGCTCCAGCAGGCGGGTCCACTGCGGGTCGAGCAGTGCCTGCGCCGCCGCGACGTCGCGTTCGGCGGCCGGCAGGTCGTACAGCCGCTCGAGCACCGCGTGGACCAGCGTGCCGCGCACGGCGGCCGGGGAGGGGCGCTCGGGAAGCCGGTCGATCACCCGGAAGCGGTAGAGCAGCGGACATGTCATGAAGTCACCCGCGCGGGAGGGGGAGAGACTGCCGATGATCGCGGGCGGCTCCGAAATGCTCATGCCGGAACTGTAGGTCAGCCGGGCGACACTTCAGGCCGGGGGCGCCCTTCGGGCAGGTCTTTCCGCGCCGCGAGGCGCGTAGCATCGAGGCACGAGGAGGGACGACGACAATCATGAGCACCCAGACCCCGCAACGGCCTGCGTCTCCGGGGCTGCGCATGGGAAGCCCGTTCGGCATTCCCATCTACGTGTCGCCGACGTGGCTGATCGTCGCGGCGTTCATCACCTACACCTTCCAGCCCGTGGTGGCCGACCACCTGCCGGGCAGGACCACCTTCACCACCTACCTGGTCGCCTTCGTCTTCGCCGTCTTCCTCTACATCTCGGTGCTGCTGCACGAGCTGGCCCACTGCGTGATGGCCCGCCATTTCGGGCTGCCGGTGCGGCGCATCACGCTCTACATGCTCGGCGGGGTCTCCGAGATCGAGCGCGAGCCCGAGACGCCGTCGCGGGAGTTCCTCGTCGCCTTCGTCGGCCCGCTGGTGTCGCTGGGCCTGGCCGCCGCCGGGTTCGCCGTCAGCCTGGTCGTGCCCGCCGAGACCATCCCGTACGTGCTGATCCTGCAGCTCTGGGTCTCCAACCTCATCGTCGGGGTGTTCAACCTGCTGCCCGGCCTGCCGCTCGACGGCGGCCGCATGCTGCGGGCCGGTGTGTGGAAGCTCACCCGCAACTCCGTCACCGGCACCAAGGCCGCCGCCTGGTTCGGGCGCGGGCTCGCCGTCGCCCTGGTGGTGCTGACCCTGGGCTCCTCCTGGGTGACCGAGCAGGAGCCCGACTGGGGCCAGGTGCTGTGGTCGGTGCTGCTGGCCTCCTTCATCTGGATGGGCGCGAGCCAGTCGCTGCAGGTGGCCAAGGTGCGCGCCCGCATGCCCCACCTCCAGGCCCGCACGCTGGCCAGGCGCGCCATCGCGGTCACCGCCGAGGTGCCGCTGGCCGAGGCCATGCGCCGCGCCCGCGAGGCGCAGGCGGGCGCCATGGTCGTCGTCGACCACGATGGGCACCCCACGGCCATCGTCAACGAGGCCGCCGTCGCCGCCACGCCCGAGCAGCGGCGGCCCTGGGTGAGCGTCGGCGCGCTGTCGCGCAGCCTGGAACCCTCGCTGGTCCTGCCGGCCGACCTGGCGGGCGAGTCGCTGATCGACGCCATGCGCGAGACCCCCTCGGGGGAGTACCTCCTGGTCGAGCGGGGCGGGGACGTCTACGGCGTGCTGGTCACCGCCGACGTCAACCGGGTCTTCAGCGGGGTCTGACCCGCCCGCCCGTCCGCGACCGGGACCGCGCCGCGACCGGGCCCGTCCCGGCACGGCGCTCCTCGGCCTTCTCCTCCGCCCGGTTCCGGCGTGGCATGAGGAGCCGATCCGCGGGGAGAAAGGCGGAGCTTGTTCGGTCTGCTCACCTTGGTCGCGGAGGGACTTCTGCTGTGGTTTTTGCTACGGTCCGGTGCCATCGGCAGCCTCATCGACCCGGTCCCGCCCGCCACCCTCCGGACACGGTTCGCCGTCGTCCGGATTAGTGTTTGGCTGGTGGTGGGCGACCCGATGCGGGTGCCGTCCATCCGGTGGCGTTTTCGGAGAGGGAGAGTTCTGTGACGGAGCAAGGCGTGGGGGTGGTGCGTCCGCTTCCCGGCGACGGGTTGATCGCCCATGTGGGCGGCCTGCTGCTGGTGTGCGACGCGGCCGACGCCGTCGCCGAGGAGCTGCTGTCCGCGGTGCGCGAGACCGCGGCCTCCGGCGGCGACGGCAGGGCCCTGGCCCGGCGCGCCGCCCAGGTCCTCGCGCGGTCGATGACGGCCGAGCCGATCGCCTGCGCCCTCGCCGGCCCGGTGGGCGGCGGCATCGCGGTGCTGGTCAGCGGGGACGCCCAGGCGTCCATCACCGGGCCGGGCACCGAGGTCCGCCTCGACGGCAAGGACGCCCTGACCTGGACCGACCGGCTGGTCGCCGGGCCGGTGTCGGCCGTCGAGCTGCGCCTGCCGGACGCCGGGCCGCCGATCAGGCGGGCCCGGCTGGACGCGGGCGTGATCCCCGGTGGCGGCGTCATCTGCTCCTTCACCGAGGGGCAGGACGCCGGCGGCCCGGCCGCCGAGGGGTCCGGGAATGTGCGCCAGGCGATGGCCGCCGATCCCTTCCCCGGGCCCGACCCGGTGACGGCGTCCGGCCCCTCCGGGCTGTCCGGTCCCTCCGGGGCGTCCGCGTCGCCCGGCCGGCCAGGGCCGTCCGGCGGGGCGAGCCTGGCCGAGCCCGAGCCGTCCCGTCCCGAGCCCGGCGCGGGCGCGCCGTACGGCATGGGCGCGGCGCCGATGTCCGTGCCCTCCGTGCCCTCCCTGCCCGAGCCGGCCCCTCTCGCCTCCGCGCCGCCCCCCGAGCGCGAGCACGAGGCGTCGCCGTCCCTGCTGACCGACCCCGAGATGGCCGCCGTGGACCCCGGCGCGGCGCCCGGCGGCCCCGGCGAGGGCGAGGCGTCCGGCTTCGAGTCCTACCTGCTGGAGGGCGGTGAGGACCGGCCTGACACCCCCGGCGCCCTCCTGGAGCCCACCGAGGCCGGCCCGGCGCCCGAGCCGCTCAGCCGGCCCATGGTCTACGGGGTCGACTGCAAGAACGACCACTTCAACGACCCGCGCGTGCCCTACTGCGCGGTCTGCGGCATCGCCCTGGTGCAGCGCACGCTGGTGCCCTACAAGGGGGAGCGCCCGCCTCTCGGGGTGTTGCTGCTGGACGACGGCCTGGCGCTGACCTTGGACGGCGACTACCTGCTCGGACGCGACCCCGAGCGGGCGCCGGAGGTCACCTCGGGCGAGGCGCGCCCGGCCAGGGTCACCAGCCCCGACGGCTCGGTCTCCCGCCGCCACCTGCGGGTGCGGCTGGACGGCTGGGACGTCAACCTGATCGACCTCGGCTCGGTCAACGGCACCCAGGTGCAGCCGCCCGGCGACCCGAACTTCTACGACATCCCGCCGAACGAGCCGGTGCCCATCCTGCCGGGCACCACCGTCCGCGTCGGCGTGTCGCGCACCATGCGCTACGAGTCCCACCGCACGGACTGACGCCCGCCCCGCTCCAGTCCGGGCGGCCGTCCCACCGGGACGGCCGCCCGGAGTCGTCGCCGGGGGGTCAGCCGCGGACGGCGCGCTCGACGACGGCGGCCAGTTCGGCCTCGGACAGGATGCGCGGCTCGCCGATCGTCCGGGCCTGGACGTAGACGGCGCACAGCCACTCCAGAAGGCGCGCGGCCTCAAGGGCCTGCTCCAGGTCGGCGCCGACGGCGACGGCCCCGTGGTTGGCCATCAGGGCCGCCAGGCGGCCCTCCAGGGCCGCGCGGACGTTGCCGGCGAGCTCGGGGGTGCCGTAGGTCGCGTACGGCGCCACGCGGACCGGGCCGCCGAGCAGCATCACGTTGTAGTGGATCGCCGGCAGCTCGCTCATCGTGGCCGACACCACGACGGCGTTCTGTGAGTGGGTGTGCACGATCGCCGCGGCGCCGGTGCTCTCGTAGAGCGCCAGATGCATCGGCACCTCCGAGGAGGGCTTGCGGCCGCCCTCCAGCACCTGGCCCGACATGTCCAGGACGGGGCAGCTTTCGGGGGTGAGCCGGTCCAGGGCGACCCCGCCGGGCGAGACCGCCACCAGGTCGCCGTCGCGGACGCTGATGTTGCCCGAGGTGCCGAGCACGAGCCCGGTCTCCACCATGCGGCGGCCGATGTCGCACAGCCGTTCCCGCTCGCGCGCAAGCCTCATCTCGCTCCGTTCTCCTCGTGGTCCCCGCCGCGTGCCGGCGTGCGGTCAAGATGCCGTGGCGCGGTCCCGCCCGCGCTCACGGGGTCAGGCGGTCCAGCTCGGCGCCCATGAGCCGGGTGAGGGAACCGGGCGGCAGGCGGTCGGGGTAGAGCAGCCGGTGCAGGCTCAGCCCGTCCACCAGGGCGAGCAGCCGCGCGGCGACGTCGTCGAGGTCCTCACCGGTGGTGATCTCGCCGGCCGCCGCGGCCGCGTCGAGCAGGGTGCGCACCAGATAGCGCAGCTCGCCGGCCTCCTCGCGCTGCACCTCCAGCAGCCGGCCGCCGGCCAGGCTGCGGCCCCAGAACCCGACCTCCAGGGCGGTCTCCTGCTCGCGGTCCTCGTCCAGGGGCAGGTTGTCCAGGAGCACCTCGCGCAGCGCCGCGAGGCCCGAGCGCCCGGTGAGCTTGTCCTTCAGGCGGCTCACGATGCGCCGATGGGAGGCCCTGAGCGCCGACAGCAGGATGTCGTCCTTGTCGGCGAAGTAGTGGGTGAGCACGCCGTTGGAGTAGCCGGCCTCCTTGGCGATGGCCCGGGTGGTCGCCGCGTCGATGCCCTCGCGCAGGATGACCCTGCGGGCGGCGTCCACGACCTCCTCGCGGCGTTCCCGGTGATTGACGATCTTCGGCATGCCCGTCCCTTCACGGCGGGTCCCGATGTGACCCGACCACGCCTTGACATTTTAGTCGGGCGCCCGTCTATTATCCGGCAATCCGCGTAATCCCCGTATCGGACGAAGGAAGCGCCATGACCGTCCTCACGCTGGGGGTGCACATCGTCGATGTGCTGGCCCGGCCCGTGGAGTCCATCCCCCAGGGCCAGGACACCCACCTGCTGGAGCAGATCAGGGTGACGGCCGCGGGCGCCGCTGCCGGCACCGCCGTCGACCTGGCCAAGCTCGGGGTGCCGGTCGCCTCGGCCGGCGCGGTCGGCCACGACGAGCTGGGCGACCTGCTGCTGATGCTCATGGAACGGCACGGCGTGGACGTGCGGGGCGTCGTGCGCAAGACCGGCGAGCAGACCGCCGCCTCCATCCTGCCCATCCGCCCCGACGGCGGGCGGCCCTCCTTCCACGTCCCCGGCGCCAACCTGACCCTGTCCGCCGCCGACCTCGACCCCGCCCAGGTGACCGGGGCGCGCGTGGTCCACCTCGGCGGCATGGACGTCACCTGGGGCCTGCACGACCCGGCCTTCTTCGAACTGCTCACCGCCGCCAGGCAGGGCGGGACGCTGGTCACGATGGACCTGCTGTCCAACATGCCCGACCTGATGCAGGGCGCCCGCGCCTTCCTGCCGCACGTCGACCACTTCCTGCCCAACGAGGAGCAGGCACTCATGATCACTGGCGCGTCGTCGGTGGAGGAGGCGGCGGCCATGCTGCTCGCAGAGGGCCCCGCGGGCGTGCTGATCACCCTCGGCGCCGAGGGCAGCCTGGTCGCCACGGCCGACGGGACGGTCCGCGTGCCCGCCCTGCGCACGCCCGTCGTGGACACCACCGGATGCGGCGACGCTTACTGCGCCGGGTTCATCGCCGGCCTGCTCGCCGGGCACGAGGTCACCGGCGCCGCCCGCCTGGGCACCGCCCTGGCCGCCCGGGTCGCCGGGGGCCTCGGCTCCGACGCCGGACTCGACGGCCTGACCGTCGACCACCTCCAGCGCCTCGCCGACGAGGGCGCCGGGGCGCTGCCCGCCACCGAAGGGATCTGAGCACATGTCCGACAGAGTGTCCGACGCCGAACTGCGCGACCGGGCCGCCAAGGTCGTCCCCGGCGGCATGTACGGCCACCTCAACGCCGCGATCTTCGCCCCCGGCTACCCCCAGTTCTTCGTCCGGGGCGAGGGCTGCCGCCAGTGGGACGCCGACGGGCGCGAGTACCTCGACCTGATGTGCAGCTGGGGGCCGGTCATCCTCGGCCACCGGCACCCGCGCGTCGAGCAGGCGGCGGCCGCCCAGCAGGCCGCGGGGGACTGCCTGAACGGGCCGGGCCCGGTCATGGTGGAGCTCGCCGAGCTGATGGTCGACCTGATCCCCTCGGCCGACTGGGTGATGTTCTCCAAGAACGGCACCGACGCCACCACCCAGGCGCTTATGGTGGCCCGCGCCGCGACCGGGCGCTCCAAGGTGCTGGTGGCCCACGGGGCCTACCACGGGGCCGACCCGTGGTGCACTCCCAGCCTGGCCGGCACGACCCCGAGCGAGCGCGCAGACCTGATCGAGTACCCCTACAACGACCTGGCCGGCGCCGAGGCCGCCGCCGCCCAGGCTGAGGGGGACGTGGCCGCGATCATCGTCACGCCGTTCAAGCACGACTCCTTCGAGGACCAGGAGCCGGTCGACCCCGCGTTCGCGCGGGGGGTGCGCGCCCTGGCCGACCGCATCGGCGCCGCCCTGGTGATCGACGACGTGCGCGCCGGCTTCCGGCTCGACCTGCGCGGCTCGTGGGAGCCGCTCGGCGTGCGCCCCGACCTGACCGCATGGAGCAAGGCGATGGCCAACGGCTACGCCATCGCGGCGGTCACCGGCACCGACGCGCTGCGCGGCCCGGCGCAGACGTTGTACTCCACCGGGTCGTTCTGGTTCTCCGCCGTCGCCATGGCCGCGGCCAAGGCCACCATCGAGACGCTGCGCGACATCGACGGCCCGGCGCTGATGGAGCGGGCCGGGACGCGGCTGCGTGAGGGGCTGGCGGCGCAGGCGGCCTCCCACGGGTTCGTGGTCAGGCAGACCGGCCCGGTGCAGATCCCGTGGCTCTCCTTCGAGGGCGACACGACCCTGGAGAAGGGCATGTACTGGTCCGGCGCGTGCCTGAAGGAGGGGGTCTACCTCCACCCGTGGCACAACTGGTTCCTGTCGGCGGCGCACACCGACGCCGACATCGACCGGGCGCTGGCCGGCACCGACGCCGCCTTCGCCGCGTTGCGCGCGAAGTTCGGCGCCGACTGAGCCGAAGCCCCCGCTCCGGAGCGCGCCTCCTGCCGCGAGGCGCGCTCCGGACCGCGCCTCGCTCTTCCCGGAGGGAGCCGCGCCTCACGGCGGGAGGGCGGCGTGGCCGGGGGAGGGGCGGCTCAGCCGCGCAGGCGCACCCACTGCAGGTCGTCGTGCCGGGTGCCGTCCGCGCCCGGCAGCAGCGCTCTGACCAGGGCCTCCCGCTCGAAGCCCGCGCGCTCCAGCACGCGGTGGGAGGGGGTGTTGTCGGTCGCGGTGCCGGCGACGATGCGGTGCAGGGAGGTCCTGGCGAAGGCCCACTCGCACAGCAGGTCCACGGCCCTGGTCATGAACCCGCGGCCGCGGAAGCGCCCGGCCAGGCTGTAGCCGATCATCGCCTGGTCGAGCGCCTGGTTGACGTTCATGAGCTGGATGTGGCCGGCGAACTCCCCGGTGGCGGCGTCGTGGACGCCGAGCTCGGCCCGCTCGCCCGCCAGCCACCACATGCCGGTGCACCGGGCGCGGTACACGCTCTCCTCGCGTAGCGGGGCGAGCGGCGGGACGCTGCGCACCAGCACGTCCGGCTCGCTCATCATGGCCTGGTAGGCGTCGACGTCGGGCAGGGTGAGCGGCGCGAGCCGCACCACGCCGTCCGAGAGCGACCCCCCGGGCAGGTCGGGCAGGTAGGACCGCTGGGGGGTGCCGGGGTCGGTGGCCAGGCGCCCGTACAGCACCAGGTCGGTGCGGCCGCCGCCGTCCTTGCGGGGGGCGGCCTCCCGCAGGACGCCTTCGCGGCGGTAGCCCGCGGCCATCGCGACGCGCTGGCTCGCGGTGTTCTCCAGATCGGTGAGCAGTTCGACCCGGTGCGTCCCGTGCTGGTAGGCCCATTCGCTGAGGGCCCGGGTCACGATGGTGGCCACTCCACGCCGGCGGGCCCAGGGCGCGACCATATAGCCGATCTCGGCGTTGCCCGCCGCGGACGGCGGCTTGAGCAGCGCGTTGCCGAGCCAGTCGCCGGTGGCCGGGTCGGCGATGGCGAAGTACGCCCCGCCCGCCTCCCACGTCCCGGGGGCGGTCTCGGTGACGAAGACGCGCGCGTCGTCGGCGGTGTAGGGGACCGGGACGCTCGGGACGTAGGCGGCGATCTCGGGATCCGCGCAGGCCCGCGTGATCGCGTCGATGTCGTCCTTGGCGGGCGGGCGCAGCAGGTACGGGCCCGCCTGGACCGTCTCGCGGGGGTACCGGGGAAGCCCGGGAAGCCGGGGAAGCATGGCAAAGAGCTACCAGGATCGGGCGCGGAGGGCCAATCCATTTCTGAGGGGGATGCGCCACCCCAGAGGTCGCGTTCCACCTGATACCGGTCACCCCAGTGGGCTCGCGCGCCCGCGCGAGCGGGCGGCGGGCGGATATAGCCTTGCGCGCATGGGTTTCCGCAGGCACGGGCCGTTCCGGCCCGGTGATCAGGTACAACTAACCGACCCCAAGGACAAGCGTCACACCGTGACGCTCAAAGAGGGCGGTGTCTTCCACACGCACAAAGGCTCCATCCCGCACGACGACCTGATCGGGTCCCCCGAGGGCTCGGTCGTGCGCTCCTCCGGCGGGACGCCGTATCTGGCCTTCCGCCACCTGCTGCAGGACTACGCGGTCTCCATGCCGCGCGGCGCGGCCGTCGTCTATCCCAAGGACGCCGCGCAGATCGTCGCCATGGCCGACGTCTTCCCCGGCGCGCGGGTCGTGGAGGCCGGCGTCGGCTCCGGGGCGCTCACGTGCTTCCTGCTGCGCGCGGTGGGCGAGAGCGGCACGGTCACCTCCTACGAGCGGCGCGAGGACTTCGCCGAGGTGGCGCGCAAGAACGTCGAGAAGTTCTACGGCGGCCCCATGCAGCAGTGGCGGCTGGTCGTGGGCGATCTGGTCGCCTCCCTCGACGAGAGCGACGTCGACCGGGTGATCCTCGACATGCTGGCGCCGTGGGAGTGCGTGGACGCGGCGGCCAAAGCCCTGACGCCTGGTGGTGTTATCTGCTGTTATGTAGCGACAACAACACAGTTGTCGCGTACGGTGGAAAGCCTCCGCGATCACGGAAGTTTCACTGAGCCGCATTCGTGGGAAACCTTGGTCCGCGACTGGCATGTGGAAGGTCTCGCCGTCCGCCCGGGTCACCGGATGGTCGGGCACACGGGCTTCCTCGTCATGGCCCGTCGCATGGCGGACGGCGTCACGCCCCCGCCCAGGCGCCGGCGCCCCGCCAAGGGCGCGTACGGGGAGGAGTCGGGCACATGAGCTCCCGAAGCCGACCATGAGGTTCGGCGGGCAATCATGCCGGCTCGCCAACCATGGGAACAGAAACCCGTGTGACGCTGCTTACTAGCAATAGCCGCCTATAAGGCATTTAACACTGAACACTGGATGTAATGACACGAACACTCCCTGGCCAGGTTACGGATGCCCCCGAGATAGGTAGGGTCTTGAGTAGTCGCCCTCGACTGGGAAGGAGGTGACTGTGGCAGCTCGCGATGACGCTGAGGCTCGAGCCGCCCAGCGCGAACGGGAGGTCGCTGACCTCACAACTCAGGTCTCCTTCCTCCAGGAGGAGATCACCGCGTTGCGCCGGAAGCTCGCCGAGTCTCCACGGCAAGCCAGGGTCCTCGAGGAACGTCTCCATGAGTTGCAGGCCAATCTGGCCGCGGTCACCGGGCAGAACGAACGGCTGGTGGCCACGCTCAAGGAGGCCCGGGACCAGATCGTGGCCCTCAAGGAGGAGGTCGACCGGCTGGCTCAGCCGCCGTCCGGCTTCGGCGTCTTCCTGGAGGCACGTGACGACGGCACCGTCGAGGTCTTCACCGGGGGGCGCAAGCTCCGGGTGAACGTCAGCCCCGCGGTCGACGTCGACACGCTCAAGCGCGGCCAGGAGGTCATGCTCAACGAGGCGCTCAACGTGGTCGAGGCGCTCGGCTACGAGAGCGTCGGCGAGATCGTGATGCTCAAGGAGCTCCTCGAGGACGGCCAGCGCGCGCTGGTCATCTCCCACGCCGACGAGGAGCGCGTGGTCCGCCTCGCCGAGTCGCTGTTCGACCAGCCCATCCGGGCCGGCGACTCGCTGCTGCTGGAACCCCGCTCCGGCTACGTCTACGAGCGCATCCCCAAGTCCGAGGTCGAGGAGCTCGTGCTCGAAGAGGTCCCCGACATCTCCTACGAGGAGATCGGCGGCCTGTCCCGGCAGATCGAGCAGATCAGGGACGCCATCGAACTGCCCTACCTGCACGCCGACCTGTTCCGCGAGCACAAGCTGCGTCCCCCCAAGGGCGTGCTGCTCTACGGTCCCCCCGGGTGCGGCAAGACGCTCATCGCCAAGGCCGTGGCCAACTCCCTGGCCAAGCAGGTCGCGGAGAAGACCGGCCAGTCCGGCAAGAGCTTCTTCCTCAACATCAAGGGCCCCGAGCTGCTGAACAAGTACGTCGGCGAGACCGAGCGGCACATCCGCCTGGTCTTCCAGCGGGCCCGTGAGAAGGCCTCCGAGGGCACCCCGGTGATCGTGTTCTTCGACGAGATGGACTCGATCTTCCGCACCCGCGGCTCGGGCGTCTCCTCCGACGTCGAGAACACCATCGTCCCCCAGCTGCTGTCGGAGATCGACGGCGTCGAGGGCCTGGAGAACGTCATCGTCATCGGCGCCTCCAACCGCGAGGACATGATCGACCCGGCGATCCTGCGGCCCGGCCGCCTGGACGTCAAGATCAAGATCGAGCGGCCGGACGCCGAGGCGGCCAAGGACATCTTCTCGAAGTACATCACCACCGAGCTGCCGCTCCACGAGGAGGATCTCGGCGAGCACACCGGCTCCCGTGAGGCGACCGTCGGCGGGATGATCCAGCGGGTCGTCGAGCGGATGTACACCGAGTCCGAGGAGAACCGCTTCCTCGAGGTGACCTACGCCAACGGCGACAAGGAGGTCCTGTACTTCAAGGACTTCAACTCCGGGGCCATGATCCAGAACATCGTGGACCGCGGCAAGAAGATGGCCATCAAGGCGTTCCTGGAGACCGGGCAGAAGGGCCTTCGCATCGCGCACCTGCTCGCGGCCTGCGTCGACGAGTTCAGCGAGAACGAAGACCTGCCCAACACCACGAACCCCGACGACTGGGCCCGCATCTCCGGCAAGAAGGGCGAGCGGATCGTCTACATCCGCACCCTGGTCTCCGGGAAGCAGGGCACGGAAGCCGGGCGGTCCATCGACACGGTCGCCAACACCGGCCAGTACCTCTGATTGACACCGGCATGCGACGGCGTGGTTCCTCCGGAGCCGCGCCGTCGCTGTTTCCGCCCCGGCGGAGCGGGCAGCCACCAGAGGGTCTGGATGCGCGGGCGACGGTCTAGGCTCGTGGTTACAGGCGGCGTGACGGTGATGGTCCGGGTGCGACAGAGCACAGATGAAGGGCTGAGAGCGTGACGGTACGGCGGGTGATGGGCATCGAGACCGAGTACGGCATTTCCGTACCCGGGCAGCCGGGCGCGAACGCGATGGTGACCTCCTCACAGGTGGTCAACGCCTACCTGGCGGCCTCGGCCGCCCGGGCGCGCAGGGCCCGATGGGACTTCGAGGAGGAGAATCCACTTCGCGACGCCCGCGGTTTCGACCTGGCCCGCGAGATCGCCGACCCCACCCAGCTCACCGACGAGGATCTCGGGCTGGCCAACGTCATCCTGACCAACGGGGCCAGGCTCTACGTCGACCACGCCCACCCCGAGTACTCCACTCCCGAGTGCACCAACCCCCGTGCGGCGGTGATCTGGGACAAGGCCGGCGAGCGGGTCATGCACGACGCCGCCGTCCGCGCCTCGGCCATGCCGGGGAACGCTCCTATCCAGCTGTACAAGAACAACACCGACAACAAGGGCGCCTCCTACGGCTGCCACGAGAACTACCTCATGCGGCGCGCCACGCCCTTCGCCGACATCGTGCGCCACCTCACGCCGTTCTTCGTCTCCCGCCAGGTCGTCTGCGGCGCCGGCCGCGTCGGCATCGGGCAGGACTCGCGCGGCGAGGGCTTCCAGATCAGCCAGCGGGCCGACTTCTTCGAGGTCGAGGTGGGCCTGGAGACCACGCTCAAGCGGCCCATCATCAACACCCGCGACGAGCCGCACGCCGACCCCGAGAAGTACCGCCGCCTGCACGTGATCATCGGCGACGCCAACATGTCCGAGATCTCGACCTACCTCAAGCTGGGGTCCACGGCCCTGGTGCTGGCGATGATCGAAGACGGGTTCCTCACCGGCGACCTGTCGGTCGAGAGCCCGGTGGCGGCGCTGCGGGCCGTCTCGCACGACCCGACCTGCAAGTACGAGATCACCCTGCGCGACGGGCGCAAGATGACCGCCGTCCAGCTCCAGATGGAGTACCTGGAGCAGGCGCGCAAGTACGTCGAGGACCGCTTCGGCGCGGCCGTCGACGATATGACCAAGGACGTGCTCAACCGCTGGGAGTCGGTGCTCACCCGCCTGGCCGAGGACCCGATGCAGCTGTCCAGGGAGCTCGACTGGGTGGCCAAGCTCGAGATCCTCGAGGGCTACCGCTCGCGCGACGGTCTGCCCTGGTCGCACCCTCGCCTGCAGTTGGTCGACCTGCAGTACACCGACATCCGCCCCGAGCGGGGCCTGTACAACCGCCTGGTGGCCCGCGACCGCATGCAGCGGCTGGTCACCGAGGACGACGTCCAGCGGGCCATCGAGCTGCCGCCCAACGACACCCGCGCCTACTTCCGCGGCCGGTGCCTGCGCCAGTACAGCGAGTCGGTGGCGGCGGCCTCGTGGGATTCGGTGATCTTCGACATCCCGGGCCGCGAGTCGCTCCAGCGCGTGCCCACCTTGGAGCCCCTGCGTGGCACCAAGGCCCACGTGGGCGAGCTGCTCGACCGCTGCCGCACCGCCGCCGACCTGGTCAGCGCCCTCACCGGCGAACGCTGACCCCGCCCGGGCCACCACGCCGGCCGCGGGCCCGCGACCCGTCCACCCGGCCCGGCCCCGCGCGCCAGCCCTGCCCGCGCCGGGGCGGCCCATGCCGGGGCGGGTCGTCTCGCGGCTCCGCTTCGCGACGGCCCCCGGCAGGCGGGCCAGATCTGATCTACATCGTAAAGGCGCCGGGCGGGAAGATGCCGCTGCCGGTCAGCCGCATGGGCGGCACCGCGATGCCCTCCTTGCGCAGGATCTCCGACAGCAGCAGGGCGGCCTGGTCGCTGGTGAGCCGCTCCGCCGGGTCGGGCCGCAGCAGCCCCTCCAGCAGCGTCCGGAGCGCGCCGGCCCGCCGGGGCATCCGCGCCTGCTCGGGCGGCGTGGTCGAAAGGACGTCCCCGCCGCCGGTCGCCGGCGGCCTGCCCTCGACCGAGAAGTACAGGGTGGCCCCGAAGGACCACAGGTCGGCCGCCTGCGTCGCCGGGTGGCCGTGCAGCCGCTCCGGCGCGATGTACCCGGGGGAGCCGACGATCGGCATGGTGTTGGTGTGGGAGGTCTCGTCCTGGAGCACCGCGATGCCGAAGTCGCTGAGCACGACCCGCTCGCCGGTGAGCAGCACGTTCCCGGGCTTGATGTCGCGGTGCAGGACGCCGGCCGCGTGGGCGTGCCGCAGGCCGCTGAGCAGGTGGAAGCCGATCCAGGCCGTCCAGTGCACCGGCAGGCGGCCAAGGTGCCAGGCGGTGGCCTGCAGGGTCAGCGCCTCGACCAGTTCCATGACGATCCAGAGCCGGCCGTCCTCCTCCAGCAGGTCGTGGACGGTGACGATGGCCGGATGGCTGAGCCGCGCGGCCGATCGCGCCTCGCGCAGCGCGTGGCGCCTGGCCGTGTGCACGTCGAACCGGTCCCCGTGCTGCGACGGGCGCAGTTCCTTGATCGCCACGTCGCGGGCGAGCCGTCTGTCGTGCGCGCGCCAGACGATGCCCATGCCACCTTGGCCCAGCGGCGAGATCAGCCGGTAGCGATCTCCGAGCAGCTGTGCGTGGTCCGCTTTCATTTCACCCGTTCATATCCGGCATCGTGACCCAGCCCCCACGGCCGCTCCTCGGGAGCGGGATGCCTATGGGCGGATCTTCACAGAATGCCATATGAGAAGGGGTGGCGATCAGATTTGCACCAGTCCGGCATGGGTGTGGCGGTCGTTCGCCCACCGCGGTGCGAACCCGGCAACGGGCCCCTCGAAGCTCCGATGCGGGCGCTATCGGGCGGATAAATGGTGGCAAGTCACCAGATTTGCGGCGGCCTGTTCCGGGGAGGTTGTCTGACGGGACGGTCCTCTTCCAGGCGTCTGGCGTAGATCACAGGACGATCCGCGCGAAATGTCGTCTGGTTCGGGGAAGATATGAATCAGATGCGTCCCCCAAGCGGAGGTACCACATGGCGACGAAGGACACCGGCGGCCAGAAGCAGACCGGCCGGCAGGAGACCGAGGTCGAGGAGACCGAGGCACAGGCGGCTCCGGACGTCCAGGAGCGTCAGGAAAAGCTCACTGACGACGTCGACGCGATCCTCGACGAGATCGACGAGGTCCTCGAGGAGAACGCCGAGGAGTTCGTCCGCAGCTACGTACAGAAGGGCGGCCAGTAGGGCCGGCCGATCTGATCTGATCCGGCCCCACCCGCCCGGCGACGAGCGCGGCGACCTCGCCCACCCCGGGTCGCGGAGACGACCCCCGCCCTCGGGCCGAGGCACGCCGAGCACGTCACCGCCGGCGGAAGGACGACCCCGCCTCACCCAGAGGCGAGGAGGTCGACTCCGCGCCACCCAGACAGGTGTACGCAGCCCCCGGAGGGTGCTCAGGCATCATGAGCCCCGCAGCGCCCCCCGGGGGGCGCCTCGGCCGATCACGGAGGGCCGCCGCGGCGCCGTACCTCCCGCCCAGTCCGCCCCCGGTCGAACGGCCTTGACTCCACCGCCCTCCCGCCCGCAGCGAGGCACGGCCCAGCCCGGCCGTACGTCGCACACCGGAGGCGCCCACTCCACTGTCGAACGGCCCTCTCTCCACCGCCCCGACCGCAGGACGGCCCGCCCCGCTACCAGGCGGTCGCACCGCCGTCGACGGGGATGTTGGCGCCCGTGATGTACGACGCCCGGTCGGAGGCGAGGAAGGCCGCCACCTCGACGACCTCCTCGGGGCGGGCGAAGCGCCTCAGAAGCGTCTTGCCGGTTATCGCGTCCCTGGCGGCCTGGTCGTCGCCGAGGTCGCGCTCGCTGGCCGGGCTCAGGACGGGCCCGGGGCTGATCGCCACCGCACGGATCCCATGGGGCGCGCCTTCGAGCGCGAACTGCCGCGTCATGCCGATGACACCGGCGTTCGCCGCGCCGTGCGCGACCATCGGGGGGACCCGGCCGGCGATCATGCCGGCCATGGACGCGACGTTGATGATGACGCCGCCGCCGCGCCGGACCAGATGGGGCCATGCGAACTTCGACACCAGGAAGGGGATGTCCAGTTCGCCGGCCATCGTCACCTTCCAGTCATCGACCGAGAAATCGGGCATCGGACCGAAGCGCATGTAGGCCGCGTTGTTGTAGACCACGTCGAGCCCGCCGTACGCGGCCGCGGCTTCCTCGACGACCTGCCGCGCCTGCCGCGGATCGCTGAGATCGCTCGGCGCGATGCCCGTCATCTCGCCGCCGGCGCGGCGCACCAGTTCCACCGTCTCCTCGTTGGGCTCGGCCTGGATGTCGCAGCCGACGACCTTGGCGCCCTCTCGCGCGAAGACCAGCGCCGCGACGCGGCCCATGCCTCCCGCGGTGCCGGTGATGAGCACTGTCTTCTCGTCAAGCGTTCCCATGGAGCGCTCCTCCCGCCGGGTGGTTCATGACATTTACTTGCTTCGTCAAGCAAGTAATAGCAGGTAATTCCTTCGCGAAGCAAGTAAAGTCCGGTCCATGACCACAGCCCAGCCGCCTCGGCCGCTCACTCCCGACGAGGAGACCCTGCTCCGGGCGCTGACCCGCGTGATGTACGCGCTGCCGCGCGCCATCGACGCCGACATGATGCGCGAGCAACGGATGCCGCTCGTCGAGTTCGTCACCCTGATGCGGCTGTCGGAGGCGCCGCGGCGGCGGATGCGGATGGGGGACCTCGCGGCCGCCTGCGAGCTCTCGCTGAGCGGGATGACCCGCATCGTCGCCCGCCTCGCGGATCAGGGCCTGGTGGAGCGGGTCAGGTGCGACGACGACGCCCGCGGGTGGAACGCCGTCCTCACCGACGCCGGCCTCACCCGCCTGGAGCAGGCGTGGCCGGCCAACCTGGCCAGCGTGCGCCGGCACTTCTTCGACCACCTCGAAGGCATCGACCTCGCCCGGCTCGCCAGTGCCATCCAGCGGGTCGCGAGCGACGACTGAGCCCGGCGCCTCTCAGACCAGGTGGACCGCGGCGGTCGTGGATCGCGGGCGACGGCCGCCCCTGGGTGTCCCTCAGGTCAGGTGGACCGTCGCGATCTCGAAGGGGCGCAGCGGGAGCCGCAGGAGGCCCTGAACGGGCCGCTGGGGGCCGATCGGGCGGCCGAGGGTGTCCACCAGGCACGCGGTGGTGAACGCGCCCCTGATCACCGCCTCGGTGGGCGCGGGATGCTCGGCGACCAGACGTACCTCCAGTGCGCCGTCCCGCTCGCGCAGCGCGCCCATCATCACGCCATCGCCGCCCACCTCCAGCCGCGACTCCGCCCCCGCACCGCTCGTGTCCGCCCAGGGCTCCGTCCGGGAACCGCGCGCCTCCTGCCACGGCTCCGGCGCGTCGCCGCTCGCCTCGGGCCGGGAGCGCGGTGCCGGGTCGCTCACCTCCGGCCCGGGCGTCCGTGCCTCCGGCGCGGTCTGGGCGGAGCCCGGGACCGCCAGCAGGTCCAGGTGGTACTCCTCGGCGAGGCGGGGCAGGGCGGCCCGGTCCCAGCCGCCCTCGTACAGGTGTACCGCGAACCGGGTCGTGATCGGCCCGGGGCACTGGGCGCCGGGCGTCGCGATCTGCGGCCCGGCGGGCTCGTCCCGGTAGGCGTTGTGGTTGCGCGAGAGGTACCCGACCGCCCGCAGCAACGTCACCGCCAGCTCACCCGCCCCTCCGGCCGGGCCGCCGGGGCCACTGGAAGTCCCAGGGCCAGGGCCGCCGGAGTCGGCGGAGTCACCGGAGTCGGCGGAGTCGCCGGGTGCGGCGGCGCGGGGGGCGTCCGGAGGCGGCGCGGCCTCATGGGGCAGCAGTTCGTACTCGGTGACGTGGCCGGGGAACACGGCCAGGCCGCCGGCGGCGACGAAGCCCGAGGCGGGGAAGGTGGGCAGCGGCTCCTCCCCGCAGCCGCCCTCGGCGCTCAGCCCGCGCCGGACGACCGCGTATTGGCCGCCGGCGAACGACTCGGCGGCCGGGCGGGGCAGGGGAGCGTGCCAGCGGACGCGGTGGTCGCGGCAGGCGTTGTCGAAGGTGACGGCCAGCCGGGCGTACGGCTCGCCCGCGCGCAACTCGACCCGGGTGGTCACGGTGACCTCGGCCTCCTCCGGCGACCGGGCGCCGCCGGTGAGCCGAACCGGCCAGCGGTAGCCGCGCGCCACCTCCATCACCGACACCAGCGGGCCCGAGCACACCGGCGTGACCGTGACCCACGCGGGCGTGCCGGTCAGGCGGTCGCCCGCGGGCGGGGCGTAGTTGTAGGTGTCGCCGGCGTCCCCGCCGTCGACGACGCGGCCGACGCCCCGCACGGTCAGGCCGGACGGCGTGGTGAGGGCGAGCGTGCCGTCGTCCTGCGCGGCCACCCGCAGCAGGCCGTTGTCCAGCACCCCGTGCCCGCCCGGCGCCCCGGGGGAGGAAGGGACGGGGGCGGACGGGGGAGGGGCGTGGCCCGAAGCCGGCTCCCGGGTCCCGGCGCGGGCGGGCAGGGGGTGGCCCGGTACCGGCTCCCGGACCTCGGCGGGCAAGGAGGCGGGCGCGGAGGTCAGCACGGTGCGTCCCAGGGCGGGGACCCGGACCTGGGCCGCGACGGTCACCACGGGCTCGGCGACCGTGCGGACCAGCCACGGGCCCGGGCGGGCGGCGACCGCCGCCTCGATGTCGGCCCTGAGGTCGGCGTGGCGGTAGGCGGTGGAGGCGTGGCGGCCGACGACGACCGTGAACACCCCGTCGCCCGCGGCCCAGGAGACGATCTCGTGGCCGAACAGCTCCCGCTCGTGGATCCGGCCGAGGAGCGCGCCCAGGTCGTCCATGGCCGACTCGTCGAGCAGCGTCGGGGACTGCGCCAGCCGCTGCGCCGGCACCGCCGAGCCGTCCTCGGCGGCCAGCCCGGAGCGCTCCGCCGGCAGGTCGGCCGTCACCAGGGCGGTGCGGGCGAAGGGGGAGGGGTTGACGACCACGACCTGGTCGCGCCGGGCGCCCGCGGCGAGCGAGGCGGAGACCAGGTCGACCACGGCCTGCCCGATCTGCTCGGCCTCGGCGACGCGCGCGCCGACCTGCTGGGCGGTCTCGTCCGCGCCGCACCCGGTGATGGAGTCGTGGCCGCTGCAGGCGACCAGCCCGCGCCAGGCCAGCTCGATCAGCCGCCGCGCCGCCGTCCGCTCGCCCTCGCCGCGCCGTCCGCCGTGGCCGTCCCGTCCGCTCTCGCTCCGTCGTCCACCGTGGCCGTCCCGTCCGCTCTCGCCTCGCTGTCCGCCTTCGCCGTCCCCTTCGTCCCGCGGTTCGCCGGGGCGGTGGCCGAGCCACAGGGCGGACAGGGGTTCGGCGTAGCGGGTGACGACGCGTTCGGCGCGGCCCATGGCCTGCTTGAGGTGGACGCGGGCGGAGATCACGCCGGGCAGGATGTTGGCCCGGGCGTGGGAGCGCAGCTCGCCGCGGACGACCGGCGCCGGCCCGCCGGCACCGTCCAGGGCACCAGGTGAGGACAGGTACTCGCCGAGGGTGGCCAGGCGCAGCCCGGCCGCGGTGATCCCGGCGGCGGGCGCGGAGTGGTCGGCGCCGTACATGGCCAGCAGCGGCCCCTCGGCGCGCCAGGGGCGCATGACGCCGGCGAAGGCCGCCAGCCGGTCGCCCATCCCTTCCTCCGGGCCGGTGAACAGCGCCACCGCGTTGCCGTAACCACCCGGCATGTACTGGGTGGGGATCACCGTGCCGTCGATGCCCTCCCAGGCGAACACGTCGCGCTCGACCGAGGCGGGCACCCCGCGCCACAGGCAGGCGACCGGCAGTCCGGCCAGGGCGAGCATCTGCGGCATCTGCGCGCAGTGCCCGAACTGGTCAGGGAGGTAGCCGACCTCCATGGCCCCGCCGAGCTCCCGGGCGCCGCGCAGCCCGTACTCCAGGTTGCGGATCAGGGTCTCTCCTGAGCACAGAAACTCGTCGGCCAGGATCGTCCATGGCCCGGCGGCGAAGCGGCCCTCCCGGACGAACCCGGCGAGCTCGTCCCTGCGCTCGGGGCGGATCTCCAGGTAGTCCTCGACCGCGGCGAGCTGCCCGTCCATGGTGAACCGGTAGGCGGGGTCGGCGGCCATGGTGTCGAGCACCTCGTCCAGCATCCGCACCAGGCCCATGCGGAAGCGCTGGAACGGCAGGTACCACTCCCGGTCCCAGTGGGTGTGCGGGACGACGACGATCTCGTTCACCAGGTGCCTCCGGCCGGGGGACGTCGGGCTCTCACAGGCGGGCGGGCGGTCAGGTGCACAGGGCCATGACCTCGTTGCGCGTGGTCTCCAGGCGGTGCGGCCCGGGACGGGCGGGCAGCGTGACCCGGTCGCCGCGGATGACCGAACGATGGTCGGGACCCCACAGGACCAGCCCGTCGGCGTCCAGGACCAGAAACTCCCCGCCGTGCCGCAGCAGCAGCGGCCCCTCGGGCCCGGCCGAGACGGCCGTTCGGCCGGCGCGGACGCCCTCCACGATGGCCGCGCCTCCCGCGCCGTCGCCGACCGGCTCGGCCAGCACCCAGGTGGCCGGCGCGCCGGGCGGGTGGTTCTCCTCCGGACGGTGGAAGTCGCCGCCCCCGACGTAGACCAGGTCGTCGTGCCACGCCTGCGCCCAGGACAGCGGAGCGCCCCACGTGCGGTCCCACCACCCCGAGTGCCAGACCTCGGCCGTGCGGGGCCGCTCGGTGAACGGGTGGCGCCACGCGCAGTCGGCGCCCAGCGGGTGGTTGACCGACAGCAGCCCGCCCCGGTCGTGC
This sequence comes from Sphaerisporangium sp. NPDC005289, assembly GCF_040607455.1. Taxonomy (NCBI): domain Bacteria; kingdom Bacillati; phylum Actinomycetota; class Actinomycetes; order Streptosporangiales; family Streptosporangiaceae; genus Sphaerisporangium; species Sphaerisporangium sp. NPDC005289. The sequence goes on from NZ_JBEXGS010000034.1 coordinate 35,140, forward strand.
ACCTCCCGCACCCAGGCGTCGGCGGGACGCCGGAAGTCGATCCACCCGATGTCGCCGAAGGCGTTGGCGTGACCGAGGTCGGTGGTGACCTCCTGGCCGGGCACCAGCGTGATCCCCGCGCGCGCCGCCGCGGCGGGCAGCTCGGCGTGGTGGCTGACGGTGTTGTGGTCGGTGACCGCCAGGAAGTCCAGCCCCTGCGACCGGGCGAGCGCGGCCAGCTCGTCGATGGTGAGGACGCCGTCGGAGTGCACGGTGTGGGCGTGCAGCTCGCCGGCGTGCCAGCGCAGCCCGTCCAGCACGGGCAGTCCCCGGCGCGCCGAGGCGGGCGCCACCAGGGCCGGAGGGGGAGCGGCCGGCGGGCCGGGCGGCGCGGGCGGGACGGCGTGCGGGGTCACGGTGACCTGGTAGGCCACGCCGTCCAGCGGGACGCGGTACAGCCCGATCAGCACCTGCCAGGCGCCCGGCTCCGGCTCGCCGGGCAGGTAGCCGGGCGTGGCCCACGAGGGGGCGATCGTGTACCGGGAGCGGGCGCCCCCCGACCAGCCGCGGAAGCGCGCGGGCCCCTCGCAGCCGAGGTCGAGGACGCCGGCCGAGCGGTCGTAGGACAGTTCCACGGTGAACGCGCGGGCCGCCGCGGGCAGCTCGAACGGCACCCCCCACACCTGCTTGACCAGGCGGTCCTCCAGCGTCCAGCGGCCGACCAGCCGGATCGGCGCGAGCCCGGTCACGCGGCCACCAGCCCGCCGTCGCGGTACACCAGGGCGCGCGGATGGCGCGGGACCGCCCACGCGGCGGCGCCCGGGGCGGGTTCGGCGTCCTCGGGGACCACCGCCTGCACCAGGTGCTCGCCAGTGCCGGTGCGGGTGCCGGAGCCCACCTCGAGCGTCACGAGGAAGGACGTGCCCAGATTCTCCACGACCGAGACCCGGCCGGCGAAGGCGTCCTCGCGGGCCGAGCAGGACAGGTCCATGTACTCCGGCCGCAGCCCGTAGACGATCTCCTCGCCTTCGGCGAGCCCTTCAGGCAGGGGCAGGACGGCCCCGGCCACCCGCAGCGCGCCGTCCTCGACCACGCCCGGCAGCAGGTTCATCGGCGTGGAGCCGATGAAGGAGGCCACGAACGTGCTGGAGGGCCGCTGGAACACCTCCGAGGGCGTGCCGACCTGCATGATGCGCCCAGCGGACATGACGGCGATGCGGTCGGCCATGGCCAGCGCCTCACTCTGGTCGTGGGTGACGAACACCGTGGTGACCGCCAGCTCGCGCTGGAGGCGTTTGAGGAACGTCCGGGCCTCCAGGCGCATGCGTGCGTCCAGGTTGGACAGCGGCTCGTCGAACAGGAACACCGTGGGATGGCAGGCGATGGCGCGGGCCAGCGCCACCCGCTGCTGCTGACCGCCCGACAGCTGGCCCGGCCGGCGGGCGAGCAGCTCCGACAGGCTCAGCCGCGCCGCCGTCGCCGCCGCCTTGTCCTCCCGCTCGGCGCGGGGCACCTTCTTGATCCGCAGCGGGTAGGCGATGTTGGCGGTGACATCCATGTGCGGGAACAGGGCGTAGTCCTGGAACACCATGGCCACGTCCCGCCGGCCGGGCGGCAGGGCCGTCACGTCCGCCGAGCCGATCGTGACGCTGCCCGAGGTGGGGGTCTCCAGGCCGGCGATCGTGCGCAGCAGCGTCGTCTTGCCGCACCCGGAGGGGCCGAGCAGCGCGAAGAACTCCCCGTCGGCGATCTCCAGGTCCAGGGCGTCGACCGCCCGGACCCCGCCGGGGAACTCCTTGGTCAGGCCGTGCAGCGAGATCACCGTTTGATCCCTCCGTGGAAGCGGAAGCCGTACTTGCGGCTGACGAACACGTACATGAGGACGACAGGGAGGGAGTAGAGCAGCGAGAACGTCGAGATGAGGTCAAGGCGGGGAGAGCCGCCCTCGGTGTACAGGGTGTAGAGGATCACCGCGCCCGGAGACTTCTCCGGGTCGCGCAACAGGATGAACGGCGTGAGGAAACTGCCCCACACCGAGGCCACCGCCCACACCGCGATCGTCGCCAGCCCCGGCCTGACGACCGGCACCACGATGTGCCACAGGATCTGCAGCGGGCTCGCCCCGAACACCCGGGCCGACTCCTCGTAGGAGGTCGGCGTGGCGTCCATGAAGTCCTTCAGAATGAAGATCGCGGCCGGGAGCAGGCCGCCCGACAGCGTCAGCACGACGCCGAGATGGGTGTCGACCAGGTTGAGCCGGGTGGCCAGCTCGAAGATCGGCACCATGGCCGCGGTGCCGGTGACCACCGACGACAGCAGGAGCAGCACGTACAGCAAGGCGTCCCTGCCGGGGATGCGCACCCGCGACAGCGCGTACGCCGCGAGCGCCGCCAGCACCACCACCAGCACCGCGCTGCCCGCCGCCTGGAGCACCGAGTTGCCGAGCGAGGACAGCACGTACGGGTTGTCGAGCAGCGCCCGGAAGTTGCCGAGCGTGAACTCCGGCACCGAGGCGGTGATCGTCGGATGGGCGTCGAACGGGGCGGTGGCCAGCCACAGCAGCGGCAGCGCGAAGAACCCGGCGACGGCCGCCAGGAACGTCGCCCGCCCGATCGACGCCACCGCGTGGCGCGCCCGGGCGGCGCCCGCTCCCGCCGGGCGGGCGGCGACCGCGTTCTCGGGGCCCTCTCGCACAGTCACGCCGCCACCCCCCTCCGGCCGCGCAGCAGCCGCAGGTACACCAGCGCCAGCACCAGGTTGATGATCAGCACCAGGAACGACACCGCCGCGCCGAACCCGAGCCGCCCGCCGCTGATGGCCACGTTGTAGATGTAGACCGGCAGGATCTCCGACCGGCCCTCGGGGCCGCCCGCCGTGATCTGGAAGCTCGTGAAGTCGTTGAACGTCCACAGGCTGATCAGCAGCAGGTTGGTCAGCATGTGGCCCCTGATGCGGGGGAACACCACGTCGCGCAACTGCTGCGCCGTCGAGGCCCCGGCCAGCCGGGCCGTCTCCAGGTGCGAGGGCGGCACGTTCTCCAGCGCCGCCCCGTACAGCATCATCGAGAACGCCGTGCCCCGCCAGACGTTGAACACGATGATCGACGGCATCGGGTGGTCCAGCAGCCAGGCGAACCCGGGCGTGTGCAGCACCGCGTTCAGCGTGCCCTGGTCCCGGTCGAGCAGGGCGATCCACAGGAACGCCACCACCGAGGAGGGCAGGATCCACGCCAGCAGCACCAGCCCCTCGACCACCCGCTTGACCGGGCCGGTGCGGTTGCGCAGCGCCCAGGCGATCGAGAACCCCAGGCCCGCCTGGCCGATGATCGCCGAGCCGATCACGAACTGCACCGTCAGCCACAGCGAGGTGCCGAACCGCTCGTCCCCGAGCGCCTCGGCGTAGTTGTCCACGCCCACCAGCCGGGGGTCGGCGGCCGCGAGCCCGGTCAGCCGGAAGTCGGTGAGCCCGAGATAGATGGTCCAGAGTGCCGGGAAGATCAGGAACACCCCGATGAGCACCACGGCCGGCAACACGAACCCGACCGCCCTCCCCCTCCCCAACCCCGCCGCATCTGTGCTCATGGCGCTGTTCATGGCGCTCGCTTCGCTCGCGCGGGGTTCGGGCGCGCCGGTGTTCTTCCTCGTCGTTCACGAGCGCTCGTTCCTCGCACTCGCTCTCTCCTCGTCAGAACACCGGCGCGCCCGAACCCGGGGGCGGGCGGGATGGAGATCGTGTTCATGGTGCGCTGTTTCTCGTCGTGCTGATCGGGATGGGGGTCACTGGGAGACGTTGGCGGGGCCGCCGACGAGGGATTCGACTTTTCGCTGGTAGGCGGTGGCGGCCTCGTCGACGGTCTTGCCGGAGACGATGGCGGCGGTGGCCTCCTGGAGGGCGACCGAGACCTCCGGGTAGACGGCGAGGCCCGGGCGGTAGCTCGTGATCGGCAGGACCTTCTGGGCGACGAAGCCGAGCATCGGGTCAGGGGTCAGCACCTCGTCGTTGACGTCGGTGCGCGAGGTGATGCGCGCCTCCCCGGCCAGGCCGGCTTTGGTGGCCTCGGCCGAGTGCATGAACGACAGCAGCTCCCAGGCGAGCTTGATGTTCTTGGACCTGGGGTTGAGCGCCCGCACCGCGCCGCCGGACATGCTGACGAAGTCCTGGCCGCGCACCCCGGCGCCGGGCCGCTCGGCGGGGATCAGCGCGTACCCGACGACCTTGTCGCGGTCCTGCATGGGAGCGACGCCGGCCTTGGGCTCGACGACCGAGCGCCAGAAGTAGTCGCCCTCCGCCAGGACGCCGATCTTGCCCTCGGCGAACATCTGGAAGGACTTGTCGCGGCCCTTGGCCTCCTGCTGCAGGCGGGGGTCGCCGAGACCGGCGGTGTAGACCTGCCGGTAGAAGCCCAGGACGTCCTTGAGACCCTGCGAGGCGCCCGTCCACTTGCCGCCGGAGAAGATCTCGGTGCCGGTGCCCGCCAGCAGCGGCAGCGCGCCCTGCATGCTGGTGGCCTCGCCCATCGCGGTGCCCGCGTTGATCTGCAGGGGCACCGGGACGCCGGCCCTCTTCAGCGCCGTGCCGGCGTCGATGATCTCCTGCCAGCTCTTGGGCTGCCAGTCGGCCGCAAGCCCCGCCTTGGCGAACAGGGTCTTGTTGTAGAACAGGACGCGCCCGTCGGTGCCCTGCGGCAAACCGTACTTCTTGCCGTCGAAGATGCCGAGGTCCTGGACGGCCTTCGGGATCTGGCTCCACCCCTCCCACTGCTCCACCTCGGGCCCGGCGGTCTCGGCCAGCGGCTTGATGTACCCGGCCTGCGCGAACTCGCCCACCCAGATGCCGTCGAGGTCGATCACGTCGGCCCCGGCCCCGGACTTCAGATCCAGGGCGATCTTCGTCTTGTACTGCTCGTCGTCCACGCCGTTCGGCTGGAACAGCACGTGGACGGTCTTGCCCTTGGCCTTCTGGGCCTCCTCGAACTTGGGGATCAGCCAGTTCTTGGTCCAGTCGGCGGTGGCGGCGTTCTTGCCGCCGGAGATGGCGTTGGCCGTGATCGTCACGGTGGCGCCGCCGCCTCCGGAGGATCCTCCGGAGGCGCAGGCGGTGAGGGAGAGCGCGGTGGCGGCCACGAGAACGAGAGGTCGTGCGAGTCTCAACGGAGGGACCTCCCCTTGGGGACGGGGGGCGAGTGGGGGGCTGCCTGTTTTCATGTCACGACAACTCGACAATTTCATGCCCGGTCTCGTCCGTAAAGATTATTTTCGTGGAAGATGAGGCTGGATGGGCGGAAGCGGTTCGCCGTGAGCTGATCGTGGGAAGTGCAACCACCACAGCACCACGAGTAGGGTCGGCGTAGGAGTTGTAAGGCGCTCTGGAGGGAGTCGCGTGGCAGCACAGCGGGGCTGGATGAACAATCCTCTGTTCCTGGACACGGGGTCGACGTCGTTCACCGAGTTCGTCGGGTCCTACGCTCCGGGGCTCCTCCCGGGGAGATTCGAGTCCCTGGCGGCCTCCGTCGGCGACCAGATCCCGCACGCCACGACCATCGTCGCGGCGACGTTCGCGGGAGGCGTCGTCATGGCGGGCGACCGCCGGGCCACCTCCGGCAACTACATCTCCCAGAAGGACATGCAGAAGGTCTTCCGCACCGATGACTACTCGTGCGTGGGCATCGCCGGCACGGCCAGCACGGGCATCGAGCTCGCCCGGCTCTACCTGGTGGAGCTGGAGCACTACGAGAAGCGCGAAGGCCGCATGCTGTCGGTCGACGGCAAGGCCAACCGGCTCGGCGCGATGATCCGCGCCAACCTGCCGATGGCCATGCAGGGCATGGTCGTGGTGCCGCTGTTCGCGGCCTACGACGAGGATTCCGACACCGGCCGCATCTTCTCCTACGACGTGGGCGGCGGCCCGTACGAGCAGACGAACTACGCCTCCATCGGCTCGGGCTCGCTGTTCGCGCGCGGCGCGCTGAAGAAGCTCTACCGCGAGAACGCCGCGGTCGAGGACACCGTCCTGGCCTGCGTCGAGTCGCTCTACGACGCCGCGGACGACGACTCGGCGACCGGTGGTCCCGACGTCACCCGCAGGATCTGGCCGCTGGTCGCGGTGATCACCGAGGACGGCTACCGCCGTCTGTCCGACGAGGAGGTCGAGGGGTATGTCCGGCAGGTGCTGGACCGCCGCATGAGCGACCCCGACGGCCCCACGGCCCCGCTGCGCTAGTCACCACCCACGGCCACGAGAGGATCACCACCGGTGTCCATGCCCTTTGGATATGTGTCCCCCGAACAGGAGATGCGGGACAAGGCCGATTTCGCGCGGAAGGGCATCGCGCGCGGCCGCAGCGTCGTGGTGCTGCAGTACGAGAACGGCATTCTGTTCGTCGCCCCGAACGCCTCCCGGGCACTGCACAAGATCAGTGAGATCTACGACCGCATCGGCTTCGCCGCGGTCGGCAAGTACAACGAGTTCGAGGCCCTGCGCCTGGGCGGCATCCGCTACGCCGACATCAACGGCTACACCTACGACCGCAGCGACGTCACCGCCCGCGGCCTGGCCAACCTCTACGCCCAGTCGCTCGGCATGGTGTTCACCGAGTCGCGCAAGCCGTACGAGGTCGAACTGGTCGTCGCCGAGATCGGCGACGCCCCCGAGGACGACCAGATCTACCGCCTCACCTTCGACGGCTCGGTCACCGACGAGCACGGGTTCGTGGTGATGGGCGGCGTGGCCGACACCGTGGCCGGCCGCCTGAAGGAGCGCTTCCGCCAGGGCATGCCGCTGACGGAGGCCCTGGGCGCCGGTCTGGCCGCACTGACCGAGCCCGGCGGCGAGCGCCCGCCGGTGTCCCAGCTCGAGGTGGCGGTCCTCGACCGCACCCGCGAGCACCGCAAGTTCCAGCGCCTGACCGGCGGCCGCCTCGAACGTCTCCTCGCGGCCACCGCGCCCTCCGCCCCCTCCGCGGCGCCCTCCACCGAGCCCAAGGCGGGAGCCGGCGAGGCCGCCACGCCCGAGGGAGACTCCCCGGCCACCGCCCCCGAGGGCGAGATCGACACCGGCTCCGGCGCCTGACCCGTCCTGCCTGCGGCTTCACGTCCCGGTCCCCGAACGCGGGGGGCCGGGACGTCGTGCTCGCGGGGCTGCGAGATCGTCAAGCTTGCGGAGATCGCCGCGCCGCGGATCCCGCCGGGACGGCCGAACGGGGCCATCCGCCACACCACGACCGGAAACAGGGGAGAAGATCTCTCCCCTCCGGCGGCTCGGGGACATAGTGTGATGTGATGGATCGTCGCATCTTCGGCTTGGAGAACGAGTACGGCGTCACCTGCACGTTCAGGGGCCAGCGCAGGCTGTCCCCGGACGAGGTGGCGCGCTACCTCTTCCGCAGAGTCGTGTCCTGGGGCCGATCGAGCAATGTCTTCCTCCGCAACGGCGCCCGCCTCTACCTCGACGTGGGCAGCCACCCCGAGTACGCAACCCCTGAGTGTGACAACGTCGTGGAGCTGGTCACCCACGACAAGGCGGGCGAGCGCATCCTCGAAGGACTGCTCGTCGACGCCGAGAAGCGGCTGCGCGAGGAGGGCATCGCCGGTGACATCTACCTGTTCAAGAACAACACCGACTCGGCCGGCAACTCCTACGGCTGCCACGAGAACTACCTCGTCGGCAGGCACGGCGAGTTCGGCCGGCTCGCCGACGTCCTGATCCCGTTCCTGGTCACCCGGCAGATCATCTGCGGGGCGGGCAAGGTGCTGCAGACGCCCCGCGGCGCGGTCTACTGCGTCTCCCAGCGCGCCGAGCACATCTGGGAGGGGGTGTCGAGCGCCACCACCCGGTCGCGCCCGATCATCAACACCCGCGACGAGCCGCACGCCGACGCCGAGCGGTTCCGCCGCCTGCACGTCATCGTCGGCGACTCCAACATGAGCGAGGCGACGATGCTGCTCAAGGTCGGGGCGACCGACCTGGTGCTGCGCATGGTGGAGGCCGGCACGGTGATGCGCGACCTCAGCCTGGAGAACCCGATAAGGGCGATCCGCGAGGTGTCGCATGACATGACCGGACGCCGCCGCGTGCGCCTGGCCAACGGCCGCGAGGCGTCCTCGCTGGAGATCCAGCAGGAGTACCTGTCCAAGGCCCGCGACTTCGTCGACCGCCGCGGCGGCGACGCGATCACCCGCAGGGTGCTGGAGCTGTGGGAGCGCACGCTGAGGGCCGTGGAGACCGGCGACCTGGACCTGGTGTCGCGCGAGATCGACTGGGTGACCAAGTACCAGCTCATCGAGCGCTACCGCACCAAGTACGACCTGCCGCTGTCCTCGCCGAGGGTGGCCCAGCTCGACCTGGCCTACCACGACGTCCACCGCAAGCGGGGGCTGTTCTACCTGCTGCAGCGGCGCGGCGCCGTCGAACGCGTGGCGTCCGACCTGAAGATCTTCGAGGCCAAGTCGGTGCCGCCGCAGACCACGCGCGCCCGGTTGCGCGGCGAGTTCATCCGCAAGGCGCAGGAGAAGCGCCGCGACTTCACCGTCGACTGGGTGCACCTGAAGCTCAACGACCAGGCCCAGCGCACGGTCCTGTGCAAGGACCCGTTCCGCAGCGTGGACGAGCGGGTGGACAAGCTGATCGCGGGCATGTGACCCGGCGGGCTCCGGCGGTCCGGTTTCCGCCGGCGGTCCCCTCCGGCGGTCCTGGACGGTCGGCAGCTCCTCCGTCCGGCGGTCCTGGACGGCCGGTGGCCCTTTCGGTCGGCGGTCTGGTCGGTGGGCGGTTCTGACCGGCCCGCGCCGCCGGCCGGACGCGTCGGCCGCGCCGCGACGGCGCGGCCGGTGAAAGTTTCGGGCCCGTGCGCCGGGCACGGCTCCGGCGTCGTCCGAACGCGGCCCGCGCGAGGTTCGCGCGGGGGGCGGAGACCGGCGCCGGGCGAGCGTCGTGCCAGGTGAGCGGCGCACCGACGGAATGGCGAATCCGAACGCGCGGTCATGCTTCGGCAAGATCGAGCGGTGCCGACTCGGGCGGTCATGGGGGTCGGGTAGTGTTACGCGAACGTGACGTCTCTCCGAGGGATACCCATGCGCCGACTGGCCCTTCTCGCCGCCGTGCCGTTGCTGTTCGCCGCCGCCTGCGGCAGTGGTGGCGGCGAGGTCACCGCCAAGACCGGCACCTCCACCGGCGGCGTACAGGTGGCGGGTGACTTCGGCAAGAAGCCGCAGGTCACCTTCCCCAAGGGCAAGCCGCCCACGACGTCGTCCTCCCAGACGATCAAGCCAGGCCAGGGCACGCAGGTCAAGGACGGCGACTCGGTGGTCGCCAACCTCACCGCCTACAGCTGGGACGGCAAGGCCAACGCCGCGTCGGGCTCCACCTACGACGACGGCGCGCCCCAGCTCATCAAGGTCGATCCCAAACTCCCCTCGGTGGTCTACAAGGCGTTCCAGGACGCCAAGCCCGGCGGGCGGTTCCTCGCCGTCGTCGCCAAGGACAGCCTGACCCCCGACCAGGTCGAGCAGGCCAAGTCGCAGGGTGCCGACACCTCCATCGCCAGCGTCTACGTCGTGGACGTGATGGGCGTGCCCACCGTCAAGGCCGCCCACGGCACCGCCACGGACCCGGGGATGTCGGGCGTCAAGCTGGAGAACCCGGGCGGCGACCAGGCGCCCAAGCTGACCACCAAGACCGACGCCGCCGCGCCGAAGGGCCTGGTCGCCAAGACCGTCATCAAGGGCGCCGGCCCGGTGGTCAAGTCCGGTCAGACGATCCTGGTCCACTACACCGGCAAGATCTGGGGCAGCGACACCGAGTTCGACAGCAGCTGGGGCCGCGGCGAGCCGGTGATGTTCCCGATCGGCGTCGGCAAGGTCATCAAGGGCTGGGACCAGAGCCTGGTCGGCGTCCCGGTGGGCAGCCGCGTGCTGGTCTCCATCCCGCCGGCCCTGGGCTACGGCAAGGCCGGCTCCGGCGACAAGATCAAGGGCACCGACACCCTGGTCTTCGTCGTCGACGTCCTCGGCGCCTACTGACCCAGGCCGCCTCACCGGCCGAGCCGGGCCACGCACCGCCTCACCTCGGCGCGCCCGCTTCGTATCGGCTTCCGCATCGCCGCATCGCCGCATCGCCGCCACGGCCGCACCTGTGCCCTCTCTCGGGCGCGACGGTGCGGCCGTACGGTGTTTCCGGAGCCGGGCCGTGCAGTGTTTCCGACGCCGGGCTGTGCGGCGTTTCCGGCGCCAGGGGATACGGCGCATCTGCAGCGAATCTACATTGTAAAGGCACGGGCGTGGTCCAGCCCGGACCAGCGCTCGCTCACGGTGTGCCCGACCGCGATCCGGTGTGCCCGACCGCGATCCGGTGGACCCGCCGGTGCGGGCCCTGTCCCGCTAGGAGTGGAGTGCGTCGGCCGCCGGTCCGGGTGCCCGGCCATGCCGTCCTAAACTCGGCCTGTGAGCGGTGACGATCCAGGTCTTCCCGATGCCCTCGGCGTGCTCGGCGCCCTTCGCGACCCCGTGCGGCGGGCGCTGTACGACTACGTGTCCGCGCAGGGGCACGAGGTGGGCAGGGACGAGGCCGCGCGGGCGGCGGAGGTGGGCCGCACCCTGGCCGCCTTCCACCTGGACAAGCTCGTCGAGGCCGGCCTGCTGGAGTCGGGTTTCCGCCGGCTGAGCGGACGTGCCGGCCCCGGCGGAGGGCGTCCCGCCAAGGTCTACCGTCGTTCCCCGGTGGAGCACCAGGTCAGCCTCCCCCCGCGCGACTACCGGACGCTGGCGCTCGTGCTCGCCGAGGCCGTGGACGCGCTCGGCGGGGAGGGGGCCGCCGAGGCGGCCGCCCGCCGGGTGGGGGAGCGGGCCGAGGCGTCCGGGCTGCGGGCGGCCCTCACGGAGCGCGGCTACGAGCCCTACCATGACGGCGAGGTCATCCGCCTGCGCAACTGCCCCTTCCACGTGATCGCGGAGGAGCGTCCGGTCCTGGTCTGCTCGCTCAACCTGGCCCTGTGCGAAGGTCTGCTGTCGGCTCTGGGCGACGACCACGTGACAGCGCGGCTGGACCCCCGGGAGGGGGAGTGCTGCGTCGCGTTCTCTAAAAACAATGGAGATTGACTTAGAAGGATCCGGCGTGGTGTCCTAGGCGCATGCATCTGGCCCAGCTGAACGTCGCGCACATGCTCGCTCCCAAGGACTCCCCCGAACTCGCCGACTTCATCGCCGCCCTGGAACCCATCAACGCCATCTCCGACACCGCGCCCGGCTTCGTCTGGCGGCTCAAGGGCGGCGAGGACCCCACCGACACCGTGCAGCACGACTTCGGTGACATGCTGCTGGTGAACTTCTCGGTCTGGGAGTCGCGCGAGACGCTGTGGAACTTCGTCTACCGCACCGCCCACCTCGAGTACCTGCGCCGCCGCCGCGAATGGTTCGCCCGCCTGGCCGAGCCGTACAGCGTGATGTGGTGGATCCCCGAGGGGTACACCCCGACCTTGGAGGAGGGCATGACGAAGCTGCACCTGCTGCGCGCCCAAGGCCCCGGCCCCGAGGCGTTCACCTTCACCGACTTCCACGAGCCGCCGCCGCCGGCCGGCGGCGGTCAGGACGTCCGCCTCGACGAGCACGGTCTGATCCGGTAGGCCGGCGAGGACGGTCGTATGACGCGATGGGTGGTGCGATGGGCATCGACGAGGAGAAGGTCCGCGCGCTGCGCGACGAGCCCCTCGACTGGCGGTACAAGGCGCTGCCCGCCGGCGCCGGCGGCACGGTGGCGCAGTTCCTGGCCGGTGGGCCGTCCCTCCAGGACTTCGGGACGCCGCTGCTGACGCTCGACGCCGCCGCGCTGGAGCACAACATCGCGGTCATGGCCTGCTGGGCGGCCGGGGCGGGGGTCACCCTGATGCCGCACGGCAAGAGCACGATGGCCCCCGAGCTGTGGCGGCGGCAGCTCGCGGCGGGCGCCTGGGGCCTCACCCTGGCCAACTTCCCGCAAATGCGCGTCGCCCGCGCCTTCGGGGTGGCACGGCTCATGCTCGCCGCCGCCCCGGTGGACCCGGCCGGGCTCGCCTGGATCGGGCGCGAACTCGACCGCGACCCGGCCTTCCGCTTCATCTGCTGGGCCGACTCCGTCGAGGCGGTCCAGATCATGGACGCGGCCCTGCGCGGGACGAGGCGGCCGGTGGAGGTGTGCGTGGAGCTGGGCGGCCCGGGCGGGCGCACCGGCGCCCGCGGCCTCGGCGCCGCCCGGCGGGTCGCCGAGGCCGTGCGCGCCGCCCCGGCGCTGCGCCTGGCCGGCGTCGCCGGCTACGAGGGCTCCTTCGCCCACGACGCCTCCCCCGAGGGCCTCGCGGCCGTGCGGGGCTACCTACAGGGCCTGGCCGAGCTGTTCGGCGGCCTGGCCTTCGAGACCGGCGAGCCCATCGTCACCGCGGGCGGCAGCGCGTACTTCGACCAGGTGGCCGACGTGCTCGGCGGGCTGGAGGCGCGCCTGGTGCTGCGCTCGGGCGCCTACGTGATCCACGACGACGGCTTCTACCGGGCGATCTCCCCCTTCCGGCTCCGTGACGCCTCCACGACGAGTGGTCCCGCCGGGAACGGCGATCATCCCGGTGCGGGGCCGGGACGTACCTGCGCGGCGGAACCCCCCGGATCAGGACCGGGACGTGCCTGCGCGGCAGAACCTTCCGAAGCAGGGCCGGGACGTGCCTGTGGGGCGGATCCTCCCGGAACCGGGGAGCAGGCCCCGGCCGGCGAGCCGTTCCGCGCCGCCATGCACGGGTGGGCGCGGGTCATCTCCCGGCCCGAGCCCGGCCTGGCCCTGCTCGACGCCGGCAAGCGCGACCTGCCCTTCGACGAAGGACTGCCCGAGCCGCAGCACGTGCGCGGCAAGGGCCCGCTCCACGGGGCCCGTGTCACCGCGCTCAACGACCAGCACACCCATCTCGCCGTCGATCCCGCCTGCGACCTGGCCTGCGGCGACGTCGTCCGGTTCGGCCTGTCGCATCCCTGCACGGCGATGGACAAGTGGACGCTCATCCCCGTCATCGACGGCGAGGCCGTCGTCGGCCTGCTGAGGACCTTCTTCTGATGCTCTTCAAGAACGTCACCGTCGTCGACGGCACCGGCGACGACCCCTACGTCGCCCACGTGGCCGTCCGCGACGGCATGATCGCCGCCATCGGCCCCGACGCCTCCGGCGGGCCGGCGATCGACGGCGCCGGGCTGGTGCTCGCTCCCGGCTTCATCGACATGCACGCCCACTCCGACCTGCGGCTGCTGGCCGAGCCCGGCCACCTGGCCAAGGTGAGCCAAGGAGTGACCTGCGAGGTGCTCGGCCAGGACGGCCTGTCCTACGCCCCGGTCGACGACGCCACGCTGGAGCAGGTGCGACGGCAGATCGCCGGATGGAACGGCGACCCCGAGGGCTTCGACTGGAACTGGCGGACGGTGGGGGAGTACCTCGACCGCCTCGACCAGGGCATCGCGGTCAACGCCTGCTACCTGGTCCCGCAGGGGTCGGTGCGGATGCTCGTCACCGGCTGGGAGGACCGCCCCGCCACCGAGGCCGAGACCGCCGAGCAGCGGCGCCTGGTCGCCGAGGCCATGGAGCAGGGCGCGGTCGGCATGTCCTCCGGACTCACCTACGCCCCCGGCATGTACGCGGGCACCGGCGAACTGGTCGCGCTGTGCGAGGTCGTCGCCGCGCTCGGCGGGTTCTACGCCCCGCACCACCGCTCCTACGGCGCGGGCGCCCTGGCCGCCTACGCCGAGATGGTCGAGGTCTCCCGCCGTTCGGGCTGCCCGCTGCACCTGGCACACGCGACCATGAACTTCGCGGTCAACAAGGGCCGGGCAGGGGAGCTGCTCGCCCTGCTGGACGAGGCGATCGCCGGCGGCTGCGACCTCACCTTGGACACCTATCCTTACCTGCCGGGCTCCACCACGCTGGTCTCCCTGCTGCCGGGCTGGGCCTCCGAGGGCGGGCCGGTCCGGGCGCTCGCCCGCCTGCGCGACCCCGCGACCGCTGCGCGGATCAGGCACGCCATGGAGGTCGAGGGCTGCGACGGCTGCCACGGGGTGCCGATCGACTGGGACGTCATCCAGATCTCCGGCACCGGGACGGCCGCGCTCGCCGGCCGGGCCGGCACCCGGGTGCGCGACTTCGAGGACTTCCGCCGGCTGCTCATCGACGACGACCTCGCCACCACGATCCTGCTCCACGCGGGCGACGAGGCCAACGTCCAGGCGATCATGCGGCACCCGGCGCACACCGGGGGCAGCGACGGCCTGCTCGCCGGCGCCCGCCCGCACCCCCGCGCGTGGGGCACCTTCCCCCGTTACCTCGCCCGCTACGTCCGCGAACTGGGCGTGCTGTCGCTGCAGGAGTGCGTCGCCCACCTCACCGGCCGCCCGGCCCGGCGGCTCAAGCTGGACCGCCGCGGACTGGTCCGCCCCGGCTACCACGCCGACCTGGTGCTGTTCGACCCCGAGGCCGTCCACGACACCGCGACCTTCGACGACCCTCGCCGCCCGGCGGAGGGCATCTCCCACGTGCTGGTCTCCGGCACCCCCGTCATCGAGCACGGCCACCCCACCGGCGCCCTCCCCGGCAGGGCTCTCCGCCGCACCCCCCAGGGGACCACCGGCCGCGGACGATGATGGCCGCGGCGTTCGCACGGCAACTTAATCGGATGTCGAAGACCGGGAAGAAGGAGCAGCGCGATATTAGGCTCGATCGGGATCCCAATGACAAAGGAGACCGAGCATGGCATTGCCGGATTCAGACGGCTCGACCGGTCACTCCTTCGGCCTGGAGGTGGACGGCATCGTCGTCAAGCGCATCGACGAGATCTCCGGGCTCAAGATGGAGCAGGACGTCATCGAGGTGAAGGAGAACACCCCCGACGGCAAGGTGGTCGTCAGGAAGCTCCCCGGACGCCCGAAGCCCGGCGAGATGACGCTCACCCGAGCCCTCACCTCGGACGACGGCTTCGACACCTGGATGAAGGAGGCCCGCTCCGTCCGGGCCGGCGACGCCCGGAAGAACGGGGCGATCATCGTCTTCGATGTCGAGGGCGCGCCGATCAAGCGGTACAACCTGGCCGGTGTCTGGCCGAAGAGCCTGGAGATCACCTCCTTGAGGTCCGGTGACACGAGCGTGCTCACCGAGAAGCTCGTCGTCACCTACGAGCAGATGGAAGTGGAGTGAACCGCGGCCAGACCCTGGTCAGCCGGCGGCGGCCGGAGTGACTCGCCGGGTGCGCCGGTAGTAGGACCAACCGGCCACCGGTAACGCGATCATCCATGCGAGGAAGAGGGGCAGGCCGATGAAGGCGCCGGTCAGGGTGAACGGATCGTCCGTACTCGCCTCGGCGATGGCACGAGGGATTCGCACGGGCAGGGTGAGCGAGTAGCCCACCAGCAGGACGGAGCCCAGAATGGTCGGGGTGAGCGGAAACCACTGCCAAATTCACCCTTAAGGACGCGGGGGATTACATCCAACGTGATCAGTCGTCACTCAGCCGCATGGAGCAGGGGATCACTCCCATGCGCGTCCCAGATGTGCTCACGCTGCTCAACCTCTACGGCGTGAGCGACGCCCGCGTCCGCGACGGCCTGGAACGCCTCAGCCGCGATATCTGGCAGAAGAGCTGGTGGGACGGGTACGCGGGCGCGTTCACGGGCCGCATCATCGACCACGCCTGGCTGGAGTCCCGCGCCACGGAACTACGTTCCTATGACGCGATGGTCGTCCCAGGACTCCTGCAGACCCGTCAGTACGCTGAGGCGGTCATCCGTGCGGCCGATCCGACCAAGCCGCGAGAACGCATACGGCTCTGGGCGGAGTTCCGGATGAACCGGCAGCGGGTTCTCGGCCGGGACGGGCCTCTGCGACTCTCGGTCGTCCTTGATGAGGCGGTGTTGCGCAGAAGCGTCGGTGGCGGCGAGGTGCTCCGCGGTCAGCTGCGCCACCTCATCGAGATGGCGGAGAGCCCGAACATCGGGATCCGTGTCCTTCCCTTCGGCGCCGCCGCCGGCGCCAGTCCTGAGGGACCATTCACGGTCTTCGATATGCCCGAGCCCTATCCGGATGTCGCGTATATCGAAACGCGAGTGGGTGCCATATATGTCGAAGGGGACGATGTGGAAGGCTTCGTGCAGGCGTACGATCGCCTTCACGAAGCCGCGCTCGCGCCCGGCGATTCCCTGGCGCTGATCATGACCGCGGCAGAACGCGCAGCCTGATCAAACGGAGGCATCAAGCATGGCCACCCCCGAGGAGCTGGCCGACGTCGCCTGGCACAGGCGGGAGGCCGGTCCAGGTCATCATCGGGGACATGAGGGCCGGCGGGCGCGGGGCGGCATGGGCGTGGGGGCGGCCGAGCTGGTGGCGGCGGGCGCGGCCGGGCCGGCGCCGGCGGTCAGGCGAGCAGCGTGGCGGCGTGGCGGCCGGCGGCGGCGGAGGCGAGGAAGCCGGCCAGGTCGCGGTCCAGGCCGCGGCCCATGGTGGACAGCTTGACCGGGCTGTCCTCGAGCAGCTTCGCCAGGCCGTCCACCGGCACGTTCACCAGCTGGTGCCGCGCGCCCAGCGCGGCGGCCTGCTCACGCACCCGCTCGCCGAACGCGCCGGGCAGTTCGGGCACCACCACCTGGGCGGGGGCCAGCGCCACCCGGCCGTAGGCGGTGAGCGAGTGATGGGAGACCCCGATGTGGCGCTCGCGCAGGTCGCCTTCGCTCACGCGCAGCGCCCCCACAGGACGCCCGCCCAGCACGGCCGCCGCGTTGACCGCCTCGCCCGCCGACACCCCCGAGAACCCCCACCGGGTGCCGGTGCCCAGGTTGCCGGGTCCCTGAGTCACGATCGCGACGTCGGCCGACAGCACGTGCCTGGCGGCGAGCAGCCCGGTGTGGACGGTGACCGCCTCCACGTCGCCGCCGAAGGCCTGGCCGGTGGTGACCACCCCGCACAGCCAGCCGAGCTCGCGCAGCCGCGCGGCCGACATGGAGAACCACGCCGGCAGTGCGCCGCCGTCCAGCATCACGTAGGCGACCCGGAGCGGCCGCCCGACGCTCGCGGGCGCGGTACTTTCGCGCGGGCCGTCCACTCCTTGGGCGGCCTGCGGGCGCGGGCCCTCCGACTCCCGGACCACCTCAGGACGTGGGCCGTCCGCCTCCCCGGCAGCCCGCGGGCGTGGGCCGTCCACCTGCCGGGACGCGGCCGGCATCTCGGGGGCCCGCTCAGGGTGGGAGCCGTACAGGCCGCACAGGATGGCAGGGAGGGCGGAGTGCAGGTCGGCGACCACCACGGGCATGCCGTCCACGGAGTCGGCCTCGCGCAGCGTCTCGTGGTGGGGGGAGTCCTGCTCGTCGGCGCCGAGCACCGTGGCCTGCAGGGGCGTGTATCGTGCCTTGACCAGGTGGCCGGGACCTTGCGGATCTTCCGGCAATCGGTCCGGCACGGCCACTACCATGGCGTAACCTCCCGTACCGAGGCCCATGGCGAGCGCTGTGGTGTTCAGCAGCACCGTGTCACCCGGTTCGGGGCGGCCCACCAGCGGGGGGTAGGCCAGGGCCCGGCAGCTCCCTTCGGGGAGGGTCACGTCCAGCTCCATCGCGCCCGGCCACTCGCGCCGGACCGCGACCACCTCGCCCTTGCGCCATCTGATCACGGGGCAAGGGTAGCGTCACCTGAGAAGGGAGGCCCGATGTCTCGGCGGAAGACCGAGCGGCTGCTGAACCTGGTCATCTGCCTGCTGGCCACGCGCCGCCCGCTCAGTGCGGAGCAGATCCGTCACGCCGTGCCCGGCTACGACGCCGGCAACGACGAGGCCTTCCAGCGCATGTTCGAGCGCGACAAGAACGAGCTGCGCGAGATCGGCATCCCGGTGGAGGTCCACCGCGACCCCTGGGAGGACGAGCCCGGCTACCGCATCATGCGCCAGGCCTACGAGCTGCCCGAGATCACGCTGGAGGCCGACGAGGCCGCCGTGCTCGGCCTGGCCGCCCAGGTGTGGCAGCGGGCCAACCTGGCCGAGGCGGCCGGCGGCGCCCTGCTCAAGCTGCGCGCCGCCGGCGTCCAGACCGACGAGTCCGCCGCCGGGCCGCTGGAGCTGCGGGTCGACACCCGCGACCCCGCCTTCCCCGCCCTCTGGGAGGCCGTGCGCGACCGCAGGGTCGTCCGCTTCGACTACCGCGCCGCCGGCAGCGAGGTCATGCTCACCCGCACGGTGGAGCCGTGGGGCGTGGTGAGCCGGCGCGGCCGCTGGTACGTCGTCGGCCACGACCGCGAGCGCGGCGCCCCCCGCGTGTTCCGTCTCAGCCGCATCAGCGGCCCGGTCGCGCCGGTCGGCCGCTCCGGCGCGGTGGTGGTGCCCGAGGGGGTCGACATCCGCTCGATGGTCGGCCACCGCGACAGCCTGCTGCCCGAGCGCACCGCGACCGTCCGCGTCCGCCGCGACACCTGCCAGTGGCTGCGGCAGGTCGGCGCCGTGCGGCCCGGCGAGGACGGCTGGGACGAGGTCACCGTGGAGTTCGCCGATCCGGAGTGGGTGGCCGGCTCGGTCGTGGCGTTCGGGGCCGACGCCGAGGTGCTCGACCCGCCGGACGTCCGCGACGCGGTGATCCGCCGCCTGAAGGGAGCCATCGCGTGAACGCGGCCGGACGAACGGTCCACCCCGGTGCCGAGGACGCCCGCGCGGCCGTCGCGCCCCGCCTGAAGGGAACGCTCGCGTGAGCACGGCTGACCGGCTGCCCAGGCTGCTCGCCCTGGTGCCCTACCTCATGTCCCACCCCGGTGCCCAGGTGCCCGAGGTCGCCCGGCTG
This sequence comes from Sphaerisporangium sp. NPDC005289, assembly GCF_040607455.1. Lineage (NCBI taxonomy): Bacteria > Bacillati > Actinomycetota > Actinomycetes > Streptosporangiales > Streptosporangiaceae > Sphaerisporangium > Sphaerisporangium sp. NPDC005289. The sequence goes on from NZ_JBEXGS010000034.1 coordinate 53,916, forward strand.
TTCGGGCTGACCGAGAAGCAGCTCGTCGACGACCTGCAGCTCGTGTGGATGTGCGGCCTGCCCGGGCACACCCCCGGCGACCTCATCGACGTCTCCTGGGACGGCGGCGAGATCCTCATCGACAACGCCGACACCATCGCACGGCCCCTGCGGCTCGGCATCGACGAGGCCAGCGCGCTGCTCGTCGCGCTGCGCATGCTGGCCGAGCTGCCCGAGTTCGCCGAGGGCGACGCCCTGGCCCGGGTGATCGCCAAGCTCGAGCGCGCGGCCGGCGAGGGCGCCGCCGCCGTCAGCACCCAGGTGGCCTTCGAGCTGGACGCCGCCCCCGACGCCACGACGACGGTCCGGCAGGCCCTGCGGGAGGGCCGGCGCCTGTCCCTGCGCTACTACGTGCCCGGCCGTGACGAGATCACCCCGCGCGAGGTCGACCCCACGCGCCTGGTCATGGTGGACGGCCGCTCCTATCTGGAGGGCTGGTGCTACCGCGCGGACGGCATGCGGCTGTTCCGGCTCGACCGCATCATCGGGGTCGAGATGCTGGAGGTCACCGCCTCCCCGCCCGCCGAGGCCGAGCCGATCGACGTCACCGACGGGGTGTTCCGGCCCTCGCCCTCCGACGAGCTGGTGGAGCTGGAGCTGACCCCCGTGGGCCGCTGGGTCGCCGAGTACTACCCGTGCGAGGAGGTCACCGAGCTGGGGGAGGGCCGCCTGCGGGTCACCCTGCGCGCCCGCGACCAGGGCTGGCTGGTGCGGCTGGCGCTGCGGCTGGGCGACAGCGGGCGGGTCGTCTCCCCGGTGTCGCTGGCCGACCGGGTGCGCGAGGCGGCCTCGGCCGCGCTGGCCCGTTACGAGTCCTGCGCCTGAGTCCGCGCCCGTCCGGTTCGCGGGGACGCCGCGCGCGTCACGGCGGGCTTGGGTAGAGTGCCCGGTCATGACCTGGATCTTCGTCGCGGTGGGCCTCGCCGTCGTCGGCCTGGTCCCGCTGGCCGTGCTCTCGGCGCGCGTAGTGGTGGCCGCACGGGGGCTGTCGCGTGAAATCGAGCGGGCCAACGGCCGTCTTGCGCCCGTCCAAGGACGGCTCAAGGCCGCCATCGGCGCATCCGTGCGCACTGAGGGGTGAATCAAGTAGTGGTGGCAGCGTACGATCGAGGCTGAGAACGCACGTCGCTCGGCGTAAGGGTGTGACATGTCCAACTTCGGTGTACCCGAACTGCTCATCATCGGGCTGGTCCTGGTGCTGCTCTTCGGCGCCAAGAAGCTCCCCGACACGGCCAAGGCGCTGGGCCAGTCGCTTCGGCTGTTCAAGAAGGAGACCACCAAGCTGCACGAGGAGGACGACGCCAGGGCCGCCGCGCAGGCCACCGCCCAGCCGGTCGTCGCCACTCCGCAGCCGCTGCCGCCCGCGACCCCCTCGGTCGAGGACCGCCTGCGCCTGCTGGAAGAGGAGAACTCCCGCCTGCGCACCTCCCAGGCACGTCCGGCCGACGCACGTCCGGCCGATGCTCGTCCGGCCGACGCCGTGAACGGGGCTCCGCTCTCGCAGGCGCAGAAGGACCAGGGCTCCGCCTGACACGCCCCCTTGCCCTGACCGACCGCAGAGACCAGGACGCCCGATGGCATTGCTGAAACGGTCAAGCCCGGCCGATGACGGCCCGCAGGTCCCCGATCTCGAGGGCCGCATGTCGCTCATGGATCACCTCCGTGAGCTTCGCAACCGCCTGGTGAAGGCCATCCTGGGCCTCACCCTGGGCACCGTGGTCGGCTTCGTCTTCTTCGACCGTCTCTGGGTCTTCATGACGGGGCCCTACTGCCGCCTGCCCGCCGCCCACAAGCTCAAGGACGGCGAGTGCTCCCTGGTCGTGCAGGGCGTGTTCGAGGGCTTCATGGTCAACCTGCAGGTGGCGCTCATGTTCGGCGCGGTGGTCAGCGCGCCGATCTGGCTCTATCAGCTCTGGGCGTTCGTGACGCCGGGCCTGTACCGCAACGAGCGGCGCTACTCCCTGGCGTTCGTGGCCCTGGCCGTCCCGCTGTTCGCCGCGGGCGCCGCGCTGGCGTACTACACGATGGACAAGGGCCTGGCGCTGCTGCTCGGCTTCGCACCCGGCAACGTCATCCCGCTCATCAGCATGGATCAGTACGTCGGGTTCATGATGGCCATGCTGGTGATCTTCGGTCTGTCGTTCGAGCTGCCCCTGCTCATGGTGTTCCTCAACATGATCGGCGTGCTGCCGTTCAAGCTGGTGAGCAAGCACCAGCGCATGGTCGTGTTCCTGATGTTCGTCTTCGCGGCCGTCGCGACGCCGAGCCAGGACCCGATCACCATGCTCGCGCTGGCGGTCCCCATGGTCGGCATGTTCATGATCGCCGAGGTGTTCATGTACTTCCACGACCGCAAGAAGGACCAGCTCGAGGCCGAACGCCAGCGGCAGATCGAAGAGGAGCTCGACGGCACCGCCTCCACCCCGCTCGACTGAGGCCCCCCTCGGCGAGCTTCTAGGCGCCGGTGAAGTCCGGGAGGGTGAGCGCCGAGTAGGCGGGTCGTCCCTCCGCGGCGGGCATGACGGTCAGGCCGCGCAGCATCCGGTTGCGTCGCGCCAAGGCCTCTTCGGTGCCGGGCAGGAGGGTGGCGTCGCCTTCGGTGACGAGCGCCTGGTTCATCTCGACGAACGCCCGGGCGCGCTGTTCGTAGGCGGTCAACGCGGCCGTGTGGTCGCGGTCGGTGGCCAGTTCCCCGGCGAGCAGGTAGGCGCCGACGAGGGCGAGGCTCGACCCCTGTCCGGTGAGGAACGAGGGGGCGTGGGCGGCGTCGCCGGCGAGGGCGACCCGACCGGCGGACCACCGGGGCATCCGGATCTGGCTGACGACGTCGAAGAAGAGATCGTCGGCCGTGCGCATGGCCGTGACCAGGCGTGGCACCTCCCACTGGTCGCCGGCGAAGATCGAGGCGACGAGGTCGCGTTGCGCGACGGGGTCCCGGAAGGCCTCGAACGGCGGTTCCGGCCGGCTGAAGCTCAGGAACCCGTGCACCGTGTCGCCGTCGCCGACGGCGTACAGGGCCGCTCCCCGGCCCGGGGCGTTCCACACGACGCCCTCGTGTGAGAGCCCCAGGTCGTTGCTCATGGTGAAGCCGGCGAAGCAGTAACCGAGATACCGGTGGAACCGCGCCTCGGGGCCGAAGACGAGGCCCCTGGTGTGCGAGTGCAGACCGTCGGCGCCGACGACCACGTCGAACATGCGCTGCTTCCCGCTGCGGAAGGTGACGTCGACGCCGTCCGCGCGGTCGTCGAGGGCGGCGATGGTGTCGTCGAACAGGAACTCGACCTCGTCGCGGATGGCCGCGTAGAGGATCTCGGTGAGGTCGCCGCGGCGTACCTCCAGGTCCCGGACCTCGGCTCCGCCCGCCACGGGTCGGGCATCGACGGCGGCGATCACGCTGCCGTCCGGGTTGAGGAAGGTGATCCGGCGGGTATCGACGTGAGCCGCCTGGAGGGCGGGAAGCACGCCCATCCGCCGGACGACCTCAAGCGCGGTGCCGCGGATGTCGATGGGATACCCGCCGCCGCGCACCGCGCCCGCCTTCTCCACGACCGTGACCTCGAAACCGTACCGGTGCAGCCAGTAGGCCAACGCGGGACCGGCGATGCTCGCGCCGGAGACCAGCACCCGGCCCTTCGTCGTCGTGCTCATTCGCTCCTCCTCCATAATGGATAGCTACCTTAGGTAGCCTTTCCTCGGGAACGGGCGAGCGCCCCTCCCGGAGAACACAGAGACAACTATATACCTAAGTTAGGTATCTAATGGAGGATGATGGCTGACACACGGTCGCCGACCGCGGGGAAGGACGATGGCGAACTCGACCTGCTTTCGGTGCTGCCCCGCCTGATCCAACTGGGCAACGTGCTGAACCGCGGCCGGCTCTTCGAACGCGCCGTGGAGGGAGCCGGTGTCGCCCTGGACCGGCCCGCGATGTCGATCCTGGTCACGCTGCAGATGGCCGCCCGGCCGCTGCGCGTCGGCGAGATCGCCACGCGCATGCAGGTCGTAGGACCGCACGTCACCCGGCAGCTGCACGAGCTGGAGCGGCGCGGACTCACGCGCCGGGTCCCCGATCCGCACGACCAGCGGGCCCGGCTGGTCGAGCAGACCCCCGAGGGGGCCGCCGTCGTCGGCCGCTACCTGCAGACCGTCCTCGGTTGGTTCGGCGACGCCCTCGCAGAGTGGTCCGCGCAGGATCGCCAGGCCTTCGGCCGCCTTCTCGACCGCTTCGCGAGCGACCTCACCGCCCGGTTGGAGGCCCTCGACGAGGAATGACCGGCCGGCCGATCCTCGCGCGGCGACGGTGCGGCGTGCACGAGCCTCCATGGCCCGGCCGGAGTCCACCGCCCGGGCACGTGGCGCTTCGCCGTGACGTGACACCCGTCGGCCAGGTCGTCCGCCGCCCGGCCGGAGCGGGCCGTCTCGCGCGCGGACGTCGCCGCCGACTTTCCCGGTGCTTGACCCTAGCTTGACGAGATCTAGACCTATATGTTCCCAGTGTGGCAGGTGAGCTGGTCGTTCTCGTGAATCCGGCGGCGCGCGGCGGCCGTACCCTGCGCCTGCTCGACCCGGTGGTGCGGCGGTTGAAGGAGGGCGGGCGGCCGGTCTCGGTGATCGTGGGCACCTCCGCCCAGGACGCCCTGGAACGTGCCTGCACGGCCGTCGCCGAGGGGCCGGAGGCGCTGGTCGCGTTCGGCGGGGACGGTCTGGTCCACCTGGCCGTCCAGGCCGTCGCCGGCACGGACGTCCCCCTCGGCATCATCCCGGCCGGCACCGGCAACGACCTCGCCGGCGCCTTCGGGATCCCCCGCAAGGACCCGCTGGCCGCCGCGGCCATCGTCGCCGGGGGCGCGGTGCGGACGGTGGACGCGGGCACCATCGGCGAGGAGTGGTTCGCCGGAGTGGTGGCCTGCGGCTTCGACTCCAAGGTCAACGAGCGGGCCAACGGGATGACCCGCCCCGCGGGCATGGCGAAGTACCTGCTGGCCACCCTTCAGGAGCTGCGGTCCTTCGCTCCCATCCCGTTCCGGCTCACCGTCGACGGCGGCGAGCCGTTCGAGCAGGAGGCCATGATGGTCGCCGTCGGCAACACCCATTCCTACGGCGCCGGGATGCGCGTGTGCCCGGGCGCCGAGCCGGACGACGGGCTGCTGGACGTGCTGATCGTCGGCCCGCTGCCCACCGGCGCCTTCCTGCGCGCCTTCCCCCGCGTCTACCGGGGCACCCACCTCGGCCACCCGGCCATCACCCTGCGCCGGGCCCGCACGGTCACGATCGAGGCTCCCGACGTCGTCGCCTACGCCGACGGTGAGCGCGTCGCGGCCCTGCCCCTCACCTGCGCCATCCACCCGGGGGCTCTCCATGTCATCGCCCCGGGCCGTTCTTCGCCACCAGGGAGTGGACACGCATGATCAAGTGGGCAGGCAAAGTGTCGGTCGCCGCGGCGACGGCGGTCACCGTCACCGTGTTGTTCCCGGCGACGGCGGGCGCCGCGCCGTCGTCCTCGGCGTCACAGGCCGCGGGAAAGGCCGTCAACCTCAAGATCACCGAGAGGATCCGGCATCAGCTCGCCGACGCGTACTGGAAGCAGTACTACAAGGCGAACCATCCGCGTGCCGTCCGTACGAAGGTGGACGGGCCGAAGAGGGTCTACTACGGCAAGCTCAAGGGTGCCACCGCCGGGAAGGACGTGTACTGGGCGGTCGGGTCCATCGGCGTCAAGGGCGACCCGATCAGCTACCAGGACGGGCCGCACGTCTGGCGCAAGCGCGGCCACGGCGCCTGGTCCTACCGCGGCGACTCGGGCGGCTGCCCGTTCAAGGTGCCGAAGGCCCTGCTGAAGATCTGGCATCTGCCCGAGTGCGGCTGAACACGGCCTGTGGGTGAGTCCGTGGCGCAAGCGGGCGCTGTCCAGCCCGTACGCGCATGGCCGATCTCACGGCGACCGTCCTTGGAGGCGGCAGGACGATCGACCGTGGTACCTCGGGCGGGATCGTGGACGGGACCGGAAAGCGGTTATCGGTAGGCTGAAGTGCATGACGACGCCTGCGGAACGCTATGCCGCATTCCGTGAGAAGCACGCCGCCGGCGGGCCCGCCCTCACCTCCTTCCGAGGCCTGTACGACTTCGAGCTGGACGAGTTCCAGCTCGACGCGTGCCGGGCCCTGGAAGCCGGTGACGGCGTGCTCGTGGCGGCCCCGACGGGCTCGGGCAAGACCGTCGTGGGCGAGTTCGCGGTGCACCTCGCTCTGGAGCAGGGCAGCAAGTGTTTCTACACGACGCCGATCAAGGCGCTGTCCAACCAGAAGTTCAACGACCTGGCGCGCCGCTACGGGGCCAAGAAGGTCGGGCTGCTCACCGGCGACAACAGCGTCAACGGTGACGCGCCGATCGTCGTGATGACCACCGAGGTGCTGCGCAACATGCTCTACGCCGGCTCCTCGACCCTCGCGGGGCTGAGCCACGTGGTCATGGACGAGGTGCACTACCTCGCCGACCGCTTCCGCGGCGCCGTGTGGGAGGAGGTCATCATCCACCTGCCCGAGTCGGTGCGCGTGGTGGCCCTGTCGGCCACGGTGAGCAACGCCGAGGAGTTCGGCGAGTGGCTGGGGGAGGTCCGCGGCGACACCACGGTGATCGTGGACGAGCACCGGCCCGTGCCGCTGTGGCAGCACATGCTGGTCGGCGACCGGCTGTACGACCTGTTCGTCGACGAGGACAACCGGCCGCGCATCAACCCGAGCCTGATGCGCATCTCGCGGGACGAGCAGCGCCTGGCGCAGGCGCGCGGCCGCCGCGGCTACTCCCGGCCGCGCCGTTCGGCCAACTCCGTCAGCCGCTCCGACGCCATCGAGAAGCTCGACTCCGAGGGGCTGCTGCCCGCCATCACCTTCATCTTCTCCCGGGCCGGCTGCGACGCCGCCGTCCTGCAGTGCCTGCACGCCGGCATCCGGCTCACCACCGACAGCGAGCGCCACGAGATCCGCACGATCGTCGACGAGCGCACCGCCCACCTGCCCGACGAGGACCTGTCGGTGCTGGGGTACCTGGAGTGGCGCGACTGCCTCGAACGCGGCCTGGCCGCCCACCACGCCGGCATGCTCCCCGCCTTCAAGGAGGTCGTCGAGGAGCTGTTCACCCGCGGCCTGGTCAAGGCGGTGTTCGCCACCGAGACCCTCGCGCTCGGCATCAACATGCCCGCGCGGTCGGTCGTCATCGAAAAGCTCGACAAGTGGAACGGCGAGACCCACGCCGACCTCACCCCCGGCGAGTACACCCAGCTCACCGGGCGGGCGGGCCGGCGCGGCATCGACGTCGAGGGCCACGCCGTGGTCGCCTGGCAGCCCGGCATGGACCCGGTGGCGGTGGCGGGCCTGGCCAGCACCCGCACCTACCCGCTGCGCTCCAGCTTCCGCCCCTCCTACAACATGGCCGTCAACCTGGTCGGCCAGGTCGGCAGGGAGCGGGCCCGCACCCTGCTGGAGTCCTCCTTCGCCCAGTTCCAGGCCGACCGGGCGGTCGTCGGCATCGCCAAGCAGGTGCGGCGCGCCGAGGAGGCGCTGGAGGGCTACGCCGAGGCGATGACCTGCCACCTGGGCGACTTCCAGGAGTACGCGCGCATGCGCAGGGAGCTGTCGGACCGCGAGTCCGACCTGTCGCGCCAGCGCGGCACGGCCCGCCGGGCGCAGGCCGTGCGGTCCCTGGAGGCGCTCAAGCCCGGCGACGTGATCCGCGTCCCCGGCGGCAGGCGCGCGGGACTGGCGGTCATCCTGGACCCGGGACTGACCATGCGCACCGAGGGGCCCTCGCCGCTGGTGCTGACCATCGGCAAGCAGGTCAAGCGGCTGTCGGCCGCGGACTTCCCGGTGCCGGTCGAGCCGGTGGAGCACCTGCGCATCCCCAAGGGCTTCAACCCGCGGGCGCCCAAGGACCGCGCGAACCTGGTGGCCACCCTGCACGCCAAGATCGGCGACCGCGACCTTGGCCGTCCGGTGCGGGTCCGCGACCACGACGCCGACACCATGGCCGGCCGGGGCTCGGCCCCCGGCACCCCCGAGTGGGAGATCGCCGAGCTGCGCCGCCGGCTGCGCGCCCACCCCTGCCACGGCTGCGACCAGCGCGAGGACCACGCCCGCTGGGCCGAGCGCTACCACAAGCTGCTGCGCGAGACCGAGGGCCTGCGCCGGCGCGTCGAGAGCCGGTCCCACGTGATCGCCCGCACCTTCGACCGCGTGTGCGGGGTGCTCGACCAGCTCGGCTACCTGGAGGGCGAGGCCGTCACGCCCGAGGGCCGCAGGCTCGCCCAGCTGTACACCGAGCTGGACCTGCTCACCTCCGAGTGCCTGCGGGCCGGCATCTGGGACGATCTGGACCCGGCCGAGCTGGCCGCGTGCGTGTCGTCGCTGGTGTTCGAGTCCCGCCAGGCCGACGACGCGCGCCAGCCCAAGATCCCGGCCGGCGGGGTCAAGGAGTCGCTGGCGGCCATGGTGCGCATCTTCGCCGAGCTGGAGGACATCGAGCGCGACCACGGGCTGTCGTTCGTCCGCGAGCCCGACTTCGGGTTCGCCTGGGCGGCCTTCCGCTGGGCGAAGGGCCACAGCCTGGACGCCGTGCTCACCGACGGCGACCTTGCGGCCGGCGACTTCGTCCGCTGGGCCAAGCAGCTCATCGACCTGCTCGACCAGGTGGGCAAGGCGGCGCCGCACAACAGCAAGGTGCGGCACAACGCCGGCAAGGCCATCGACTCCCTGCGCCGCGGCGTCGTCGCCTACTCCTCGGTCGCCTGACGGCCCTTTCCCGCCCGGCGGGGCCTCCCGCCGGGCGGGTCAGGCGAGGGTGAAGCGGACCTCGCGGGTGAGCAGGTCGGCGCGGGTGAGGCGCACCTGGACCTTCTCGCCCAGGGGCAGGCCGTCGCCGTCGCAGCGGGCCACGACGGCCGGGTCGGCGACCTGGACGACGCCGCCCGGCCGGCCGTCCTCGACGTCCACCACGACCGCGTCGAAGGTCTGGCCGACCCGGTCGCGCAGCACGAACGCCTCCACCAGGTCCACGCAGGCCCGCTCGGCGGCGGACGCGCGGCGCCCGCTGCCCGCCATGAGGGCCGGCAGCTCCGACAGGGCCTGCTGGACCGGCTCGGGGACCGGCACCCCGGCGGCCACCGACAGGCACACCTCGGTGCCGTACCGGTCGACCAGGCGGCGCAGGGGAGCGGTGACGTGGGCGTACGGCGCGGCGACGGCGGCGTGCGAGGCGTCCTTGGGCGGCTCGCCGTTGAAGGCGGTGTACCCCGCCCCGCGCAGCAGCACCGTCGCCTCCTTCAGGAACGCGGCGCTCCCGGGCGTCCCGGGGTCCAGGGCCGCCACGACCTCTCCGAAGCCGGCGCCGTCGGGCCAGGCCACCCCGAGGGCGGAGGCGATCCTGCGCACCCGCGCGACGGTCTCCGGCGGTGCGGGCGGCAGGGTGCGAAGGACGCCCATCTCGGCGTCGAGCATCATCGCCGCCGCGGCCATGCCGGTCATCAGGGAGATCTGCGCGTTCCACGTCTCGGCGGGCAGCGGCGTGCGGAACTCCACCCGGTAGCCGTCCCCGTGCGCGACGACCTCCTGCTCGGGGGTCGGCAGGGAGACCCCGCCGCGCTCCTGTTCGAGCGCCAGGCGCAGCCCGCCGACCACGGGCAGCAGCCGCAGCGTCCCGTCGGCGGTGCCGGTGTCGACCGCGGCCTGGACGTAGTCGTAGTCGAGCCGCTCGCGGCTGCGCACCAGGGCCCGCGACACGTCGGCGCCGATGGTGCGCCCGTCGGAGTCCAGGTCGAGGCACCACAGCGCCGCCGGCCGGACGACGCCGGGCAGCAGGCTGGCCGCGCCCTCCGACAGCACGGGCGGGTGCAGCGGCACCCGCTCGTCGGGCATGTACAGCGTCTCGCCGCGCCGCCTGGCCTCGTCGTCGATCGCGCCGCCCGGCCGCACGAAGGAGGCGACGTCGGCGATGGCGTACCAGACCCGGAAGCCGCGGGGACGCTCCTCGATGCACAGCGCCTGGTCCAGGTCCATCGACCCGGCCGGGTCGACGGTCAGCAGGGGCAGGTCGGTGCGGTCGGGCAGGGAGGGCGCCGGCGTGGCGGCGGCCTGGGCGGCCTCCTCCAGGGTCGGCGGGGGGAACGCCTCGGGCAGCCGAAGCTCGTCGCGGATGCGTTCGAAGCCCTCCGCGAGGCGGGGAGCACCGGACGCATGAATCGTCGTATGACTCACAATCAGGGATCTTATGCGGCAAGCACGGCGAGCAGCCTATTCAGCGGGCCGTCCAGGCCATAGCGGTCGGCCAGCTCGACCAGTGCCTCGGGGTCGCGAGGCGCGACCGGCCGGGCGATCGGCACCTCCGGCAGCGGCGCGTCGTGGGCCACCTTGACCACCGCGGGCGCGACCGCGAGGTAGTCGCGTGCCTTGTCGAGCTTGAGGCGGCTGCCGGCCGGGAAGCCGTCGACGACCCCGTCGTCCAGCGCGGCGAGCATGGCCTCCAGCGAGCCGAACCGGGTGATCAGGGCGGCGGCCGTCTTGTCGCCGACCCCCGGCACGCCGGGCAGCCCGTCGCTGGGGTCTCCGCGCAGGGTGGCGAAGTCGGCGTAACCGCGGCCGGGGATGCCGTACTTGGCGCTGACCTGCGCCTCGTCGATCGCCTGCAGGTTACGAATGCCCTTTATCGTGTAAAGGACGCGGCACGGGCGCTTGTCGTCGACCAACTGGAACAGGTCGCGGTCTCCGGTGACGATGTCGATGGCCCCGCTCGCCCTGAAGGTGTAGGTGCCGATGACGTCGTCGGCCTCGTACCCCGGCACGCCGACCCGGGCGATGCCGACCGCGTCGAGCACTTGCTCGATCACCGGCACCTGGGGTGCCAGGGTGTCGGGCACCTCCTCCTCGTGCCCGGTGGCGACCCGGTGGGCCTTGTAGGACGGGATCGCCGCCACGCGGAACGCGGGACGCCAGTCGGCGTCCATGCAGGCCACCAGCTCGTCGGGGCCATGGGCGCGCACCAGCGTGGCGATCATGTCGATCAGGCCCCGGACGGCGTTGACCGGCATGCCGTCGGGGGCGGTCATCGACTCGGGGACGCCGTAGTAGGCGCGGAAGTACAGCGATGGGGTGTCGAGCAGCATCAACCCTGGCATGGGCCCATCCTTCCAGCACCCGCCCCCGCTCACGCCAGGAGTTCGCGCACGCGCGGGGCGACCTTGGTGCCGAAGAGCTCGATGTTCTTCATGAGCGAACGGTGGGAGAGCCCGCCCATGGCGTACTTCAGCTCGAAGCGGCCGGCGTCGAGCGCGCGCAGGTTCGCCGCGATCTTCTGGGCGACGGTCTCCGGGGATCCGACGTAGAGCGCCCCGTGCGGCCCGACCTCGCGCAGGAACGACTGCTTGGTCGGGACGGCGAACCCCCGGGTCCTGGCGGCGTTCCGGAGGACCGCCAGGTAGTTGGGCCAGAACTCCTCCAGCGCCTCCTCGTCGGTCGCGGCGACGTGCCCGGGGGAGTGCACCCCGATGGGCAGGGCGGCGCGTCCCGACTCCGCGAGGGCCTGCCGGAACAGCCGCGAGAAGGGGGCGAAGCGGGCCGGGGGCCCGCCGATGATCGCCAGCATGAGCGGGAAGCCCAGACGCGCGGCGCGCAGGACCGACTGAGGGCTGCCGCCGACGCCGATCCACGCCGGGAAGGGCCCGTCCTCGGTGTGCGGCACGACGTCCTGGTCGACGAGCGGGGCGCGGGTCCTGCCCTTCCAGGTGACCCGCCCTCCCTTGAGCAACTCGGCGAACAACTGGGTCTTCTCCTCGAACAGCTCCTCGTAGTCGGCGAGGTCGTAGCCGAACAGCGGGAAGGAGTCGACGCTGGAGCCGCGCCCGAGGATGACCTCCGCCCGGCCGCCGGAGACGGCGTTCAGCGTGGAGTAGCGCTGGAACACCCGGACGGGGTCGTCGGAGCTGAGGACCGTGACCGCCGACCCGAGCCGGACGCGGGTCGTGCGGGCGGCGATCGCCGCGAGCACCACGTCGCCCGCCGACAGCGGGAAGTCGCCGGTGTGGTGCTCCCCGATCCCGAAGAAGTCCAGTCCCACCTGGTCGGCGAGGACGCCCTGCTCCACGATGTCGCGGATCGTCTGGGCGTGGGACAGCGGGCGGCCGTCGTCGCCGCCGGTGACGTCGCCGAAGGTGTCCAGGCCGAGTACCAGGGGAGCGGGCCGGCCTTCGGTGGCGGCGGCGGAGGATATCGCGGTCATGTCGCGTCTTTCTTTGCGGTGGGATCGGGTGGTTCGCGGGGGACGCCTCAGGCGGCCTGGGCGTCCAGGGCCCGTTCGAACTCGGCGCGGCGAAGCGAGGCCCCGAAGACCGGGCCGCCGGGCTGGAACAGCCGGCCGGCGCCCAGGCCGTCCAGCCGGACCGCGTCGTAGCCGATGCGCTCGATGAACTCCGCCACGACGCCCACCGCTCCGGGGTCGTCGCCGGCGACGCCGAGCGCGTGGCGTTCGGGCGAGCCGGCGGGCCGGCGCTCCTCTTCGAGCTCGTGGTAGCCGATGTGGTTGAGGGTCTTGACGACCGTCGACCGGGACAGCCGCCGCTGGACGATCTCGCTGCTGCCGTACCGGGGGTCCTCGAACAGGGGCTGGACGCCGTCGGTGGGCGGCCAGTAGTTCATCGTGTCGACGACGAGCCTGCCGGCGACCAGGGCGGGGTCGAAGGCCGCGAACCGGTGCAGCGGGATCGCGAGGATCACGATGTCGGCGTCGGCGACGGCGTCGGCCGCCCAACGGGGTTCGGCTCCGGGCACCAGCACGCCGGCGATGAGGGCGATCTTCTCCGGGTCGCCGGAGGCGGAGATCGTCACCGGGTGGCCGGCGGCGATCGCGACCCGCGCGATCGCGGGCCCGGCGTGCCCGGCGCCGAGCACGGCGACCCGCGCCGGCGAGGTCGGCGCCGGTGAGGTTCCGCCGGTCATCAGGATCCCTCCTTGGGGGACGGCGACCCGTTCGGGTGGGGACGGTCGCGCGGCGCCGCGAGGACGTCGGCGAGCACGTCGAACCGCTCACGGGTCAGGGGTGCCGGAGAGGTGGCCGCGGACGGCCCTCAGGTGGGGGCCCGGCTCATCTCCTTGACGAGTCAAGCATATCAGATGGTTGCCGCGTCAACTGTTGACGTATCAACAAGGCTACGTGATGGCGGCGGCCCGCTGAGAACGCCGCGGCCGTGATCCGGCGCGACAGGGCTTCGCGGGGACGAGGCCGGGGGGTGCGGACGGCGGTGATCCCGGTGGAATAGATTGGTCGGTGTGACAACGACGTCCCTGGACCTCTACCCGGTGACGCGCGTGGCCGACGTGCGCGCCGCCACCGCCGCCGCCGGCATCGGCGCGCTGCTGCTGACCCCCGGCCCCGACCTGCGGTACGTCACCGGATACGACGCCCTGCCGCTGGAGCGCCTCACCTGCCTCGTGGTGCCCGCCGAGGGCGAGGCGTTCATGGTGGTGCCCCGGCTGGAGCTGCCGGCCGCCGAGCATTCCCCGGCCTCCCGGCTCGGCCTGGAGTTCGTCGCCTGGGACGAGACCGACGACCCCTACGCCCTGGTCGCGCGCCGGGTCGGCGCGGTGGCCACCGTGGGGCTGGCCGACCGCATGTGGGCGATGCAGTCGCTGCGCTTCCGCTCCGCCCTCCCCGGCGCCGAGCAGGTGCTGGCCGGGTCGGTGCTCAGGGAGCTGCGCATGCGCAAGAGCCCCGCCGAGGTCGCCGCCCTGCGCGAGGCCGGCGCCGCCATCGACGCCGTCCACGCCCAGGTGCCCGGTCTGCTCAAGCAGGGCCGCACCGAGCGCGAGGTCGGCAGGGACATCGCCGAGGCCATCCTCGCCGCCGGGCACTCCACCGTCGACTTCGTCATCGTCGGCTCGGGCCCGAACGGCGCAAGCCCGCACCACGAGCTGTCCGACCGGGTCATCCAGGCCGGCGACCCGGTGGTGGTCGACATCGGCGGCCAGATGCCGAGCGGCTACTGCTCCGACTCCACCCGCACCTACAGCGTGGGAGAGCCCCCCGCCGACTTCTCGGCCTACTACGAGGTGCTGCGCCAGGCCCAGGAGGCCGCGTGCGCCGCCGTGCGGCCGGGCGTGCCGTGCGAGGCCGTCGACGCCGCCGCCCGCGAGATCATCGCCGACGCCGGGTACGGCGAGCGGTTCATCCACCGCACCGGCCACGGCATCGGGCTGGAGACCCACGAGGAGCCCTACATCGTCTCGGGCAACGCCGAGCCGCTGGCGCCCGGGTTCGCCTTCTCCGTCGAGCCGGGCGTCTACCTGCCCGGACGGCACGGCTCCCGCATCGAGGACATCGTCGTGTGCACCGAGACCGGCGGCGAGCGCCTCAACAACCGGCCCCACGACCTCGTCGTGGTCTGACCCAGGCCGACGCGTGCCCACCGTCCCGCCCCGCGACCTCCCCGGGAGGTCGTGCGGCGGGACGCCACTCCTCATCCCCGCCCCCCCGTGACCTGGAGTGCCGACATGACGGTCGACCGCGCCCTGCCCACGCCCGAAGCCCACGACCTGCTGGACCTCGTCCGGGAGATCATCACCAAGGACGTCGCGCCGCGCGCGGCCGGCGACGAGGCCGACGGCCGCTTCCCCCGCGAGGTGTTCACCACCCTGGGCAGGGCCGGCCTGCTCGGGCTGCCCTACCCCGAGGAGCACGGCGGCGCCGCCCAGCCCTACGAGGTGTACCTGCAGGTGGTGGAGGAGCTGGCGGGCGCGTTCCTCGCCGTCGGCCTCGGCGTCTCCGTGCACACCCTGTCGTGCTTCCCCCTCGCCGCCTACGGCGCGCAGGACAGGCGGGCCGACCTGCTGCCCGCCATGATCGGCGGCGAGCTGCTCGGCGCGTACTGCCTGTCGGAACCGCAGTCCGGCTCCGACGCCGCCGCCCTGACCACCCGGGCCCAGGCCGCCGACGGCGGGTACGTCGTGGACGGCGTCAAGGCGTGGACCACCCATGGCGGCGTGGCCGACTTCTACACACTGATGGCGCGCACCTCCGGCGACGGCGCCCGGGGCATCTCCTGCTTCCACGTACCGGCGGACACGCCCGGGCTGTCGTTCGGCCGGCCTGAGCGCAAGATGGGCATGCGCTCCTCCCCGACGGCCCAGGTGCGCCTGGACGGGGTGCGACTCGGGCCCGAGGCGCTGATCGGCGGCGAGGGAGAGGGCTTCCGCATCGCCATGGCCGCCCTGGACGGGGGGCGGCTCGGCATCGCCGCCTGCGCCGTCGGCGTCGCCCAGGCCGCCCTGGACACCGCCGTCTCCTACGCCCGCGAGCGCCGCCAGTTCGGCAGGCGCATCGCCGACTTCCAGGGGCTGGGCTTCCTGCTCGCCGACATGGCCACCCAGATCGCCGCCGCCCGCTCCCTGTACCTGGACGCCGCCCGCCTGCGCGACGCGGGCCGTCCGTACGGCACCCGCGCGGCGATGGCGAAGCTGTTCGCCACCGACGCCGCCATGAAGATCACGACCGACGCCGTGCAGGTCCTCGGCGGTTACGGCTACGTCGAGGACTTCCCGGCCGAACGCCTCATGCGGGAGGCCAAGGTCCTGCAGATCGTCGAGGGCACCAACCAGATCCAGCGCGTGGTCATCTCCCGCGCCCTCACCAAGGAAAGCTGAACCCGGCGCTCCCTTGGAGCCGGGGTCGTGCGACCGTCGTTCCGGTGAGCCCGCGGGCGGGCTCACCGGCGTGCGGTCGTCCGGGCCTAGGGGAGGTGGAGCTTGGGGCGGACCCACTGGGCCAGTTTGCCGATGGCGTCGTCGGACACCTTCGAGCGCCCGGCGGCCATCTGGAAGGTGTGCAACTGGCCGGGGAAGACCTCGATCTCGGCGTCCACGCCGGCCGCGCGGGCGTTGCCGGCGAGCCGGCGGGCCTCACCGAGCAGCGTCTCGTCGCCGCCCGCCTGGATGTAGATCGGCGGCAGGCCGCTCAGATCGGCGTGGAGCGGGCTCGCCAGCGGGTCCTTGGGGTCGGCGCCGCCCAGGTACAGGTACGCCAGGATCTCCACGACCTCCTTGTAGAAGAACTCCTCGGTCGCGCGGTTGGTGTCGAAGGTCTCCTCGCCGACCGTCATGTCGACCCACGGGGAGAGCAGCATCAACGCGGCGGGGAGGGGAAGGCCGAGCTCGCGGGCGCGCAGGATCGCCGCCAGGGACACCCCGGCGCCGAGCGAGTCGCCGGCGAGCGCGATGTGCCCGGCGTCGAAACCCTGGTCGAGCAACCCGCGGTAGGCGGTGACGGTGTCAGCGACCGGCACGGGATAGGCCGTCCGGTGGTAGCCGGTGATCAGCGCGCGGACGCCGGCGGCCTTGGCCAGGTGGCCGAACATCTTGCGGTGGGTGTAGATCGAGCCGCTGACGCCGCCGCCGCCGTGCACGCTGAGGATCACGCGGTCCTCGGGGCTGTGCTTCGGGACCGCCCACAGCGCAGGCAGGCCGGCCACCTCGGTCTCCAGGTAGTCGACGCCGCCGGGGTCGGTCGTCAGGCCGGGCCAGTAACGCTCGACCCGTTCGCGGATCTCCTCGGGAGTCTGGTCCGGGTCGTCCTGGGCCGCCCGCGTCATGTCGCGCCAGTGGTCCCTGACGATGTCCGGTTTCCTGTGCGCCATCATATGGTCCTTCCGCGAGTTGGGGTGTGAGATGTCGCGTGCGGCGGATCGCCGGCTCGGCGGGTCCGTCCGCGACGCGCGAGGGGACCGGCCCGGTGA
This sequence comes from Sphaerisporangium sp. NPDC005289, assembly GCF_040607455.1. Lineage (NCBI taxonomy): Bacteria > Bacillati > Actinomycetota > Actinomycetes > Streptosporangiales > Streptosporangiaceae > Sphaerisporangium > Sphaerisporangium sp. NPDC005289. Next base: position 70,720 of record NZ_JBEXGS010000034.1, read on the forward strand.
CTCCTGTTCGGTGACTCCGGCCCTGTTCCCGTTCGGCGCCGCCGCCTTCGCCGGCGGCGGCCTTCCTCTCCACCGACGCGGCACGCGTGCCGATTCGGACACCGGCCTCCTCGGAAAGACCCGGGGCGGTTCGCCGCCGTGACCTCTCGCCCCGGCGGCCCGGAGCCCGTGCGCCGGCTGCCAGGGCGGGCTGAATCTTTCACGGAGTGGCCGGGGTGTCGGCGATCGCGGGACGTCGTTTCGCCGAAACATTTCGCGGGGGGTGCTCCGCGAGAATTCCGCGATTACCGCTGGACGCCGGACCGCCGCCCGTGAATCCTTCTGGCGCCGGGCCGCGGGTCGGTGCATCTTTCCGTTTCGCGGACTCGGGCCGGCGTCGGAGCAGGCATTTCGCGCCCCGATGGCCGCGTTGGTTTCGGACCCGCCGAAAGTTCTGGCGTTTTGACCGGTGCCCGGAGAAGGTGCTGAATTCGCGGTGGCCGGTGTGAGAGGCGCGAGAAAGGATGCCCATGTTCGCTGTGAGATCGGCTCGGCGGGTGCTGGCGCTCGGTTCTGCTCTGGTCGCGACGGGGGTGCTGAGCGTGGTGGCCGTGTCGTCACCCGCCGCGGCCACCACCGCCGTGCTGAACGCGACCGTGGACTGCTACAACGTCGACTACTCCGGGGACACCCGGGACTGGTACCCCTCCGGTCTGCGGGTCGTCACCTCATCTCCTTCCTGGTCCACGACGGTCGGCAGCGTGACCGCGGTCCCCGCCACGCACTCCTTCCAGTTCAGCCAGGCGCTGCCCAACGACGCCGGGTACGTGGGGGTGTCCGCCGTGTGCAGCGGCGGCCACCAGTACGACCTGCCCGGCTCGACCGGCCTGACGAGCATCCCCGCGGGGACGAACGTCGTGACCGCCAGCTGGGGCTGCTCCACCGGCCCGGTCTACCCCGGCCCGTGGGTCACCAACTGCAGCCTGCAGTCGGTCTCCTACAGCTGACCGTCCGGGGGCCGTCCCAGGGAGGGCGGGGTCGTCCGCGAGCCCGAGGCGCACCGCCGCCGCTCGCGCGGCCCCGCTCTGCGGGGCGCATTCGCCAGGTGGGCCCCATCCCGCGCCGGGAGCACGTGTTCGTCGGTTCGCCGTCCCGGGTGGACGTCGTGGCCTCGCCGAGAAGGGGCGGGGCCGAAATCCCTACTTACCCTATACAAAAGGTAGGTTTTTGGGCATACTTGCGGCCGTTTGCTGTGTTCCACCCAAGGAGCCCCCCATGCGCCGCATCATCCTCCTCTTCGGCGTGCTCGCCCTCGTCGGCGGTCTGTCCGCCTGCGGGGGAGGTGAGACGAAGGCCGGCAAGGAGCACCTGCGCGTCGGCTACCAGCGGTTCGGCGGGCAGAGCCTGCTCAAGGCCAAGGGGTCGGCCCCGGACGCCACCTGGTCGCTGTTCGAGAGCGGTCCCGCGTTGATCGAGGCGCTCAAGGCCGGCGCCATCGACATCGGCCAGACCGGCGAGGCCCCGCCGATCTTCGCCGCGGCCGGCGGCACCAAGTTCAAGATCATCGCGACCTCCCGGCCGGTGCCGAAGGGCGAGGCCGTCCTGGTCAAGGAGAAGAGCGGCTTCACCTCCTTCAAGGACCTCAAGGGCAAGAAGGTCGCGCTCAACAAGGGGTCCAACGTCAACTGGCTGCTGGTCAAGCTCCTCGAGGCCAACGGCATGAAGATCACCGACATCGAGGTCCAGTACCTCAAGCCGGCCGAGGCCCGTCCCGCGTTCGACAACGACCAGGTCGACGCCTGGATCATCTGGGACCCGTACTTCTCCCTCGCCGAGCGCCCGGGCGTGAAGGTCCTGGCCGACGCCACGGGCCTTGCCAACAACCGCGAGTATCTGCTGGCCTCGCCGGAGATCCTGAAGAACAGGCCCGACGCGGTCCGCGCGTACCTCAAGGTCTACCGCGAGGTCACCGACTGGGGCATCGCCCACCCCGAGGAGCGCGTCAAGCTGCTCGCCCCCGAGCTGAAGATCCCCGAGGACGTCGCCCGCCGCGCCCTGGCCCGCAGCGCCCAGCCGCTCGCGCCGGTGGACGCCGCGGTCGGCGAGGAACTCCAGCAGATCGCGGACGGCTTCGCCGGCCTCGCCCTCATTCCCGCCAAGGTCGACGTCACGTCCCTCATCGACCCGAGCTTCCTGGACATCTTGCAGTGAGGCTCAGGCCACGGCGGCTGATCACCCCGATCGTGCTCGTCGCCGGATGGGAGGGCGCCGCCCGGGCCGGCGTCCTCCCGCACGACAAGCTCCCCGCGCCGAGCGAGGTCGCGGCGGCGGCCTGGCGGCTGTCCCTGGACGGAACCCTCGGCCTGCACCTGCTGGAATCCCTGGAACGGGCCGCCCTCGGGCTGCTCATCGGCGGCTCGCTCGCCCTGGTCCTGGGCGCGGTCGCCGGGTTGCTCCGGACCGGGGACGACCTGGTGGACCCGCCCGTCCAGGCCGCCCGGATGCTGCCGCATCTCGGGCTCGTCCCGCTGCTCATCATCTGGGTGGGCATCGGCGAGTCGCTCAAGATCTCCCTGGTGGCGCTGGGCGCGTTCTTCCCGATCTATCTCAACACCTACGCCGGCATCCGCGGCATCGACGAGAGGCTGGTCGAGGCCGCCCGCACCTGCGGTCTCACCCAGCTCGAGCGGATCAGGCACGTGGTGCTCCCGGGGGCGATGCCGTCGCTGTTCCTCGGCCTGCGGCTGGCGTTCGCCGCGGGATGGCTCAGCCTGGTCGTCGGCGAGCAGGTCAACGGGCAGAGCGGGCTGGGCTTCATGATGATGGAGGCCCGCGACTTCAGCCAGACGGAGATCGTCGTGCTGGGGCTGGTCGTGTACGCGTCCCTCGGCCTGCTGTCCGACCTGGCCCTGCGCACCGCTGAAAGGAGGACGTTGTCATGGCGTCGAGGCCTGCGAGCGTCGTAGCCGCCACCGGGATCCGCCGCGTGTTCGCCGGCACGACGGTCCTCGCCGGCGTCGACCTGCGGATCCGGCGCGGCGAGGTCGTCGCCCTGCTGGGGGAGAGCGGGTCGGGCAAGAGCACCCTCCTGCGGATCCTGGCCGGGCTCGACCAGGAGGCCACCGGTGAGCTCACGACCACCGGGTCCACGGCCGTGGTGTTCCAGGAGCACCGGCTGCTGCCCTGGAAACGGGTGGCCGACAATGTGGCGCTGGGCGTGCGCGGCCGCGACGCCCGCGAGCGCGCGAGGACGGCGCTGGAGGAGGTGGGGCTCGCGGACCGGAGCGGCGCCTGGCCTTCGGAGCTGTCCGGAGGGCAGTCCCAGCGCGTGGCCTTCGCCCGGGCCCTGGTCCGCGAGCCCGACCTGCTCCTGCTCGACGAGCCGTTCGGCGCGCTCGACGCGCTGACCAGGCTGAAGATGCAGGCCCTGTTCGGCAGGCTCCACGCCGGGCACGGCTTCGCCGCGCTGCTCGTGACCCACGACGTGGAGGAGGCGCTCCTGCTCGCCGACCGGCTCCTGGTCCTGGACGAGGGCCGCATCGCCGAGGAGATCGAGGTCGATCTCGGCCGCCCCCGCGCCGTCGACGTCCCGGGCTTCTCCGGCCTGCGCCGCCGCCTGCTCGCCCTCCTCCACGTCCCCGTGGACCTCGGGGCGCCCATCTCGCCCTGACGGCTCGTCCGTGCCGGCCGTGCTCGGCTGCGGGGACGGTTCACAGGGAGTTCTTAGCTGGGATTTGTGGCTATTTTGCCTGAGCTTTATAGGTTGGAGCGATGGAGCGCGTGCCGCAGGAGGCCGGCGCGGCCGAGGCTCGGGGAGCCGTGGCCGGGCGGGCTCGGCGGTTCGCCGCCACAGGCGTCCTGCTCGCTCGCGGTCCGCTCCCTGGCCGCCGCGATCGACGGCAGCTTCCAGCGCGTCCAGTTCACCCCCGACCTGGTGCCCGCCGACCTGGTCGGCACGCGGGTCTACCACCAGCACTCCGGGGAGTTCCGCACCGAGCTCGGCCCGGTGTTCGCCAACCTGCTGCTGGCCGACGAGATCAACCGCGCCCCCGCCAAGGTGCAGAGCGCCCTGCTGGAGGTGATGCAGGAGCACCAGGTGACCATCGGCCGCGAGACGTTCCGGGTGCCCGAGCCGTTCCTGGTCATGGCGACGGAGAACCCGATCGAGTCGGAGGGCACCTACCCGTTGCCGGAGGCGCAGGTCGACCGTTTCATGATGAAGGTGGTCGTCGGCTACCCGACGCAGGCCGAGGAGCAGGCGATCGTCGGCCGGGCGCTGCGTCCGCCGGAGCCGCCGCAGGCGATGGTGACGGCCGAGGAGCTGATCGCGATGCGGGCCCGCGCCCAGGAGGTGTACGTCGATCCGGCGATCGTCGACTACGCGGTGCGGCTGGTCGCCGTGACCCGCTCCCCGGCGACCGCCGGGCTCGGCGAGCTGGAACGGTACCTCACCTACGGGGCGAGCCCGCGGGCGTCCATCGCCCTGGTCACCGGCGCCCGGGCGCTGGCGTTCCTGCGCGGCCGCGAGTACGTCCTGCCGCACGACCTGACAGACCTCGCGCTCGACGTGCTGCGCCACCGCCTCGTGCTGTCCTACGAGGCCCTCGCCGACGACGTCGACGCCGACACGATCATCACCGGGGTGCTCGGCGCCGTCCGGGCGCCCGACGTCGTCCTGCGGAGACGCTGAGCCCATGGCCACCGCCTCCGAGAAGCTCCTGCTCCGCCTGGAGTGGAAGGTCGTCCGCAGGCTCGACGGCCGCCTCCAGGGCGCCCACCGCACCGCGCACCGCGGCGCCGGCGTCGACCTCGCCGGGTTGCGGGCCTACCACGCCGGCGACGACGCCCGGCACATCGACTGGAACGTGACCGCCCGGCTGGACGAGCCGCATCTGCGGCTGTTCACCGAGGACCGCGAGCTGACGGTGTGGCTCGTGCTCGACCGTTCGGCCTCGATGGCGGCGGGCCGGCCGGGACGCGGCAAGCATGACGTTCTGGCCGAGCTTGCGCTCGTCCTGGCCCGGCTGTTCGGCAGGGGCGGCAACCGCGTCGGTGCCCTGATGTTCGACACCGGGACGCTGCGCGTCGTCCCGCCCGGCACCACCCGGCGGCACGCGCTGCGGATCGGCGCCGAGCTCGAACGCACCTCGGAGGCGCGCGGCGGCGCCACCACCGATCTGGCCGGGATGCTGGACGCGGCCGGGCGGCTCGCGCGCCGCCGCGCGCTGATCGTCCTGCTGTCGGACTTCATCGGCGACGGCGACTGGGAGCGCTCGCTCCAGCGCCTGGTCCGGCGGCACGAGGTCGTCGCCCTGCGGATCGTGGACGCCGCCGACGACGCGCTGCCCGAGGCCGGGCTGATCGTGGTCGAGGACGCCGAGACCGGCGAACAGCTCGTCGTCGACTCCGCCGACCCGCTGCTGCGGGCCCGCTTCCGCGCCGCCGTCGACGCCCGCGACGCCCGGCTCACGGCGGGCATGCGCCGGGCCGGGGTGCCCGTCCACCGCATCGGCACCGAACGGGACCTGGCCGAGGCGCTCGCCGAGGTCGTCGCCCGGACCCGGGACCGGTCGCCATGACCGGGCTCGCCGAGGTCGCCGATGGACGGGCCCTTGGTCGCGCGGCCGGTGAAGCAGGACTCATGACCCTGTCCTCCCCGCTGCTGCTGGCCGTCGGGCTGCTGGTCACCGCGGCCCTCGCCTGGGCGGCCGTCGTGTCCGCGCGCCGCCGGACGGCCGCGCTCGCCGCCGCCGGGCTCGCGGTGCCGGGCGGCGGCCGGGCGCACCGCGGCATCGGCCTGACGCTCGCCGGCGTCGGGGTGCTCGCCGTCGCCGCCGCCGGCCCGGCGGTCATGGTGCCGGTCCCGCGGACCGCCGGCACCGTCGTCCTGGCCATCGACGTCTCCGGCAGCATGGGCGCCGACGACGTCGCGCCGACTCGGCTGGCGGCCGCGCAGCGGGCGGCCCGCGCGTTCGTGGCGGCGCAACCCGACAGCGTCGACATCGGAGTCGTCGCCTTTGAACGCAGCGCGCTGACCACCGCGCGGCCCGACGCCGACCACTCCCTCGCCCTGGCGGCCGTCGACCGGCTGAAGGTCTCCGGCGGCACCTCGCTGGGGACGGCCATCCTGGCCTCGCTGTCGGCGATCACCGGCAGGCCGGTGGCGCTCGGCCGGGACGACGCCGCGCCCGACATCGGCTACTGGCCGTCGGCGACGATCGTGATGTTCTCCGACGGCCAGAACCAGGGCGCCGACGTCGGCCGGGCCGCCGCCGTGGCCCAGCGGGCGGGCGTCCACGTCCACACCGTCGGTGTCGTCACCGCGGCCGGGGCCACGGTGAAGGTCGACGGCTACCACCTGCGGACCTCGCTCGACGAGGACACCCTCGCCTTGATCGCCCGGACGACCGGCGGCGCCTACCACCCGGCCTCGGACGCCGCGCGGCTCGACGGGATCGCCGGCACGATCGACCTGCGGCTCACCGTCTCCGACGAGCCGCTTCCGCTCGCCGGCGGGCTGATCGGGCTCGCCTTCGCGCTGCTGACCGCGGGAGCGGCGCTCACCGTGCTGCGGTCTGGACGGGTGATCTGAATGTCGTTGTCATGGCCGTGGGCGCTGCTGTCGATCCTGGTCATCCCGCTGATCTTCGCCGTCCGCGAGTGGGCCCGCCGCCGGCGGAGGCGGGCCGCCGTGCGGGTCACCTCGATCGCGCTGGTCCGCAGCGCCCTGCCCGGCCGTACCCGCTGGACCCGGAAGATCCCCGCCGCGCTGTTCGTCGCCGGGCTCGCGCTGCTCGCGCTCGGCGCCGCGCGCCCCCAGGCGCCGGTGCCGGTGCCGAGGACCTCCGCGACGATCCTGCTCGCGCTCGACACCTCCGGCTCGATGTGCTCCACCGACGTCGCGCCCAATCGCATCACCGCCGCCAGGAAGGCCGCCGCGGACTTCATCGAGTCGCAGCGTGGCGGACCGCGCATCGGCCTGGTCACCTTCGCGGGCACCGCGGGGCTGCTCGTCCCTCCCACCGACGACACCGACGCGCTGATCGAGGCGATGGAGAACCTCACCGTGTCCCGCGGCACCGCGATCGGCCAGGCGGTGCTCACCTCGATCGACGCGATCGCCGAGGTCGACCCGTCGGTCGCCCCCACCGGCGCCGACCCCGGCAACGGCGGCGGCGGCGACGCGGCCGCCATCATCGTGCTGACCGACGGCGCCAACACCCAGGGCGTCGAGCCCCAGACCGCCGCGCGGGAAGCGGCCCTGCGCCGCGTCCGGGTCTTCCCCATCGGGTTCGGCACCACCGCCCCCGCCCCGATGGTCTGCGACAACTCCCAGTTCGACGGCTACGGCGGCTTGGGCGGCTACGGCCGCGGCGGTCGCGGCGGCTTCGACAGGGGCCGCAACCCCCGCACCATCGACGAGCCCGCGCTCGAACGGATCGCCCGGACCACCGGCGGCGCCTACCACCGCGCCGAGAACGCCGACCAGCTCCAGACCGCCCTCAAGGCCCTGCCCAGCAGCTTCACCGTCGTCGACCGCCGAGTGGACGCCTCCGCCGTCTTCGCCGCCGCGGGCGGCGTCCTCATCACCACGGCCCTGTCCCTCACCCTGTGGTGGAACCGCCCCCGCCCACCGGCCCGCTGAGGCGGATCAGGACGAGGTGGAGTCGTCCGCGGCCCAGTCCAGGAGGGACTCGGCGGTGGAGAAGCGGCGGCTGGAGACGTCCTCGCCGAGGATGACCCCGACCAGGCGGCGGCCGTCGCGGTCGGCGGCGAAGGTCAGGCAGTAGCCGGCCGCGTTGGTGAAACCGGTCTTGACGCCGAGCACGCCCGGGTCGCCGAGCAGGTGGTTGGTGTTGGTCCAGGTGTAGGCCCCGTGGCCGTCCGTCGCGTCCACCGAGTGGGTCTCGGTCGAGGTGACCTCACGGAAGGTCGCGTCGCGCAGCGCCGCCGCGGCGAGACGCGCCTGGTCGCGCGCGGTGGAGTAGCCGTCGCCACCGGACATCGGCAGCCCGTCGGGGTTGACGTACCGGGTGTCGGCCAGTCCGAGCCCGCGGGCGGTGGCGTTCATCTTGGCGACGAACCCCTCGACGCCGGGGCCGTAGGTGCGGGCCAGCGCGTGGGCGGCGTCGGCGCCCGAGGGCAGCATCAGGCCGTACAGCAGCTCGCCCACCGGGACCCGGTCGCCGGGGCGCAGGTCGGCGCTCGTGCCGCCGTTGTCGTCGGCGTGGCTCACGTCCGCTGCGGTGATCTGGACGACGTCGGTGAGCTTGGCCTCGCGAAGGACGACGTAGGCGGTCATGACCTTGGTCAGGCTCGCGATCGGCAGCCGGTCGGCGGCGTTCTCGTCGAGCAGCGCCTTGCCGGAGGAGGCGTCGAGCAGGAAGGTGGCGCGCCCGTAGACCTCCGGCGCCCGGCGCGCTGCGGCGGGGAGCGCCACGGGTACGGCGGCGGAGAGGACCGATCCACCCGCGGCGGTCGTCCCGGTGGCCAGGACGGTGGCCGGGGGCGCGGACCGGGCGATGGCGGGAGTGGAAACGCCGCCGACCAGGGCGAACATGGCCGCGCATATGCCTGCGATTACGTTCCGATTACGCACGAGCCTCAGGCTGCCATGTCGGGGCGAGTGGTTTGAGCGGCCTTTAGGACATCCGGCCCAGGGTTTTACCAGGTCAGAGGCCGGTATGGCCGTTCGGTGTGCTCCTCGTCGTGCACCGGCGGCGGTGGCCGCGCGTCACCGCCGGTCCGCGCACCCCGCAGATGTTCTCCTGGGCCCCCCGGAGCCTTTCGGCCTTCTGACGCCGTGGAAACAGGGCGGCGTGCCGGTATTAGTACGCAGACAGAGCCCGGCCGGGGGCGTTGCATGGGGTGCGGCGGGGCCCGCGGCACGGGGAACAGGTCTGCGGGTCCCGCCGGCGGAGTCGTGGGGACGGCCTCGACCACGGTGCGGGCAAGCCCGTGGTGGCCGCACGCTTGAGAACGGGGGTCCATGATGGGCGCTTCTCGCCGCCCGGCGCACGTGACGGGGGACGTCGCCCGAGCATTCCCGCCGCGGTGCGTTCACCGCGCCTCGGAGGGGGAGGCGCGGTGAACGCCCGGCCGCCGGCGAGCGGCGCGGACGCCGCGCCGGCGCCCGGCGACGCCGCGGGGGACACGATCCTGGTGGACGTCGTGCGGGCGGTGCTGGAACGGCAGGGCGCGGACGGCCGGCGCGTCGAGCCCGGCGCGTTCTGGTGCTCGGTGCGAGGCGTCGGCGGGTCCCTGGCGCAGGGATGGAAACTGCACCTGTCGGCGACTCCGCTGTCGGCCCCGCTGGTGCTGGCCAGGGCCGCCGCCGTGCTCGCGCGGCACGGCTGCCCGTTCAAGTTCGCCGGCACCCTCGATCGGGTGGCCGAGCTGACCTCACCGCGGTACGACCGCGCCGCGGGCGGCAAGTTCATCACCGCCTACCCCGACGCCGACGACGAGCGCCTGCGCGCCCTGGCCGAGGAGCTGCACCGCGCGACCGAGGGCCTGCCGGGGCCGGTGATCCTCTCCGACCGCCCCTACCGGCCCGGCAGCCTGGTGCACTACCGGTACGGGGCCCACCGCGGCCGGGTGAGGCTCGGCAACGACGGCTCGCGCGTGGCGATGCTGGTCGCCCCGGACGGGTCGTACGTCCTGGACGAGCGCAGGCCCTGGTACGCCGCGCCGTCCTGGGCGCCGCGCGACCCCTTCGCCGCCGACCCCGCCCCGCCGCCCGGTCCGCCCGGTCCGTCCGGTCCGCCCGGTCCGTCCGGTCCATCCGGGCCGCCGGGGCCGGGGGAGGCGCGGGCAGGGGACGGCGGCGCCGTCGAGGCGGTGCTCCTGGGCGGCCGGTACGTCGTCCACGGGGCCGTGCGCCACGCGCTCAAGGGCGGGGTGTTCGAGGCCGTCGACGAGCGCACCGGATCGGCGGTGATCATCAAGCAGGCCCGCAGGCACGTGGGCTCGACTCCGGGCGGCCTGGACGTCCGCGACGCCCTGCGGCACGAGGCGGCCATGCTGGAGCTGCTGGAGCCGTCCGGGATCACCCCGCTCACCGGCGGCCTGTTCGATCAGCAGGGCGACCTGTTCCTGGTCCAGGAGGCGATCGCCGGGGTCACCCTGCGCGAATGGGTGCGCGCGATCCACGCGGAGACGGCCCGCGGCCAGGACGGCTCCTGGGGTCCGCCGCCGGTGCGGGCCCTGCGCGTCGCCGCCGAGCTGACCGGACTGGTGGCGCTCGTCCACGCCCGCGGCCTGGTGCTCCAGGACTTCAACCCCGGCAACGTGATGGTCGCCGGGGACGGCGGGCTGCGGCTCATCGACCTGGAACTGCTCGCCCGGCCGGGCGAGCCGGTGATGCGGGCCTGCACCCCCGGTTACGGCGCCCCCGAGCAGGGGACGCGCACCGGGTTCGGCCCCGCTCCCGCCCAGTCGGTGGATCTTCACGGGCTGGGGGCGACGCTGTTCCACCTGGTCACCGGCGCCGACCCCCGCCTGCCCGCCGACGACCCGCCGGGACGGCCGCTGCGCGAGCGCCTGGGGACGTGGCTCGCCCACGCCTCCCGGGGCAATCCCGCCGCCGCCCGCCTGGCGCCGCTCATCCTCGCCCTCCTGCACGAGGACCCCGACCGCCGCCCCGGTCTCGCCGAGGTCCGTCGCGCCCTGTCCGTCCCGCCCGGCCCGCCGGACCTGCCCGGCGGCCGGGCGGGGGCCGCGGGCGCCTCTCGGTCTCACGCGCAGAAGGAGCACGAAGACGGGGACCGCGGCGGCGACGGCCTCGGGCGGTTGCTGGACGACGGGCTCGCGCATCTGGTCGCCTCCATGGACACCTCGGCCGGGGAACGGCTGTGGCCGGCCGGAGGCTTCGGCGGGTCGGCCGACCCGTTCAACGTCCAGCACGGCGCCGCCGGCGTGCTGGGCGTCCTGGTACGGGCGTTCCGGGGCCGGCCGGACCCGGCGCTGCGCGAGGCCGTGGCCGCGGCGGCCGGATGGATCCGCCGCGGGGTGCCGCGGGAACCCCGCATGCTGCCCGGACTGTACTTCGGCCGCTCCGGCACCGCCTGGGCCCTGCTGGAGGCCGGCCGGGCGCTCGGCGACGACGACCTCGAACGGCTGGCCGCCGACCTGGCGCTGCGCGTCCCGCTGCGCTGGCCCAACCCCGACGTCTGCCACGGGACCTCCGGCGCGGGCCTGACCCAGCTGCGCTTCTGGGAGGTCACCGGCCGCGAGGTCTTCCTGGACCGGGCCCGCGAGGCCGCCGCGTCGGTCGCCGGCGCGGCCACGCGCGCGGACGGGCGGCTGCTGTGGCCGATCCCGCGCGACTTCGCCTCCACCCTGGCCGGCCTGGTCCACTACGGCTTCGCCCACGGCGTCGCCGGCAACGCCGCCTTCCTGCTCGCCGCGGGACGGGCGCTGCGCGAGCCGGCCTATGTGGAGCTGGCGGCCGAGGCGGCCGGCACGCTCGTCCGGGCGGCCCGCGTCGAGCGGGACGCCGCCTACTGGCCGGGCGGCGAGGGCGACGACCGGCCGCTGACGCACTGGTGCAGCGGCTCCTCGGGCGTCGGCACGTTCCTGGTGCGGATGTGGCGCGAGACCGGCGAGGAGGCCCTGCTGGGCCTGGCGCGCGGCGCCGCCGTCGCCGTCCACCGCTCCCGGTGGCACGCGGGCGCCGGCCAGTGCCACGGCCTGTCCGGCGACGCCGAGTTCCTGCTGGACCTGGCCGAGATGGGCGGCGGCGGACGGCACCGGCGATGGGCCCTGGACCTGGCCGCCGCGATCGGCCTTCGGCACGCCCTGCGGGACGGGCGCATGGTCGTCCCCGGCGACCAGGACGCCGAGATGGCCGCCGGCTTCAACGTGGGCCTGTCAGGCGTGGTGGCCCTGCTGCTGCGGCTGCGCGACGGCGGGCCGCGCATGTGGCTGCCGGAGGTCCTCGCCGGGCCGGGTCCCGCCGCCCGCTGATCATCCGCGTGCTGATCCTCCGCGCCCGCCGGTCCCGGCCGAGCGCGGCCCTGGGCGGGGCGGGACCATGCCCCGGCGCGACAGCGGACATCGGAGGAGGTGGACCGATCGCGCGGGACGACGCGCACGACGGCACAACGGCGAGCACGTCCACGGCGACGGCGGCCGCGGCTACGATCCCGAAGGAGGCGACGACGGTGACGACGGAGACCGACGTCCGGGCGTTGCAGGCCCTGCCCGCGGCCATGCCTGCCATGCATGCCATGCCGCCCACCGGCCGGTGGCCCGGCGAGGACACCTGCATGTACGACACGGCCTGCGAGTGGACGTGGTGAACACGGCGCGGACCGCCGGCGGCCGCCCGCCCGTGCCGCCTGCGCGCCGGTCAGCGGCCTGCGCCGTCGGCCGGCGGCTTGCGCCGCCGATCAGCCGGGCTCCAGGCGGGGACGTGGGAAACGGGGAGCCGCGGGGGCGCAGGGCGGCCGCAGGGCGCCGAGCGCCTGGTCCAGGGCGTCCTCCACGGCGCCGCCCGTGTCGATCTCCACGGCGCCCGGCCACGGCGGGGTCCTGGCCGCCATGGCCTCGGAGACGGCCTGGCCGGCGTCCGAGACGCCCGCGGTGCGGCGGGCCAGCCTCTCGGCCACCACCCGCGCCGGCGCCGCGCAGCGCAGCGCCACCAGGTCGGTGAAGGTGCGCCGGGCGACCCGCTCGGCGTCCGACCGGTGCGCGGCGCCGGTCCAGGAGGCGTCCAGGACCACCGGCTCACCGAGGCCGAGCAGCCGCTCCGCCCGCGACAGCAGCTCGCCGTAGGTGCGCTCGGTCCACTCGGGCCGGTAGATGCCCTCCTCGAAGGGGGCAGTGGCACGGGTCTGCGGCGCCAGGCCCGCCATCTCCTTGCGGACGCGGTCGCTGCTCAGCAGCGTGTACCCGAGGCGGTCGGCCACGGCGCCCGCCAGCGCCGACTTCCCCGTCCCGGGCGGCCCGCCCACCAGGACCAGCGTCACCGCGCCGGCCCGCAGGTGGCGCAGCGCCAGCTCGGCCAGCTCGCCGGCCTCGCGCGCCGCCCCCGTGCCGCCCTGCCCGTGCCGCAGGCAGGCCACCTTGGCGCGGACGAACGCCCGGTAGGCCACATAGTGGTGCACCAGGCACGGCGGGGAGGGGTCGCCGGAGAACTCGGCGTAGCGGTCCAGGAACGCGACGGCCTCGCCGGGCGCGCCGAGCCGCTCGAGGTCCATGGCGAGGAACGCGGCGTCGTCCAGCCCGTCGACGAAGCGCAGCCGCTCGTCGAACTCCAGGCAGTCCAGGATGCGCGGCCCGTCGTCCAGGCAGAAGATGTCCTCGGCCAGCAGGTCGCCGTGCCCGTCCACGATGCGGCCCTGCTCGACGCGCGCGCGGAACAGCGGCTCCCGGCCGTCGACGAAGCGCAGTGCGAGCCGCTCGATCGCGCCGAGCGCCGCGGCGCCGACGGGGCTTCCCGGACCGCCGGACTCACCGGACCAGCCCGATCGGCCATGTTCGCCACGTTCGCCGAGTTCGCCATGCTCGCGGGGTTCGCCATGCTGGCCGGGTTCGGCGGGTTCGGCGGGTTCGGCGGGTTCGGCGGGTTCGCCGGGTTCGCCTGGGCCGCTGTGCAGCTCGCGGACCTCGGCGAGGCTCGCCGTCCAGCGGGCCCGCAGCGCCCGGCCACCGCCCTCCCGGTCGATCTCCGGGCCGCGGCGGGCCCGGGCGTGCAGGCTCGCCACCTGGCGGGCGATGCGCCGCAGGTGCTCGCCCACCGGCGCGCCGGAGCGGGCCAGGACGGCCAGGCGGCGCTCGGCGGGCATGCGCCGCATCACGATCAGGTGCTCACAGGGCCGGCCGTCCGGGCCGATCACGTCGGCGACGCCCTCGTAGACGTCGGGGGCCAGCCGCCGGTTGAGCGCCACCTCCTCCTGGCAGGCGGCCCGACGGGCCTCCCGGTCGGTGAAGTCCAGGAACCCGAAGCGCACCGGCTTCTTCATCTTGTACGCCCGGTCTCCGAGCAGCACCACGACGCCCGAGTGCGTCTCTGTGACCTGCGCCCACGCGCCCATCGCCGACCTTCCCCCCGGGCCTGTCCCCTCAGGGAGCCTTCCCCCGCCAGGAGCCCTGACGCGAGGAGCGGGCGGGCGATGGCAAACAGGCGGCAATCTTCTGTGCGGCGCCCCGTCCCCGGCGAGATCGGGGAGCGTCGGCAGGGTATGGGCGGAGGGACGCCGGCGCCGGATCCGACCGGACGGCCGGCGAGCGACCTGGGGAGGCAAGGTGCGCAACGCCCTGGACCGCCGCCATGCTCCCGGCCCGCCCGACCGGGGGTTCCCCGGCGCGCGGTGGCCGGCGCGCGCCGTGCTCGTGGTCGCGCTGTCTGCCGCCGCGGCCGGGACGCCGGCCTCCGCGGGCGCCGCGGCCTTTCCCCGTGAGGCGCGCGCCATCGCCGTCACCGGTGACCGCGGGCCCATCGTGATCGGCAACGGCCGGCACAACTACAGCTACGCGCAGGTCCACAGCCCCACCTACATGCGGGGCGTCCAGCACGTGTCCAACGCGAGCGTGATCGGCCACTCCCCGGCCCAGGTGGCGATCTGCAGGAAGCGCCACCGGATCTGCCACATCTCCGAGAAGCTCTGGATCGGCCGCCGCCGCTGACCGCCGGAGGCATTCGCGTCGCGCCGGGTTATGGGGCGCTGTCACAGGGCGCTGTCACAGGGCGCCGAGTGGAGTCAGAGGGCGCCGGTGCGCGCCGCGGTGACCACCACCGTGGCGAAGCGCATCACGAAACCACCGCCCACCGCGTCGATCGCGGCGCCGATGCCGTCGAGCACCTCCCGCAGCGTGTCGGACGGCAGCCGGGTGTGCAGGCCGGTGGTCGGCACCTGGTCCAGCCATTCGTCGCGGGTGTAGGGCTGTTCCCAGTCGAACCGCCACCGCTCCGGTTCGCCGAACGCGCCCGCCTGCCGGACGCCGTCCTCCGCCTTGGCGGTGATCGCCGAGTACGGGTCCGCGTCCGACGCCTCGCTCTGAGTTATGGGCGCGTCGGGCAGGACCCGGCGGTACACCGCGGCGAACGCCTCGCCGATCTCGGGCTCGGGCTGGTAGACGTTCCAGAACACCGCCAGCCGCCCGCCGGGGCGCAGCACCCGGGCGGCCTTCGCCGCGCCGGCGACCGGGTCGACCCAGTGCCAGGCCTGCCCGGCGATGACCGCGTCGAAGGCCCGGCCCGCGGCCTGCCAGGCTTCGAACGTCGCCACCTCGACCTCCAGGCCACCGCGCCGCGCGAAGCCGGCCATCCGCTCGTCGGGTTCGACCCCGAGCACCCGGCAGCCGGCGTCCCTGAACTGCCGGGCGGCTATGCCCGTCCCGATCCCGACGTCCAGGACGTCGGGGCCGGGGCTGCCGGCGACGATCCGCCGGACCATGGCCTCGGGGTAGCGGGGACGCGCCCGGTCGTAGCGTTCGGCGTCCACGCCGAACGACTCGGCGATCTGCCGGGCGTGATGTGGTTCGGACGGGGGAGGGGAGGCCTCCGCCGACGGTAGAGTGGGCATGCGCCCACCATAGTGGGCGCTTGCCCACTTATCAATCGGGCAGGACCGGCCGTGGAAGGAGGGATGTGCGGTGCCGACGGGCGTGCACATCCGCGACGCGCGCAAACAGCTGTTCGACGCCGCGGAGCGCATCCTGCTCCGGGAGGGGCCGAGCGCGCTGACCAGCAGGGCGGTCACCGCGGAGGCGGGCTGCGCCAAGGGCGTCCTGCACCGGCACTTCGCCGACTTCGACGGCTTCCTCGCCGAGTTCGTCCTGGACCGCGTCGGCCTCATCGACGGCCAGACGGCCGCCCTGCGCGAGGCCGCGGGCACCGGCACCGTCGCCGGCAACCTCACCGCCGCGCTCACGGCCCTGTTCGAGTCGGTGGCCGTGGCCGTCGTCGGCCTGGTCGGCTCCCGCGACGAGCTCCGCGACCGGCTGCGCGAGGCCTGGCCGGCCGGCGTCCCCGTGCTGACCGAGGCCGCGATCATGATCGGCTCCTATCTCGCCGCCGAGCGCGAGCTCGGCCGCGTCGCGGCCGACGCCGACGTGGACACCCTCGCCGCCATGCTGATCGGCACCGGGCACCTGATGTTCGCCGACCGCACGGGCGTCCCGCCCGAGGCGGGGGCCGTGCACAAGGTGGTCACCGCGATCGTCACCGGCGTCGCCAGGAACCCCCTGCGGTAGGCCGCCGAGCGGCGCGCGGACGGGGCGCGCCGGTTCGCGGCCACGTAGGGAGGTCGGTTGGAACCATGACGTAACCGGTTAGATGACGAAACGGGCTCATGGGGCGCTACCGTTTACGGAGTGGAGGAGATCGATCGCCGAATCGTGATGCTGCTGGCCGCGGACGGCCGCATGAGCTTCACCGACCTCGCCAAGGAGACCGGCCTGTCGGTGTCCGCCGTGCACCAGCGGGTGCGCAGGCTGGAGAAACGCGGCGTCATCCGCGGGTACGCGGCCCTGGTCGATCACGACGCGGTCGGGCTGCCGCTCACCGCCTTCGTGTCGATCAAACCGATCGATCCCTCCGCTCCCGACGACGCGCCCGAGAAGCTCGAGCACCTGACCGCCATCGAGGCCTGTCACAGCGTCGCCGGTGACGAGAGCTACATCCTCAAGGTGCGCGTGCAGTCGCCGAACGCGCTGGAGCACCTCCTGCAGCAGATCCGGGCGTCGGCCAACGTCTCCACCCGCACCACCATCGTGCTCAGCACCCCCTACGAGCACCGCACCCCCGACCTCACCACCGGCGCCCCCTGAACGCCGACCGCCGCGCAAGGCCGGTCGTGCCGGGGAGTGTCCGCCCCGCGAACGGCTCACCCGGCCTGCCCTGCTGATCAAGGGCGGCCATGATCCGGTGACCGGCCCGGAGGAGATACGCCTGTTCCGAGAGTGTGTCCCGAGCGGGACGTTCCGCCGCTTCGACGGCGCCGGGCATTTCGTCCACGCCGAGGAGCCCGAAGAGTACGCCCGGCTCGCCGCGGCGTTCGTCGCGGGTGAAGCCGGGGGATGAGGCCGGCGACGCCGAAGCCCTGATGCGGGAGCAGGCTGGACAAGCCTTCGGTGGGGGCGGGATAGACGCCTTCTATGTGTCTATCGTCGGAATTGTGTTGCTTTGTCCTGTTCTGCTGCTCAGGATGGTGAGCAAGAGTCGCCGTCATGAGAGGCGGACATGTCTTCCGGAACCAGCAACAGCGCCTGCCCGACGGTGGACGTCCACGCACATGTCTGGCTGCCCGAGGTCCACGCGCTCGCCGATGGCCGCCCCGCTCTGGTGGCCTACGAGGAACTGGAACGGGCGCGGCTCGGACCGGAGTCGGCGCGGGTCAGCGACCGCCGGTTCGACGAGTGCAGGGAACGGCTGACCGATCTCGGCGCCCGCGCCGCCGCGATGTCCGCGGCGGGCGTGGACGCCCAGGTCGTCTCGGTCGCCCCGCACCTCTACCACCCGTGGGCCGGCCCGAGCCTCGCCTGGGCCATCGCGCAGGCCACCAACGAAGGGGTCGCCACCCACTGCGCCGGCCTCCCCGAGCGGCTGTGCGGCCTGGGCGTCGCGCCCATCCGGCACCCCGAGGTGGCCCTGGCCGCGCTGGAGGACGCCGTCGTGCGCTGCGGCCTGCGCGGCGTCGAGATCACCTCGCACGCCACCGGCCCGGGCGGCGGCCCGCCGACCGAACTGTCGGACCCCCGGCTGGAGCCGCTGTGGCGGCGCGCCGAGGAGCTCGACGCCGTGATCTTCCTGCACCCGTGGGGATGCTCGCTGGACGCCCGCCTGGACCGCTGGTACCTGTCCAACAGCGTGGGCCAGCCGGTGGAGCACGTCGTCGCGCTCTCCCACCTGATCTTCTCCGGCGTGCTCGACCGCCATCCCGCGCTCCGGTTCGTCGCCGCCCACGGCGGTGGTTACCTGCCCGCCTTCGCCGGCCGCCTCGACCACGCCTGGCTCGTCCGGCCCGAAGCGCGGACGTGCCGGCACCTGCCGAGCTGTTACCTGCGCCGCCTGTACTACGACACCGTCGTGCACGCCCCTGAGGCGCTCGTCGCCCTCATCCGCGCCGTCGGCGTCGGCCGGGTCCTGCTCGGCTCGGACTACCCGTTCGACATGGGCGTCGAGGATCCGGTGCGGCGCGTGCACGAAGCGGTGCCCGACCCGGTCGCCGCGAACGCGATCAGAGGGGGGAACGCCGCGGACCTGAGCCTGCTGCCTGCCACCTGGCCGCCCGGGTTGCACGGCGCCGCGCCTGGCCCGCGCGGACGGCCCGCGCGAACGGCCGGGGACGGCACGGCCGGCGGGGACGGCGGGGAGGCGGGGAGGCGGGGATGGCGGCGGGCGCCAGGACGGCCCCCATGTCCCGCGGTGGTGGCCCCAGGACGGGCCCGCGCGGCGACCGGGGCACCGGCGTCGAGCGCCATCTCGGGGGACGCGTAGGGTGCTGACGTGGGCACCAAGCAGCCGGGCCGCCCCGCGCGGGGTGCGTCCCCGCCGGCCGGCGCCGGTCCGAGGGCCTGGCCGCCGGACGGGCCGGGGGAGGCGCGGGCCCATCCGCACGGCCTGGACAACGTCCACCTCCAGGCGCTGCACGCGCTGCTGACCGAGCGCACGGTGACCGGGGCCGCGCTCAGGCTCGGGCGCACCCAGCCCACCCTGTCGGCGGCGCTGGCCCGGCTGCGCCGCCACTTCCACGACGAACTGCTCACCCGGGTGGGCAACCACTACGAGCTGACCCCCTTCGCCCGGCACCTGTGCCCGCTGGCCGCCGTCGCCGTCTCGGCCGTGGACCGGGTGTTCTCCGCCCAGGCGGAGTTCGACCCGGCCAGGTCGGGGCGCACCTTCACCGTCGTGTCCTCCGACTACGGCCTGAGCGTGGCCGGCCGGCATCTGATCGGGGTGCTGGAGCGGCGGGCGCCGAACGCCTCGGTCCGCTTCGAGCCGGCGACGCCCGAGGCCTTCTCCCGCGACCCCGACTTCTACCGCACCTCCGACGGCGTGCTCATGCCGCACGGCTACCTCGACCTGCCGCGCAGAATGGACCTGTTCCGCGACCGGTGGGTCTGCGTCGTCTCCACCGCCAACCCGGTGGTGGGCGACCGGCTGACCATGGCCGACCTGGACGCCCTGCCCTGGGTCACGACCTTCAACGACCCGATGGGCAGGGCGGCCCCGTGGCGGCAGATGGAACTGCTCGGCGTGCGGCTGCGCGTGATCGCGGTCGCCGAGTCCTTCCTGGCCATGCCGCGGCTGGTGTGTGACACCGGCGCCATCGCCCTCATGCAGGAAAGGCTCGCCGCCGTCGTGGCCGACGCGCTGGACGTGCGCGTCCTGGAATGCCCGTTCGAGGCGGTCCCGCTGGTCGAGGCCTTCTGGTGGCACCCGGTGCACGACGCCGACCCTGGGCACGCCTGGTTCCGCCGGCTTTTGACCGAGGTGCGCGCCCGCCTGGCCTGACCGAGCCGTCAGGCCGACGGCGCGGCGGTGGGCGCCGGACGGCCGCCGGGGGCGCCGGCGAAGGCGTCCCTGAGCCGGTCGGCGGCCTCCGGCCCGGCGCCGAGGCGGTCCAGGCCGAGCAGCGCGGCCCCCGCGATGGGCGGCAGCGCGGCCACCACCAGCGCCGCCCGGGGCGCCTGCGCGGTGTACCGCTCCTCGACCAGCGCGGTCAGCAGCGGGTCGCGCGAGGTGAGCACGCCGCCGCCCAGCACCACCTCGCACGGGTCGTCGAGCATGCCGAGGCGGCGCATCGCGGCCACGCCCATCACGGCGACCTCGTCGGCCTGGCGTTCCACCACGTCGCGGGCGACCGCGTCTCCGGCGGCCGCGGCCGCCAGCAGTTCGGGCACCAGCCCGTGGAGCCGGTCGGCCCGCAGCTCGCCGAAGTGCAGGGCGATCGTGACCTCCTCGGCCAGCCGCACGCCGAAGAACCCGCGCACGACGTCGAGCAGGGCGGTCGCCGGGCCTCGGCCGTCCTCGGCGCGCACGGCGTGCCACAGCACCTCCTCGCCCAGGCCCAGGCCGCCGCCCCAGTCGCCGCTGATCCTGCCGAGGGCCGGGTAGCGGGCGACCCGGCCGTCAGGGGCGACCGCGACCGCGTTGATGCCGGCGCCGCACACCACCGCGGCGCCCCACGGCCGGGAGGTGCCGGCCCGCAGCAGCGCGAAGGTGTCGTTGCCGACGACGGCCCGCCGGCCGTACCCGCGGGCCATGATCTCGTCGTGGAGCAGGTCCTCCTCCACGGGCAGGTCGGCACCGGCCACGTACGCCGCCACCAGGTCGGCGTACGGCGGCTCGGCCTGCGGGCCGAGGGCCAGCCGCGCGGTGTGGCCGAGCACGTCGATCGCGGCGGCCACGCCCGCGCTCTGCGGGACGAACGCGCCGCCCCTGCCGGTGGCCAGGACGGTGCCGTCCTCGGCCACCAGGGCGACGTCGGTCTTGCTGTTGCCGCCGTCGACGGCCAGGACCGTCCTCACGCGGGCACCGCCCCGTCGCCGGCCCAGGGCAGGAAGGCGCGGTTGGCGGCGACCAGCCGGGCGGCCAGGTCGGCCGACAGGGACGCCTGCCCGATCAGCGGGTGGGCGAGCAGCGCGTCGGCGACCCGGTCGGCGCCGCCGTGCAGGGCGGCTTCCAGCGCCAGCGCCTCGTAGGCGGTGACATGCGCGATCAGCCCGGCGTACAGCGGCTCGACCGGGTCGACCGGCAGGGCGGTGGCGCCGGAGGAGCCGACCCGCGCGGGGACCTCGATCACCGCGTCGTCGGGCAGGAAGGGCAGCGTGCCGTCGTTGCGCAGGTTGACCACCTGCACGTCGCCCCGGTCGCCGGCCAGCGAGGCGATCAGGGCCACCGCCGCCTCGGAGTAGAAGGCGCCGCCGCGCCTGGCGAGCAGCTCGGGCTTGGTGTCCACGGCGGGGTCGGCGTACATGCGCAGCAGCGACTCCTCCAGGGCGGCCACCTCGGCCGCGCGGGAGGGCTTGCCGAGCTGCTCGGCCACCACGGCGTCGTGCTCGTAGAAGTAGCGCAGGTAGTACGACGGCACGACGCCGAGCCTCCGGATCAGCGGCGCGGGCAGGCCGATGTCGGCGGCGATCTCCTCACCGTGGTCGGCCAGCAGCTCCGGCAGGACGTCCCGGCCGTCCACGTGGACGGAACGTTCCCAGGTGAGGTGGTTGAGTCCGACATGGCCGAGCGAGACCCGCTCGGGGGCGACGCCGAGGTGGGCGGCGAAGCGCCGCTGGAACCCGATGGCCACGTTGCACAGGCCGATGGCCCGGTGCCCGGCCTGCAGCAGCGCCCGGGTGACGATGCCGACCGGGTTGGTGAAGTCCACGATCCAGGCGTCGGGCGCGACCTTGGCGATGCGTTCGGCGATGTCCAGCACCACCGGGACGGTGCGCAGCGCCTTGGCCAGCCCGCCCGCGCCGGTGGTCTCCTGTCCGACGCAGCCGCAGGCCGGCGGCAGCGTCTCGTCCACGTCGCGGGCGGCCTGCCCGCCCACCCGCAGTTGCAGCAGCACGGCCTGCGCCCCCGCCGCGCCCTGGTCCACGGTGGCGGCCGTGGAGACGACGGCCGGGTGGCCGGCCCTGCGCAGCATCCGCGACGCCATCGCCGACACCAGCGCGAGCCGCCGCTCGTCGGGGTCCACCAGGACGATCTCGGAGATGGGAAGCTCGTCGCGCAGGCGCGCGAAGCCGTCGATCAGCTCGGGCGTGTAGGTCGAGCCGCCCCCGACAACGGCCAGTTTCATCACTTGACTCCCGTCAGCTTGACGCCCTCGATGAAGGCCTTCTGGGCGAAGAAGAACACGATGATCACCGGTGCCATGGCCAGCAGGGTGGCGGCCATGGTGAGGTTCCACTGTGTGTGGTGCACGGCTTTGAAGGATGCCAGTCCCAGCGACAGCGTCCAGTTCGAGGGTTCGGTCCCGGCGTACAGCAGGGGACCGTAGTAGTCGTTCCAGCAATAGAAGAACTGGAACAGCGCCACCGCGGCGATCGCGGGCCGCGCCATGGGCAGGATGACCCGCACCAGCGTGCGCAGCTCCCCGCACCCGTCCACCCGCGCCGCGTCGGAGTACTCCCGGGGGATGGTCACCAGGAACTGCCGCAGCAGGAAGATGGAGAACGCGTCGCCGAGCAGCATGGGCAGGATGAGAGGCCACAGCGTCCCGGTCAGGTGGAAGCGCGCCCACAGGATGTAGATCGGCACCGCCACCACCTGCGGAGGCAGCATCATCGTGGTGATGACCAGCAGGAACGCCAGCCTGCGCCCCGGGAAGCGCAGCCGCGCCAGTGCGTAGGCGACCGGGATGGACGACACCAGCATGAACACCGTGGCCAGGATCGCGTACAGCAGCGTGTTGCCGATCCAGGTGAGCAGCGGCGCCCGCCGGAAGATGTCGGCGAAGTTGCCCCACTCGAAGTGGTCGGGCCACAGCCGCGAGGTGAGCGCCTGGTGGTCGGTCATCACCGCGGTCAGGGCGATGAACACCAGGGGGCCGATGAACATGATCGCCAGGGCGATGGCGAGCGCGTGCGTGGCGATCCAGCCGAGCGCGACGCGCCGCCGGTGGCCGCGCGGGACGCGAGGCCGGGCGCGCCCGGCCGGCGGGGCCGGAGCCGCGGTGAGGGTCATGCCTCCTCCTCGATGCCGCGGAACTGGCGCAGCAGGATCAGGGTGAACACCATGGACACCGCGAACAGGATGAGCGCCAGCACGCAGGCGTAGCCCATGGCGAAGTCGCGGAAACCTTGGTGGAAGAGCCATTCGGGGAAGGTGAGGGTGGACTGGTCGGGGTAGCCGGGGACGAAGACCGTCCCGGCCGAGTCGGTGCCCCCCGAGGCCACCCGCGCCGCCACCATCGCCTGCGTGAAGTACTGCAGCGTCTGGATGACCCCGGTGACCGCGGCGAACATCAGCACCGGGCGGATCACCGGCAGGGTGATGTGGGCGAACTGCTGCCAGGCGCCCGCGCCGTCCAGCGCGGCGGCCTCGTACAGCTGCTTGGGCACGTCCAGCAGCGCCGCCAGGAAGATGACCATCAGGTCGCCGACCGACCACAGGGCCAGCAGGGTGAGGCCGGGCTTGGCCCACGCCGGGTCGCCGAACCAGTCGGGGGAGGGCAGGCCGATCGCCGACAACGCCGCCGCCACCGGTCCGCTCGCCGGGTTGAGCAGGTACACGAACCCCAGCGTCCCGGCGACCAGCGGCACCAGCGAGGGCAGGTAGAACACGGTGCGGAAGAAGCCGGCCCCGGCCTTGAGCCGGGTGATGAGCTGGGCGATGCCCAGGCCGAACGCCACCCGCAGCGGCACCATCACCGCGACCAGCCACAGCGTGTTCCTGATGGCGGTCCAGGCGGCCTCGTCCCGCAGGAAGTACCGGTAGTTCAGCAGCCCCACCGGTTCCAGGCTGAACAGGTCGTACCGCTGGAAGGAGAAGTAGACGGTCGCCAGCAGCGGGTAGGCGAAGAACAGCCCGAAGCCCACCAGCCAGGGCGACAGGAACAGCAGGGCCACCAGGCCGCGGCGGCGCCGCGGGGACCGGGCCGGGACGGGCGCCGCGTTCCCGCGGCGCCCGAGCGTCGTCGTCGCCATCGGATCAGCCGCCCGCGGTGAGCTTCAGCTTGTCGTCGATCTTCTTGTCGACGTCGGCGAGCAGCGCGTCCAGGTCGTCACCGCGGCCGGACTCCCACTTGATCTGCGCCTCCTGCAGCGTCTGCTGGTTGAAGGCCGAGTTGATGTGGGCGGGCAGAGTGCTGCTGGCGGGGCTGGCGAAGATGTCGAGGAAGGTCTGGAAGTTGGGGTCCTTGTCCAGCTTGGGGGACTGCAGCGCCGGCAGCGTGCTCGGCACGTTGCGCAGGGCGTTGGACAGGGTGACCAGCGCGTCGGTGTCGGTGGTGAGATAGCGGACCAGGTCCCAGGCGGCCTGCGCGTGCTTGGCGCCCCGCGGGATGCCGATGACCGTGCCGGCGATGAAGCCGCCGCCGTACAGGTCGGGCCGGTCGTCGGCGACCGGGACCGGCGCGGTGCCGTAGTCCAGTCCGGAGGCGTCGGAGGCGATCATGGCGTTGCGCCACTCGCCGTCGATGGCCATGGCGACCTGCCCCTTCATGAAGGGGTTGTCGGCCGACCACTCGTCGCCGAAGCTCTTGCGGAACTTCTCCAGCTTGTCGTACCCGAACCAGTCGACCAGGTCCTTCTGCCAGGTCATCAGCTTCTTCCACGCCGGGTCGCCGCCGATGGCCGAGGTGCCGTCCGGGTTGGTCCACTTCGCGCCGACCATCGTCCCGGTGTGGATCGGGGCGTTCTCGTACATCTGGCTGCTCGGCACGAACCCGGCGACCTTGATGTCGCCCTTGGAGTCGCGCACGGTGAGCTTCTTGGTCAGCGCGGCCAGCTCCGACAGCGTCTTCGGGGGCTGCGCGCCCTTCATCAGCTTCTTGTTGTAGTACAGGCCGTAGGTGTCGGCGAGCATCGGCATCACGCACCGCCGGCCCTTGTACTGGGTGTACTCGGCGATGACCTTCGGGAACAGCGACTCCTGCACCTTGCTCGCCGCCATGTACGGCTCGAGATCCTGGAAGATGCCGGTCTTGCAGAAGGTCGCGACGCTGTCGGTGGTGAACGACAGCGCCACGTCCGGCGGGTTGCCGCCGCGCGAGGCCTGGATGATCTGGTCGTCCTGGACGGCCTTGGTGGTCGTGACGGTGATCCAGGGGTACTGCCGGTGGAACCCCGCCAGGGCGTCGTCGAAGGCTTTGAGCTCGTTGTCGGCGACGAAGCCGTGCCACATCGTGATGGTGACCGGGGTCCGGTCGGGGGTGCTCCCGCTCTGCGGCTTCGCGGGCGCGTTCTCGGTGCCGGCCGTGCAGGCGGACACGGCCGTCGTGGCCAGCGCGGCCACGACGGCCAGGGCCGCCGCCGCGAGCTTCGGGCGTGGTTTCACGGGGTGCCTCCCAGGGGGCTGTGCGGTGAGGAGGTGAGCGGGGGAGGGGTGGGCGGGGACGGCCGGGGGGGGGGGGGCGGGCCGCCATCCGGGCCTCCCACGAGAACAGAACACAACACGCAACAC
>NZ_JBEXGS010000035.1:0-84340 GCF_040607455.1 Sphaerisporangium sp. NPDC005289
TCCACCGCCGAGATCTGCTGGTTGATGTCATTGGTCGGCTCGACCGGCTTGAACTCCACATCGGAGTACTTCTTCGCCGCGTCCTGCGCGTTCTTCGTGATCGCCGCGATCCAGCCGTGGTCGGCCGCGGGCGCGGAGAACCCGATGACGACCTTGGTGCCCGGCTGGTCGTTGTCGGTGCCGCCCGAGTTGGCCTGCGGGGCGGCGGCGGCCGAGCTCGCGGCGGGCGCCGGCTCGTTGCTGGTGCAGGCGGCGACGAGGGCTCCCGCGCCGACGACGGCTCCGCTGACGAGGAACCCTCGCCTGGCGACGCGCTTGTCCATGGTCATTTTCTCCTTCTGGTACAGGGGGTCGCCGGCCCTCGGCGCGAGAGGCGTTCCGGGGCAGCGGTGGGGACGACCTGGCGGTGACCCGCCTATGTGCGCGATTCCAGGCTCCGCCGCTGGAGCAGCACGGCGATCACGATGATCAGGCCCTTGGCGATGAGCTGGTCGCTGGTGTTAAGGCCGTTGAGGATGAACAGGTTGGTGATGACCGTGAAGATCAGCAGCCCGAGGATCGAGCCGATGATGGTCCCCCGGCCACCGGTGAGCAGGGTTCCCCCGATGATGACCGCGGCGATCGCGTCCAGTTCGTACAGATCGCCGTGTGTGCTGGAGCCCGTGGTCGTACGGGCCATGATGAGCACCGCGGCGATGCCGCAGCACAGGCCGGACAGCGCGTACAGCGTCATCGTGTGACGCCGCACGTCGATGCCGGCGAGCCGGGCGGCCTCCGGGTTGCCGCCGACCGCGTAGGTGCGCCGCCCGAACGTCGTGCGGTTGAGCACGAGCCATCCGATGGCGACCACCAGCGCGAAGATGTAGACCAGCAGCGGCAGGCCGAGCACCCGCGTCGTGGAAAGCTCCACGATGGCGCTGTTGTCCGGCTGCACGAGCTGGGTCCTGCGGTCGGACATCCGCTGCGCGAGACCGCGCGCCGCCACGAGCATGGCGAGCGTCGCGATGAACGGCACCATCCGCCCGTAGGAGATCAGGAATCCGCTGACCAGCCCCGCGCCGGTTCCGACCAGGATGGCGCAGATCGCCATCACGACCGGCCCGTACGCCTGGGTGGCGAGCGTCGTGGCCCACACCGAGGCCAGGGCCATGACCGCCCCGACCGACAGGTCGATGCCGCCGCCGATGATGACGAAGGTCATCCCGACCGTGATGACGCCGATCGTCGAGGCCAGGGCGAGGATACTGACGAGGTTGGAGGAGGTGGCGAAGCTCTCGGGGGTGGTGACCAGGCCGACCACCGCCAGCAGCGCGAGCGCCACGACCAGGCCGAGGTGGCGGGCCTGACCCATCCGGCCCAGCACGCCGGGACCCGTGGCCGCGGTCGCCCGCGCCTGGTTCTCGACGCGGGCGTGCTCGTCGGCGGGCGGCCGGACGTCCTCGGGCACCTGTTCGCCGGCGGCGCCGAGGTCCCGTGCGGGCGGGTCGCCGACGTCGCCGGGAGTGCCGCTGTCCGAGGCGCGTGCGTCCGTCACAGCGCGCTCCCTTCCATGATCATGTCGAGGACGCGCGGCTCGTCGAGGTCGCGCGCGTCCGACTCGTGGATGACTCTGCCTTCACGCAGGACCAGGACCCGGTCGGCCAGGCCGAGCACCTCCGGGACCTCGCTGGACACCAGCAGCACGCCCACGCCCTCGTCGGCCAGCCGCCGGATCACGGCGTACAGCTCGGCGCGGGCGCCCACGTCGACCCCCCGGGTCGGCTCGTCGAGGAGCAGCAGTTTGCGGTCCTCGACCAGCCACCGGGCGAACACGGCCTTCTGCTGGTTGCCGCCCGAGAGGGTTCTGACCGGACGGTCGGGGTCGCCGGGACGGATGTCGAGCGTCTCGACCAGGCGGGCGGCCGCGGTGCGCTCCTGCCCGCGATCCATCCAGCCCAGTCGCGAGTACTTCTTCAGCCCGGCGATGGTGATGTTGCGGGCGACGGTCTCGTTCATCAGCAGGGCCTGCGACTTGCGCTCCTCGGGCGCGAGCCCCATGCCGAGCCGCACGGCCCGCCCGGTGCTGCCGGGCGGCACCGGACGGCCCGCCAGCACGACCCGTCCCGAGGCCGCCTTGCGGGCGCCGTAGACCGTCTCGACGATCTCCGACCGGCCGGAGCCGACCAGGCCCGCCAGGCCGACGATCTCGCCCTCCCTGACGCTGAAGGAGACGTCGGCGAAGCGGCCGGGCAGCGTCAGGCCCTCGACGCGCAGCACCTCGGCGTGCTCGTCGTGGGCGCCGGGCGCCGGGCGCGGGGGGAAGACGTACTCCACGTCCCTGCCCGTCATCAGCGACACGACCGTGGAGGTCGGCGTCTCGCGCGCCGGAAGCCCGACGGCGGCCGTCCTGCCGTCCTTGAGCACGGTGACCCGATCGCCGATCTCGCGGATCTCCTCCAGGCGGTGGGAGATGTAGACGACCGCCACGCCCTGCGCCGTCAGGTCCCTGATGACGCGGAACAGGTTGGCGACCTCGTCGTGGGCCAGCGCGGCCGACGGCTCGTCCATGACGATCAGCCGGGCCTCGTGGGACAGGGCCCGCGCCATGCTGACGATCTGCTTGCCCGCGGCCGGCAGCCGCCCGACCTCGGTCCCGGGCCGCATCTCGCCGTGCCCGAGCCGGTTGAGCAGCGCGGCGGCGGCCCGGTTCATGTCGCGTCTGCGGGTGAAGCCGAACGCGGCGTGCTCGTGGCCGAGGAAGATGTTCTCCGCGATCGACAGGCCGTCGACCAGGTCGAGCTCCTGGTAGATCGTCGAGATGCCCGACCTGATGGCCGCGATGGGCCCGGCGAAGCGCACGGGCTCGCCGCCGAAGGTCACGGTGCCCTCGTCCGGGCGGTGCGCACCGGCGAGGATCTTGATCAGGGTGGACTTCCCCGCGCCGTTCTGCCCGAGCAGGCAGTGGACCTCGCCGGCCCGGACGTCCAGGTCGACGCCGTCCAGGGCGCGCACGCCGGGGAACTGCTTCACGATCCCTCGCATGACCAGCAGGTCGCTCACAGGGCCTCCGAAGTGGGTCGGGTAGTGGTTCTGGTCGGAACGGAAGTGCGGTGAAGGTCGGTGAAGGACACGGCCGGGCGGTGGGCAGGGGACGGGGTCACGAGGCGCTGAACACGTGGTCGCTGATCAGCCGGGCGCCTCCGATGATCCCGGCGGTGTCGCCGAGCTCGGAGAGCACGATGGGCAGATTCCCGGTCGCCAGCGGCAGCGACCGGCGGTACACGACGCTCCTGATCTCCGCGAGTAGTACGTGGCCCAGACGGGCCACGCCTCCCGCGATGATCACCAGGCCGGGGTTGAAGAAGCTGACCAGGCCGGCCATCACTTGGCCCACCTGCCGCCCGCCTTCCCGGATGAGTTGGAGGGCGGCCTGGTCGCCGAGGGTCGCCGCCGCGGCCACGTCCTCGGCGGACAGCCTGCCGCCCAGCGCCAGCCGCTCGCCGAGGTAGGGAGAGCGCGGGGCGATCCTGACCGCCTCCCTCGCCAGCGCCGCGCCGCCGAAGTACGCCTCCAGGCACCCGGTGTTGCCGCAGGTGCAGAGCGGTCCCTGGTCGTCGACCCGCATGTGGCCGATGTCGCCAGCGCTGCCGGAGACCCCGCGGTAGATCTTGCCGTCGACCACGATGCCGCAGCCGATGCCGGTGCCGATCTTGATGAGCAGGAAGTCGTCGACCTGCTTGGCCAGGCCCGCGTGCAGTTCGCCGAGCGCCATGAGGTTCACGTCGTTGTCCACCATGGCCGGGCAGCCGAGCTCCTGGCTGACGACCTCCCTGACCGGATAGCGGTCCCAGCCGGGCATGATCGGCGGCGCGAACGGGACGCCGTCGCGGAAGCTCACCGGGCCGGGCACCCCGATGCCGGCCCCGTGGAGCTGGGTGAACAGCCCCTGCTCGCGGAGCTTGGCGAGCAGCTCCATCGCCAGGCCGAGCACGATGGCGGGCCCCTCGCGGACCTCGCACGGCTGGCTCACGTGGCCGAGGATCTCCAGCTCGCCGTTGGTGACGGCCACGTCCACCGAGGTGGCGCCGATGTCGATGCCGGCGAACCTCAGGTGGGGAGACAGCCGGACCATCCCCGACCGCCGGCCGCCGCGCGAGGCCGCGAGCCCGGCCTGCTCGACCAGGCCCGTCTCGATGAGACGGTCCAGCTCGAGATTGAGCTTGGAGCGGGAGAGCGAGACGTCGTCCCCCAGCTCCGCTCGCGACCGGCCGCCCTCGCGCAGCAGGCGGAGCAGGGTTGCCTGGTGCACGTTGTCCGGCCGTACGGGCATGCGTTTCACAGCGCCTCCGCACGGAGTGTGGTGACGCCGAAGCTAGTTCACCCGCGCCGTGCTGAAAAGCACTTTTTGATGACAATCAGTAACTTTCGCTGTTATCAACAAAAGCACGTGACGCAGGTCACCGCCGCTGTCCACAGCGGCCGACCTGCGGGACGACCGCACCCGCCGCGCCATGTGAGCGGTAACTCGACCGGCGCCACCGAAG
The DNA here is from genome assembly GCF_040607455.1 of Sphaerisporangium sp. NPDC005289. Classification (NCBI taxonomy): domain Bacteria; kingdom Bacillati; phylum Actinomycetota; class Actinomycetes; order Streptosporangiales; family Streptosporangiaceae; genus Sphaerisporangium; species Sphaerisporangium sp. NPDC005289. The sequence continues at coordinate 4,524 of NZ_JBEXGS010000035.1, forward strand.
CCGGATCATCTCTTCCGCGCCTCAAACATCGGAGCTATGCGGGACGCATGCGCCCCGGCGGCTCACGGGCCGCCGGGGCGTACCGTCAGAGCATGGCCTTCATGGACGCGGCCGCCTGCTCGCCCAGCGTGGTCGGGCGCACATAGGGCTCCTCGGCGAGGATGGCCTCCCAGTTGTCGCGGATCGCCTCGATCGTCAGGTCGTCGGTCCGCCACCCGGGCCCCTCGGCGACGAAGACGCGGGCGACGCGCCCGGCGCCCACGCTGAAGACCTCGCCACTGGTCGGGCAGCTCTCATGGGCGAGGAAGGCGACCAGCGGGCTGACGCGGTCGGCGGTGAACCTCTGCTCGAACTCGGCCGGCAGCAGCGACTCGGTCATCCGCGTCCAGGCGATCGGCGCGATGGCGTTGGCCTTGATGCCCGCCCGGGCGCCCTCGATGCCGAGGGTCTTGGTCAGCCCCACCAGCCCCATCTTGGCGGTGGAGTAGTTGGCCTGGCCGAAGTTGCCGAACAGGCCGGCGGGGGAGGAGGTGTTGACGATGCGGCCGTACCCCTGCTCCTTCATGTGCGGGAACGCCGCACGGCTGACCAGGAACGACCCGCGCACGTGCACGGCGAGCACGGCGTCGAACTCCTCCACGGCCATCTTGCCGAGGGACTTGTCGCGCAGGATGCCCGCGTTGTTGACCACGATGTCCACCCGGCCGAACGCGTCGCGCGCGGTCTGCACGATCGCCTCGGCGCCCTCGGGCGTCGCCACGTTGTCGGCGTTGGCGACCGCCTCGCCGCCGTTCTTGGCGATCAGCTCGACGACCTCGGCCGCGGGCCCCGTGGACGCCCCGGTGCCGTCGAGCGCGCCGCCGAGGTCGTTGACGACGACCTTGGCGCCGCGTTCGGCGAGCAGGATGGCGTGCGACCTGCCGAGACCGTGCCCGGCCCCGGTGACGACCGCGACCTTCCCGTCGAACCTCAGTTCCGACATGCGCCCACCCTTCGAGGAGAATCCAGGAGAACAACATTCTAGAAAGCTGGCTTCACAATATCGCGCGGCGCCCTCGCGCCCCAGACCCCGGCGCCGCGCCCTCCCGCCCGGACCCACGCCGGCGCCGCGTCCTCGCGCCTCAGCCCCCGGCGCCGCGTCCTCGCGCCTCAGACCCCGGCGCCGCGTCCTCGCGCCTCAGACCCACCCACGTTCCGGCTCTCGGGATCCCGGCGACCCAGCGTCACGACGCCCGATCGCCCGCCCGTTCTCGCCGTCGCGGCGGCCGGAGAATCGGGACCGCACCAGCGCGAGGACGATGTAGCGGATAGTGATCGGGCGGCTGTGATTCTGCTATAGTTTCTGCCCCGCGAGGGCGAGGGTCGGTGTCGGCCCCCAGCTTCGCCGGGCCCCGTCCGCGACCCCCCTGGGCTGGAGGCCTCGCATGCCCGCACAGCCGCCCCTCCGCGTCATCCAGTGGGCCACGGGCGCCGTCGGCGGCTATGCGCTTCACAGCGTCATCACCCGGCCCGAGTTCGATCTCGTCGGCGTGCTGGTGTACGACCCCGGCAAGGTGGGCCTGGACGCCGGGGGCCTCGTCGGGCTCCCCGAGACCGGCGTGCTGTGCGTGGACGACGTCGACCGCGTCATGGCCACCGAGGCCGACTGCGTGCTGCACATGCCCCTGCCCGCCGCCTACTTCGGCGGCGACTACGCCGCCGACCTGCAGACGGTCTGCGCGCTGCTCGCGTCGGGCAAGAACGTCATCACCACCACGGGCTTCATCTACCCGCAGGTCTACGGCCAGGCCGTGGTGGCGCAACTCGAGTCGGCGTGCCGGGCCGGCGGCACCTCGGTGTACGGCACCGGCATCAACCCCGGCTTCATGAGCGACCTGCTGCCGCTCGCCCTCACCGGCCTGTCGACGCGGCTGGACCACATCTACGTGCGCGAGTCGTCGGACTATCTCGGGCACCCTTCGCGGCAGATCGTCATGGACCTCATCGGCTTCGGCCGCTCCCCGAAGGACTACGCGACGGCCGTGCGTCCCTTCAGGGCCGTCCAGCGCGCGTTGTTCTCCGAGAGCGTCCAGCTCGTCGCCGAGGCGCTCGGCGTCGGGCTGGACGAGGTCGAGGAGAGCGACGAGTTCGAGCTGGCGGCGGAGGAGTTCGAGATCACCGCCGGCGTCATCGCCCCCGGCACGGTCTGCGCCTCGCGGTGGGTCTTCTCCGGGCTGGTCCGGGGGCGGCCGTTCATGACGGTGGAGTGCGTCTACAAGTCCGACGCCGCCAAGGTCCGCCGCTGGCCCGAGCCCGGCTTCGCCATCCACATCGAGGGACGGCCGCAGCTCATGCTGACGATCGACGAGGTGTCCCACGGCCTGGCGGGCGCCGCCGCGCACGCGGTCAACTCGATCGCCTCGGTCTGCGCGGCCCCGCCCGGCATCCGCACCCTTCTGGACCTCCCCCTCGCCACCGGCCGCGGCGCCACCCGCCTCCCCTGACCCCGCCGTACGGCGGACACCGGCCGTGCCGGTCAGGAAAGGTGGGAGACGATCTCGGTGAGGCGGGTCTTCTGGGTGACGGCGGTCCGGCGGGCCAGGGCGACGGTGGCGGCGTCCTTGCCCTCGTCGCGGGCCTTGTCGGCCAGCCGGGCCCCGTAGTCGGTGTGCCGGGCGAGCGTGGTCAGCCACAGGCGGTCGAACGCCGGGCCCGAGCGTCCCTTGAGCGCGAGAAGCCGGGCCGGGGTCAGCATGCCCTCCATCTGGTGCACCGGAGGCTTGTCGGAGTCCGGCACCGTGAACTGCCACATCCGCAGCGAGACCGCGAGCTCCTCGACCTGCGCGGCCTCCTCCCCGGTCAGGCGTTCGGCCAGCCCCCGCACGTACGGGTCGCGGCCGCGGCCGGGGACCAGCCGCGCCAGCGTGACCCCCTGGCGGTAGTGCAGGATCATCTCCCGGCGGAACAGCACGTCGGTGAGGTTGTAGGGCAGGTCGTCGTAGGACGCGGCCACCTTGACCGCCCCGCCGTCCGGCGCCGCGGCGCAGCCGCCCGCCGAGACCATGGTGACCAGCCCGAGCACGGCGGCCACACCGGCCGCGGCGACTCCCCTTGCGCCCATCACCGCATCCCCTCACCCTGGACGATCGCGCTTCCTCCGGGGGATACGGGCGCGGGGCGCCCGGTGTTCACCGCTCGCCGGTCACGGCGCCGCCGGGTACCAAAGGTCGGGCTCGTCGGGGCCGGCGGCCGGGGCGCGGCGGACGCGTCCCCGGGCCTCCAGGTACACCAGGTGGGCGAGGGTCTCGTTCGTGGCGGCCCTGCGCATGAAGGCCGGGATGGTCTCCCACGGCCGCGACCAGGTGAGCCGGGTGGTGAGGTCCCAGCAGGCCGCGCCGGGCGTCCGCCCCACCTCCGCCTCGATCTCGGCGAGCCTGCGGCCGTGGTGGGCGGTCACGTAGTCGACCCGGTCGGCCAGCTCCAGGAAGCGGAACTCGTGCGCGGGCAGCACCTCGTCCACCGGAAGGTCCCGGACGGCCGCCAGGGCGCCGAGGTAGTCGGCGAGCGGGTCCGGCGACGACTGCGGGTGGACGGCGACGATCGGCGTGATCCTCGCCAGCACGTGGTCCCCGGAGAACAGCACCCGCCGGGACGGGGAGAGGAAGCACAGGTGCCCGGGCGAGTGGCCGGGCGTCCAGGCGGCCCGCAGGTCCCACCCGGGCAGGCCGAGGAGCTCGCCGTCCTCGATCAGCCGGTCGGGCTTGGCCATCGTCACGTACTGCCGGATCATCTTGGACGCCCCGCTCAGCTCGTCCACGCTCACCGGCGGCACGCCACTGCGCACGAGCTGGGCCCGCTCGCGCTCGACCAGCGCGTCGAGCCTGGTCTCGTCGTAGCGCTCGTGCAGCAGCGCGGCGTCCGCCGGGTGCAGGCCGATCCACGCGCCGGACGCCTCGCGTACCCGCCCGGCCAGGCCGTAGTGGTCGGGGTGGATGTGGGTCACCAGCACCGCGCGCACGTCGGTCATCGCGTACCCGGCCACGCCGAGCCCGCCGGCCAGGGCCTCGTACGCCTCCTCGGTGTTCCAGCCGGCGTCGATGACCGCCACCCCGTCGGGGAGCTCCAGGGCGTACACCAGCACGTACCTGAGAGGGTTGATCGGGATCGGCACCGGGATGGACCACAGCCCGGGGCGCACCCGCTCGACCTCGGGCATCGCGCCGCCGATCCAGGCGTCCCGCTGTGCCGGGTTGGCCGGGGTGACCCGCCTGCCCGGCTCGGCCGCCGCCTCGACGGCCGGTCCCGCCCCCTGCTCGCCCATTCCGCGCTCCCTCCGGCGACCTTCGACGCCTCCGCCGGGGCCGTGCCCGGACCGGCGTCGTAACCGAAATCCGGGACCTGACCCCGAAACCCTCACAACGGACAACCGACGCCACGATTGTGCACCGCTCACCGAATGTTGTTCTACTCGGGGTGTGCGGTGGCCGTCGCCGTCCGGGGATGGACGCCTTCCTCCGCGTCGGGCGCGGCCGGCGGCAGCCGCAGGTACAGCGGGGCGGACAGCAGGATCACCAGGGCCGCGACCCACCAGGCGGCGGCCGTGCCCGCCCCGGACGCCAGCAACCCCAGGCCTAGGACGCCGGCCGTCCCGCCGAGCTGGAGCTGAAGCGAGTCCACCGACATCAGCGTCGCGCGCCGGGAGGAGGCGACCCGCCGGTGGAGCATCTCCGCGCGCACGATCTCGGCGACCGAGACCCCCGCGAACATCACCACATAGGCGGCGCAGGCGGCCACGACGCCGGCCGTGCCGGACAGCGCCACCGACGCCGCCAGGGACGCGAACGCCACCGCGCCGGCCGCCGTCCCGGCGACCGCCGCCGGCACCGGCCCGCGCAGCAGCCGTGCCACCCGGGGGGCCAGCCAGGACCCGAGGCCGCTGGCGCCGAACCCGGCCGCCGCGACGACGGCGTACACCGAACCGCCGGACTCGGCGGAGCCGGTCAGCGCGGCGAGCCTGCCGGGGGTGAGCATCTCGATGGCGCCGAGGCCGATGCCGATGACGAAGGCCATGAACAGCAGGCGGCGCAGCCCCGGCCGCCTGAACGCCAGCCCCAGCCCGGCGCCGACGGTGACCGGCACGTCGCGCAGCACCGATCCGAGGGAGGTGCGCGGACGCGGCGGCTCGGGCATCGCGAACAGCACGACGACGAACAGCACGGCCGCCGCCACCGCCGCGGCCACCATGGGAGCGGCCAGTCCGCCGGGCGCCACCAGCGGCAGGGCGCCGCCGATGAGCGTGCCGGCGCAGAGCGACGCCGAGCCCATGGCCTCTCCCTTGCCCAGGCCGGGCTTGAGGTCGGCGTCGGGGCCCTCGGCGGCGTGCAGGGCGTCGACGTACCACGCCTGCGCGGGCCCGCTGGCGAGCGCGCGGGCGACGCCCTTGAACACCGCCACCACGACGAACGCCCAGAACGAGCCCGCGACGGCCATCAGGCTCATCGCCACGACGCTGAACAGCGCCGAGACGGCGAGCACGGTGCGCCGCCCCACGACGTCTGCCAGCCCGCCGGTGGGCAGCTCCATGATCACCGCGGCGGCGGAGAACACGGCGGTCACGACGCCGACCTGCGCGAGGGTCAGGCCGCGCGAGGTCATCAGCAGCACCATCGAGGCCGTCATCAGGCCGGGCGGGAACCAGGTCAGGAAGCTGACGAGCAGGTAACGCCGCAGCGCGGCGCGGGCGGAGAGCGTCATGGGACGGGCGCTGGTCATCCGGTGTACCCCCTGGTCGGGAAGGCGGCGAAGTGGAGCATGACCGCCTCGGCCGCGGGATCGGCCGCGTCGGCGGCCTCCAGCTCGTGGATCATGGCCGAGACGCGCTCGTAGAGCAGCGTCACCGACGCGGGGGTGAGCCGGGCGTAGTGGTCGGACATGCCGGCGGCGGCGATCCACTCGGGCCCCCAGGAGTCGCGGTCGCGCTCGAACGCCGCGCGGTCGCCCGCCAGCGCCTCGAACTGCCGCTCGCGCATGAACCCGGCCGCCTCCCGCCCTTCTGGGGTGCCGCCGATCTCCAGTTCGTCCCAGGCGGTGTAGCGGTGCGCCGAACGCCAGCGGCGCTCACGCGCGTCGCGCCGCTCGGGATCCTCTTCGACGAAGCCGTACCTGGCGAGCTGCCGCAGGTGGTAGCTGGTCGAGCCCGAGCTCTCGCCGAGCCGGGCGGCCAGTTCGGTGGCGGTGGCCGGGCCGTCGAGGCGCAGGGCGCCGAGCAGCCGCACCCGCAGCGGGTGGGCCACGGCCTTCAGAGCCCGCGGATCGCGGACGCGGTAGACGTCGGACTCCTCGCTCTCATCGCTCATGTCGCCAAAGATAACTTTGCAAAGCTCTATTTGCAAAGATGTATTTGCGGAACTCCTCGCCACCCTCTCGGGGGATGAAACTTTCAGCCGCGGCCCGGCTCCGCCCGACGCCCGCGACCGGCCGGGAGCGAAGCGTCCGGCCAGACGGCACACCTAGGCGGCGGGTCGCGCGCCGTGCCGCCGGAGCGGGGCCGCCGCGGACCGCGCCCCGATCCATTGACGGCCCGGACACACGTTGGAAACATCGCGGGCACCGACGTCTATGGGAGCGCTCCCACATCCGGTTCCCTCAGACCCTCCGACCTTGACACCTGGGGATATCGCGTGATCAGACCATCCCGGCGATGGGCGGCCTCACTGGCCCTCACCGCGGCGGCCACGCTGGCCGCGTCCGCCCTGTCCAGCCCGGCCGCCCAGGCGTCCGGCGCGAACACGGCACCCACCAAGGCACGGGCCGCCGTCGCGAACGCCGACCCCGACGGCCCCGAGCAGATCCACAACGGGACCTTCGACAGCGGCAGCGACCCCTGGTGGCACACCGACAACATCACGTTCGACACCACCGGAGGACGGCTCTGCGCCGACATCCCCGGCGGCACGGTCAACCCGTGGGACGTCATCATCGGCCAGAACGACATCCCTCTCGTCCAGGGCGAGACCTACGCGTTCTCCTTCTCGGCCTCCGGCGACCCGTCGAGGGTCGGCAAGGCGATGGTGCAGATGCCCGTCGACCCCTACACGGCCTACGTGACCGCCAACCCGGAGCTCACCCCGGCCGGCGGGGACTTCCACTACACCTTCACCTCGCCGGTCGACCTGGCCACCGGCCAGGTGGTCTTCCAGATCGGCGGCAGCGCCACGCCGTGGCGGTTCTGCATGGACGACGTGAGCCTCAAGGGCGGCGCCGACCCTGAGGTGTACGTGCCGGACACCGGCCCGCGCGTCCGCGTCAACCAGGTCGCCTACCTGCCCAAAGGCCCGAAGAACGCCACCGTGGTCACCGAGGCCACGACCGCGCTGCCCTGGAAGCTGAAGAACGCCGCGGGCACCGTCGTCGCCTCCGGCACCTCCACGCCGCGCGGCGTGGACGCCAGCTCCGGGCAGAACGTCCACTCCATCGACTTCGGCGCCTACACCAAGGCGGGCGCCGGCTACACGCTGACGGCGGATGGCGAGACCAGCCGGCCCTTCGACATCGGCGCCAGCGCCTACGAGACGCTGCGCTCCGACGCGCTGAAGTTCTACTACCCGCAGCGCAGCGGCATCGCGATCCGCGACGACCTGCGCCCCGGCTACGGCCGGCCGGCCGGCCACATCGGAGTCGCGCCGAACCAGGGCGACACGAACGTGCCCTGCCAGCCCGGCGTCTGCGACTACACTCTGGACGTCTCCGGCGGCTGGTACGACGCGGGCGACCACGGCAAGTACGTGGTCAACGGCGGCATCTCCGTCGCCCAGCTCATGAGCGAGTACGAGCGCACCAAGAACGCCCCGACGGCCAAGCCCATGGGCGACAACGCGCTCGCGCTGCCGGAGAGCGGCAACGGCGTCCCCGACATCCTGGACGAGGCTCGCTGGGAGCAGGACTTCCTGCTGAAGATGCAGGTGCCGGACGGCAAGCCGTACGCGGGCATGGCGCACCACAAGATCCACGACGAGAACTGGACCGGCCTGCCGCAGCTGCCGCACACCGACGCGCAGAAGCGCCAGCTGCACCCGGTCTCGACCGCCGCCACGCTGAACCTCGCCGCCACGGCCGCCCAGGCCGCCCGGCTGTTCGCCCCCTACGACGCGGCGTTCGCCGCCAAGAACCTGACCGCCGCCCGCAAGGCGTGGGCCGCGGCCAAGGCCAACCCCGCCGTGCTCGCCTCGCCCTCCGACGGCACCGGCGGCGGAACCTACGACGACGCCGACGTCAGCGACGAGTTCTACTGGGCCGCCGCCGAGCTCTACATCTCGACCGGCGAGAAGGAGTTCCAGGACTACGTGCTGGCCTCGCCGCAGCACACGGCCGACATCTGGGGCGAGCGCGGCTTCGACTGGGGCCACGTCGCCCAGCTCGGCCGGCTCGACCTGGCCACCGTCCCGAACGCGCTGCCCGGCCGCGACCAGGTGCGCGCGTCGGTGGTCGCCGGAGCCGACAAGTACCTGGCCACGCTGACCGCGCACCCGTACGGGGTGCCCTACAACCCGCCCACCTATGACTGGGGCTCCAACAACCTGGTGCTGAACAACATGGTGGTCATGGCCGCGGCCTACGACCTCACCGGCACGCGCAAGTACCGGGACGGCGTCCTGCAGGGCATCGACTACATCTTCGGCCGCAACGCGCTGAACCAGTCCTACGTCACCGGGTACGGCGAGGTGAACTCGCACAACCAGCACAGCCGGTGGTACTCCCACCAGCTCGACGCCACGCTGCCCAACCCGCCCAAGGGCACCCTGGCCGGCGGCCCGAACTCCGGCATCCAGGACCCGCTCGCGGCCGAGAAGCTGAAGAACTGCAAGCCCCAGTTCTGCTACATCGACGACATCAACTCCTGGGCCACCAACGAGCTGACGATCAACTGGAACTCGCCCCTGTCGTGGGTCTCGGCCTTCGTCGCCGACCAGGGCGACGGCACGGTCAAGGCCCCCGGCAAGTGCCAGGTCACCTACACCACGCACGGGCAGTGGCCGGGCGGGTTCACCACCCAGGTGACCGTCAAGAACACCGGCTCCACCGCGGTGAACGGCTGGAGCCTCGCGTGGTCGTTCCTCGGCGGCCAGCAGGCCGGCCAGTCCTGGAACGCCGGGCTCACCCAGAGCGGCGCGAAGGTGACCGCGAAGAACGTGGCCTCCAACGCCAAGATCGGGGCCGGGCAGTCGATCACCTTCGGCTTCCTCGGCACCAACCCCGCCGGCGCCAACCCCAACCCGGACCTGTTCACCCTCAACGGAGCCGTCTGCTCCTGACCTGCGTCCTCACCGTCCGCCGGGCCGCCACCTCACGAGGTGGCGGCCCGGCCGTCGGCCGGATGCCGTCACGCCCGCCGCGCGGCCTTGGCTAGGGTGGGCGGCATGATCGGTGCCATCTGGATCGACGAGGCGGTCACCCGTCTGCGGCCGGACTTCCACGTCCTGGCCATCGGCGCGTACGGCCTGCTCAACGGGCCCTCCGACGAGCGCTCGCGCGGGTGGCTGGCCGAGGCGGCGGCCGGCGCCGTCACCCCCGGCCACGAGAACATCCTCGCCTGGCAGGACGCCTACCGCGCGTTCGGCGCCAAGCCGCAGCGCACCCGGCCCTCGGTCGACGCCCTGGTGCGCCGGATGCCGCCTCCGGAGATCAACCTGGTCGTCGACGCCTACAACGCGATCAGCATCCGTCACGTCCTGCCCATCGGCGGCGAGGACCTCGCCCACTACGAGGGCACGGCGCGGCTGGTCCGCGCGAGCGGCGAAGAGCCGTTCGACGCCGTCGAGAAGGGCGAGACGGTCATCGACCACCCCGAGATCGGCGAGGTGGTCTGGCGGGACGACCGCGGCGTCACCTGCCGCAGGTGGAACTGGCGCCAGTGCGTGCGCACCCGCATCACCGAGGACACCGTGGACGCGCTTTTCCTGCTCGAACGGCTGGCGCCGATGTCGCTGGAGGAGTTGGCGGCGGCCGGGGAGGAGCTCTCGGGCCTGCTGCGCGAGATCACGCCCGGCGTGCGCGTGGAGTCCCGGCTGGTCGGCCCCGCCTGAGGTCCTGCCGGCCTGCCGGAGTCCGGCCTGTGTCAGTCCGGCCTGTGCGAGTCCTGCCGGCCCATCGCGCCTGAGCCCGCTGATCGCCCGCCTGAGTCCGGGTCGGTCCGCGAGGCACGCCTGTGGCGCCGGGGGCAGAGCGAGCATGCCTGGAGGTGAGCATGACCTCACCCCCCGGACTGACTACCCGCGCGTGACCAGTTTGAACGGTCCTGGGATGATCGGGCGTGAGCCCGGCCACAGATAGCACGCGTTACTTCTGCGGGCGAGTAGCCTTGGACAGGTTCTTTATTCAACAACGCCGATCTGCGGAAGAGGGCGATTTCCGCCGTGTCGTCTGAGTCGTCGCGGACAAACCCCATGACCAACTTTGGCCAGAACGAGTGGCTTGTCGACGAGCTGTACCAGAAGTACCTCCAGGACCCCGAGTCTGTCGACCGTGCCTGGTGGAACTTCTTCGCTGATTACAACCCCAACTCCGGCACGAGCCGCGCGCAGGCGCCCGAGGGGTCCAACGGCGCGACGGCCGACGCCACCACGGCGACCGCGACCGCGCCGCCACAGCCCGTGCCGCCGCAGGCGGCGCCGGTGAAGGCCGCTCCGAAGGCCGCTCCCAAGGCCGCCAAGACGACTCCTGCGGCCCCGCAGGCCGCCGACAAGGCCAAGCCCGCGGCGGCGACCCCGTCCGGAGCCGAAGAGGTGCGGCTGCGTGGCGCGGCCGCCCGCACGGCGCAGAACATGGACCTCAGCCTGGCGGTCCCCACCGCCACGAGCGTCCGGGTGGTCCCAGCGAAGCTGCTCATCGACAACCGCATCGTCATCAACAATCACCTGTCGCGCGGTCGTGGCGGCAAGGTGTCCTTCACCCACATCATCGGCTTCGCCATCATCAAGGCGCTGTCGGCGATGCCCGACATGAACCACTCCTACGCCGAGATCGACGGCAAGCCGACGCTGATCAAGCCCGAGCACGTCGGCCTCGGCCTCGCCATCGACGTGCAGAAGAGCGACGGCACCCGCCAGCTCCTCGTCCCGTCGATCAAGAAGGCCGAGTCGCTGGACTTCCGCCAGTTCTGGACGGCCTACGAGGAGATCGTCCGCAAGGCGCGCGGCGGCAAGCTCGGCGTCGACGACTTCGCGGGCACCACGATCAGCCTCACCAACCCAGGCACCATCGGCACCGTCCACTCGGTCCCCCGCCTGATGCCCGGCCAGGGCACGATCATCGGCGTCGGCGCGATGGAGTACCCGGCCGAATACCAGGGCGCCTCCCCCGAGACGCTCAACCGCCTGGCGGTCAGCAAGGTCATGACGCTGACCAGCACCTACGACCACCGCATCATCCAGGGCGCCCAGTCCGGCGACTTCCTGCGGCGCATCCACCAGCTGCTGCTCGGCCAGGACGGCTTCTACGACGAGATCTTCCAGTCGCTGCGCATCCCCTACGAGCCGGTCCGCTGGGTCCAGGACATCTCGGCCACGCACGACGACGACGTCGCCAAGTCGGCCAGGGTCATCGAGCTGATCCACGCCTACCGCGTGCGCGGCCACCTCATGGCCGACACCGACCCGCTCGAGTACAACCAGCGCAAGCACCCCGACCTCGACATCAAGTCGCACGGCCTCACGCTGTGGGATCTCGAGCGCGAGTTCGCCACCGGCGGTTTCGGCGGCAAGCCGCTGATGAAGCTGCGCGACATCCTCGGCGTGCTGCGCGACTCCTACTGCCGCACGGTCGGCATCGAGTACATGCACATCCAGAACCCCGAAGAGCGGGCCTGGATCCAGAGCAAGGTCGAGAAGTCGCACGGCAGGGTGAGCCGCGAGGAGCAGTTGCACATCCTGCGCCGGCTCAACACCGCCGAGGCGTTCGAGACCTTCCTGCAGACCAAGTACGTCGGCCAGAAGCGCTTCTCGCTGGAGGGCGGCGAGTCGCTGATCCCGCTGCTCGACTCGGTGCTCAGCGACGCGGCCGAGGAGGAGCTCGACGAGGCCGTCATCGGCATGGCCCACCGCGGCCGGCTGAACGTCCTGGCCAACATCGTCGGCAAGTCCTACGCCCAGGTGTTCGGCGAGTTCGAGGGCAACCTCGACCCGCGCAGCGCCCACGGCTCGGGCGACGTGAAGTACCACCTCGGCGCGTCGGGCGACTTCACCACGCCCAGCGGCAAGAAGATCGCCGCGTCCGTGGTGGCCAACCCGTCCCACCTGGAGGCCGTCGACCCGGTGCTCGAAGGCGTCGTGCGGGCCAAGCAGGACCTGCTCGAGCGCGGCGAGGAGGGCTTCACCGTCCTGCCGGTGCTCGTGCACGGCGACGCCGCGTTCGCCGGCCAGGGCGTCGTGGCCGAGACCCTGCACCTGTCGCAGCTGCGCGGCTACCGCACGGGCGGCACGGTGCACGTCGTGGTGAACAACCAGGTCGGCTTCACCACCTCGCCCGCCTCCTCCCGGTCCAGCGTGTACGCCACGGACGTGGCCCGCATGATCCAGGCGCCGATCTTCCACGTGAACGGCGACGACCCCGAGGCCGTGGTCCGCGTGGGCCACCTGGCCTACGAGTACCGCAAGAAGTTCCGCAAGGACGTCGTCATCGACCTGGTGTGCTACCGCCGCCGGGGCCACAACGAGGCCGACAACCCGAGCTTCACCCAGCCGCTGATGTACGACCTGATCGACGCCAAGCGGTCGATCCGCAAGCTCTACACCGAGGCGCTGATCGGCCGGGGCGACATCACGGTGGAGGAGGCCGAGCAGGCGCTCCGCGACTACCAGGAGCAGCTCGAGCGGGCCTTCACCGAGACCCGCGAGGCCGGCAGGAAGCCGCTGGAGCCGGGCGCGGTCGTCAAGCCCGCCCCCGACGAGGTGGTGCCGTGGTCGCACGACGACACCCCGACGGGCATCTCCGAGGAGACGATCAAGCGGGTCGTCGAGACCCAGCTCACCCTGCCCGAGGGCTTCACGGTCCACCCCCGCCTGGCCCCGGTGCTCCAGCGCCGCGGCCAGATGGTGACCGAGGACGCCATCGACTGGGCCATGGGCGAGACGCTGGCCTTCGGCTCCCTGCTGATCGACGGCCACCCGGTGCGCCTGGTCGGGCAGGACTCCCGCCGGGGCACCTTCGGCCAGCGGCACGCCGTGCTGGTCGACCGGGTCACCGGTGAGGACCACACGCCGCTCAAGAGCTTCAACCAGGGCACCACGAAGTTCTACGTCTACGACTCCCTGCTGTCGGAGTTCGCGGCGATGGGCTTCGAGTACGGCTACAGCGTCGTGCGCCCGGACGCCCTGGTGGCCTGGGAGGCGCAGTTCGGCGACTTCGCCAACGGCGCCCAGTCGATCATCGACGAGTTCATCTCCTCCAGCGAGCAGAAGTGGGGCCAGCGCTCCGCGGTCGTGCTGCTGCTGCCGCACGGCTACGAGGGGCAGGGCCCCGACCACTCCTCGGCCCGCATCGAGCGGTTCCTGCAGATATGCGCGCTGGACAACATGACGGTCGCCCAGCCGACGACGCCGGCGAACTACTTCCACCTGCTGCGCTGGCAGGTGGTGTCGAACCGCCGCAGGCCGCTGATCGTCTTCACGCCGAAGTCCCTGCTGAGGCACAAGGCGGCGTCCTCGGCGAGCGCCGAGTTCACCTCCGGCGCGTTCCGCCCGGTGATCGGCGACGCCACCGTCACCCCGTCGGACGTCCGGCGCGTGGTGCTCTGCTCCGGCAGGGTGTACTACGACCTGGCGAACGCCCGTGACAAGCAGCAGCGCACGGACGTGGCGGTCGTCCGGCTCGAGCGGCTCTACCCGTTCCCGGCGGAGGAGCTGCGCGCCGAGCTGTCCCGCTACGGCTCCGACGTCGAGCTGATCTGGGCGCAGGACGAGCCGACCAACATGGGCCCGTGGCCGTACCTCACGCTGAAGCTCACCGAGGACCCCGGCCTGCTCGACGGGCGGCGGCTGCGCCGGGTGTCGCGTGCGGCCAACTCCTCCCCGGCGGCCGGCTCGCACGCCGCGCACGACGCCGAGCTGGAGCACATCGTCACCGAGAGCCTCGGCTGACGGGACGCGCCGTCACCTGCGTCATCGGAGTCCCCCACAGGCGTTCTGTGGGGGACTTCCCCATATATCCGCACATGCAGGAGAGTTGCGATGTACTTCACTGACAGGGGCATCGAAGAGCTGGTCGAGCGACGCGGCGAGGAGGAGGTCGGCATCACCTGGCTGGCCGAGCGGCTGCGCGAGTTCGTCGATCTCAACCCCGAGTTCGAGATCCCCGTCGAGCGTCTGGCCACCTGGCTCGCCCGCCTGGACGACGAGGACGACTGACCACGGCCCGCCTCGGCCGGCGCCTTTCGGCGTGCCTGCCGGCGTGTGCTCCCGGCGTCCTTCAGGCGTGCTCGGCCTGCTCTCGCCGCGCTTCCGCCACGCTTCGGGCGTACTTCTGGTGCGCTTCCAGCGTACTCTCAAAACGCGATACATCTTGACTTCTGCCTGACGAGATATATCGTGTTCCGTGGAAGGTAACCACGACCAGCCGTCGAAGGACGAGGCCATGCCCAAATGGACCATCGACAAGCCGGAGAAGCTGACGTTCGAGGCGGTGAGCGAGCTGAGCGTCCGCATCGTCGCCGGCCGGCTCGCCGTGCTCGCCAGCGACGGGCCACCGACCCTGGAAGTGAGCGACATCGACACGCCACCGCTGATCGTCGAGCAGGACGACGACGGCCGGCTCACCGTGGCCTACAAGGACCTCACCTGGGACGGCATCCTCGGGTGGCTGCGGCCTGGCCGGCGCGACACGACGCTGACCCTCACCCTCCCCAAGGAGTGTCCCGTCCAGGCCGGGGTGATCTCGGCCTCCGCGGTCGTCGCCGGCTTCGAGAGGCGCACCAACGTCAAGAGCGTCTCCGGTGAGATCGTGCTGGACGGCGTCAGCGGCGAGATCGAGGCCGAGACCGTGTCCGGCGCGGTCGAGAGCCGGGGCCTGGCCGGCGACCTGTCGTTCACCAGCGTCGCCGGCGAGCTGACCGTGGCCGGCGGCACCCCGCGCCGCCTGCGCGCCAACACCGTGTCCGGCCGCATCACCGCCGACCTGGAGCTGCCGCCCACCGGCCACGTCACCCTGCACAGCGTCTCGGGGTCCATCGTCGTGCGGCTGCCCGGGGCGGTCGACGCCGATGTGTCCCTGCGCTCGACCTCCGGCCGGCTGAACAGCGCGTTCACCGGCCTCGGCACCACCAGCCGCCCGGGCGCCAAGTCGGTGTCCGGCCGGCTCGGCGGAGGCATGGCCTCCCTGTCGGCGTCCACCGTGTCGGCCGATGTGACCCTTCTGAGGAGAGAGCAGTGAGCCCCGTTTTCGCCCATGGACGCCTCCGGTTGTACCTGCTCAAGCTGCTGGAGGAGAGCCCGCGGCACGGCTACGAGGTGATCCGCCTGCTGCAGGACCGCTTCCTCGGCGTGTACTCGCCCTCTCCCGGCACCATCTACCCCAGGCTCGCGCGCCTGGAGGAGGAGGGCCTGGTCACCCACGAGCTCGTGGACGGCAAGAAGGTCTTCACGATCACCGACAAGGGCCGGGCCGAGCTGGAAGCCCGCATGGACGAGCTCGCCGAGCTGGAGCAGGAGATCTCCCAGTCGGTCCGCGACATCGCCCGCGAGGTCAAGGAGGACGTCCGCGACACCGTGCGGTCCCTGCGCGACGAGCTGACCCAGATGGCCCGCGAGGTGCGTCAGACCGGCCAGGAGGAACACCGGCAGGCCAAGGAGGACGCGCGCACGGCCAGGGAGGACTACCGCCAGGCCTGGCGTGAGCAGAAGCAGGTGTGGAGGGAGCAGAAGCAGGAGTTCGAACGCCAGAAGCGGGTCTGGAAAGAGGAGACCCAGCGCTGGAAGCAGGACTGGCTGCGCGGCGCCTGGGGCGGCGCCTGGCAGGGGCACGGCTCCCGCGACCGCGACGCCGAGCTCGGCCGCATGCTGGCGGAGTTCGTCGAGGAGATCCGCGGCGCCGCGGCGGCGTCCTCGGTGACCGAGGAGACCCTCGCCACCGCCCAGGACGCCCTGTACGAGGCCGCCACCCGCATCCGCTCCACGCTCCGATGATGATCCTGTACGGCTTCCGCCCCCCGTTGCTCCGTCTCGGCGGCCACGCTCAACCGTGCGCGCCGTGGGAGGAGACGCCGGAAGCCGTCCAGCAGGACGAGGCCGCCGAGCGGGACGGCCTCGCCGCGTGCCTCATCGGCCCGTGGGCGGCGTGAAGACCACCTTTCCGAACACCTCGCCGTGCTCCAGCGCGGCGAACCCCTCCTGCGCATGGTCGAGCGGCAGCACGCGGTCCACGATGGGACGCACGCCGGTCTGCACGAGGAACGTGGCGAGCCGGCCGAGCTGGTCGCGCGTCCCCATGGTCGAGCCGACCACCGAGAGCTGCAGGAAGAACACGCGGTTCAGGTCGGCCGGCGGCACAGCGCCGCTCGTGGCGCCGGAGACCACGATGCGCCCGCCGGGGCGCAGCGACTTCAGGGAGTGGTCCCAGGTGGCCTGCCCCACCGTCTCCATCACCGCGCCGACGCGCTCGGGCAGCCGGGCCCCCGGGGCGAACACCTGGTCGGCGCCGAGTTCCAGCGCCCTGGCACGCTTGTCCTCCGAGCGGCTGGTCGCCCACACCCGGTAGCCGCCCGCGCGGCCGAGCGCGATGAGCGCGGTGGCGACCCCGCCTCCGGCGCCCTGGACGAGCACGGTGGAGCCGGGCTCCAGCCCCGACTTCTCGAAGAGCATCCGGTAGGCGGTCAGCCACGCCGTCGGCAGGCAGGCGGCCTCCTCGAACGAGAGCCCGGCCGGCTTGGGCACCAGGTTGGCGCGCGGGACGACGACCCGTTCGGCGAACGTGCCGTCGTGGCTCTCCGACAGCAGCGAGCGCTTGGGGTCCAGCGTCTCGTCCCCCTGGACCGGGGTGCCGATCACCGAGTGGACGATGACCTCGTTGCCGTCCTCGTCCACGCCGGCGGCGTCGCAGCCGAGCACGATGGGGAGCCGGTCCTGGCGGATGCCGACGCCCCTGAGCGTCCAGAGGTCGTGATGGTTGAGCGCGGTCGCCTTCACGGTGACCACGGCCCATCCGCCGGGGACCTGCGGCTCGGGCCGCTCGCCGAGGGTGAGGCCGGCGAGCGGGTTGTCTGGGTCGGTGCTTGTGCATGTCACGGCGAACATGGCGGCACCCTACCCCCGGGGCGGGCCCCGTTCCCTTCCCGCCACCCCCGTCCACGGCCCTCCTCGGCCGTCCACTTCGCCGGCACGGGCTCCTCGTCGACACGGCGGTTCACATGGCGGAGGAAACCGGCGGCACTCCGCGAAATCCCGGAAAGGCGTCCTTGGCGGCATCCAACCCGCTACGCCGTTATCGCCGACGCCTCCGGCGATTATTGGAACAAGGCGGCAATCCCGGACGAAATACCGTAACGCACATGGGGCGGCGCGCCCACGTCCCGGGAAATTTACGCGGCGCCACTGAACCGCTGATGCGGGTCGTCCGTTTTTTACCTGGAGTCGATTTCCGCGCTGGGACAGGGCTTCCGACGTGCGGGGACCTCGGAAGGCTGTCCGACTTATCACGAAAAAAGAGTGAGTAGCGGGCCACTATTTTTTACAGTTACTCCGCCGCTTGCGCGAATCTCCCGCATGTCGGACAACGGTATCGAGGTCGACCATGAGTAGGGTCGGACATGCAGGCGCGCCAGCATCGAGGTGCTCCTTTACTTTGAACTGCAAAAAGAAAAGGACCGCTTTATGATAGACGTCGGTCACCCACGGTCTCTCCAACGTAATGTCGGTCGTTCATGGCTGACGGCAGCTCTCACGGGCGCTCTCGCGATGGGCGCGCTCGCCGCGGCACCCAGCAGTGCGAGCGCGAGCACCGCCCCGCAGGCCCTCGGCACGCAGGCGGCATCCCTGCTTCCCGCCGGGCCCGTGAAGCCCGGGTTCTCCGTCACCGTACGGCGGGCCACCGCGACGACCACGACACTGACCTCGTCGCACAACCCGTCCCGGCGGGGCGAGTCGGTCACCTTCACCGCCTCGGTGACGGCGACCGGCACCACCATCCTCCCGACCGGCAGGGTCGTCTTCAAGAACGGCACCGTGGAGCTCGGCACCGCCGACCTGCTCACCGGCGGCCGCGCGACGCTGACGACCACCACCCTGGCCGAGGGAACCCACACCATCTCCGCCCAGTACCTGGGCAACACCTCCTTCGACCCCAGCAACATCGCGACGCTCGTCCAGCGGGTCGAGGCCGAGCGGAAAGACGACGGCAAGAAGGACGACGGCAAGAAGGAAGCCCAGAAGTCCGACCACGACGACGACTGGGAGGACGAGGACGAGCCGAGGACCATCCGGCATGACGACGACGACGAGCACCAGTGCCGCCGTCTGAGGAACGCCGAGGAGCGCCACGGCATCTCGGCACACCACACCAAGGAGGAGTGGGAGAACCTGCGCCGCCGCTGCGACAGGTGGTGGCACGACCGCAACGACCACACCGTGCTGGTCGACAGGGGCATCCGCCGGCACATCGAGGGCTGGTTCGACCACGGCGGCGGTCACCGCGAGTACTGGGACAACCACCGTCACAAGTGGGTGCCCGAGCACCACGAGCACCACGAGAAGCGGTACCACCAGAAGCACTACAAGAAGGAGCGGCCGCGGCCGGTCCAGCATTTCGCCGTGACGGGTTGATCCACCGTCCCGGGGCCACGAGGGCCCGTCCGCAATCCCGGACGGGCCCTCCGGCTCGCCCCCCACCGTCACCCCCTCACCGCACGGCATCACCACCACCCCACTCCCCCGCGCAGCGCCACCACGCGACGTCACGACCACCACTGCGCGGCGCCACGACGACCATCACCGTGACCGCGCACCGCCACGACCACCACGGTCACCGCTCACGGTTACCGCTCGCCATTACCGATTCACCAGCGCCCACCGGTCCGCCGAACCGCGAAGAGCAGCAGCCAGTACTTCACGGGGGTCCCCATGTACATCCGCCGCCGATCCACCCGCACCGTCGTCCTCATCGCCGCGGTGGTCACCACGGTCCTGCTGAGCCTGGTGATGCTGGTGATCGTCACCAACTGGAAGTTCGACCGCGAGCTCGCCGCCCCGCCCACCCCCACGCCGGCCAAGCCCATCCCGCCGGCGAAGGTGACCACGGCCCAGCTCGCCGCTCTGCCGAGGTCGACGACGTGGACGACGGTCAGCGAGGCCGAACCCGACTCGCAGCCCTTCGCGGCCAACGACGGCCTGGTCGTCCACCCGCGCGCCCCGAAGGTGGTCTACGCCGAACCCGGGGGCCCGGCGATCGCCGTCCTCCCCACCACCCAGCTCGACAACCCGACCTGGCTCCCGGTCGTCGAGACGCGCCCCGGCTGGATGCGCGTCCTGCTCCCCAGCAGGCCCAACGGGTCCACCGGCTGGATCCACACCGGCGACGGCAAGACCAAGGAGTCCCACAGCCCCTACCAGGTGCGCATCGACCTGTCCGACCGCAGGCTCGCCGTGTTCAAGGACGGCCAGGAGACCGGATCGTGGCAGGTGGGCATCGGCACCGACAAGACCCCCACCCCCGTCGGCCGCACCTTCCTGCTCGCCGCCCTCTCCCCTTCCGGCGTGTCCTACAGCCCGGTGATCCTGCCGCTCGGCTCGCACTCGGAGAAACTGAAGACCTACGACGGCGGCCCCGGCACCGTCGGCCTGCACGGCTGGCCCGACAAGAGCGTCTTCGGCCAAGCCGTCTCCCACGGCTGCGTCCGCCTCCCCAAACCCGCCCTCGACGCCGTGACCCATCTCCCCCTAGGCACCATGATCATCATCAACGACTGACGCCCGAGGACCACAGACTCGTCAGTGATCGTAGAGCGGCGCACCCGCCTGTTCAGGGAGTGGGTGCGGCGGCCCGGCCGTAGGCGGCGGGAGTCACTCCGTAGTAGCGGGAGAACCAGCGGGTGAGGTGGCTCTGGTCGGTGAAGCCGGTCGTCGCAGCGACGTCCGCCGCAGAGCAGCCCTGGGCGAGTAGCCTGCGTGCCGCGCGCAGCCGGAGCTGGCGCTGGTAGTCGCTGGGCGCCATGCCGTACGCCTCCCGGAACGACCGGTACACGGCGAACCGGCTGCGTCCGGCGGCGACGGCCAGGTCACCCGCCGACACCGCGCCGCCGTCCAGGTCGTGCAACAACTCCCGCACAACCCGCGCCGTCTTCCGGCCGACTCCCCCGACCATCCGCGCCATCTCCTGCTCGCCCGGTCCGGCGATGCCGCCGGCACTCGGCCGTGGCATCCCGCGGCCGGGCAGATCGCGACCCCCTCCACCGGCGTACACCGGAA
The DNA here is from genome assembly GCF_040607455.1 of Sphaerisporangium sp. NPDC005289. Classification (NCBI taxonomy): domain Bacteria; kingdom Bacillati; phylum Actinomycetota; class Actinomycetes; order Streptosporangiales; family Streptosporangiaceae; genus Sphaerisporangium; species Sphaerisporangium sp. NPDC005289. Next base: position 24,947 of record NZ_JBEXGS010000035.1, read on the forward strand.
CGTGCCTGCGCCCAGCCCGCCGCACCACGGCCATGACCACGGAGTCGAGCAACTCGTCGCGGCGCAGCGCCGTCGCGTCCGTGTCGCCCACCAGAGCCCCGTGGAGCCCGCGCAACCGTCCAGCGAGCACGGCATCGTCCACAACGGGCTGGGTGAACAACGGCAGCCCGGCCGTCCGTCCAGCGGCCTCGCCCAGCACTTCGGCGACCAGTTCGGGCCCGATGTGCACCATCCGGTAGGTGAAGCCCACCTCGTCGGCCGCGTGCCCATCGTGCGGGTCGTCGGGATTGAAGACCATGACCATCCCTGCCGCGCTGGTACGGGCCTCGCCCCGGCAGGTGAAGTGCTGGGCCCCCTCCTCGGTCATCCCGAAAGAGTAGGTCTCGTGGCTGTGCCGATGGTAGACATGCCGCTCGAAGTGCGCGTGCATCGCCTCCAACGGCCGATCGGCCGCCCGCCAGTACCGCGACCAGTCCCCTCCCATGCCCTCCATTGTGACCACACGCCTGACCGCACGCAGTCGACCGCGACGTCCGCCGACGCCCGCATGACGACCTCCGTACCGACGCGCGCATGACCACCGGCCGCGCTGCCCCGCATGACCACCGTCGGCGCCGCCCCCGCATGACGACCATCCGCGCCGACGCCCGCGTGAAGAACTGTCCGTGCCGACGCCCGCATCACTGATCGGCACCGGGTCCCTACTCCGCACTGCCGAACGGCACCGAGCCGACAACCCCCGCCGCACCGGCGTACAAGACGGGAACCCCGACCCTCGCCAAGCTGCTCAGCATGCGTTTCGACACGAAGATCGCCATCGTCGTCCGGGAGGACCTGGCCGTCTGGCAGAAGCTCAACGTGACCGCGTTCCTGGCGAGCGCCATCGCCGCGGCCTCCGAGGAGACCATCGGTGAACCCTACGCGGACGCCTCCGGCAACGCCTACCTCGCCATGTTCCGCCAGCCGGTCCTCGTCTACGCCGCCGACGCCGAGGGCCTCACCCGCACCCACACCAGAGCCCTGGCCCGGGCGGTCCCCACAGCGGTCTACATCGAGGACATGTTCAAGACCGGCCACGACGAAGCCAACCGCGCCACCGTCCAGGCCCACCCCGCCGAAACCCTCCCCCTGGTCGGCCTCGCCCTCCACGCCCCCAAGAACCTCCTCGACAAGACCCTCAAGGGCCTGACCCTCCACCCGTGACCCGCGTGGTCTCCGATCCCCGCGCGAGCCGCGAGACCGGTTACGTCCGCCGGTAGCATCGAACGGACCGGCGTCGAGGCGTCGACGTCGTGGACGCCGCGCCGCCGCTCGCCTTCGACCGCCTCAACCTGGCACCCTGACGTGACGTGAACCCTCGCGAACCCTGGCCCACCAGCGCGGCAGAGGCCACCGCCGTCCAGTCGAGACTCCGGCATCGCGTCACCGACACCGGTCCCGGCCTCCACCAGATCAGGCGCCTGGCCGGCCTCGACGTCACCTACAGCAAGGACGACGACCGGCTCGTCGCCGCCGTCGTCGTGCTCGACGCGACCACGCTGGAGGTGCAGGACGTCGTCGTGCACGAGGACAGGCCGAGGTTCCCCTACCTCCCCGGCCTGTTCTCCTTCCGGGAACTCCCCCCGCTCCTCGCCGCCCTGGAGAAGGCCGACCCTCTGCCCGACCTGCTGATGTGCGACGGCCACGGCCTGGCGCATCCACGCAGATTCGGCCTCGCCTGCCACCTCGGCGTGCTGACGGGGTTACCGACGATCGGTGTCGCCAAGCAGGCGCTCATCGGCCGCTACGACGAACCAGGACCGTCGAGAGGAGACCGGTCACCACTGACCGACGAGGGCGAAGTGATCGGAGCCGTCCTCAGAACCGCCGACCAGGTCAAACCAGTGTTCGTGTCCATCGGCCACCTGACAAGCCTGCAAACCGCGTGCGACGTGACCTTGAACAGCACGCCCCGCTACCGCATCCCCGAACCGATACGCCTGGCCGACCAAGCCTCACGACACACCCTGAAGTCCCGACACGGCCACTCCATCGCATGACCTTTGGCTTCCTCCGGACCCCCTCCTCAGGCCGATCGGTCCCCTGGGACGTACGAACACCGACAGCCTGGTTCGGTGACTCATCGCCCGTCGAAGGAGGCTAGGAAGCCCTGGCGTTCGACCTGGGCACGAGATCTACGATGTCGACGGTTCGTACCAGTGGGGACGACAGAAGATGGAGCATGCTCTCCTTCCCTGCCCCAGGTAGGACAAGCCCGTACACCTTGCCTTCCTCAGCCGTACGCCGCAGGACATCGAGGTCGAGCCCTATCTTGCCCAGATCGTCACGGTCTCCTTCTTCCAGCATCGAGCACCACTGACGGAACTGCGCGATGGCCGAAGACTCATTACACCCGTCCAGCCCGCGGTCATGACAGCGGTCCCAGCCGGACCGCCAGAAAACAGGCTTGCGGTTGGACTTCTGGATCGGCGACAGAAAGAAGGATTTGAGGTCAGCGGATCGCAGGGGCACCAGTCGGACCACTTCGTTCTCACTGAGCGGGCGGGCGAACTCGACGATCACCGTGGCCGTCACCCCGGATCCAAGGCTCTCGACCAAGGCTCTTGCGGCCTTCTTCACACCAAGGTCCTGCCCCTGCCCCCCACGAAATCCCGCCAGCAAAGGATGCATACGGGATGGCGGGAATTCCGGGGATGCGGTCACCCTGCCGAGGATATTTTCAGAAAGAGTCACATATGATCGGAGGTTGTCGAGGGCGTGCTGCTGAACTTCCACTTCGAGAGACACCGACGTCGGCGTCCGCTGATATGCATCCGACCCCCAGAGCAAGATGCGATACTCAGGATAAGCGACCTGATAGGCGTTCCCCATCACGAGCCGCACATGCCGGGCCGCACCATCGGATAATCGCGTCAGCCAGACATCGGCGATGCCCCACACCAAAAGCAACCCCAGGGACAGGTATATGACCGTCGATCGCTTGACTCCTCTGAAACCCACAGGAGAATCCTCCACAGGCGTCCTCATTGCTCAGGAATCTTGAGGGTGGGTTTGAGCATGAAGCTCACCGGATCATGTCTGGCGGAGTGAACGTCGACGTTCACTCCGCCAGACATGATCAGTCCCTAGTATACAGTGAGGGCTCTATGGTAGTCGGACGCGAACATGAGCGGATCCAGCGCGTCAGGCGCTTGCCCTGGCCTGGGTATGGTTACCGCGGCATACATCTCGTGCCGGATATCGGAGAACCAGCACATGAAACCCTCGCAGGTGATCTCGAAGCCGAACGGCCGGGTCGCCGGCATCGATATAGAGCGCTTCCCGTCCCTGCCCTGCATATCGAAGGAGACCTTGTCACGAGATAGAGTGGGAGTTATACCCCCTCCTGGAGGAACAGAGAGGCTCGGGTCTATCCCCTTGATGCGGACTCCGACGCTGGCCGTCATCCGGACATTGAGGTTCTTCAGCAGATACTTGTTCTTCGGGTCCTTGAGAAACTTATTAGTCGCGACGACTTGGGCGAAGGCTCCGAAACTCTTCACTGCGATGAGATCAGGGCCACCGACGAGGTAGTTCATGCTGGCCACCCACGCCAAGTCTCCACCCGCTTGCAGGGTGAGACCTGACTGCAGCCTCTTTTGCCGATCACCGGTCATGGAACACCCGTCGAGATTGCCCCTGTAGTGGCAGGAGAACAGATAGTCCACCGGCCCATCTGGCGGCCCCTGCGACGAGCAAGCGGTGGTGACGGTGATGCTCATCGCAGCCGCGCATCCTCCGCCACCGCCACCACCGTCTTCAGGACAATCATCGGGACTCTCGTTACATGGCCCCTCAAGGATCATGTCGGTGGCGTCGTCGTCCACCTCCGGAGCCAGGATTATTATCTGAAGTTTTCCACAGGGAGTGTATGAAAGGTCCAGGTAGCGTCGCAACTCCTCGGGAGTACGGTATGTCGTACCAGCGGAATCGGTGGCGACCTCGACCCAACTGCGTTCTACAGTGGTCCGGACGAGTACATCCCCATTAGGGGAGTTGTACAGCACCGTGTCATGCATCGATACGGTCGAGTCCACGCGTTGGACACCACCAGCGTCCATCGCGGCCCTCTGCGCGCCGAGCGCGGAATTCGTCAGCGCCCACTTGGGTGTCAGAGGATCATCCGCAGTCGCTCCTGCCGCCCATACATCGCTCGCCTGTCCTTCCAGGACCTTGTCCTGGAGCTGGAAGTAATCCTTGGACCGTTGGGTGAAGGCATCTCTGGTGATTCCCGGACACAAAGAACCGGCGGGCGGCACTATCTGAACCGGCTGCGGCGTCACCGATGCCGATCGCCACTCTCCCGTACCGAAGCGCGATTTTGCTCGAACCCGCACCGTGTAGGTAGCACCATTGTCCAGACCGGACAACGTTGTCGATGGCTCTTCGGTCTCCAGCGACTTGACGACCGTCCCACCGGAAAGCGCCTCGACTTCATAACCGGCCAGGACTGACAGTGAGCCCATGTCCTTGGGCAGAGCCCAGCTCACTATGGCACCTCGGTCACCAGAGCGCACGTCCAGTTCTTCTACTTGACTCGGCGGTCCGGGCGGCAGATACGACAGGGAAAGCGTGGGCGCGGAGCCGGCCGTGCCGCCACCATATGTCACCGGTGTGGTGCTATCCGACTCGATGAGAAGCCATGCGATCTCGTCGCCGACGATATCGGTGACCGCTTGGGCCCCACTTAGGTCGTACACCGACTTGTCATCGGTCATTGCTCCGAGTTCGTCGACGGTCGTCTCACCGGTGACCTGGCCGTTGAGCCGGGATATTTTTATCCTTGCATTCACCGGACAACTTTCGCGTGGACAGGTCGGCGCACCAAGGTTGAGGACCGACCTTAGCGGAATAGCCCCGTCTGGAAGACTGTCGAGCTTTATCTTGACCACGCTGACATGCCTGTCATCATTCATGCCGCCGACTTCGATCGCGGGACGGTCCAGCAACGGACAGGCAGATCCGTCACAGGCGCCGGGCGCCGATGCGGCCGCCTTTATGACGAAATTCGACGGGCCGAGAGTCAGCTCGGTTGGATGATATACCTCAGGTGAGGGGTCACCCGGAGCCAGGAAGGTTACGGGCGACGTCTTCTCGGAACAGATGGAATCGACACACGCCTGCATGCGCCAGCTGTACGTGTGTCCGGCCTGCACGACGTCGTCTGGTACTCGAAGCGCGGCCCGATGGCCGCCGAGAGCCACAACCTCTCCCAGAGGGCTGGCCCCGACAGCATTCCCATTACTGTCATAGAGGTAGAACCTTGCCGTCACCTCGCCCCCCGAGGGCCTGCCCACGATTCCGGTCAGAATGGGGTTGGCGGGATCGGATAGACCGGTGTCTAAGTTCGAAGGCACGTACGCCGCGTCCGTCGTGATTCTGTAGTAGGGGGATTCGCTGCAGGTGGTGGGGGTTACGCCGGTGAGGCAGGCTCGGACGGAGATTTTGAAGGTGTCGACGTTGCTGACGTCGTAGGTCTGGGTGGCGGTCTGGCCGGAGGGGAGGTTGGCGGTGGTGGGCGGGGTGAGGTTGAGCATCCACCTGATCTCGGTCTCGCTCAGGGCACGCTGGTAGGCACGAACCTCGTCGTAGGAGACCTTGGCCGACGTCAGTAGACCCCCATAGGGATTGATCATGAACGTGCCGTTAGTCCCCCTGCCGTTCCAGGTAGAGGTGTAGTTGCCCTCCCCAGACAAAGTGCCGTTGACGTACAGGCGCATCTTGTGGGCGGTCGCGTCGTAAATGGCAGCCAGATGCGTCCAAGTCCCGAGGGCAGCGGTCGCTGACGAGGTGACCGTCGCTCTGTTGCTTCCACCGCTGTCGGACATCGTGTAGGTCCATTTGCGGCTAGTTGGATTGTAGACGACCTCGAAGGCGTTCCCCGTAGAGTCGCCCTGGCTGAACAACCCGGCTTGGGAACTGGGGGTGCCATCAACACGAACCCAGCCGACCGCTGAGAAGCTCTTGTCGGTGAAGAGCACTGGGCCCGATGTGGCGGCGAAGGCCGGAGCCGTGGGAGCACCGTTGAGTTGGAGCGCCTTGCCGTCTTTCCCGTCGATCACGGTAGAACGAGACGAGTCGATGACGAGAGCGTATCCGTTGCCGGTCGAGTCGCTGTGGCTAGCGCCTTCAGTGAAGCTCCACTGAGCGGTGGCTCCGCCTCCTGTGGTCCAGGACGGGAGAGGCGCGGTGGAGTCGAGTACCGATAGATAGTAATCAAGGTTGCGGCCATCGACCGAACTGCTGTTGTACCCGAGCTTCACCGAGCTCGTGCGCACGATGGCGTGGTCGCCGTCCATGGAGTCGACCGACTCGGCGGTCACCGTGGGGATTTCCGGCGGCAGGAAGTACTGCACGATGAGCTTGGGCGGAGTCGCGCCGGTACCGGTCATCTCAGAGGAGTGGAAGGTCACTCTGTACGCCTGGCCGGTGCTCAGGCTCTCCGACGGTCCCCGCAGCGCCACACCGTAGTTGGGCGTGCCGGCGGCCCAGAGTTTGACCCAGTTGGTTATCGGCCAGGCCATGGCACCGGGTGTCGTGGTACCGGACGTCGGGCAGGGGGTTGACACGGTGTCGGCACCGCTCGGCGGCTGATTGGCCCACGTCAGGCTTCCAGGCGACCAGTTATTAGTCGGCCTATCAAGTCGAACCTTGCCGTCGCCGCGTAGATAGCAGGCAGGCGCTTCGGTTCGCCACAGCTGCAGCGCCGCCGAGTAGATGGCTTTCCCAGCCAGCGCGCTGGTGTCGAACTTAAGGTAGGAGCGGTAGTACTGGAAGCCGTCCGTGCCCGAACAGTTCCACATCGCGCCGCCGACAGTGAGCACGGTTGATCTGGCCCCGACGAGAGTGTCGAACGGTGAGCACTCCGCTCGAGACCCGATCGTGGTGTCGGTCGTCACATTGAGCGTGGTCGTCGGGTCGATGGTGACCGGATAATGTGTCGCCGGGTCGGCGAGCCAGTCGGCGTCCGGTCGGAGGACCAGAACTTGACGACCATTCTCGCGTTCTACTGAGGTCGAGATGTCACCGATGCGGCGAGCCGCAACTCGGCCCGCGTTCTGATCAGGGGCGACGTTATCCCACATCACCGGCTTGGGGGCCTCGGCGACCACTTTGTTCTTGCTATCAGTGAGTTGCAGACCACCGTGCTTACTCTTGCCGAAGGTGACGCCCGACGACTGGACGGGGATGCGTAACTCCACCGGGCTTGTGGGGCGCTCCCGTAGCACCACATCGTGGGAGAAACCGGTGCTGAGTGCGGTGACGACCAGGTCGGCGGACGGTCCGGCCGCGTTGACGTAGGTGGCGACGTTGCCCTTGACCACCGGCCTGGGCAGGGTCTTCCCCCAGGAGAGGCTGAACTTCTGTCCCTTGTCACGCTCCATTGTGGCGAAGGGGCCGTCCCCACCGAGCGAGAACCGGACGTGCGCTTTTGCGACTCTCGGTTCGAGCGCACCGTCCTTCTCGACGAGAGCGGTGTCCATCCAGGCCCAGGTGCCGTCAGGCCGCTTCACCTGGGCGGGGCTGGAATAGGACTCGGTCGTCAGATGTCCGTCCGGGTAGGCCCAGGTCCGCGAGGTCTCGGACGCCGCCGCGGTCACCTCTACGGGCTTGTTCTGTTTTCTCGCCTCGGCGATTCCCGCGCGCAGATCCGCGTCGGGGTCCGCGGGACGCGGGAACGGAGCTGCTTTGGCGATCGGATCGGACTGCGCAGGACTGGTGGGCGGCTTGGTGCCCGCCGAGGCCGACGGCATCCCGCCGGCGGCGAGCAGAGACGCCGCGAGGGTGGACACCGTGATCACTGCGAGGCGTCGACGCGGCCCATCTGCTCGTGCGCAGCGTAACGGGAAGAACCCTGAGTGTTTCACAAACCACCTCAATGGGTGTAAGTGGACATGTCAGGTCTCTTTTAACGTTCTTCCCGATCTTCCGACAATGTGACAAAGAGCACGCGGAACACGCCGATAGTGTCCGTAACAGCCCAATGTCCGAAAACGATCGGCGACCTCGAGTTCACGGGGCATCATCGATGAACGTGCAGGTCAGCCGATAATGGCACACGAAGAGTCGCACTCGGTGAGCCTTACGGCGTGTTGGAATCTGAGAATAAGGCCACCCGTTACGACATGGCCCGCAACAGCCGCCGGACTGACGCGACGCCACCGCGGGCGTTCGCCGTGCTCTGTCGTCAACGGACGCCTGAATCAGAAGTCGAAGACGGGGCCGGTGGTGGCTTTGAGTTCGCAGCGGTTGGGGAAGGTGCGCTCGTAGGACAGACGGCCGCTGTCCCAGAGGCCGGCTCCGTAGACGGTGACCGGGTCGTACTCCTTGCCGCACTTGGCGCCCGGCGAGACGTTCAGGTCGTTGAGGTTCGCCCCGACGTGCTCCAGTTGCTTGCAGGCGTCGGCGGCCTTGGGATGGGAGCCGGCGGTCGGGCCGCACAGGAGCAGGACCGCCTTGTCCGCGGGCGTCGGCGACTCGCCGCGCGCGACCGTGAGGAGTAGGACGCGGCTGACCCCCTTGGCCAGGGCCGAGTTCAAGGAAGCCGCGTTGCCGAGGTCCGCGTTGGACGCAGCCGCGTCGGGCGGAGCGGCGTTGGTGGCGGCTCCAGGCCCGGACGCGTTCCGTGAAGCGGAAGAGGAGCCCGGAGGCGCCGGCGCGTGGGGGCCCAGGGTCGTTTCCTCCAGGGCCATCCAGGAGAGAAGGTGGGCGGCCGGGCCGCCGGGGAGGGGGTGGGGAACGGCGCCGGCGGAGACCGAGCCGGCGCCGGGGACGGGGCCGAGGAGGTCGTTGTGCTCGCCACCGGGCAGCAGCCCCAGGATCGTGCCGGAGATCGGGCGGGGGATGACGACGAGGTCGCGCTCGCTCATGGGCGTCGGCGACAGGGCAGCGGCCGTGCTCAACAGCAGGACGGCGCAGGTCAGGCCCAGTGCAAGGCGTCGCATGGCAGATCCCCCGATCTCTCGTGTGACGTTGGGCGGTCGGCTTCCTCCCGCCTTGTGGTCGGCGTTGCTCTCTTCGCGGCGTCACCCGCTCGTCCGGGGGTCGGCGATCGGGCCTCAGGTCGGTCCTGAGCTCTCGATCAACGAGCGAACTTCGACGTATCAGGTATCTCTCCGGTTCCACCGGTTTCATAACAACCAGGTAACACACGCATACTTTTGTCCGGTTTTGGGGTCGGTGGCCAAGATCGGCGGAGTACGGTCGTCGAGTCTCTTTACGTACGCATGGGTCCTTCCCGGGCAACCCATGACATAGAAGGAGCTCAATGAACACCCGAGCAAGGCACCTGATCCTCCCTCTCGGTGGCGCCCTCATCGCCACCGGCTTGATCGGTGCGACCCTCACCACCTCCGCCGGCGCCGAGACGAAGCCGACCCCGGTGAAGTCCGGCAAGCTGGCGAACAACGGGACCGACGCGAAGGCCATCGCGGGCGCCTGGACCCCCAGCAAGCTCAAGGCGGCGACGCACTACAACGAGGACTCCTCGCTGTCGGCGAAGCTGAAGGCGAGCACGAGCAAGGCCTCCGCCGACGGCAAGGCCGGCTCCATCGCCCCGACCGGTGACGGCGACAAGACCGCCGGCACGTCGAAGAACGTCAACCTGCCGACCAACGTCGGCAAGGTGTTCTTCCAGGTCGACGGCAAGCCGTACTGGTGCTCCGGCACCTCTGTTCAGTCCAAGTACCACAACCTGGTCGCCACGGCCGGGCACTGCGTGTACGACACGGACGCGAACAAGTACGTCGACAACTTCGTCTTCATCCCCGGTTACTACCAGGGCAAGGCGCCGTGGGGCATCTACGTCGGCGGGAAGGTCAACCTCCACAGTGACTTCACTGTGTACGAGGACTACGACTACGACTACGCCTTCGTCAACGTCTACAACGGCATCAAGCAGACCGGCGAGAAGACCGTCGACAAGGCGACCTTCGACGCGTACAAGGGTCCGAAGTGGGCCAAGGACGTCGAGATCACCAAGGACGAGTACCAGAAGAAGGTCGACGAGAAGGGCGGCGAGACCGCCGACGCCTGGTCCAAGTCGACCGGCTCGGAGACCGTCCTCCCCTGGGGCACCGCCGGCGGCCAGAAGGTCCTGAAGGAAGTCACCAAGGACGAGTACGACAAGGCCCCCGCGGCCAACTCCAAGCAGAACTTCGCCAAGGCCCCGGCCAAGACCGCGACGGAGTTCGTGGACGAGGTCACCTACAACAACTACAAGGGCCCCGGCTACAAGAAGATGGTGGACTCGGCCTACACCATCACCCACTACTTCGTGAAGTACTGGGTGAAGAAGGCGACCTCGGTCAAGTACTACAAGACCGTGTTCACCATCAAGACCTTCGTGGACGCGGGTCGCCTCGGCGACAACGTCGGCGGCCAGGGCTTCACCTGGAACCGCAGCACGAAGGCCAAGCAGTTCAGCTTCGGCTACCCAACCGCTTCGCACCTCGACGGCAACAAGGCCTACACCGGCGAGACCATGAAGTGGTGCTACGGCCAGACCGCGGCCGCCCCGGCCGTGTCCAAGTACAAGGCCGAGGAGCAGCTCGCCATCAAGTGCGCCTTCACTCCCGGCGCCACCGGCGGCCCGTTCCTGATCGTGTACAAGAACGCCAACCGCACCGGCTACCTCAACGGCGTCGTGAGCCTGACCCTCGACACCGACGGCAACGGCCGGTACGACCACATCACCACGCCGTACTTCAACAGCGACACCTACGGCGTCTACAAGGCCGCCGCCAGCCAGTGGACCGGCAAGCTTACGACGAGCTGACGGTCTCCACGGCAACGTAGGGGGCCCGGGCGCATGCCCGGCCCCCTATCGGGGCAGTCCTACGATCCCCGCCCTTCCCCATAACGAAGTGAACCCAGGTCGGTCAAGTACCGTGCCACCCGGCAAATGATCTGGAAAAATCGCCCTTCACTGTTGTCTGCCGACGTCTGACCCCTGGAAGGTACGAAATGCCCGCCCGAGCGAAGCGGATCGCGCTCACATTCTGCGGCGCTTTGGCTGCCGCGAGTGTGATCCTTTCCGCGGGCCCGGGATCGGCCGGAGCGCTGGCGACCGCCCGCTCCGCGCCCGCCGGCATCACCTCCGTTCCCCTGGCGCAGAACGACGCCGACACCCAGAAGGTCGTCGACTGGTGGACCCCCGACCGGTTGAAGCGCGCCAGCAGCTACGCGCCGCAGACATCGGCGGCCAACCCCGGGTCGACCCCCGCCCCCTCCGCGACCGCCGCCCCCAGCCGGGCCGCCGCCGCGAAGGCGCCTGGTAAGGCCCCCGCGCTGAGCACGGCCGCCGCCCAGGCGAGCAGGACGGCCACGGCCCCGGCGACGACCACGACCGTGTCCGGCGTCGTCCCGCCGAAGGCCGCGTCCAAGACCGTCAACTCGCGCAACGTGAACCTGCCGCCGACGGTGGGCAAGGTGTTCTTCCGCAACGGCACCACCGAGTACTGGTGCTCGGCCTCGTCCGTGCACTCGAAGTACGGCAACGTCGTCGCCACCGCAGGGCATTGCGCGTATGACGTCAAGAACGGCAAGCCGGTCGAGTACTGGATCTTCATCCCGTCCTACGCCGACGGCAAGACCCCCTACGGCATCTACGTCGGCCACACGCTGTACCTGAACGACACCTACTCCGCCACGGGCGACTTCGACTTCGACTACGCGTTCGTCACCGTCCACCGGGGCTACAAGTGGGACCCGGACTACGACGCGAGCGGCATCCAGAAGAAGGACGTCAAGGGCCTGCCGATGTACAAGCGCGTCGGCACCGGGGTGCTGGAGAAGAGCGTCGGCGGTCAGGGCTTCGCCTGGAACAAGGGGTACACCGTCGCCGCGTACGCCTTCGGCTACCCGGCCGGCCCGCACCCCAACGGCACCCGTCCCTTCGACGGTCGGACCATGGAGTCCTGCCTCACCCGCGCCACCAAGAAGATCTCCTCTCCGAAGTGGGAGCTGAACGGCGGCGTGATGTTCCGGGGTTGCGCGTTCACGGCCGGCGCCAGCGGCGGCCCCTGGGTGATCAAGTACAGCCAGCTCCGGCGCATCGGCTACCTCAACGGCGTCAACAGCCTGACGTGGGACCTCGACGGCGACGGCCGGTACGACGGCGTGTCCTCGCCGTACTTCGACAAGGCGACCTACCTGGTGTACTCCTACGCCTCCCGGCAGAAGACCGCCTGAGTCTGGCGCTCCCTTTCCGGTTGCCGGGTCCGCACGTGTCACGAAGCCCCGGCCGGCCGAGTTCGCCGTCCTTCGATCGGGATGACCATCCGGCGTTCGCGCCCCGGTGACGGCCGGTTCCGGAGATCGTCGAGCGCCCCTGCTCCCCGCATGCCGCCTCTGCGTTGCGAGATCCCTCCGCCTTGACGCGTCGGATGGCCGCGGCCCCCTAGGCCGATGACCATCACTGGGGGCGCCTGGAGGAAATCACCCGCATTCACCGCAGCCCCGGAACGAATGTTCCGGGGCTTGGTCCGTTCCAGAGTGGGATACAGGTGAAGCTATGAGCGTTTTGTCGGGTTTGTCTGGATCGTCGGCCCCTTAGACGTAGCCACCCGCCCGATCGGATCCCCTGGTTCCGTGTGATCTGCGTCACACACCCTCATATCGGGTCAAGCCGCGGTTGACCGCCGTCACAGCGGTACCAATGGTCACATAGGCGCCCTGATCTGGGCAAACGCCTAGGCCGCCCGAAGATCCTGACAGCGGGAGTCGGCTCATTCGTCGATCACAGAAAGATCACGTAGGACGAAGCCCCAAAATCGTCACGATTCCGGTTACCGCGCCCAAGATCTTCTCTGTATCTTCATGGCTATCCCTTTACTGACGCATGGGGCGCAGGAAGCGTTCCACGCCAGCCCAAGGAGTTCCCTTGAATACCCGAGTCAAGCGTCTCGCCCTCCCGCTCGGTGGCGCTCTCGCCGCCACCAGCATGATCGGCGCCACCCTGGTCACCTCCGCCAACGCGGCCACCGCGCCGGCCAAGAAGACCGTGAGCCTGGCCTCCGCCACCAGCGCCCAGAAGATCGCGAACTTCTGGAAGGCCAACGGCGGCGCCAACCTGAAGGCCGCCGCGCAGTTCACCGGCGCCGAGCAGACCACCCAGAAGATCAAGCTCGGTGGCGGCGACGCCAAGCCCGACGGCAAGGCCGGCGTTGTGGCCCCCATCGGCCAGGAGAAGGTCACCCCGACCAAGGTCAAGAACGTCAACCTGCCCAAGACCATCGGCAAGGTGTTCTTCACGGTCGGCGACAAGGAGTACTGGTGCTCCGCGTCCTCGGTGCAGTCCAAGTACCACAACCTGGTCGCCACCGCCGGGCACTGCGTGTTCGACGAGGGTGTCCAGAACGGCGCTCTGGACAACTGGGTCTTCATCCCCGGCTACTACCAGGGCAAGACCCCGTGGGGCATCTACGTCGGTAAGGCCGCCTACACCCACTACGACTTCGCCGTCTACGAGGACTACGACAGCGACTACGCTTTCGTGACCGTCTACAACGGCATCACCTACGCTGGCGAGAAGCAGGTCACCAAGGAGACCTACGACGGCTGGCAGGGCTACAAGTACGCCAAGGACGTCGAGATCACGGCGGCCGAGTACAAGAAGATCGTGGACGAGAAGGGCGGCGAGAGCGCCGACGCTTGGGCCAAGGCCGACCCGGCTTCCGAGAAGGTCGTCCCCTGGAGCACCCCGCTGGGTAACTCCAAGGATGGTGTGGTCAAGATCTACACCAAGGAAGTCACGAAGGACCAGTACGACGCCACGAAGAACGGCAACTTCAACTTCAACCAGGCGAAGTGGAAGAGCTTCCCCCAGGTGAAGGCCGACATCGTGACCAAGGAGGCCTACGAGGCCTACACCGGTCCCGGCTACAAGAAGATCGTCGACGGCGCCTACACCATCGAGCACTACTTCGTCGAGTACAAGGCCATCGTCTCCCCGGGCGCGGTCAAGTACTACAAGACGGTCTTCTTCATCGAGTACTACAAGGACGCGGGTCGCCTGGGCGACAACGTGGGTGGCCAGGGCTTCACCTGGAACCAGAAGGTCGGCCAGCCGGTCTACGCCTTCGGTTACCCCGCGGCTGCGCACCCCGACGGTGACAAGCCGTTCACCGGTGTCACGCCGAAGTGGTGCTACGGCAAGACCTTCGCCGCCGCTGCGTCGGCGAAGTTCAAGGCCGAGGCCCAGATCGGTCTCAAGTGCTCCATGACCGCCGGCTCCTCCGGTGGCCCCTGGATCCTCAAGTACAGCAGCACGAAGCGCCTCGGCTACATCAACGGTGTCACCAGCCTCATCGGCGACGCTGACGTGAACGGCCGCATCGACTTCGCGACCTCGCCGTACTTCGACACCGAGACCTACTCGATCTACAAGTCGGCCGCCAACCTCTGGTCCGGCTCGATCGTCACCAAGGACGGCGACATCGCCACCAAGGCCTGACGTTCTAGCCAGCTAGAGCACAGCAGTCCTTAGCGGGGCCCGGCATTCGTGCCGGGCCCCGCTTCGCGTTGTACGACTGTTCTCCCGCGACGTTGTCCGCTCTTCTCCCCGCGTGATGGTGCCGCCAGCGCCGTCCGGCCTTCCCTCCGCCTCGTCCTGTGTTCTCTCAGCACGGCGCAGCTGCCGTCGGTGTCACGCGAACCGTTTCCGTCGACCCGAGCGTCGCCGCGTCCCGCGCGGCGCCTCGCGTGCGGCGTTCACCGGAGCCTGGACAGGCTTTAACGGCCCCTGACTGATGCCCTGAGGCGCGCCTGGAGGGCTTCTGTGGGCGCCAGCCTGACCCGGAGAGGGCGGCTTAGACGTACCCGGACCCCGATTTGGCTCCCTCGGTTCCATGTGATCTGCGTCACACTGACCGCCGGCCCGGGGAGAGTGCACGACTTCGACCACAAAAGACACAGTCGGCGCACGAGTGCTCTGATCTGCGAGTAAGCCCCGATCTTGCACCCCTCTGACAGGGATGGTCGGACTACCCCCGGGGTTACGAAAAGGTCACGCCCGGGCGAAGGTCAAAATTCCCCTCGAATCGCCCCCACAGCACAAGATCTACTCGCTATCTTCATGGCTATCCCTTTACTGACGCATGGGACGCAGAAAGCGTTCCACGACAGCCCAAGGAGTTCCCCTTGAACAGCCGTGTGAAGCGTCTCGCCCTCCCGCTGGGTGGCGCCATCGCCGCCACCAGCATGATCGGCGCCACCCTGGTCACCTCCGCCAACGCCGCGACCGCCCCGGTCCGGAAGTCGGCCGCCCTGGCCTCCTCCGGCAGCGCCCAGAAGATCGCGAACTTCTGGAAGGCGAACGGCGGCGCCAACCTCAAGGCCGCCGCGCAGTTCACCGGCGACCAGCAGGTCTCGGGCAAGGTCAAGCTGGGTGGCGGCGACGCCAAGCCTGACGGCAAGGCCGGCGTGATCGCGCCGATCGGCCAGGAGAAGGTCACCCCGACCAAGGTCAAGAACGTCAACCTGCCCAAGACCATCGGCAAGGTGTTCTTCACGGTCGGCGACAAGGAGTACTGGTGCTCCGCGTCCTCGGTGCAGTCCAAGTACCACAACCTGGTCGCCACCGCCGGGCACTGCGTGTTCGACGAGGGCGTGCAGAACGGCGCTCTGGACAACTGGGTCTTCATCCCCGGCTACTACCAGGGCAAGACCCCGTGGGGCATCTACGTCGGTAAGGCCGCCTACACCCACTACGACTTCGCCGTCTACGAGGACTACGACAGCGACTACGCTTTCGTGACCGTCTACAACGGCATCACGTACGCCGGTGAGAAGGCCGTCTCCAAGAAGACCTTCGACGACTGGCAGGGCTACAAGTACGGCGAGGACGTCGAGATCACGAAGAAGGAGTACGACCAGCTCGTCGACGAGTTCGGCAAGGACGCTCCCGTCTTCGTCAAGGACTCCGCCAGCGAGAAGGTCGTGCCCTGGGGCACCAAGGACGCCGTGACGGCGACCAAGGAAGTCACCAAGGACGAGTTCGACGCCGCCTCCAAGGTTCCGGCGACCCAGAACTTCCACCAGGCTCCTGAGCTGACGAAGACCGAGATCGTCGACGAGGAGTACTACAACAAGTACACCGGCCCCGGGTACAAGAAGATCGTGGACTCGGCGTACACGATCACGCACTACTACCTGGCGTACGCGGTGGAGAAGACCTCCACGCTCAAGTACTACAAGACCGTGTACACCATCGAGTACTACAAGGACGCGGGTCGCCTGGGCGACAACGTCGGTGGCCAGGGCTTCACCTGGAACCAGAAGGTCGGCCAGCCGGTCTACGTGTTCGGCTACCCCGCGGCCCCGCACCCCGACGGTGACAAGCCGTTCACCGGTGTCACGCCGAAGTGGTGCTACGGCAAGACCTTCGCCGCCAAGGCCGCCGCCGCGTTCAAGGCCGAGGCCCAGATCGGTCTCAAGTGCTCCATGACCGCCGGCTCCTCCGGTGCGCCGTGGCTCCTGAAGTACAGCAGCACGAAGCGTCTCGGCTACATCAACGGTGTCACCAGCCTCATCGGCGACGCCGACACCAACGGCCGTATCGACTTCAGCACCTCGCCGTACTTCGACACCGAGACCTACTCGATCTACAAGGCCGCCGCCAACCTCTGGTCCGGCTCGATCGTGGCCAAGGACGGCGACGTCATCACCAAGGCCTGACGTTCTCAGTAGTAAGAACGGCAGTCCCCGGCTGTAAACCGCAGGGCTCGGCATTCGTGCCGGGCCCTGCGGCCATTTCGACGCGCTTTTCCGAGCCATACTCGGCTCTGATCCGCGCCCCAATTCCGGACGTGCCATCAAAGCTCCCGCCTGGGTGGATCTCAGAGTGATTCGCGTCACATTTCGCGTCGCGTGTACTCCAACAGGGCCGCTCGCGCACTGGGCCTTTGGACCGTTTCCACCTGTGGTTGCGTGATCGTCGGCCGCGTCGGGAGCGCGTACGTACGTCGCTCCGGGCGGTGAGGAGCCGGCCGTTCCGTTGATTTTTACGGCCTTATTTCATGATCAGACCGATAGGTTCAGACTGCCCCTTTTGGGGTCACTGAGGCAGGAGTCAGGTCCTGCGGCAGAACAAGGAGTCTCATTGAACACCCGAGTCAAGCGAATCGTGCTCCCTCTCGGCGGCGCCGCCGTCGCCGCCGGCATGATCGCGGCATCCCTCACCGCGGGGGCCTCCGCCTCCGCGGCCGCGGCGCCGGCCTCCGACGCCCTGGCCACCACCAAGGCCGCCGCCCTGGACACCGTGAAGTTCTGGACGGCCAGCGGCGGCAAGGCCCTCAAGGCCGCCACCAAGTTCACCGAGGACGCCGCCGTCAAGGGCCGCGTCCGCATGGGCGGCGGCGACGCCGCTCCCGACGGCAAGACCGGCGTCGTGCCGCCGATCGGCCAGGAGAAGGTCACCCCGACCCACGCCAAGAACGTCAACCTGCCGCGCACCATCGGCAAGGTGTTCTTCCGCCTGGGCCGCCAGGTCTACTGGTGCTCCGCCTCCTCCATCCAGGGCAAGTACCGCAACCTGGTGGCGACCGCGGGTCACTGCGTCTACGACACCGACGCCAACCGCGACACCCTGGACCACTGGGTGTTCATCCCGGCCTTCTACCAGGGCAAGGCGCCGTTCGGCATCTACGTCGGCAAGTCGGCCTACACGCACTTCGACTTCGCCAACTACGAGGACTTCGACAGCGACTACGCCTTCGTCACCGTGTACAACGGTGTCGAGCCCCGCACGTGGAAGGACGTCGGCCGCCTGGGCGACAACGTCGGCGGCCAGGGCTTCGCCTGGAACCAGAAGATCGGCCAGACGGTGTACGCGTTCGGCTACCCCGCCGGCCCGCACCCCGACGGCGACCGGCCCTACACCGGCCTGACGCCGAAGTACTGCTACGGCAAGACCTCCGCCGCCGGCACCGTCCCCGGCTTCAAGGCCGAGGCGCAGATCGCGCTGAAGTGCTCCATGACGGCCGGCGCCTCCGGCGGCCCCTGGATCACCCAGTACAGCAGCACGGCGCGCGTCGGCTACATCAACGGCGTGACCAGCCTGGTCGGCGACACCGACGCCAACGGCCGGTTCGACTTCGCCACCTCGCCGTACTTCGACAGCGAGACCTACTCGATCTACAGCGCCGCCTCCAACCTGTGGTCCGGCAAGATCGGCAAGTGAGCATCCCGCCGGCAGGGCGAGACGGCGCCTGAGGTGCGGTGACCGCTGAGCACGGCGTGCGGAAGGGCCTGGCGAAAGCCGGGCCCTTCGTCATTTCAACCTCACCATCCAGTGAGGTTTTACTCACCTAATATCCCATTTAAGACCTTTATGTCCGGATACCCGGACGGTTCATACGGTGCGTGTAAAGAAATGACATAGGCTCAAGTCATCCCCTTTGGGACGCATGGGACATAAGTGATGTTTCCATGTCAGAACAAGAGGAGCTATATGAGTATCCGAGCACGCCACCTCATCCTCCCCCTGGGCGCCGCCGTCACCGCCACCGGCATGATCGGCGCCGCCCTCACCTCGTCCGCCGGGGCCACGGCCAAGCCCCAGCCGACGAACGTCTCCCTCGCCTCCAGCAAGGGCAAGGCGAGCGCAACCGCGAAGTTCTGGAGCGCGAACGGCGGCAGGCAGCTCAAGGCCGCCACCCGCTACTCCAACGACTCCTCCATCAGCGGCAAGGTCAAGTTCGGCGGGAGCGACGCCGCTCCCGACGGCAAGACCGGCGTCGTGCCGCCGATCGGCCAGGAGAAGGTGACCCCGACCAAGGTCAAGAACATCAACCTGCCGCGCACCATCGGCAAGGTGTTCTTCCGGGTCCACGGCAAGCCCTTCTGGTGCTCGGCGTCCTCGATCCAGTCGAAGTACCACAACCTCGTCGCCACCGCCGGTCACTGCGTCTACGACACCGACGCCAACCGCGACACCCTGGACCACTGGGTGTTCATCCCGGCGTACTACCAGGGCAAGACGCCCTACGGCATCTACGTCGGCAAGTCGGCCTACACGCACTTCGACTTCGCCAACTACGAGGACTACGACAGCGACTACGCCTTCGTCACGGTCTACAACGGCGTCCAGCCGGGTAGCTGGAAGGACGTCGGCCGCCTCGGCGACAACGTCGGCGGCCAGGGCTTCGCCTGGAACCAGAAGATCGGCCAGTCGGTCTACGCGTTCGGCTACCCCGCCGGCCCGCACCCCGACGGCGACCGCCCCTTCACCGGGGTCACGCCGAAGTGGTGCTACGGCGCCACCAAGCCCGCGGGCGTCAGCGCCGCCTACAAGGCCGAGGCGCAGGTCGCGCTGAAGTGCTCCATGACCGCCGGCTCCGCGGGCGGCCCGTGGATCACCAAGTACAGCAGCACCAAGCGGCTCGGCTACGTCAACGGCGTCACCAGCCTCATCGGCGACTCCGACGGCAACGGCCGGTACGACTTCAGCACTTCGCCGTACTTCGACAGCGAGACCTACGCGGTCTACCGCAAGGCCGCCAACCTGTGGTCCGGCTCCATCCGCTGACCACCAAGCTCCACCGGCGGACGACCCGGCCTCACCTGTGAGGCTGAGATCCTCCGCCACGATCGGCCCGGCCTCGGACCCCCGGGGCCGGGCCGGCTCGTTTCAGAGCGACCTCCCCCATCCACGACCGCCGCGGACGCGGATCACCCCCGTCCCGGCCGTCAGGCCGCGGGAGCCAGCTCGCGGCTGCGCCGGACCAGCATGGCCACCGCCGGCTCCCTGCTCAGCGGCTCCAGCCGGCGGCGCAGGTCGGCGACATAGGACCTCGTGCGGACCGACTGCAGGCCGCCGGCAAGGTCCAGCGCGTCGCCGCCCACGTGGCAGGCCTGCTCGACGTCCCCGCACAGGGCGTACGCCGAGGCCAGCAGCGACAGGTTGAACATGCGCCCCCG
The DNA here is from genome assembly GCF_040607455.1 of Sphaerisporangium sp. NPDC005289. Lineage (NCBI taxonomy): Bacteria > Bacillati > Actinomycetota > Actinomycetes > Streptosporangiales > Streptosporangiaceae > Sphaerisporangium > Sphaerisporangium sp. NPDC005289. Next base: position 44,906 of record NZ_JBEXGS010000035.1, read on the forward strand.
GACGTAGCGGCCGTCCATGTCGAGGGAGCGGCGCGCGTACCGCACGGCCTGCGCCCCGTCACCGAGGTCGCGGAAGCAGTGGGCGTACTTGGCCGCGAGGTAGGCCTCGTCGAAGTAGCGGATCCACTCGGGCTCCTCCTCCGGGCGGCGGCGGTCGAAGGCCAGGTCGGCCTCGTGCAGGGCCATGGCGCACGCCACGCCGTCGGTGAGCCGGGCGTGCGCGTGCGCCTCCAGCACGTACGCCTCGGCCAGCAAGGAGGGGACCTCGGCCCGCCGCGCCGACACCTGGGCGGCCCGCGCCAGGTCGAGGGCGTGCCGGGGGCGGCCTATATATATGGCCTGGTGCGCCATGCCGGCGAGGATCTCGCCGCCGAAGCCGTGGTCGCCGGCGCCGCGCGCCAGGCTGAGCGCCTGGATGAGGTGACGCTGGGCGAGCCCGTGCTGCTCCAGGTCGTAGGCCATCCACCCGGCCAGGCGGGTGACCTCGGCCGCCGCCGACGCCAGCGCCCTGCCGGTGGCCTCGCCGTAGACGCCGTCCTTGAGCAGGGGGGCGACGGCCGAGTCGAGGTAGCGGACGACCGCCGGGCGCACCCGGCCGCCGCCGAAGCGGTTGTCCAGTTCGCCGAACGACCGGGTGACCTCGCGGATGGCGGCGATGTCGTGGGCGCCGACCTTGCGAACCCCGGAGGCGCGGGGCCGGTCCTCGGCGGGGGAGGTGAGCCATCGCAGGGCCCCCGACGAGCCCGCTCCGACGGCGAAGGCGGAGTCGAGCAGGAACCTGCGCCGTTGCAGGTCCGCCCTCCATAGTGCTGTCACGGTCTCGACACCCTCCTGCCACGTGTGTGGGAATTCCAGTCCGAGGTCGAGGGGCGTGGCTCCCCCCGCCATACCGAGGTCCTCCGAGGTGACGGGCCGGCCGAGCCGCAGGGCGAAGATCTCGGCGAGCAGCGCGGACGCCGGGTCGCGCGGCTGCTGGCCGTCGATCCAGCGCGACACCGAGCTGTGGTCGTACCGCAGGCCGATCAGGCCCCGCGCGGCTCCAAGGTCGTTGAGCCTGCGGGCCAGCCCCTTGTGGGAGAAGCCGGCCTCGGCGATGAGGTGCCGAAGAAGAAGGTTGGGCTCGCGTCGCATCGCTCTTTCCCCAGGGAGGACTACGGCGGATCGGTTGTCGGCACTCCGCCGTGAGCTCTGGTGCGAGCGTGCGCCCTTCGTGCACGCCGTCGTCCGGCGGGTAACGGAGGGTTTTTGTTATAGCACGATGCGTGACGCGGTGTGGGAATTCCCAAGACTTGACCGCAGGAGCGCCGGGTCATGACGAAGGGGCGTCATTTCGCCGGGGATGTTCGGTACACAGCCTTTGCGCGGGAAAGCACGAGGGCGCCGGGCCCGCGTGGCGGGTCCCGGCGCCCCCTGAACGGCGCCGCATGGACGGCGCGCATGGCGCTGGAACGACCTGGACGGCGAGCTGCGCGTGCCGCACGGGCACGCGAGCCGGCCGAGGGTTACGTGCGCGCGACGCCGTCGAGCCTGGCCTGGTCGGCGACGGCCGCGGTCACGGCGGGGGCGACGCGCTGGTCGAAGGGGCTGGGGATGACGTAGTCCTCCGACAGGTCGTCCCCGACGACGGCCGCGAGGGCGTCGGCGGCGGCGACCTTCATGTTCTCGGTGATGGTGGTGGCGCGGACGTCGAGGGCGCCGCGGAACACCCCGGGGAAGGCCAGCACGTTGTTGATCTGGTTGGGGAAGTCGGACCTGCCGGTGGCGACCACCCGGGCGTGCCTGCGGGCCACGTCGGGGAGCACCTCGGGCGTCGGGTTGGACAGGGCGAAGACGATGGAGTCGCGGGCCATGGCGGCGACGGCGTGCTCGGAGAGCGTGGAGCCGGACAGGCCGATGAAGACGTCGGCGCCGGCCAGGGCCTCCTCGGTGGAACCGGTGTGGCCGCCGCGGTTGGTGTCCCTGGCCAGGGCCTCCTTGTAGGGGTTCAGCCCTTCGCGGCCCTGGTAGATCATGCCCTTGGAGTCGGAGACGGCGATGTCGCCGATGCCGGCGTTCAGCAGGATGCGCGTGACGGCCACGCCCGACGCGCCCGCTCCGGCGACGACGGCGCGCAGGTCGCCCAGGGAGCGCCCGGTCAGGCGGGCGGCGTTGCGCAGGGCGGCCAGCACCACGATGGCGGTGCCGTGCTGGTCGTCGTGGAAGACGGGGATGTCGAGCAGCCCGCGCAGCCGGTTCTCGACCTCGAAGCAGCGAGGGGCGCTGATGTCCTCCAGGTTGACGCCGCCGAAGGAGGGCGCGAGACGGACCACGGTCTCGACGAGGGCGTCCACGTCGGTGCAGTCGAGGCAGATCGGCACGGCGTCCACGTTGCCGAACTCCTTGAACAGCAGCGCCTTGCCCTCCATGACGGGCATGGCCGCGGCCGGGCCGATGTCGCCGAGGCCGAGGACGGCGGTGCCGTCGGAGACGACGGCGACGAGGTTGGACACCCAGGTGTACTCGGAGACGAGTTCGGGCTGGTCGGCGATGGCGGTGCAGACCCTGGCGACGCCCGGCGTGTAGGCGAGCGACAGGTCGTCGGCGTCGCGGACCGGGATGGTGGAGCGGACCTCGAGCTTGCCGCCGCGGTGCATCGCGAACGCGGGATCGAGATCGAGTGTTTCGAGAGAAGCGGAGAACGGCGTGACTGCCACAGCGACCCCTGTGTCTAAGGACGGATTCCTTCGGTAGACGGCCGCAGGCGAACGAGGCCCAGGCTTCTGTAGCCGCCCGGCGGCCGTCGTCGTTGACGGTCGTCCTTGGAGGGGGTACGGGGGTCACCCGTTGCTTGATTGTGCCACATGTCGAGACGCCTGCCGATGCCCGCGAGACCACGGTTCCGTGGATCGCGCCGCACCACCAGACGCTTCAAACCGGACATATCACTACTTCTCCCCCTGCCTCGGACTCATACCCGGACGTTCACGCCGTGATTCCCCCGGCCGTACCCGACAGCCGCCGATCCCCCACCCGTAGGGACATCCAGGGGCACCCCACCGGCGAACATGTAATACTCGATATGCCGAACCGACTCTTACCGCCGCGGAGGCGACGTGGACCTGACCTCCTACGCCGAGCTTGCGGTGCTGCTGGTCAACAGCGACGACACCGCGCTCGACACCCTCGAAGGGGCGGCCCGCCTCCTCACCGAGGCCGGACGGGAGGAGCAGGCCGCCCGGCTCACCCGTGCCGACCTCGAGGTGCTTCGCGAGCTGCGCCGCGAGCTGACCGCGGTTTTCGCGGCGGCCGCGCGCCACGACGAGGACGGCGCCGTCGGCCGGCTGAACGCCCTGCTCGTGCGCCACCCGGTGCGCCCGCAGATCTCCCGCCACGACGGGCAGCGCTGGCACCTCCACCTCACCGATGCCGGGCGCCCGTCCGACGAGTACGCCGCGGGGGCGGTCATGGGGCTCACCACCCTGGTCACCGACCTCGGCGTCGACCGGCTCGGCGCCTGCGGCGCGGCGCCGTGCCGGCGGGTCTACCTCGACACCTCCTCCAACCGGTCGCGCCGCTACTGCTCCGAGCGCTGCGCCACCCGGGCCAATGTGGCCGCCTACCGCGCCCGCCGCCGCCACCTCAGCGGCCACCCCGCCTGACCTCTCGCCCAGCCTGCTCCGCCTGTACGGGCGTCCTCCCGCCCGGCCCGCTCCGCCTGTACGGGCGTCCTGCCGACCGACCCGTTCACGGTGGCCTCGCCCGAGGACCCCGTCAGGTCACCGGGGGCGCGGGCCGCCACGCAGCGGCCAATAGCGCAGCACGACCCGGCCGACCAGCAGCGCGGGGGGCACGGCGCCGAAGTCCCAGCTGTCCTTGCGGCCGGGCGCGCGCTGGTTGTCGCTCTCGAGCCACCACCCGTCGCCCTCCCGCCACGCCGCGCGCTTGACGATCATGCGTGACGGGTCCGCGGGGAGCCGGGCGACGACGAGGTCGCCGGGTCTGACCGGCGCGTCCCGGCGGACGACGAGCCAGTCTCCCGGCCGCAGGACGGGCAGCATCGACTCCCCTTCGACGCGGACCCTCATGAACCACATCCCCCTCCGCCTCCGCGAATCAAGGCGAGTAAGTTGGGAACCGGATAGTGCTGTCTGTTATCAGCATCAAGGAAGGAAACCGATGCTCGCACGACTGCTGCGGCCCGGCCATGTCGCCTCCGCGCACTGCGACCTCCCCTGCGGTGTCTACGACCCCGCGCAGGCTCGCATCGAGGCGGACTCCGTCAAGGCGATCATGCAGAAGTACGCCGACAACGACGACCCCGTGTTCCGTGCGCGGGCTCTGGTGATCAAGGAGGAGCGGGCCGAACTGGTCAAGCACCACCTGTGGGTGCTGTGGACCGACTACTTCAAGCCGCCGCACCTCGAGCAGTACCCCCAGCTCCACCAGCTGTTCTGGGACGCGACCAAGCTCGCGGGCGCGGCCGGGGCCAAGGGCACGGTGGACGTGAGCAAGGCCGACGACCTGCTCGGGAAGATCGACGAGATTTCGAAGATCTTCTGGGAGACCAAGGCCGCCTGAGCCTTGCACTACCCGTTCTCTGGCCTCGCGCGGCTGTCTTCGCGCGCGAGGCCAGAGGTCTTTCCTGCCGGGTAAACCCCGGTCAGGGCACCGGTGTGCCAAGGAATGGCCAGCGGGACGTCAGGCGGAGCGGCCGCATTTCCACAAGATCACGACTATCGGCGCGTCCCAGTCCTGCACCATGGGGCACGGGGCGGTAAGTTGCTAATCAGCAGCTCTGTGCGAGGAGGAACGTGACCGACGAGACAGCGACGCGTGCGGACGACATCCCCGGTGGCCTCTCGGGGATCCGTGACGCTGTGAGCGTGCGCCTGCCCGCCGCCAGCGCCTATCTGTCCGTGCTCCGTACGGCCACCGCCGGGCTGGCGGCACGGCTCGATTTCACGCTGGACGAGATCGAAGATCTTCGTATCGCGGTCGACGAGGCGTGCGCCATGCTGCTGGGCCACGCCGTGCCCGGCACCGACCTGATCGCCGAGTTCGAGTTGACCGGCCAGGAGATGATCGTCCGGGTCGAGGTCAGCACGGTCGGCCAGGCCGAACCCAAGCGTGACGACTTCGCGTGGATGGTGCTCACCGCGCTCGCCGACGACGTGGACGCCGAGACCGACACCCCTGATCGCATGGCGATCGTCCTGCACAAGCGCCGAGGGTCTGCGAGGCTGCCGTGACCGAGAGGACCCGCGCCGTGGCCGGCAGTGACAGCACCGTCCCCGACAGGGTGCGGGCTCGCGGGCTGTTCGGCGAGCTGGCCGAGCTGTCCCCTGACGATCCGCGCCGCCAGCGCATCCGCGACGAGCTCGTCGAGCTCCACCTCCCCCTGGTCGAATACCTCGCCCGGCGCTTCCGCAACCGGGGCGAGTGGCTGGACGACCTCACGCAGGTCGCCACCATCGGTCTGATCAAGTCGATCGACCGCTTCGACCTGGAGCGCGGCGTCGAGTTCTCCACCTATGCCACGCCGACGATCGTCGGCGAGATCAAGCGCCACTTCCGCGACAAGGGCTGGGCGGTGCGGGTGCCGCGCCGCCTGCAGGAGCTCAAGCTCTCGCTGACCAAGGCCATCAGCGAGCTGTCCCAGCGCCAGGGCCGCGCCCCGACCGTCGCCGAGCTCGCCGCCCATCTGCAGATGTCGGAGGAAGAGGTCCTGGAGGGCCTTGAGTCGGCCAACGCCTACTCCACGGTCTCTCTGGACGCCCCCGACTCCGGCGACGACGACGCGCCCGCGGTGTCCGACTCGCTCGGCATCGTCGATGAGTCCCTTGAGGGCGTCGAGTACCGCGAGTCGCTCAAGCCGCTGCTCGAACGCCTGCCGCCCCGCGAGAAGCGCATCCTGCTGCTGCGTTTCTTCGGCAACATGACCCAGTCGCAGATCGCCACCGAGCTCGGCATCTCGCAGATGCACGTCTCACGCCTGCTCGCCCGCACCCTCGCCCAGTTGCGCGAGGGCCTCACCGCCGAAGACTGAGCGAGGCGCGCGAGGGCCTCACCGCCGAAGACCGAGCCGAGACGCGCGAGGGCCTCACCGCTCAGGACTCAGCCGAGACCGCGAGGCCTTCGCCATCGGATGCCGCGCGGGGTCGTGCTCGCCGGGACGGCGCGTCCGCGCCGGCCGGTCACCGCTCGATCATGGCGCGGGTCGTGGCGGGCGCCAGCAACCCGGCCAGCCCTGCCAGCGCGGCCAGGGCGAGCGGCACGCCGATGATCCCCTGCCCCGACTGCACGAGCGAGACGGCCACCGGCAGGGCGAAGATCTGCGTGACCACGCCCGGCGCGCGGCTCCACCGCGCGGCCTTGAGCGCGCCCCTGGCCACCCAGAGCAGCGCGGCGCCGGCCACGACCCCGAAGGCGGCGACGAAGAGCGAGCTGGTCACGTCGGCCGGGGCGCCGATGATGGTCTCGATGCCGACGTAACCGCCGAGCAGGACGGCCGCGGCCCCCTCGACGGCCAGGACGATGGCGGCGACGGTCAGGGTCACCGGACGGTTCGACATATCGGGTCACCCTACTTGACCCAGGTCGCGGGTCCCCCGCCGGTGGATACGCTGGGCGGCATGCGCGCACTCCTCCTGATCAACCCCGCGGCGACCTCGGCCAACCGGCGCACGACGGACGTCCTGGTCCGCGCGCTCGGCGCCGCGATCGAGCTGACGGTGGAGGAGACGCGCCATCGCGGGCACGCCACGGCGCTCGCCGCGACCGCGCGCGAGAAGGGGTTCGACGTCGTCGCCGTCCTGGGCGGCGACGGCACCATCAACGAGGCGGTCAACGGCATGATGGGCGGCGAGCATCCGTCCCCGGCGCTGATCGTGCTCCCCGGCGGCAGCGCCAACGTGTTCGCCCGCTCGCTCGGACTGCCGAACGATCCGGTGGAGGCGACCGGCGCGGTGCTGGAGGCCATCCGCGAGGGGCGCCGCCGCACGCTCGGCCTCGGCCTCGCGGTCTGGGAGGACGGCGCGCTGGGCGACGGGGTCGAGCCCGCGGGCGGGCCCGGGCACGACCGGCGGTACTTCACCTTCTGCGCCGGCCTCGGGTACGACGCCGAGGTGATCCGCGCGGTCGAGGGCCTGCGCGGCGCGGGGTACAAGGCGTCTCCGAGCCGCTACGTCAACACGACCTTGCGGCACTACCTCATCACCGACCGCCACCGCCCAGCGCTGCGGCTGGAGCGCCCGCGCCAACCGGCCGTCGAGGGGCTGTTCCTGGCGATCGTCTCCAACACCTCCCCGTGGACCTACGTCGGCGGCCGGCCGATCAACCCGACGCCGTGGGCGGGCTTCGACACGGGCCTCGATCTGCTGGGCCTGCGCAAGATGGGCATCGTCACCATGTTCGGGCTGACCCGCCAGATCATCGCCGAGCCGGTCGGCCTTCCTCGCGGCCGCAATCTGGTGCAGTTGCACGACGAGGAGGAGTTCACGCTGGTCGCGCGGCGTCCCGCGGCCTTCCAGCTCGACGGTGACTATCTCGGCGAGCGCGAGCGGGTGACCTTCCGGTCGGTTCCAGCGGCGTTACAAGTTCTGGTCTGATTTGGTACAAGCCCGTCATAGTGTGATGCATCCGACATCCATGACGTGCAAAACGTTCTCCCAAACCTCTTGCGTGACCTGGGCATGCCTGAAAAGCTCGTCGTGACGTCGGAACGTAGGACGTTTGAGGATCCACCGTGTCCTCGACGTTTCACGCCCTGACACGAGCTTCCCGGCCCCCATCCTCTGGTCCGGGCAAAAGCTCGCCCTGGTTAGTGAAACTCTTCACAAGCATCCGTCAGTCTCCGGACGGAGCCGCGAGGCTCCACCTACGAAGGAGTGGAACGCATGGACTGGCGCCACCGCGCTGCCTGCCGTGACGTGGACCCCGAGCTGTTCTTCCCGATCGGCAACACCGGCCCGGCACTCATGCAGATCGAAGAGGCCAAGCAGGTGTGCCGCAGCTGCCCGGTCAGCGACCCGTGCCTGAAGTGGGCCATCGAGTCCGGCCAGGACGCCGGCGTGTGGGGCGGCCTCAGCGAGGACGAGCGTCGCGCCGTGAAGCGCCGTACCGCTCGTGCCCGCGCCCGTGCGGGCGTCTGAACCGTCACGCACCCCCTGAGCTCCGCCCGTCCCACGCATTCGCATCCCCCATCCTCGCCTTCCGGGCCGCCCCAGTGTCGCGGTGGACGGAACAGGACACGCCGGCGTCGCCACGCGCGGACCCGGCGCCAGGACCAGGAACGCCCGGCATCGCCACGCGCGATGGCCGGGCGTAGCAGTTCATGGAGCCCGTTCCGCGCAGGACGCCCGCACCGCACCCGAAGTCGACGGCATGTCGGGGCGACAGTACCGGCCGCTCGCGCATGAGCTCGCCCCGTCCGGGTGAGAACGCCGGCCGCTACGCCGGCTGCACCGGGATGGTCACCGAGACCTCGGTGCCCCCTTCCTTCCCCGGCCGGACCGCCAGGCGGCCCGACAGCTCGCCGACGACCAGCGTGCGGACGATCTGCAGGCCGAGGCTGGTCGAGGCCTCCAGGTCGAACCCCTCGGGAAGCCCCTGGCCGTCGTCGGCGACGATCACGTCCAGCCGCTCCTCGGTGCGCGAGACGATGATCTTTACCGTGCCGCTGCCGTAGGCGAAGCCGTGCTGGACCGCGTTCTGCAGCAGCTCCGTCAGCACCATCGCCACCGGAGTGGCGATCATCGCCGGCAGCATGCCGAAGCACCCCACCCGGCGGACGGCCACGCTGGCCTCCGAGACGTCCCCGGTCATGGCGATGACGCGGTCGGCGATGTCGTCGAAGTCGACGATCTCCTCGGGCGTGTGCGACAGCGTCTCGTGCACGATCGCGATCGACCCGACCCGCCGCACGGCCTCCTCGAGCGCCTCGCGGCCCTCCGGAACGCGCAGCCGCCGCGCCTGCAACCGCAGCAGCGCGGCCACCGTCTGCAGGTTGTTCTTCACCCGGTGGTGGATCTCGCGGATCGTCGCGTCCTTGGTGAGCAGCTCGCGGTCGCGGCGGCGCAGCTCGGTGACGTCCCTGACCAGCACCAGGGCCCCGATGCGGCCGCCGCCCACGATCAGCGGGATGGCCCGCAGCTGCACCACGATGGCGCCGGCCTCCACCTCGGTCTCCCGCGGCGTGCGCCCGCTGGCCACCAGCATCAGGTCTTCGTTGATCGGCTCGCCGGAGTAGCAGAGCGTGGCGGTGGTCTTGCCGAGCTCGGTGCCCACCAGGTCGGCGTGCAGCCCCAGCCGCCGGTAGGCCGACAGCGCGTTCGGAGAGGCGTAGGTCACCCGGCCCGCCCGGTCGAGCCGCAGCAGGCCGTCCCCGACCCTCGGGGAGCGCACCAGGATGGGCCCTTCGTCGGGGAAGGGGAAACGCCCCTCGGAGACCATCTGCGCCAGGTCGGACGCGCTCTGCAGGTAGGTGAGCTCCAGCCGCGAGGGCGTGCGCGCCGATGACAGGTTGGTCGAGCGCTGGATGACCGCCACGAAGTGGTCGTCGCGCCGCACCGGGATGGTCTCCTCGCGGACGGGCACGCCGCTGGACCAGTCGGGGTCGCCCTCGCGGCAGATGCGGTGCTCGCGCCACGCCGTGTCGATCAGCGGACGCTCGCCGACCGCCACGATGGAGCCCACCACGTCGTCGTGGTAGACGGTCGGGCCGGTCGTCGGGCGCATCTGCGCGACCGCCACCCACGCCGAACCCTCCCGCGAGGGAATCCACAGGATGAGGTCGGCGAAGGACAGGTCGGCGAGGAGCTGCCAGTCGGAGACCAGCGAGTGCATCCACTCCAGATCGGCGGGATCGCAGGTGGTGTGGCGCGCCACCAGTTCGCTCAGAGTCGGCACCTGTGCATCATGCGTGCTAACCCCACCTCAAGGCGAATCGCGGGAGTCCACACTGGGAAGATTCCCTTAATGGAGCACACAGAAGTGCTCGTACACCCCGTGGAGCGCCCGATGGACATGGTCGCCGGCAATGTCGTCGGCAGGGTCGTGGACGGCGTGGCCGACGGCGCGGGTCACCCAGGTGAGACGACGCCGCCTGATCCTCTGACGCGGTTGCGCGCCGCCGCCGAGGCCCGCCGGGCCGCCGGGCTGGGGCGGGCCCTGCGCCCGCGCACGCCCGACCACGACGGCCAGCTCGACCTGGCCTCCAACGACTACCTGGGCCTGTCCCGTGACGAACGGCTGGTCGAGGCCGCCGTGCGCGCGGCCCGCGCGTGGGGCACCGGCTCCACCGGGTCCCGGCTGGTCACCGGGACGACGACGCTGCACGCCGATCTGGAGGACCGCCTGCGCGGGTTCACCGGCGCCGCCCGCGCCCTGGTGTTCTCCTCCGGCTACCTGGCCAACCTCGCCGCGGTCGCGACACTCGGCGCCGGCGGGCTGGTGGTGAGCGACGCGGGCAACCACGCCTCCCTCATCGACGGGTGCCGCCTGTCCCGGGCGCGCGTCGCGGTCACCCCGCACAAGGACGTCGACGCGGTGGACAAGGCCCTCGCCGGCCGCGCCGAGGAGCACGCCCTGGTCGTCACCGACGCGGTCTTCTCCGTCGAGGGCGACCTCGCGCCGCTGCGCGAGTTGCACGAGGTGGCCGTCCGGCACGGCGCGCTGCTGCTGGTGGACGAGGCCCACTCGCTCGGCGTCGTCGGCGAGCGGGGCCAGGGGGCGGTGCACGCGGCCGGGCTCGCCGGTCATCCGTCGGTCGTGATAACCGTCACACTGTCCAAGGCGCTCGGCTCCCAAGGAGGGGCCGTGCTGGCGGCCCCCGAAGTGGTGGACACGCTGGTCGACGCGGGACGGGCGTTCATCTTCGACACCGGCCTCGCCCCCTCGTCCGCCGCGGCCGCGCTCGCCGCGCTTGATATCGTGAGCGACCATCCTGACCTGCCAGGACAGGCCCGGCGGCATGCGTCGCTGCTGGCCCGCGCGGTGGAGGACCGTGGTCTCCCCGCCACAACCCCCGCCGCCGCCGTCGTACCGGTCGTGCTCGGCCCCCCGGAGGCCGCGCTCGGCGCCGCCGCGGTGTTCGCCGAGCACGGGGTGCGCGCCGGGTGCTTCCGCCCGCCCTCGGTGCCACCAGGTCTGTCTTGTCTGAGATTGACCGCTCGGGCCAATCTGGGTTCGGATGATCTAGCGGTGATCGGACGCGCGCTCACCGCCGTGGCCGAGATGAAGGTGAACGTGTGACGGAAGACTCTCCCCGAATTCCCAAGTACTACGACGTCAAACGGAACTTGCTGGAACTCACCAAGTCTCTGCCCGCTGGCGCGGCGCTGCCGCCCGAGCGCGCTCTCGCCGTGCGCTTCGAGACCTCCCGCACCACCGTCCGGCAGGCGCTCACCGAACTGGTCGTCGAGGGACGGCTTCTGCGCATCCAAGGGAAGGGCACCTTCGTCGCCAAGCCGAAGGTCGCCCAAGTGCTGCAGCTCACCTCCTACACCGGAGATCTGCGCGCGGTCGGCCTGGAGCCGGACACCAAGATCCTCGACATCGACTACGTCACGGCCGACGAGACGCTGGCCCGGCGGCTGTGCATCAACCCCGGCGGGCGCGTGCTGCGCATCCACCGGCTGCGCCTGGCCAACGGCGAGCCGATGTCGATCGACACCACCCACCTGTCCGCCCGCCGCTTCTCCCGGCTGCGGCGCGAGCTCGAGATGCACTCCTCGCTGTACGAGACGCTGCACAACGCCTACAACGTCCAGCTCACCGACGCCGAAGAGACCATAGAGACCGTGCTGGCGACGCCGTACGACGCGCAGGTGCTCGGGGTGGACGTGGGCCTGCCCATGCTGCTGCTCACCCGGCACGCCTTCGACGCCGAGGGCCACCCGGTCGAGTGGGCCCAGTCGTTGTACCGCGGCGACCGGTACAAGTTCGTCACGCGCCTGCACAGGCCGCCCCAGCAGGGGCTCTAAGGTTGGGCCGGTGAGCATCCTGGTGGTCACCGGCACCGACACCGGTGTGGGCAAGACCGTGGTGAGCGCCGCCGTCACCGCCTTGGCGCTCGCCCGCCAGGCGTCGGTGGCCGTGGTGAAGCCCGCGCAGACCGGCGTGGCGGCCGGCGAGGCGGGCGACCTGGACGAGGTCATCCGGCTGAGCGGGGTCACCACGACCTTCGAGTTCGGCCGCTTCCCGCACCCGCTGTCCCCCGCCGCCGCGGCCCGGGCCTCCGGCCTGCCGCCCGTCTCGCTCCCCGCCGTCGCCGAGCGCGTCGCCGACCTGGCGAGCACCCACCGCCTCGTGGTCGTCGAGGGGGCGGGCGGCCTGCTGGTGCGCTTCGACGAGGACGGCGCCACGATCGCCGACCTCGCCCGCCTGGTGCACGCCCCCGTGCTGCTGGTGGCCAGGGCCGGGCTCGGCACGCTCAACCACACCGCGCTCACCCTGGAGGCGCTCGCCGGCCGGGGCGTCGACCTGGCGGGCGTGGTGATCGGCTCCTGGCCCCGCGACCCCGGCCTGGCCGAACGGAGCAACGTCACCGACCTGGAGACGCTGGCCGCGCGGCCGCTCGCCGGGGCACTGCCCGAGGGGGCGGGCGCGCTCGGCCGCGCGGCCTTCGCCGCTGTGGCCCACGACGGGCTCGGCCCCCTCCTCGGCGGGGGTTTCGATCCTTCCAGGTTCCGGGCAACCCTTAGTCTGTGACGCAACCGACGAGGGAGCAGCGGAACCGATGACCAAGGACATCCTCGACATCGCACGGGCCCAGGTGCTCGACCAGGGCCAGGGGTTGTCGGCCGCGCAGGCTCTGAGCTGCCTGGAGCTGCCGGATGACCGCCTGCCCGAGCTGCTGGCCCTGGCGCACGAGGTCCGCATGGCCTGGTGCGGCCCCGAGGTCGAGGTCGAGGGCATCGTCTCCCTCAAGACCGGCGGGTGCCCGGAGGACTGCCACTTCTGCTCACAGTCGGGCCAGTTCACCTCGCCGGTGCGGTCGGTGTGGCTGGACATCCCGTCCCTGGTGCGGGCCGCCGTCGAGACGGCGGCCACCGGGGCCACCGAGTTCTGCATCGTGGCCGCCGTGCGCGGGCCAGACGAGCGGCTCATGGGCCAGGTGCGCGAGGGCGTCAAGGCCATCCGGGAGGCCGTCGAGATCAACGTCGCCTGCTCGCTCGGCATGCTCACTCAGCGGCAGGTCGACGAGCTGGCCGAGATGGGCGTGCACCGCTATAACCACAACCTGGAGACCGCCCGCTCCCACTTCGGCAGCGTCGTCACCACCCACACCTGGGAAGAGCGGTGGCAGACCTGCGAGATGGTGCGCGAGGCCGGCATGGAGCTGTGCTGCGGCGGCATCATCGGCATGGGCGAGACCAGAGAGCAGCGCGCGGAGTTCGCCGGCCAGCTCGGCGAGCTGGCGCCCGACGAGGTGCCGCTCAACTTCCTCAACCCGCGCCCGGGCACGCCGTTCGCCTCCTACCCCCTGGTCGAGGGCCGCGAGGCGCTGAAGACGGTCGCCACGTTCCGCCTGGCCCTGCCGCGCACCATCCTGCGCTACGCCGGCGGGCGCGAGCTGACGCTCGGCGACCTCGGCACCCGCGACGGCATGCTCGGCGGCGTCAACGCCATCATCGTCGGCAACTACCTCACGACGCTGGGCCGTTCCCCAGAACGCGACCTCGCGCTCCTGGCGGACCTTAAGATGCCCATCAAGGCGCTGTCGCAGGCTCTGTGACCTCGCCCGGGGCCTCGTGATCTGCGCAGATGGGGCTCCAAGGATTGACCGAGGCCAGAACAGGTAGGTTCACCGCATGGAGTCTGCAAAACACGCCGGCGACATCGCGGTCGCCGTCTCACGCGCATACGGTGCCGATGTCATGTTCACCCTGTCGGGCGGCCATGTCTTCCCCCTGTACGACGGGGCCGTCCACGAGGACATGCGCATCGTCGACGTGCGGCACGAGCAGAGCGCGGTGTTCGCCGCGGAGGCCACCGCACGGCTGACCCGGCGGCCCGGCCTGGCCGTGCTGACCGCCGGCCCCGGCATCACCAACGGCGTCAGCGGCGTCGCCACCGCCCATTTCAACGGTTCTCCCATGGTGGTGATGGGCGGCAGGGCCCCGGCCTCCCGGTGGGGGTCCGGCGCGCTGCAGGAGATGGACCATCCCCCGCTGTTCGAGACGATCACCAAGCTGGCGTTCACCGCGGGCGGCGCCGACTCGATCGGCCAGGACGTCGAGATGGCCTTCCGCACGGCCGTCGCCCCGCACCGCGGCCCGGTGTTCCTCGACTTCTACATGGACCACCTGTTCTCCCCCTCGCCGGCGCACCAGGCCGAGACGATGACGCCCTCGCCGCTGGAACCCGACTCCGACACCCTCGCCTCGATCGCCCGCATGATCGCCGAGGCCGAGCGGCCGGTGCTGGTGCTCGGCTCGGACGTGTGGATGGACCGCGCCGAGGAGGCCGCGCGCGACTTCGCCGAGGCCCACCGCCTGCCGGTCATCCCCAACGGCCAGGGACGCGGCATCCTGCCCGCCGGGCACGAGCTGCTGGTCACCCGGGCGCGGGGCATGGCGTTCTCGCAGTCCGACCTGGTCATCGTGGCGGGCACGCCGCTCGACTTCCGCCTCGGCTACGGCTTCTTCGGCGGCAGGGACGGCGTCCCGCTGGCCAAGGTCGTCCACCTCGCCGACGCCCCGTCGCAGCTCGCCACGCACGTCGGCACGGCCGCCTCCGCGGCGGGCGACCTGTCGCTGCTGTTCTGGGGGCTCAGCACGGCGTGCACCGAGGCCGGGGTGTCTCCCGCCTCCCACTCCCGCTGGGTGGCCGATCTGGCCGAGGCCGCCTCGACGGCCATCGCGGGCGACTTCGAGCTGCTGTCGTCCGACGCCGACCCCATCCACCCGATGCGCATCTACGGCGAGCTCAACCGCGTGCTGGCCGACGACGCCGTGGTGATCGGCGACGGCGGCGACTTCGTGTCCTACGCCGGCAAGTACATCGAGCCGCGCAGGCCCGGGTGCTGGCTCGACCCCGGCCCGTACGGGTGCCTGGGCACCGGGCTCGGGTACTCCATAGCCGCCCGCCTGGCCCGCCCGTCCTCGCAGGTCGTGCTGCTGCTCGGCGACGGCGCCGCCGGGTTCTCGCTGATGGACGTCGACACGCTGGTCCGCCACAACCTGCCGGTCGTCATGATCTGCGGCAACAACGGCATGTGGGGGCTGGAGAAGCACCCCATGCAGATGCTGTACGGATACGACGTGGCCGCCGAGCTGCGGCCGCAGACCCGCTACGACCAGATCGTCACCGCGCTCGGCGGCGGCGGCGAGCTGGTGACCTCCCCCAAGGAGATCGGTCCCGCGCTGCGCCGGGCGTTCGACTCGGGCGTGCCGTACATGGTGAACATCGCCACCGACCCAGAGATCGCCTACCCCCGCACCACCACCGGCATCTGACCTCCGCGCAGCCCCCGGCCGGCCCGCGCGAGGCGCGCGGGCCGGCCGGAGACGGCGGGGTCAGGAGGTGGCGGTGGCCGAGGGGGTCGGCGTCGGCGAGGAGGGCTCGCTCGGGTCACCGCAGGGAATGCCCTGCTCCACGACGATGGTCACGACCTTGTCCACCGCCCAGGACGTGCCCGGAGCCGGGGTCTGGTCGACCACGCGGCTGCACCCCTCGGAGCTCGGCTCCCCGCTGATGTCCACCTTGGCCTTGAAGCCGGCCGCCCGCAGCCTGGTCACCGCGTTGGCCTGCAGCAGATTGATCACCGCGGGCACGACCCTCTTGATCGCCGGGGACTTGCTGATGGTCGGCGACGGCGACGGAGTGCGCGTCCTGGTCGCGCTCGGCGACGGCGACGGATCAGAGGGCGTGGGCGAGGGGGACGGCTCGGTGTGCGCCGACCCGGCCACCGTGTCACGCGGGCTGGATGCCGGCCGGTTGGGGCGCGGTTTCCTGGGCGGAGGCGAGGCGCTTGGGGCATCCGCCGACGGCGAGGGGGGCGCTCCGGCGGCCGAGGCGTTGCCGGCCCCCGCGACCTGGTTGAACACGATCGCGCCGCCGCCGCCGAGGACGGCCCCGGCGGCGATGACGCCGATGATGAGGGTGGCCTTGCCGCGTCTGGGGGCCGCGGCGCGGCGGCCGCGGGGCCCGCGCGGGGCTGGGGGCGGGGCGGAGGCGGCGGTGACGGCCGGAGGCGCGTGCGCTCCGGTCGGGTGCGTGCCGACCTGGTACGTGCCTGCCTGGTACGAGCCGGTCTGGTGCGCACCGGTCGCGTGCGCCGGGCCCGGCATGATGTACGCCGGAGGCGGCCCGGTGGCCGGCCCGCGGTCGCCTTCGCCCCAGCCGCCGGCGGCCTGGTTCATCCGCACTCCGGTCTCCGGCGAGGCGATCTGGTGCGGGTGCCCGGCCATCGTCGCGGTGCGCTGGGCGGAGATCATGCCGGTCAGTCCGGTGACCCCGGCCACCGCGGCCGAGGCTCCGGTGTCCTCGCGCATGGCCTGCCGCGCGGCCACGCTCATCTCGGCGGCGCTGTGCCACCGGCGTGCCGGATCCTTGACCAGGGCCCGCTCGACCAGGTGCCGCACGGCGGGCGGGACGTCGGGCGGCAGCGGGGGCGGGTCCTCGCGGATGTGCTTGAGCGCGATGGTGACGGGCGTGTCGCCGTCGAAGGGCCGGTAGCCGGCCAGGCACTCGTAGGCGACCACGCCCAGCGCGTACAGGTCGACGGCCGGGGTCACCGGCTGCCCCTCGGCCTGCTCGGGCGCGCAGTAGGCGGCCGTGCCGAGGACCATGCCGGCGTCGGTCAGCCGGTGGCCCATGTCGGCGCGGGCGATGCCGAAGTCGGTCAGGACGAGCGAGCCGTCCGGGCGCACCAGCAGGTTGCCCGGCTTGACGTCGCGGTGGACGATGCCCCGGTCGTGCACCGCCTGCAGGGCCGAGGCCGCCTGGGCGATGAGCTCCATGGCGGGCTCGGGGCCGATGCGGGTGAGCCGGGTGAGCAGCCGGTCCAGCGGCTCCCCGTCGACGAACCGCATGACCAGGTAAGCGGTGGGCCCGTCCCCCGGGACCTCGCTGACACCGTAGTCGTAGACGTCCACGACCCCCGGGTGGTTGATCGTGGCCATGGCGCGCGCCTCCCCCTGGAAGCGCGCGGCGAACCCGGGATCGTCCATGCGACCCGGTAAAAGCACCTTGACGGCGACGGTGCGCGCCAGGACGGTGTCCTCGCCCCGCCACACCTCACCCATGCCGCCGGCACCGAGACGGACGTCCAGCCGGTAACGTCCCGCCAGCGTGGTCCCTTGGGCAACCATCTCTCCCCCGCTAACCCCAATCCGCGTTCAACACGACGTCACCCCAGAGTTCTCCAACCAAGCGGATTTGTGTCGCGACAAGGTCACGCCGGAGTCACAAAACCCTGTGGCGGTATCGACTCGCGCCGGGGTGTCAGCGAGTCGTAACGCCGTGTTCGACGCAACGGGCGGACCAGCCCCGAGGCGTCACCTGCACCACCAGCCGGCGTCGGCACGCCGGACAGTAGCGAGGCGGCTCCATGAGCCGTGCGGCCTGACATGCGGAGTGGTCCTCGTCTCCCGCGAGACGTCCGCAATGGTCGCAGTAAGGGCTCACGCCAAGAGCGTATTCCATGGATCCCCGCCAAGGCCGCCAACCGGCGAAGGTGGTGCCAGACCGCGCGAACAGGATGGCGCCGGACAGCACCGTAGGCTTGCCCGCATGACGATCGTTCCAGGGCTGCGCGCCGAGGTGCTCATCATGGTCGAGCGGGGGGACACCGCGATGAAGGTGGGCAGCGGCGATGTGCCGGTGCTGGGCACCCCGCGGCTGCTGGCGCTCGCCGAGGCGGCCACCGTGCGGGCGGTGCGGGACCACCTCGCCCCGGGGCAGACCTCGGTGGGCACCAAGGTCACCCTGGAGCACCGCGCGGCGAGCCCGGTGGGCGCGCACGTGGCGATCTCGGCCGAGCTCGTCCAGGTGGACGGCAGGCGCCTGGTCTTCGAGGTCACCGCCGCAGACCGCGACCGCACGGTGGCCGTCGCCACCATCGAGCGCGTCGTCGTGGACCGCGAGCGCTTCCTCGCCGGCCTCACCCGCTGACGGCGGTCCTCACCCCGCCGCCGGCGGTCGTCACCCGCTCACGGCGGACGTCACTCGATGACGGCGATCAGGTCGCCCTCCTGGATGACGTCGCCCTCGGCCACCTTGAGCCGGGTCACGACGCCGGAGTCCTCGGCGAGCACCGGGATCTCCATCTTCATCGACTCCAGGATGACCAGCGTGTCGCCCTCGCTGACCCCGTCGCCCTCGGCGACCACGATCTTCCAGACGTTCGCCACCATCTCGGCGCGTACTTCCGCCATCGGAACTCCCCTCAACCAATGATCGACCGGGTCGGAAGGCCCCGCCCATCGTCGCACTCCCGCGCCCCCCGAGCGAGTACCCCACCCGCCCTCGCCCGACGTCGCCGCCTCGAAGGCGCAGGCCACCGAGCTCAGCGAGCGGTGGGGGTGAGGCGGTCGATGACCCTGGCCATGGACTCCACCACCGCAGGGTCGTACTCGCCGCCGCCGTCGAGCCGGAGCCGTTCCAGGGCGGCCGCCGCCCGGTCGCGGTCGGTGGAGCCGCCCACCAGGTCGTCGTAGGCGTTGGCCGCCTTGATGATGCGGCTGGCGAGCGGCGGGGTCTCGGGCCCTGCGAACGGGTCGCCCTGGCGGCGCACGATGTCGGCGACGCGGTCGAGCACGCCGGTCTTCCTGATGATCTCGGCGCCCAGCTCGGCGATGCTGCGCGCCTGCTCGGGATCGGTGAGCACGGTCGCCCCTCCCGGGATCGGGTCGCGCAGGGACAGCTGACCGATGTCGTGCATGAGCGCGGCGTACTCCAGCTCCAGCAGCTCGGGCTCGGGCACCCCGAGCTCGCGGCCGATCGCCAGGGAGAGCATGCTCACCCGGCGCGAGTGACCCGGCTCGACGTACCCGCCGACCTCGGTCACCCGGGCGAGCGCGCGCACGGTCTGCAGATAGGTCGCGCGGATGCCCGCGTACTTGCGGAAGGCGACCTGGGTGACCAGCAGCGGGGCCGCGAACACGACGAGCGCCGCGAGGTTCATGCTGTGCGAGGCCAGGGCCAGCAGCGTGCCCGAGGCGGCGACCGCGGCGCCGAGCGGCGCGGCCATGCGCAGCTCGTCCCGGACGGCCACCCGCAGCGCCGTGCGCACCTGCTCGGCCCGCAGCACGGCGGCGATGACGACGTCGGCGGCCAGCATGGCGGTGATGAGCACGGCCATCACGCCGAGCACCACCCACCAGGGGCCGTCGCCGCGGTCGGTCGTCTCGTACAGCACCGCGGCGAGCGGGCGGTAGGCGAAGGCGAGCAGGGCGCCCGACAGCAGCCGGCGGGCGATCGCGTCGAGCCGGGGCGGCCGGCCGACGGCGATGTGCGGGAGCGCGCCGAGCGTCATCCCGGCCGACATGACGGCCACCACCTGCAGCGCGGAGTGGCGCGTCGGCACGCCCCCCACGTCCAGGAGCAAGGTGTACCCCAGGGCCGCAGCGGCGCCGATGGGCGCGACCTCGCGGTTGCCGGGCATGGTGAGCCTGGCCAGTTCGCCGGCGGCGACCAGGGCGCCGAAGGCGACGGCGATGTGCGGGTCGGCCAGCCCGACGGCGGCCGTGTGCGCGATGCCGGCGACGGTGACCATGCCGGCGGCGCAGATCAGCAGGAGCTGGCCGGAGTCGAGCCCGTTGATGGGCCGGGAGGCGACGCTCACCGCTCGGACACCACTTCGATCGGCGTGGTCGGGTCGTCGTGGTCCTTGGCGACGGTCTCGACGTCCTGGTCGGCGGGCGGCGCGGGCATGGCGCCCGGAGCGTCCCAGCCGCGCCGGTCGACGGCCTTGATGAAAGCGATCACCATGACGGGGTCGAACTGCGTCCCCGACCCCTTGCGCAGCTCGGCGAGGGCCTCCTCCAGCGACTTGGCCTTGCGGTAGGCGCGGTCGGAGGTCATGGAGTCGAAGGCGTCCGCCACGGCGATGATGCGGGCGAACTCGGGGATCTCGGCGCCGGCCAGGCCCATCGGGTAGCCCTTGCCGTCCTGCCGCTCGTGGTGGTGCATGATGCCGGCGAACGCCTCGTCCAGGAAGTCGATGCCCCGGACGATCTCCAGCCCGCGCATCGGGTGCAGCTGGATGGCGGCGTACTCCTCCTCGGTCAGCTTGCCGTCCTTCTGCAGGACCTTGGTCGGCACGCCGAGCTTGCCGACGTCGTGCAGCATGCCGGCGTAGCCGATGGCGCGCATGCGCTCAGGGCCCATGCCGATCTCCTGGGCGATCATCGTGGAGGCGCTGGACACGCGGGTGCAGTGGCCGCGGGTGTAGTAGTCCTTGGTCTCGACGGCCTGGCACAGCGCGGCGATCGTCGCGTCGTAGGACCGCTGCTGGGCCAGGTACTGCCCGAACGCCCACCGGGCGATGAACAGCGGCAGCAGCACCAGCACCGCCGAGATCGACTGCACCGTGGCCCACAGGCCCGCGATCAGCAGGCCGAAGGTGGCGTAGCCCAGGTAGGACACCAGGAACTGGGCGACCGAGCGCAGCGGCACCTCTCCGAGGCGCAGCTGCCCGGCCAGCGACAGCATCACGGTGAACAGCACGGCGTTGAGCGGGACGAACACCGCCGCCGCGCCCATGAACGGGACGAGCAGGTCGGTGAACCGGCCCACGCTCGGCACGTCCTGCTGGCCGCCGAGCGACTCGAACACCCACCCCGCGGTGTAGCCGCACAGCGCGAACTGGGCGCCGTTGAACAGCCGCTTGTGCAGGGGGAGCCCCGGCCGGACGCTCAGAACCGCCGTCGCCCCGACCAGGGCCGCGCCTACATCCCCCACCAGCACCACCGCCGCGAGCGCCGCGGAGAAGCTGACGGACATCGCCGCCTGCTCCACGTTGAGCAGCGTCGGCACCGACTCGCACACCAGGAACAGCAGCGCGAGGACCAGCAACGTGGGCCACTCGCGCCCAGCCAGGCGCCCCGGGTCGATGAGACCCCGGACGATCAGCGCCGCCGCCACCGCGACGACCGTGACGAGATATGCCTTGGCCGGCCAAGGTAGTTCACGCATTGCGACCGCCTCGGGCCGTCACGAGCACGCGCTCAGGTCCAGGAAATGCCCGTGGGCACGCCGAGGGCGCCCCCCGTGAGAACCACCAGAGCAAGCGCGCCCAGAGCCCATGCCAGGCCGCCGACACTAACGGCCGCCACCAGGCGTGTGGCCATTGCCTTCACCATGTGCCGCCTCCCCTCGAATCCGGATTCAGGCTACAGAAGCGGAGGTGACGCGCAGGGGAAGTCGAAGAATCGCATCCAAAGCGTAATCAAACCACTACCCCTAGCTAACGAGATCTGGCCCATTCGACGGTGGCCTTCAGGCCGGTGGGCAGGTCGGTGCGTGGGTGCCAGCCGAGCCCGTCGATCGCCTGCGCCGGGTCGACGGCCATGGCGGGCAGGTCGCCGAGCCGCGCCGGCTCGGGCCTCGGCTCGTCGAGCGCGCCCGCGGCGGAGGCCACCAGGGAGTGCAGCTCGCGGTCGGTGGTCTGCACGCCGGTGCCGAGGTTGAACCTGCGGCCGTCGCCGCGGTCGCCGCACGCCCGGACGAACCCGTCCACGACGTCGTCGACGAAGATGTAGTCGCGCGTCTGAGACCCGTCGCCGTAGACCACCGTCGGCGCGCCGCGCAGCAGCGCGTCGGTGAAGATCGACACCACGCCCGCCTCACCGGCGGGCGACTGGCGGGGGCCGTAGACGTTCGACAGCACCAGCGTGGTGTACGACAGGCCGTGCAGCGCCCGGAACATCGACAGGTACAGCTCGCCGCTCAGCTTGGAGACGGCGTACGGCGAGCGCGGGTCGGTGGCGGCGTCGCCCGGGACGGGGATCACGGCCGGGCGGCCGTACACGGCGACCGAGGAGGCGTAGAGGACCTTCCTGGCCCCGGCGGCGTGCGCCGACTCCAGCATGTTGACCGTGCCCTCGACGTTGAGCCGGGCGTCGTGCACCGGATCGGCCACGCTGGCGCGCACGCTGATCTGCGCGGCGAGGTGGCAGACCACCTCGGGGCGCCACTCGCCCATCAGCCCCCGCAGGGCCGGATCGCGGACGTCGAGCTCGTGGAACCGGAACCGCCGGTGCTCCCGCGCGCCGGCGAGGTTCGCCAGGTCGCCCGAGGACAGATCGTCGACGACGGCCACCTCGTGGCCGTCCGCGAGCAGGCGGTCGACGAGGGTCGAGCCGATGAAGCCGGCACCGCCGGTTACGAGAAGCCGCATCCCGGTATCTTAGGCGATCTCCTCACACCGGCCCGGGGCGCCGGACCCGTGTCCCGGAAGACCGGAACCCCCGCGGACCGGAACCCCCGCGGACCGGAACCCCCGCGGACCGGAACCCCCGCGGACCGCGCCGCCCGTCGGCCCCGGCCCCGTGCCCGGCGCGACCGCGTGATCGCCGCGGTCGTCCGCGCCGGGCCGTGCGTGCTCGGCGGGCGTGGCCGTTCAGTCGGCGGCGAGCTCGGAGCGCACCGCCTGGATGCGCTTGAGCACCTTGGACCGCAGGTCCTCGGGGACGGGGTCGCAGCCGCAGTGCTTGGCGACCAGTTGCTTGACGACCTGCTCCAGGCCGTACTCCTCAAGACAGGGGCCGCACTCGTCGAGGTGCTGCCTGATGTCCGACCGCCGGCTCTCGTCCAGCTCGCCGTCAAGGAAGGTGTAGACCTTGTCCAGCACTTCCTTGCAGTCGGTGTCGTGCGGGTTGCCACAGCTCATGACCGACACCCCGCCGACGCGCCGGCGCCGTCTCCGCGGCCGCCCTTCCTCGATGATCGGCCGGTGTCACCCCACTGCATCACGACGGGTCCTCCGATCGCACAAGCCCGCGTTCGCGCGCGTAATCCTCGAGTTGCGTCCGCAGCTGGCGCCGCCCGCGGTGCAGGCGGGACATCACGGTCCCGATGGGAGTGCCCATGATGTCGGCGATCTCCTTGTACGGGAAACCCTCGACATCGGCCAGGTAGACCGCCATCCGGAAATCCTCGGGGAGGGCGGCGAGCGCCTGCTTGACATCGCTGTCAGGAAGGTGCTCCAGCGCCTCGACCTCGGCGGACTTCAGGCCGCCCGACGTGTGCGACTCAGCGCGCGCGAGCTGCCAGTCCTCGATCTCCTCGGTGCCGGCCTGCTTGGGCTCCCGCTGCTTCTTGCGGTAGCTGTTGATGAAGGTGTTGGTCAGGATGCGGTAGAGCCAGGCCTTGAGGTTGGTGCCTTCCTGGAACTGGTGGAAGGACCCGAATGCCTTGGCGAAGGTGTCCTGAAGCAGGTCCTCCGCGTCCGCGGGATTCCTGGTCATCCGGAGCGCCGCGCTGTAGAGCTGGTCGAGGTACGGCATGGCGTCACGCTCGAACCGCTCACTGCGCTGCTCCAGAGTCTCCTCGGCTGTCTTGGAGACCGGACCCACCCCCTTATACGCGCCGTACACAGCCGAGAATACCGGCTTGCGCACGATCGACCGATCGCCGACCTCGGCCATCAGCATGGGACGGAACCTCCTCGCGTGTTTACACGCGTCTGCAACACGCGAGGCATAGCATCTGTTCCCGGTAAGTAGAAGGTGACGAACGACCCGGTACGGGGAAAAAGATACGTACCGGCTGGTAGCGATTCCCCGGAGCCCCGACCGTCCAGGAGCCATTGTGCTGCCCATCCCAGCCAACGAACTGAACGGCTCAGGCGCACTCGGGCCGTACTGGACCTTCTACCACGCCGTCGTCGCCGAGCAGCTCAAACGGTGGCTTCCCGACCGGCCGGGCCTGGTGCTCGACCTGTCCGGCGGCCGTGGGCGCTGGCCCGTCCAGGCGGCGGGCGCGGGACACCACGTCATCGAGGTCGTCGACTTCCGCCGTCCCTCCGCCCCCGGCCTGCGCGACGCCTCCAACCGCATCCGCCGGGTGCGCGCCGACGACCTGTCGTTCCTGCCCGACGCCTCGGTCGACGCGGTGATCGCCGAGGAGCGCGCCCTGTCGCTGGAGCTGATGGCCGAGTCCACGATCGAGGACGTCGTGCGCGTGCTCAGGCCCGGCGGCCGGGTGCTGGCGTGCGTCGACTCGCTGGTGCTCGGCATGGCGATCATGGCCGAGCAGAACTACTGGGCCCACCTGTGCCAGACCGGCACGGGCGAGGTGATGCTCGTGCCGTGGCCGGACGGCAGCATCACCCGCTGCTTCAGCAGCGTCCAGTTGCGTGAGCTGCTGACCGACGCCGGCCTGGAGGTGGAGTGGATCCGGCCGCGCACGGTGCTGTCGCCCTCCACCGTCGACCACGTGCTGGCCGCCGACACGCGCGCGCTCAACTGGCTCGTCCGCACCGAGCTGGAGGCCCACCCCGACGACGACGACACCGTGGGGATCCACCTGGTGGCGAGCGCCCGC
The DNA here is from genome assembly GCF_040607455.1 of Sphaerisporangium sp. NPDC005289. Lineage (NCBI taxonomy): Bacteria > Bacillati > Actinomycetota > Actinomycetes > Streptosporangiales > Streptosporangiaceae > Sphaerisporangium > Sphaerisporangium sp. NPDC005289. The sequence goes on from NZ_JBEXGS010000035.1 coordinate 69,377, forward strand.
AGGCCGCGCTAGCCGTTCTGTCTCCTGAGGCCGGGGTACGCGGCCGGCCGGTGTCGGCTCAGCGGCGGCGTTCGCGTTCGGACTGGCACCTCACACAACGGGCCGCCTCGGGCCGGGCGGCGAGCCGGCCCTCCGGCACGGGCTTGTCGCAGTCGACGCACCTGCCGTAGACGCCGGCGTCCAGCCGTTCGAGGGCGTCCACCACGGCCGTGCGATGGCGCGTCGCGACATCGATCATGGCCTGGGCCCGGTCGGCGCCGGTGAGGTCGGACCCGGCGTCGGCCGCCGACCTGTCCGCCACGGCGACGGGGTCACCACGCAGCACCATGATGGACCGGTCGAGTTCGGCCAGCATGTTCCTCAGTTGGGCACGAGCGGTCGCGTCGTCCACGAGTCCGCACCTCCGGGAAGGAAACGGGGTGAAGCCTGGGACGGGACCCCCCGGACATCCCGCCTGGCCGTTTTCCCACCTCTGAGCGGTGACGCTGTGCCAGGGCTTTGTTCCGGCACGTCATCGCCTTCCTCACCGGATGCCCGTTCCGCCGGGGTCTTACACCGCCCGGGCTCAGAACAACGCGGTTTCGGAACTCTCCGGCTCCATGAGGTGCGGGCCGTTATTGCGGACGCTGTTGACCTCGCTGGACACCGGGTAGGCGGCGAGCCCGCTCGGCGGGGCGTCCTTCAGCAGGCCCATCACCTCCGCCGGGTCGGTGCGCCCGGGGTCGAGCCAGTCGGCCCACATGTCGCGCTTGATGATCACCGGCATGCGGTCGTGGATGTGCCCCAGGTGGTCCTCGGCCGTCGTGGTGATCACCGTGCAGGTGGTGAGCCACTTCAGCGGGTCGTCCTCGGCGCGGGTCGGGTCCTTCCAGAACTCGTACAACCCCGCCATGGCCATCACGCCGCCGTCCTCGGGGTGGATGAAGTAGGGCTGCTTGGTCTTCTTGTCGGTCCGGTGCCACTCGTAGTAGCCGTCGGCCGGGATCAGGCAGCGGCGCTTGGCGAAGGCCCTGCGGAAGGACGGCTTCTCGGTGAGCGTCTCGACCCGGGCATTGATCATGCGGGAGCCGATGGAAGGATCTTTGGCCCAGCTCGGCACCAGCCCCCACTTGACCACCTCCAGCCGACGGACCGGCTCTCCCGGCCCGTCGCCGGCGTCCGCCGCGCGCTTCTCGCCGCCGGCGTCGCCGCCCCCCGCGCCCTCGCCCTTGCCCGGGGGCCGTTCCATCACGGCGTAGACCTTCTTGGTGGGGGCGACGTTGTAGTCGGGTTTCAGCTCATCGGACGCCCCGTCCTCCGCGACGGTGAACTCCTCGAGCAACTCCTGGCGCTTGCGCGCCGACGCGTATCTCCCGCACATGCCCATAGACTGCCGCACTCGCGCGCCTGGCGCGTCCCCTCACGCACGAACGGCCCCTGCGCGGGCGAGGCCGGCGTCACCCCTCGCGAGGGGTGGCTCCCGGTAGGCTCAGGGCTATGTCAGCTCCCCTGTGGCGCGCGCCCGTGGCCCACGGGCCGGTGGACGCGACCGTCCAGCTGCCCGGGTCCAAGTCGGTGACCAACCGCGCCCTGCTCCTCGCCGCCCTGGCCGACGGCCCGGGCACGGTCCGGCGCGCGTTGCGCAGCCGCGACGCCGACCTCATGGTCGCCGCGCTCCGCTCGCTCGGAGCCGGGCTGACCTCCTCGGAGGAGTCCGCCTTCGGCGCCGACTGGCACGTCGAGCCCGGCCCCGTGCGCGGCGGCGCGTCGATCGACGTGGGGCTCGCCGGCACCGTGATGCGCTTCGTCCCCCCGATGGCGGCGCTGGCCGACGGCGAGGTCGCCTTCGACGGCGATCCGCACGCCCGCACGCGGCCGATGGGCCCGATCCTCGCCGCGCTGCGCACCCTCGGCGCCGAGGTCACGGGCGACGCCCTCCCCTTCACGATCAGGGGGCCGCTCACCGGCGGCGAGGTGACGCTGGACGCCTCGGCCTCCTCCCAGCTCGTCTCAGGGCTGCTGCTGACCGCCCCGCGCCTGGAGAAGGGCGTCACCGTGCGCCACAACGGCCCTCCGGTGCCGTCGATGCCGCACATCGAGATGACCGTGCAGATGCTCCGGGCGGCCGGGGTCGGCGTGGACGACACCGAGCCGGACGTCTGGCGGGTCGAGCCCGGCCCGATCGCCGCCCGCGACCTCACCGTCGAGCCGGACCTGTCCAACGCCGCCCCCTTCCTGGCCGCCGCCCTGATCACCGGCGGCTCGGTCACGATCCCCGGCTGGCCGTCCGAGACCACCCAGGGCGGTGACGCGCTGCGCACGCTGCTGGCCGGCATGGGCGCCACCGTCACCCGCGCCGGCGGCGATCTGCGGGTCACCGGCTCCGGGCGCATCGGCGGCATCGACGCCGACCTGCACGACGTCGGCGAGCTGACCCCGACGCTGGCCGCGCTGGCCGCGCTCGCCGACTCGCCCAGCACGCTGCGCGGGGTCGCCCACCTGAGGGGCCACGAGACCGACCGGCTCGCCGCGCTCGCCGCCGAGATCAACGGCCTGGGCGGCGACGTCACCGAGACCGCCGACGGCCTGGTGGTCAGCCCGCGCCCGCTCCACGGCGGCGTGTTCCGCTCCTACGCCGACCACCGCATGGCGACGGCCGGCGCGGTCATCGGCCTGGCCGTGCCCGGGATCGAGGTGGAGGACATCGCGACCACCGCCAAGACCCTCCCCGAGTTCGCCCGCATGTGGGCCCTGATGCTGGAGGAAGCCCGCTGAGGAAACGGGAGTACGACGAGGACGACGTACGGGTCCGGCCGGGCAAGGGGTCCCGGCCGAGGACCAGGCGCCGTCCCGCGCACGAGGACGCCGTCCCCGGGTTCGTCGTGGCCGTCGACCGGGGGCGCTACACCTGCCTGGTCGGGGGCGGGGTCACCGAGACCGGCGTCGACGGCCGCGGCAGGCGGGACGATCCGCCGCGCCCGGTGACGGCGATGCGGGCCCGCGAGCTCGGCCGCAAGGGCATCGTGGTGGGCGACCTGGTCAGCCTGGTCGGCGACACCTCCGGCCGGCCCGACACCCTGGCGCGCATCGTCCGGGTCGAGCCGCGCACGTCGATGCTGCGGCGCAGCGCCGACGACACCGACGAGGTCGAGCGCCCCATCGTCGCCAACGCCGACCAGTTGGTGATCGTCACGGCGCTGGCCGACCCGCCGCCCCGCCCCCGCATGATCGACCGCCTGCTGGTGGCCGCGTTCGACGCCGACATCGAGCCGCTGCTCTGCCTCACCAAGGCCGACCTGGCCGCGCCCGACGACCTCGTCGCCCGCTACGAGCCGCTCGGCGTCCCCTTTCTGGTGGTGCGCAAGGGCGGCGACCTCGACCCCGTGCGCGAGAGGCTGGACCACCGGCTGAGCGTCCTGGTCGGGCACTCGGGGGTCGGCAAGTCCACCCTGGTCAACGGCCTGGTGCCGGACGCCGGGCGGGCCGTCTCGCACGTCAACGCGGTCACGGGCCGCGGGCGCCACACCTCCAGCTCCGCGGTCGCCCTCGAGCTGCCCGGCGGAGGGTGGATCATCGACACTCCCGGGGTGCGCAGCTTCGGCCTCGGCCACGTGGTGGTCGACAACGTGCTCGCGGCCTTCCCCTCCCTGGCCGAGGGCACCGTCCACTGCCCGAAGGGCTGCACCCACCGCAGCGAGGAGTGCTCGCTGGACGCGTGGGTGGCCGAGGGGCACGCCGACCCGATGAGCCTGGCGTCCCTGCGCCGCCTGCTCGCCAGCCGCGACGGCGAACCCGACGACGACTGAGGCGGCACCCGCGGCGTTTCCTCCGGCTCCACCGGAGACGCGGAGAACACGACCTATCACCATGCTTCAGGGGCTACGCGAGATACGCGGCGTATCGCCATGTTCAACGGAGACGTGGAGTACGCGGCGTATCGCCATGCTTCGTGGACGACGCGCCGTGCGGGATGAGGTGACCCAGCATGACGGGGTTGCGACGCTTCGAAGCCGGACAGGACTGCTGAAACGGGCGGCGGCACGATAGCGTTTGTCCCCGTGACGGGTTATAGCGACGACCTGCGACTGGCCCACATGATGGCCGACAGCGCCGACGACCTGACCATGCGCCGGTTCCGGGCCGTCGACCTGCGGGTCGACACCAAACCCGACCTCACCCCGGTGAGCGACGCCGACCGCGCCGTCGAGGAGGCCATCCGCGGCACGCTGCGGCGAGCCCGCCCCCGCGACGCCGTCGTCGGCGAGGAGATGGGCAAGACGAGCGGGTACGGCTCCCGCTGCTGGATCATCGACCCGATCGACGGCACGAAGAACTACGTGCGCGGCGTCCCCGTATGGGCCACGTTGATCGCCCTCATGGAGCACGGGCGCGTCGTGGTCGGCGTGGTCTCGGCGCCGGCCCTCGGCCGCCGCTGGTGGGCGGCGCGCGACGGCGGCGCGTGGACCGGGCGCAGCCTGACCAAGGCATCCCGCTGCCAGGTCTCCTCGGTGAGCCGCCTGCACGACGCGTCGTTCTCCTACTCCAGCTTCGGCGGCTGGGAAGATCGCGGACGCCTTCAGGAGTTCCTCGGCCTGGCCAGGGCCGTGTGGCGCACCCGCGCCTACGGCGACTTCTGGTCGCACATGATGGTCGCCGAGGGCGCGGTCGACATCTCGGCCGAACCCGAGCTGTCCGCCTGGGACATGGCGGCGCTCACCGTGATCGTCGAAGAGGCGGGCGGCGTGTGGACCGACCTGTCCGGCGCGCCGGACGTCGAGGGCGGCAGCATGGTGTGCGCGAACCCCATGCTGCATCCCGAGGTCCTCAAGCGCCTCGGCGACTGACGGCCGGAGCGCGGGTCAGCGCCTGCGCCACCCGCCGGCCGGTACCAGGCGGTCTTGCCGGGTGCGGGTCAGCGCCCGCACCGCCCGCCGGTGAACGCCGGTCAGCGCTCGTCGGGGGGTCGTGAGATGACCCGGTCGTCGAGGTAGCAATCACAGTTTCCGCACCCTGGGAGCATCGCCCCTCCTCCTCGCCGTCGTCCCCCCGACGCTACGGCACATCCCCGCGAACGTTACTGTCCGTGCGGGGACAGTCGCGTATCAGCGACCGTCCAATGGCGGGCGGCATGCTCGGTCGACCTGCGGGGACCGGCGCTCCTTGAGGTGCTTCACCAGCCCCTCCGAGGCGGCTTCGACCATGGTGAGCACGTCAAGGAAGCCTTCGGCGCCGCCGTAGTAGGGGTCGGGCACCTCGGCCCCCTCGGGCGCGGCCGGGTCGAAGGAGCGGAACAGCCTGACCTCGGCCCCGGGGGGCGCGAGCCGGCGCAGCGCCCTGAGGTTGTCGGCGTCCATGACCAGCACCAGGTCGCGTTCGGCGAACCACCGCGCCTCGAACTGCCGGGCCCGGTGGCCGGACCCGTCGTAGCCGTGGGAGGACAGCGTCGACAGCGCGCGCTCGTCCATGGGCATGCCCGCATGCCACCCGCCGGTGCCGGCGCTGTCGACGGTCACCTGATCATCGAGCCCGTGGTCCGCGAGCACCCGCCGCAGGACGGTCTCGGCCATCGGCGAGCGGCAGATGTTCCCCATGCACACCAGGCATACGCGCGTCATGAACGCCATGATGGGCCATGAACGCCCATGGTCGCGCCGGTGGCCCCGCGAACACCACGCGCAGGTAGACCATCATGCCGCCAACACCATGGGCGGGTAGAGCGTCATGGAACGTTCACCACGATAGTGACCCGGCCCGTTCATTCTTCGTTCACCTTGAACCGGGAATCAAGTCATCTTCGCTGCCTACCGTCCTACCCGTTAAGAGAACAACGTGGAAGGACAACAGACGTGAAGTATGCAGGCCGGCTCGCCGTAGCCGCCATCGCCGGCGTGCTTTCGCTCGCTGCGTGCGGCACCGACAACAACGGCGGTGGCACCGACGCCGCTTCGGCCCCCGCGAGCAACGCGGGAGGCGGCGCCCTCAGCGGCACCATCAACGCGGCCGGCTCCTCGGCTCAGGCCAACGCCATCGCCGAGTGGAAGAAGTCGTTCCAGTCGTCGAACCCCGGCGTGAGCATCAACTACCAGCCCAGCGGCTCGGGCGCGGGCGTGCAGGCCTTCATCCAGGGCACCGTCGCGTTCGCCGGCTCCGACTCGGCGCTCAAGGACGACAAGGGCGAGCCGGCGCAGGCCGACGCGCGCTGCAAGACCGGCAAGGCGATCAACCTGCCGATGGTGATCGGCCCGGTCGCGGTCGTCTACAACCTGCCGGGCGTGGACAACCTGCAGCTGTCCCCGGCGACCATCGGCGGCATCTTCAACAGCCAGATCACCAAGTGGGACGACGCGGCGATCAAGAAGGACAACCCCGACGCCAAGCTGCCGTCCACCGCGATCCAGGCGGTCCACCGCTCGGACGAGTCCGGCACCAGCGACAACTTCACCAAGTTCCTGAAGGCCACCGCCGAATGGCCCTACGAGCCCGCCAAGGCGTGGCCCGCGGAGGCCAAGGGCACCGGCGCCAAGGGGTCGGACGGCATCGCCCAGACCGTCAAGGGCACCGAGGGCACGATCAGCTACGTCGAGCTCTCCTACGCCGAGAACTCCAGCCTGACCAAGGCGAAGGTCTCCAACGGCTCCGGCGAGTTCGTGGAGCTCACCCCCGAGAGCGCCGCCAAGACCGTCGAGGCCGCCGAGATCAAGGGCACCGGCAACGACCTGAAGCTCTCGATCGACTACGCCACCAAGACCGCGGGCGCCTACCCGATCGTCCTGGTGACCTACGAGATCACCTGTGAGAAGGGCCTGTCGGCCGACGACTCCAAGCTCGTCAAGACCTTCCTCACCTACACCGCGAGCGACGAGGGCCAGCAGGCCCTGACCAGCCTGGGCTACGCGCCGCTGCCGGCCAGCCTGGTCACCAAGGTTCGCACGGCCGTCGAGGCGATCTCCTAACTCGATGGCCACGCCACTTCGTACACGCGAGGGCGGGCCGGCCACTGGCCGGTCCGCCTTCCGGCGCAGTCGCGGCGAAGGCCCCTTCCGGTTCGCGACGACCGGCGCCGGCATCCTCCTGCTCGCCATCATGGCGGCCATCGCGATCTTCCTGATCGTGAAGGCCGTTCCGGCCCTCCAGGCCAACACCGCGAACTTCCTCACCGAGAAGAACTGGACGCCGAACGCGACCCAGCCGGCCTTCGGCATCGCGGCTCTGGCGTTCGGCACCATGATCAGCTCCTTCCTCGCGCTGATCATGGCGGTGCCCGTCGCCATCGGCGTGGCGCTGTTCATCTCGCACTACGCGCCGCGCCGCCTCGCCGGGGTCCTCGGTTACGTCATCGACCTGCTGGCGGCCGTCCCCAGCGTCATCTACGGCCTGTGGGGCGTGCTGTTCCTCGTCCCGCTGGTCAAGGGCCCCTACACCTTCCTCAACACCTACCTCGGCTGGATCCCGCTGTTCGGGGGTGACGGCGTCTACGGCAAGTCGATCATGACCGCCGCGCTCGTGCTGGCGATCATGATCCTCCCGATCATCGCCGCCATCTCCCGCGAGGTGTTCCTCCAGGCCCCCACGATGCTGGAGGAGGCGTCGCTGGCCCTGGGCGCCACCCGGTGGGAGATGATCAGGATGTCGGTGCTGCCGTTCGGGCGTCCCGGCGTCATCAGCGCCGCGATGCTCGGCCTCGGACGGGCGATGGGCGAGACCATCGCGGTCGCGCTGATCTTCCCCGCCACCTTCGACATCACGTTCAAGGTGCTGTCCAACAGCGGCAACAGCATCGCCGCCAACATCGCCAACGGATTCGGCGAGGCGACCCCGATCGGCCAGGGCGCGCTGATCGCCTCAGGTCTGGTCCTGTTCGTGATCACCCTGGTGGTCAACATGGCCGCGCGCCTGATCATCGCCCGCCGCAAGGAGTACTCGAGGGCCGCCGCATGACCATGTCGCCCAGTGTCATCACCCCGGTCTCCGTCAGCCGGCGGGTCAAGAACCGCATCGTGCAGGGGCTGGTCTGGCTGGCCTTCGCCATCGCGGTCGTCCCGCTGGTGTCGGTGCTCTGGCTGGTGATCAAGAACGGGCTCGCCCGGTTCGACGTCGAGTTCCTGACCCACTCGATGCGCAACATCGGCCCGCGCGACGCGGGCGGCGGCGCCTACCACGCCATTCTCGGCACGCTGGAGCAGGTCGGGGTCGCCACGCTGATCTCTGTGCCGGTCGGCCTGCTGACCTCGATCTACCTGGTGGAGTACGGCCGGGGTCGTCGCCTCGCCCGCTCCATCAGCTTCTTCGTCGACGTGATGACCGGCATCCCCTCCGTGGTGGCCGGTCTGTTCATTTTGGCGTTCTGGGTGCTGATCCTCGGGCTCGGCTACTCCGGCTTCGCCGGGGCGCTCGCCCTGTCCATCCTGATGATGCCGACCGTGGTCCGGTCCAGCGAAGAGATGCTGCGCCTGGTCCCCAACGAGCTGCGCGAGGCGTCGTACGCGCTGGGCGTGCCCAAGTGGAAGACGATCGTGCACATCGTGCTCCCGACCGCGTTCACCGGCATCATCACCGGCGTCATGCTGGCCATCGCCCGCGTCGCGGGCGAGACGGCGCCGCTGCTGCTGACGGTGTTCATCACCGACTCCATCAACCCGGACCCGTTCCACGGGCCCCAGATGGGCCTCCCGCTCTACATCTTCGACCAGATGAGCCGCCCGAACGACACCGCGATCGACAGGGCATGGGCCGGAGCCTTCACCCTCATCCTGTTCGTCATGCTGCTCAACCTGGTGGCGCGCCTCATCTCGTGGTGGCGCTCTCCCGCCAAGGGCCGATAAGGGGTTTTCGACAATGGCCAAGCAGATCGAGGTGTCCGACCTCGACGCGTACTACGGATCGCACAAGGCGATCGAAGGCATCACCATGACGATCGAGCCCCGCTCGGTCACCGCCTTCATCGGCCCGTCCGGCTGTGGCAAGTCGACCTTCCTGCGCACGCTCAACCGCATGCACGAGGTCATCCCGGGCGCCCGCGTCGAAGGCAAGATCATGCTGGAGGACCAGGACCTCTACGGGACCGAGGTCGACCCCGTCTCGGTGCGCCGGACGGTCGGCATGGTCTTCCAGCGGCCGAACCCGTTCCCGACGATGTCCATCTTCGACAACGTCGCCGCCGGCCTGCGCCTCAACGGCCGGGTGTCCCGTTCCGAGACCGAGGGCATCGTGGAGACCTCGCTCAAGGACGCGAACCTGTGGAACGAGGTCAAGGACCGGCTCAACAAGCCCGGCTCCGGCCTGTCCGGCGGCCAGCAGCAGCGTCTGTGCATCGCCAGGGCCATCGCCGTCAGCCCCGCCGTCCTGCTCATGGACGAGCCCTGTTCGGCGCTGGACCCCATCTCGACGCTGGCCATCGAAGACCTGATCTCCAAGCTGAAGAACGACTACACCATCGTGATCGTCACCCACAACATGCAGCAGGCGGCGCGGGTCAGCGACAAGACGGCGTTCTTCAACCTGGCCGGCCAGGGCCAGCCCGGCAAGCTCGTCGAGATGGACGAGACCTCGAAGATCTTCACCAACCCCACCCAGAAGGCGACCGAGGACTACATCACCGGGCGCTTCGGATGACCCGCTCGTAAAGGAGATGGTGTGAGCCAGCCGCAGGCGGCACCTGTAGTGGACGGGGACACTCGGCCGGCGCCCATGCTGCTGGTTGCCGATCCCGACGCCGACTTGGTGCGGGAACTGGCGTCGGCGCTCGAGCGCGAGGGCATCCTCGTGGCGGGCGTCCTGGACGGGGCGCAGGCCCTGCTCCAAGCGGGCGCCCTCCGGCCGGACGTGGTGCTCGTGAGCGCCACGCTTCCGGTCATCGGGCCGGTCGACTTCGTCCGGGCGGTCCGGCTCGCCCGGGCCGTGCCGGTGCTGCTCGGCGTGGGCGAGGGGCACGCCGAGCAGGCCGTCCAGGCCCTCGCCGCGGGCGCCACCGCGTGCGTCGCACGGCCCTACCGCGTGCCCGAGCTGCTGCCGCTGGTCCAGGCGGCCTTCCCCGGGGACGTCGCGGGGCGCGGGGTGCTCACCGTGGGAGGCGTCGAGCTCGACGTCGGCGCTTACCAGGTGCGCGTGGCCGGGTCGCCCGTCCACCTGCCACTCCGCGAGTTCGAGCTGCTGCACTACCTGATGCGCAACGCCGACCGCACGGTGACGCGCGAGCAGATCATGCGCCACGTCTGGCACGCCGCGGACAGCATGTCGACCAACACCATCGCGGTGCACGTCAAACGCCTGCGCGCCCGCCTCGGCGACGAGGACGACCAGCTGATACAGACGGTACGCGGGGTCGGCTACCGCCTGGTGACACCCGCCTGACCGCCAGGCGACGATCGCCCGGCCGATCCTCCCGGCCGGGCACCGGCGGCCCCGGCCAGGGAGCGGCCGACCCGCCGCCGGCCGGCGGACACGAGGCCGGCGGACACGAGGCCGGCGGCCTCGGACGTCTCAAGGCCGTGGCGGTCTGACCGGCCCCTCAGGAGCCGGTGACGACCGCCCGGTCGGCGGCGTGGTCGGCGGCGATGCGGGAGATGACCTCATCGTCGCAGTTCTCCCAGAACGCGCCGACGACGTCCTCCAGATGGGCGAGCGACTCCGCGCGGAACAACACGTCCTGGTACTTGGTGATGTCGTACGCGGTGGTGCCCATCGCGCCGATGTCGAGCGGCCGGATGTCCATGCCGCGGAACTCCTCGATCTCGCCGTAGGAGGACAGGATCCCGGCGCCGTACGCGCGGTCCTCCCCGTTCTCCGCGAGCACGCCGAACTCCATCGTGAACCAGAACACCTTGGAGACGAACTCCAGCGCCTCCTGCGTCTCGACCCTGCGGGCGGCCGCGCCGGCGAGCCGGTAGAGGCAGGCGAACCGGTCGGACGCCAGCGCGTTGGCGTGCCCGATCACCTCGTGGATCACGTCCGGCTCGGGAGTGTAGAACGGCACCGAGTGGTGGCGGATGTACTGCGTCGAGTGGAACAGGCCATCGGCCAGCACGCCGTAGAAGTCGCGGAGCGGCACCAGGCCCGCGGCCGGGAGGTACCGGAAGCCGGTGAGCGGCGCGAGGAGGTCGCCCACTTCCTGGAGCTGCGGGATGCGGTCGGTGGGAAGCCCGAGCCGCTCGAACCCGCGCAGGTACTCCGTGGCGGCGTACGCACGGTGCTTGACCGCGAGTTCCCGCGCGACCAGGGCCCAGACCTCGTGCTCCCGCTCGGTGTACTCCACCACGGGAACCGGCCGTCCGGCCACGTGGTTCAGCGCGAGGGCGGCGATGGCGTTGCGGCGCTCACGGTAGGCGGGATCCGCGACCCCGGGGTGGCTCGCCGCCAGCTCGACGACGACGGACCCGTCCTCCCGCGTGGCCACCGGGGCGAAGTATTGGGCTTCTTCGAACATGACAGAAATATCGGCAATCGGGGGTTTCGCTGGCAAGAGCGGCCACTCGAGATGGTCATTCCCACCAGAGGAGCCCCCTCAGACCTCCCCAACACTGGTCGATCCGCCCACCCTTCCTCCGCACCCCCCTGTCCACCCCTCACAAGCCACCGGCACCCTCCACCCCGACCGCCACCGCCGGGTACCGCCGCCCACGATTGGCCATCGGGGTGGCAGCCACGGCTGGACCACCCGCCTGCATGCCGGGAGGGCTCGTTCTGATCCCGCTGTCCCGGTCCTGGTTCGATGGGCTACCTGGTCCTTGGACGTGGCGTGGTCCTTGGTCGTGACGAGGCCGTACCCTCGGGCCATGCCTACGGCTCATGGTCCCGTCGATCCTCTGGACGCCCGGCTGCTCACCACCATGCGGGCGCATCCGCGCATCGGCCTGACCGAGTTGGCGCGCCTGCTGGGAGTGGCCCGAGGCACCGTTCAGGCCCGCGTCGACAAGCTTCTCGCCCGCGGCGTCATCGGCGACTTCGGCCCGACGGTCGTCCCCGCCGAGATGGGATATCCGATCCTCGCCTTCGTGTCCCTGCAGATCTCCCAGGGCAGGCTGGCGGAGGCTGTGGAGGCGCTGGGAGCCGTCCCGGAGATCCTGGAGGTATATGGCACCAGCGGCCAGGCCGACCTGCTCTGCCGCGTGGTGGCGCGTTCCACCGTCCAGCTTCAGGAGATCATCGCGCGCGTCCTGGCCTCCCCGGCCGTCCAGCGCACCGACACCACCATCGCCCTCTCGACGCAGGTGCCCTACCGCGTCGAACCCCTCCTGAGAGCCGCCACCCGCCCCGACCCCGAATGACGGCGCCGTCCACCACTGACAGAGATGATGGAGTTGACCACCTCGCGGCCGGCCTGACGCGGCCACTGTCACAGACCACCACGTACGCGGGACCGTACCCGCGGGCCCGGGCCCTGAGCAGGACCGGGGACCCGAGCAGAACCGGGGACCGGTCGCGTATCCAGGTCGAGAGAGAGCCCTGGGCTCAGCCCTCCTGGGAGTCGCATCTCTCCCTGTCCAGGCAGACCCGGTTCGCAAGAGCCTGGAGGAAGATCTGCTGTGCCTGGTCGAACGACGTGGCGACCATGGCTGCGCCGTTCGTCACGCGGGCGATCTGCTTGAGTTCCGCCGCGTCGGCGTCCTCGCCGTAACCGATCAACGTGATCGTGACGGGCCGGCCGGGATCGAACTCCTTCTGCAGCGTGGCCAGCAACTCGTTGAGCTTGATGCCGTGACGGTCGTCGTCCCGCCCGTCGGTGAACACGATGACCGAGCTGAGCATGTTCTTGACCTGGCGCGACGAGGCGGAGCGGAAGGCCGCCAGCACCGCGTCGTACAGGCCGGTGTCGCCCTTGATATGGTCGGGCAGTTTGCGCAGAGCCCGTTCCACCTCGGGCCCACGTTGCTGCAGCGGGCCGACCGGCACCAGTTCCTTGTAGTCCTTGTCGCCGTCCAGGCCGGTCGCGAAGATCCACAGGCCGATGTCGCCGCCCTGCGGCAGTGCGCGGACCCCCGCCGCGGCGACGTCCGCCAGGGCGCGCACCCGCGTGGCCCCCATCCCCGGGACCTGTTTCCCCATCGAGCGGCTGACGTCCAGCAGCAGCAGATTGCGGGTGTCGGCGAGAAGCAGCCTCATCGACAGCAGCGACCGCAGCCGCGTCATGGCGACCGGAGCCGTGATCTCCTCCGGAGGTTCGACGCGCACGCCATGCCGCTCGTCCATGGCGGCCCCGGCCCTGCCGGACGGATCACGGAACCCCGACGCCTGCAGCAACGCGCGGCCGGTGCCGGACAGCACCACTCCGCGGAACTCCTCTGCGGCCCGCATCTTGACGGCGTCCTTGGTCATCGGGACGTAGGGATAGTCCAGGGCCAGCGTCCCCTCCTCCGGATAGAGCCCCACCACCAGACCGTCCGTCCGCGCGCCGTTGTGCCGCCAGATGGCCTGCTCGCTGTCCACGATGATCGGATCGGTGCCCTTGGCGGGCCGCTCGACGAGGTCGAACAGCGCCTCCCGGGAGGGAAGGACCGACCGCTTCAGGTTCGTCGTCATGCCCTGCACGATCTTCAGCGCGGCGGGCCGGTCCGCCACGGCCGTGTTCAACGCGTCCAGCGCGACCAGCCCTGACGCGAACCTACTTGGAGCAGGCAGGGTCGTGGACGCCTTCGGCAGCCTCTTCTTGGTCGACGACGTGGGCACCAGCAACATCCACGAAGCCCGCACGTGCGCCAGTTCCCCGACCGCCAGCCCCGCCTCGGCGTCCGCTTCACTCACTCCGACACCGTCGCCCGCTTCGTCACGGTCACCGGGATCGTCGGCGTCGGCCCCGTCCGAGCCGCCTGAGGCAGCCTTCTTGCCGTCAGCCGGCCTGTCGTGGCCGGCCCCCTTCTTGGCCTGCTCTCCTCCGGCGACGAGCTTGACGGCGGTCCTCTCCGTCACCCCCATGATCACCGGCGAGCGCGCGATCGACGTTCCTGGGGAGAACAGCTCGCGATCGGCCCCCTGGACCTTCGCCAGGTCCACCCACACCGAATCGTCGGGCACCCAGACGTCCAGGAGATCCTTGCGAAGCGCCAACTCGTCGGCGACATCGGCAGGACTTCCGGTGAGCACCGTCACCGAGGCACAACCGCCGTCTTTGGCGTACCTTTCGGCCACCTGCTGGAGCGCCGGCCCCATCTCCGGTGCGGCCATCACCCGCAACTGCGGATGCTCGGCGCACGCCGAACGGCTCACCAGCGCATACGCCCCGCCCACCAATGACGCCAGCAGGACGACGCCCAGCGAGAGCGCGACGACGGCCCGCCTGCGGACCGTGGCCAGCGGGCCGGACGTCCTCGCCGCTTCCAGCAAGCCCGCGAACCGGTCGCGCCAGGACGGCGCCTCCTGGCTCCACGCGTCACCGTCGAGGGGATCGGGATTACGATGCCTGCCTGTCACGACGTCACGCCCTTAACGCCAACAAAGGACACTCAACGAAGATCTCCCCCAGGTACGGGGAAGCGTAGCGTGTCCCCTGGTCGGCGAACCCCACTCCGATCGGCCACCCGAATAACGGATTGACTCCGATTGTCAGACCCTCGGACGCACGGCCCACCACCGCGACCACCACCCCGGTACGTCCCTGGATACCGCCCCTTGTGAATGTCGGGACGCGGCGGCCGGCCAAGGCGCTGAGAACGTAGTCCGACTCGGCCGTGTTGCGAGCGAACCAGCCAAGACCGAGCCCTAAGACGAAGCCGACCTCGGCCCTACCGACTCGGTCCACCCGCACCAGTCTCGGGGCGGGCCTTATTCGACTTCTCCGGCGGGCTCATCCAATGGGCCGGTTCTCCTGGCCCCGATGCAGATTGGCCTGAAGATGGGTGTGCGGGGGTGGGGCGGAGTGTCTGGTGGTGGGCGCCGTACGAGGGGGCCTGCGGCGCCGACCATCGTCCGGCCGTCCCACCCCGCTACTACCGCCGTATCTGACGGACTGACGATCGGGGTGGGCAGCGACCCTTGGACCATCCACTCGTATGC